>NZ_JAIZSA010000003.1:0-453471 GCF_020419825.1 Burkholderia sp. AU30198 | reverse complement strand
GTGCCGGCCGCCGCGCCGCAGGTCGCCCGCGAGGCGGCCCCGGCGACGGCGGCACCCGCTGCCGCCACGCAAGCCGCGCCGGCTCCCGCGCCGGCCGCGCCTGCCGCTCCCGTGCGCGAAACCGCACCGATCGGCGACGCGGCGTACCTGCGCAACCCGGCGCCCGACTATCCGGCGTTCGCGCAGGACCAGGGCTGGGAAGGGCGCGTCGTGCTGCGTGTGCACGTGCTCGCGAGCGGCACGCCCGATTCCGTCGACGTCCGCACGAGCAGCGGCCGCCGCATGCTCGACAACGCGGCGGTGGCCGCGGTGAAGCGCTGGACCTTCGTGCCCGCGAAGCGCGGCGACGAAGCGGTCGACGGCTGGGTCAACGTGCCGATCGATTTCAAGCTGGGCTGACCCGCCGGGCGGCCCGTCACATTTTTAAAGGAACTCACTTCATGAACGGTATCCCGACCACCTTTATCGTCCAGGGCGCGCTCTGGCTGCTTGTCATCTTCTCCGTCGTCACGTGGACGCTGATCGTCGTAAAGGCGATCCAGAGCCTGCGGGCGAGCGCGCGCAACCGGCGCTACACGAGCGCGTTCTGGGCCGCGAACAGCTTCCACGAGGCGGCCGCGCTCGACAGCGCGAACAGCCCGGTGGGCGAACTCGCCGCGACGGGCTTCGACGCGCTGCGGCGCGCCGACGAGAGCAGCGCGCACGATCTCGAACACAGCTGGAGCCGCCACGACCTGCTCGAACGCCATCTGCGCCAGCAGATCCACAATGCGCGCCGGCGCGAGGAAGCGGGGCTGGCGGTGCTCGCGTCGATCGGCAGCACCGCGCCGTTCGTCGGCCTGTTCGGCACCGTGTTCGGCATCATCCACGCGCTGACCGCGATCACGCACAGCGCGTCGGCGAGCATCGACGTCGTCGCCGGGCCGATCGGCGAGGCGCTGGTCGCGACCGGGATCGGCATCGCGGTCGCCGTGCCGGCCGTGCTCGGGTACAACTTCTTCGTGCGCCGCGTGAAGGCCGCGTCGGCCGACCTCGATGCCTTCGCCACCGATTTCGTCACGCTCGCGCAGAAGGCCGGCTTCCGCGTGCCGGCCGCCGCCGCCACGCCCGTGCCGGCGCGCCGCGCCGACGACACCCGTCAGGAGGCGTTCGCATAATGGCGTTCTCTTCTTCCTCCGACAACGACGACGTGCTCAGCGAAATCAACATCACGCCGCTCGTCGACGTGATGCTCGTGCTGCTCGTCGCCTTCATCGTCACGGCGCCGCTGCTCAACAACGCGGTGCACGTGAATTTGCCGAACACCGTCGCCACGGCACCGGCCGATCGCAAGCCGAACGTCACCGTGAGCGTCGACGACAAGGGCGTGGTGTATCTCGACAAGCGCGCGGTCGCGCTTGCCGCGGTGCCGGCCGAGCTGGCCGCGTTGAAGGCCGGCCGGCCCGATGTCGCGCTCGACCTGCAGGCCGACGAGCACGTGCCGTACGGCACCGTCGCGAAGCTGATGGCCGCGATCGAGCATGCGGGCATCACACGGCTGTCGGTGCTCACCGCGCCGCGCGGCTGATGCGCGTTTCACCACTCTTTTTCCGAACGCATCCATGAGCATCACGGCCTCACACAACGTCCAGTCGATCTGGTACACGCGCTGTCCGGTGCCGACGCCGCTCGGCATTGCCGCACATCTCGGCTGGCTCGACAGCGAATTCGCCGGCGACGGCATCACCGTGCGCGCGCTGCAGGAAAGCCAGCACGCGGCGCTGCATCATGCGCACGTCGATCATTCCCTCGACAACGCATTCCGGCAGGGCGGCAGCATTCCGGCGCTGTGGGCGCGCGCGGCCGGCGCCGACACGCGCGTGGTCGCGCTGACCTGGGTCGACGAGGCGCAAGCGATCGTCGCGCTGCCGGAAAGCGGCCTGAAGCGGCCGAAGGATTTGCGCGGGCGCCGCATCGGCCTGCCGCGTCGCGACGGCGAGCGCATCGACATCTTCCGCGCGGCGGCGCTGCGCGGCTTCATCAGCGCGCTGTCGCTCGACGGGCTCGGCCCGGCCGACGTCGAATGGGTCGACGTGCCCGCGTCGAACCTGCGCGCACCGGTGTCGACGCCGGTCACGCGCGACGCGGCCTTCGCTCATCCCGCGAGCCTGTCCAGCCGCCGGCTCTATGCGGCCGAAGCGGCCGCGCTCGTGCGCGGCGAGGTCGACGCGATCTACGTGAAAGGTTCGCTCGGGCTCGAAACCGCGCACCTGATCGGCGCGCAGCCGGTCGTCGACATCGGCTTTCATCCCGATCCGCAGATCCGCATCAACAACGGGTCGCCGCGGCCGCTGACCGTCAATGCGTCGACGCTCGAACGCCATCCCGACATCGTCAGCCGCTTCCTCGCGCGCGTGACCGATGTCGAAGGCTGGGCGCGCGAGCACGAGCAGGAAGTGCTCGGCTATCTCGGCCGCGAAACCGGATCGGGCCATGACTGGCTGCGGCTCGCATACGGCGCGGACGTTCATCGGCGGCTGCGCACGGATCTCGACGAAGCGTCGATCGCCGCGCTCGACGATTTCAAGCGCTTCCTCGTCGAATGGCAGTTCCTGCCTGCCGACTTCGACGTGCGCGCATGGATCGACCGGCGCGCGCTCGACGGCATCGCGACGCTGTCTCGCGACGCCGTGCGGTGAGCGCGCCGGCACGCGTCGCCGACGCATGGCGGCGCGAGCGCTTCACCGGCGGCTTCATGCTGCTGGCGCTCGCGAGCGGCACGACGATCAGCATGGCGCAGCTCGCGACGACGCTGTATGCGCTCGCGCTCGGTGTCGACAGCGCGCGGCTCGGCATCATCGCCGCGATGGAGCCGCTCGGCATCGCGTTGATGACTTTGCCGGCCGGGCTGCTCGTTGCGCGCTACGGCGCACGGCGCGTGTACTTCGCCGCGAGCATGGGGCCGATGCTGCTCAATCTCGTCGTGCCGTTTACCGGCGCATGGCCGCTGATTGCGCTCACGCAAGTGTTGATCGGGCTGTGCATCCCGTTCCGGATCGTGTCGATCAACGGCGTGTTTCTCGCCCGTCTCGCGCAGATCGGCCTCGCGCGTGCCGGCTGGTACCGTGCGGCGATGTCGGTCGGAACCGGCATGGTCGGGCCGTGGCTGGCGAGCTGGCTGATCGGCACGCATGGCGCGGTCGCAACGTTTTGCGCGGCGTCGGCGAGCTTCGTGGGCATGGCGCTGTTCAGCCGGACGCTGCTCGGCGACGCGGAGCCTGCGCCGCACGGTGCGCAACCGGAACCCGGCGGCCTGCGCGCATTGGCGGCGCTCGCGTGGAGCCACGACGTGCGCGAGCAGCTCGTGCTGGAAGCCGTGAACAGCGCGACGCGTTCGCTCGCCGGCGCGTATACGGTGGTGCAGGCGATCCAGTCGCTCGGGCTGTCGCAAACGAAAGCCGTCGCGCTGCTGACGCTGCAGGGCGTCGTCGCGGTGATCGCGCTGTTCGGGCTCGGGCATGTCGCGCAGCGGATGACCGCGCGCCGTTGCCAGGCGCTCAGTCTTGCCGGTGGCGTGGCCGGGTTGCTCGCGCTGGGTCTTGCGCATGACGCATGGATCGTCGGTGCGGGACTCGCCGCGCTGTGCGCCGGATCGTCGCTGCTGCATCTCGTCAACATGCAGCATCTCGGCCGTCACCCGGCCGACAAGAGCCAGGTGTCGAGCCTCTACAACCTCGCGTCGATGACGGGTGCATTCTGCGGCCCGCTGGCCGGCAGCGCGCTCGTGCCGGTTGTCGGGCTAAGGGCCGTGTTTCTGTGCTGGCTGCCCGTCGTCGTGCTGGTTGCGTTCGCGTTGCGCGTCGCACATGGGCGGCGCGATGCATTGCGGCCCTTGCCTGCGAAGCTGTCCTGATGATCGGCGGATCCGGTGTTGCGCGATCCGGCGGTGTTGCGTGACAAGCAGTTTGCTTCCCTGCACAGATGCGCATGCAGCAACACCTGCCCCGCACGCATGCCGAAAGCCCCGTGCGACGGGCTTCTCGATGCTGGCATCCGAATTGCAATAGGTAACCCGTGCGTCGCGCACGCACGTGCGTTCAACCGATCAAACAGGATGACTCATCGATGTTCAGGAAAAAACTCATCGTCACCGCGCTGGGGGGACTGCTGACGGGCGGGGCCGTATCGTTGCCCGCGTGGGCGGAAGATGGCGCGGCGACGGCGGCACCGGACGCGAAGCCGGCGCAACCGGGCGCGGCCGATGCAGCCGTGGCCACGCCGAAGGCGGCCCGCGCCACCCGCGGCACGGCCACACGCGAAACGAACCTCGGCACGGTGACGGTGACCGCGCGCCGGCGCAAGGAGAGCATCCAGGACGTGCCGGTCGCGGTGAGCGCACTGAGCGGCGACGCGATCAAGAACAACGAGCTGCGCGTGATCAACGACGTGACGAAGTACGTGCCGAACTTTACCGGGCAATCGACCGAGGGCCGCGAGCGGCCGCGCTGGTTCCTGCGCGGCGTCGGCAGCAACGACCCGTCGGACCTGTCGCTGAGCCCGGTCGGCGTGTACTTCGACGACGTCTACATCAACAGTGTGTTCGGGCAGGGCTTCCCGCTGTTCGACCTCGATCGCATCGAAGTGCTGCGCGGCCCGCAGGGCACGCTGTGGGGCAAGAATACGGTCGGCGGCGCGCTCAGCATCACGTCGCAGAAGCCGACCTTCGACGTGAGCGGCTATGGCAAGATCGGGCTCGGCCAGTACAACAGCCGGCTCGCGGAAGCCGCGATCGGCGGGCCGATCGGCAAGAACGACGTGCTGGCCGCGCGCGTGTCGGTGTATCACGAGAACGCCGACAGCTTCTACACGAACACCGTGCAGCAAGGGCGCTTCGGCGGCTTCCACGACAACGCGGTGCGCTTCCAGGTGCTGGCCCTGCCGACGTCGGATACCGACTTCCTGTTCAACATCCACGGCCGCAACTACACGGGCGGCGGCAATGCGTGGCACGCGCAGGGCGCGGGGCCGGGCGGCGCGAACCAGTTCGGCTTCGTCGGGTCGAGCGATCCGTACACGGTGTCGCTCAACGCACCGTCGAGCGATCACATCTCGACCTGGGGCACGTCGCTCACCGCGCACTGGCGCATCAACCCGGCGGTGACGCTGACCTCGATCACCGCGTTCGAAGGGCTGCACCGCTGGTACCAGGACGACGAGGACTATTCCGCGTTCGACGCCGCACGCTCGCACGATCGTTTGTCGAGCCGCCAGTTCTCGCAGGAATTCCGGCTCGAATCGCCGCAGAGCGACCGGCTGAGCTGGATCGTCGGCACGCACCTGTTTACCGAGCAACTGGCCGAGCAGGGCGCCGGCGGCGGCCTGCCGGGATCGCCGTCGCCCGCGTTCTACCACCTGACCGACCTCACGCAGCACACGCAGAGCGCGGCGATCTTCGGCAGCGTGAAGTACCGGTTCACCGACCGCTTCAACGTGACGGGCGGGCTGCGTTACACGATCGAGCGCAAGAACATCAACCTGACCGGTCTGCAAGACACCGGCAACGTGACGTTCAGCAATCCGGGCAGCTGGTGGGAACCGTCGTCGGTGTCGTCGCCGCTGGCGGTCAGCGCGCGGCAGAACCAGACGAACACGTGGCGCGCGCCGACCTGGGATCTCACGCCCGAATACGCGCTCAGCAGCAACGTGCGCGCGTATTTCCGCTATGCGCGCGGCTTCCGCTCGGGCGGCTACAACGGCAACGCGTATACGCAGAGCACGGTGTCGACCGTGTCGCCGGAGTACCTGACCGATTACGAGGTCGGGATCAAGAGCGAATGGTTCGACAAGCGGCTGATCGTCAACGCGAGCGTATTCCACTACGACTATCGCGACATCCAGGTGTTCGCGCTCGCGCCGAACCCGTTCGGCGGCCCGCCGGTGTCGACGCTGTCGAATGCGGGGCAGGGGCGCGCGGACGGCTTCGAGCTGGAGCTGAAGGCGCAGCCGGTCAACAGCCTCTACCTGTTCGCGAACCTCGGGATGCTGAACACGCGCTACACGGAGTTCCGCAACGTGCCGACCGCCGTCGGCAATTCGTTCGCGCGTTCGCCGCATACGACGATCAACGCGGGCTTCGACTATCGCGTGCCGGTGTCGTTCGGCACGCTGACGGCCGGCGGCGACGTGAATTACCGCAGCCGCGAATACTTCAGCGCGACGCGGCAGACGATGCCGCAGCTCTGGCAGGGCGGCTACACGGTGCTGAACGCGCACGTGTCCTACACGACGCCGAACCAGAAGTACATCGTGACGGGCTACGTGACGAACCTGACCAACAAGGTCTACAAGAAGCTCGAGCTGCTGCCGTCGTATGGCGCGTATCCGGTGCTGTACGGCGATCCGCGCACGGTCGGGATCACGCTGACGGCGAAGATCTGACGGGCGGCAGGCGACGCGGCGGCGAGCCGCGTCTGCCGCGCGTCAGATCAGCAGCGACAGCGTCCTGAACAGTGCGAGATCCGCCTTGCGTGCCGAGCGCGCATGGCGGCGGATCACGTACAGCAGGCAGTCGATGAAGCAGCGCGCCGCGTCGCTCAGCGTGCTGCTGCGCCGCGTGACGATCCCGAGATCGCGCGGCTCGAAGGTTTCCTTCAGCTGCAACGCGCGCATCCGTTCGCCGAACGGCGGCACGGCCGCGAGGATCGTCGGGCACCACGTACACATGTCGGCCTGTTCGAGCATCGTCTGCAGCATCGCCACCGACTGCGCGCGCACGATGCGCCGTTCGTCGATTTCGGCACCGTGGCGCGTGAACAGGTAGTCGACCAGCGCGGCTTGCCCGTCGGCCGCGAAATTCAGCACCCAGTCGTGGTCGACCAGGTCGTGGATCGACCGCGCGTGCTCGCGCGGATGGCCGGCGCGCACCATCACCGCGGTCTCGTAGCGCAGCATCGGCTCGAACGCGAATTCCTGCGTGCCGCCGGGTTGCACGTGCCCGAGCGCGAAGTCCATGCTGCCGTCGCGCAACAGCGGCTGCGCGACGGCCATCAGCGCTTCGTAGAGTTCGAGACGCACGTCGGGCATCTGCTCGCGAAAGCGCAGCACCGTTTCCGCGAGGAACGTCATCGTCAGCCACGGCGTCACGCCGACGCTCAGCCGCCCTTCGACGCGGCCGCGCATGCGTTCGAGATCGCTCTGCGCGTGCTCGAGCTGCTTCAGCACGAGCTTCGCGTGCGTGAGCAGCGTCTTGCCGTATTCGGTGAAGCCGATCCCCTCCGGCGCGCGGACCAGCAGCGGCAGCCGCTCGCTGGCCTCGAGTTCGCGCAGCGCGCGCGTGACGGCCGCCTGCGACAGCCCGAGGGTGCGCGCCGCGCCGCGGATGCTCCCGGCCTCCGCGCTCGCGACGAGCGCCTGCAGCTGATGCAGCTTGATCGTGCTCATGGTGCGATACCCGACAACGAAAGGTTGTCATCATAACGAAACCGCGGCTGTTCGCCGGGATTTTCGCTGCCTACGATGCGGGCACGATCGGTCATTCGGGCGATCGGCAACCGGAAGGCATCGAGGAGAATCGGGGTTGGACCACAAACCTATCCCGCCGGAAATGGCGGCCATCGAGACGGAGATGATTGCGCTGCGCCGCCGGCTGCACGCGCAGCCGGAGCTCGGCTTCGAGGAGCATGCGACGAGCGACCTCGTGGCAGATTGCCTGACAACATGGGGTTATCGGGTGACGCGCGGGCTCGGCGGCACGGGCGTGGTCGGCACACTGACGCGCGGCCCCGGGAAACGGCTCGGGCTGCGCGCGGACATGGATGCCCTGCCGATCCGCGAGGCGACCGGGCTGCCGCATGCGAGCCAGTGCGACGGCGTGATGCACGCGTGCGGCCACGACGGTCATACGGCGATGCTGCTCGCGGCGGCGCGCTGCGTGGCCGAGCGCGAACGCTTCACGGGCACGCTGAACCTGATCTTCCAGCCGGCCGAGGAAGGGCTCGGCGGCGCGAAGCGGATGATCGACGACGGGCTGTTCGAGCAGTTTCCGTGCGACGCGGTGTTCGCGATGCACAACGTGCCGGGCCTGCCGGCCGGCGTGCTCGGTTTCTGCGACGGCCCGGCGATGGCATCGGCCGACGAGGTGCGCGTGCGTGTGATCGGGCGCGGCGGGCATGGCGCGGTGCCGCATGCGACGATCGATCCGGTGGTCGTGTGCGCGTCGATCGTGATGGCGCTGCAGACCGTCGTGTCGCGCAATGTGAATCCGCAGGAGCTGGCGATCGTGACGGCCGGCTCGATCCACGCGGGCACCGCATCGAACGTGATCCCGCCGCACGCGGAACTCGCACTCAGCGTGCGCGCGCTGTCGCCGGACGTCCGCGCGCTGCTCGAACGGCGCGTTCGCGAGATCGTGCACGGGCAGGCGGCGAGCTACGGCGCGACGGCCGAGATCGACTATCGGCACGAGTACCCGGTGCTCGTCAATCACGCGGCGGAAACCGCGTTTGCGCGCGACGTCGCGCGCGAATGGGGCGGCGATGGCGCGCTGATCCCGCATCTGCGGCCGATCGCGGCCAGCGAGGATTTCGCGTTCATGCTGAACGCCTGCCCCGGCAGCTACCTGTCGATCGGCAACGGCGACGGTGCTGCCGGGTGCGGGCTGCACCACCCCGGCTACGACTTCAACGACGCTTGCCTCGCTACGGGCGCGAGCTACTGGATTGCGCTGGCGGAACGCTACCTCGCGTGATGGCCCGGATGATTTTGACTGACGATTCACACATGGAAGGAGACTGGCAATGAAACAGTGGAAACGGATGGCGGCGCTCGCGATGGCGCTGGCGGCAGGGGCGGCGCATGCGGGCGACTGGGCGGGCAAGGAGATCCGCCTCGCGGTCGATCCGACTTACCCGCCGCTCGAATACAAGCTGCCCGACGGCACGCTGACGGGCTTCGGAATCGACATCACGAACGCGTTGTGCGCGGAGCTGCATGCGCGCTGCGTGTGGGTCGAGTCGAGTTTCGACGGGATGATTCCGGGGCTGCTCGCGCGCAAGTTCGACGTGATTGCATCGTCGATGACGATCACGCCGAAGCGGCAGCAGCAGATCGCGTTCACGAACCGGATCTCGAATGCGCCGGCGCGCCTCGTCGCACGCAAGGGCTCGCCGCTGCTGCCGACGGCCGACGCGCTGAAGGGCAAGCGCGTGGGGGTCGAGCAGGGCTCCGCACAGGCCGACTATGCGATCGCGAACTGGCAGGCGGCCGGCGTGCAGATCGTGTCGTACCAGAATCAGGACCAGGTCTATGCCGATCTCGTGACGGGCCGGCTCGACGCGGCGTTCCAGGCCTCGATCGCGGCGAACGACGGCTTCCTGAAGAAACCGCAGGGCAAGGATTTCGCGTTCGTCGGCGCGGCGATCGACGACGTGAAGTATTTCGGGCAGGGCGACGGGCTCGGGCTGCGCAAGCAGGACAACGACCTGCGCGATGCCTTCAACCGCGCGCTCGCGACGATCCTCGCGAACGGTACGTACCAGCGGATCAACAAGAAGTACTTCGACTTCGACATCTACGGCGCGAAGTAAGCGGCGATGCCCGTCAAACGGGCAGCAACGAAATTATAAATAAGGAAAACGAATGAACTGGAGATCGTTATTCGTCGCGATTCCGGCGCTGTGTGCAGCGCCCGCGTTCGCGCAAGGCAGTGTCACGCTGTACGGCCTCGTCGACGCCGGCATCGACTACACGAACAACGTCGGCGGCCACAGCGCGTGGCAGATGGCGAGCGGCTTCGCGCAAGGCAGCCGCTGGGGGCTGAAAGGCACCGAGGATCTGGGCGGCGGTTACAGCGCGCTGTTCCAGATCGAGAACGGCTTCAACGTGAACAGCGGCACGCTTGCACAGGGCGGCCGCATGTTCGGGCGGCAGGCCTACGTCGGCCTCGGCAGCGCGCGTTTCGGCACGCTGACGCTCGGCCGGCAATACGATGCGGTGGTCGACTATCTCGCGCCGACGACCGCGAACGGCAGCTGGGGCGTCTATCCGTTCTCGCATCCGCTCGACAACGACAACACCGGCAACACGTTCCGCGTGAACAACACGGTCAAGTACGCGAGCCCGGATTTCTCCGGCTTCTCGTTCGGCGGCACGTACAGCTTCAGCAACGACACGGGCTTCGCGAACAACCGGCAGTGGAGCGTCGGCGCGCAATACGAGCAGGGCGGGCTGCTCGTCGGCGCGGCCTTCCTGAATGCGGACAACCCGGGGGCGACGTCGGGCGGCGCGATCGCGGGGGCGGGATCGGTCGGCGCCGATGCGAACTTTGCGTCGGCGCGGCTGCGGATCTTCGGTGCGGGCATCAACTACACGGCGGGGCCCGCGACGCTCGGGTTCGCGTACACGAACAGCAACGTCACGCGGCCGACCGCGAACGTCGGCTACCTGTTCGGCGACGAAACGATCCAGCCGGTGACGGGCCCGCTCGCGGGTGGCACGGTGTCGTCGATCAAGTACCAGAACTTCGAGGTGAACGGCAAATACCAGTTCACGCCCGCGTTGTTCGTCGGTGCGCAGTACGTGTACACGACGGTGCGCTATGACGCGACGACGGGCAGCGCGAAGCCGAAGATCCATTCGCTCGGGCTGATGGCCGACTACAACCTGTCGAAGCGCACGGACGTGTACCTGATGGGGGCGTACCAGCGGGTTGCGGGCGATGCGACGGGCTCGTCGCTCGACCAGGCCTATATTCCCGGCGCGGCGGACTTGTCGTCGACCTCGAAGCAGCTGATGGTTCACGCGGGTATCCGTCACAAGTTCTGACGGCGCGCTGCGGAAAGCGGTGTTGAGGCGATGGGCCGAACGGCCCATCGCCTCTTCGTGCTTACTGCGCGACGCGAATCACGACCTTGCCGAAGTGCTGCCCCGACTGCAGGTACGCATACGCCTGCGGTGCTTCGTCGAAGCCGAACACGCGATCGACCACCGGCTTGATCTGCTTTGCGTCGACGAGGCGCACGACGTCGTCGAGCATCGCGCGGCTGCCGACCATGATCCCGTGCAGCTGCCGGATCCCGCCGATCAGCGACAGCAGCCCGAGTTCCGGGCCGGCGAAGCTGCTGAGGCCGCCGATCACCGACACGATGCCGCCCATCTTCGTCGCGGCGACCGAGCGCGGCAGCGTGTCCTTGCCGCCGACTTCGACCACCAGATCCGCCCCTGCGCCGCCGGTGAGCCGCAGCACTTCATGCTGCCATTCGGGCGTCGTCCGATAGTTGATCGTTGCGTCCGCACCGAGCGCGCGGGCGCGTTCGAGCTTCGCATCGCTCGACGACGTGACGATGGTGCGCAGCCCGGCCGCATGCGCGAGCTGCAGCGCGACGATCGACACGCCGCCCGTGCCGAGCAGCACGACGGTCGCGCCGGGCCCCGCGCCGCCATCGGCGAACAGCGCGTTCCATGCGGTGATGCCCGCGCACGACAGCGTCGCCGCCTCGTCGTAGTTCAGATGCGCAGGAATCGCGACCAGCGCGGCTTCGTCGGACACGAAGTGTTCGGCCAGCACACCGTCGAATTGCGCGCCGGGCGAGGCGGAGACTTTCTGCGGCGTCGGCGGCCCGTCGAGCCAGTGCGGGAAGTACGTGTTGATCACGCGATCGCCCGGCTTGAAGCGCGTGACGTCGCGGCCGGTTTCGATGACTTCCCCGGCGCCGTCGGCAACCGGAATCAGCGCGTCCGTGCCGATGCCGAGATAGTCGCCGCGCGCGAACATCAGGTCGCGATAGTTCAGTCCGGCCGAGTGGATCTTCACGACGACGTCGGTCGGCCCGACCGCGCGGCGCGGCGCGTCGATGCGCCGAAGCCCGGCCACGCCGTCGCCCGGTTTCACTTGCCATGCGTTCATGTCGACTCCTTTTCGAGATAGAGCGGACTATCATAGTGTTGCGCACCGGGACGCATTGGCGAGAAATCGGCCAATGACTGTCGCCTGTGTGGACACAAACCTGTTACCCAATGGAGCGCAAGCGCATGGACGAGCGGCTGAGAGGCGTGGCCGAATTTGTCGACGTGGTGGAGTCGGGCAGCTTCGCGGCGGCCGCGCTGCGGCTCGGTGTCACGCGCTCGGCCGTTGCGAAGGTCGTCGCGCGGCTCGAACGCCGTCTCGGCGCGCGGCTGCTGCAGCGCACGACACGTCAGCTCGGCCTGACGGACGAAGGGCTCGTCTATTACGAGCAGTGCCGGCGGTTGCTGGCCGAACTCGGCGAGACGGAGGCCGCGCTCGACGCGGGGCAGCGCGAGCCGGCGGGGCGGCTGCGCGTCAGCGTGCCCGTGCTGTTCGGGCGGCAATGCGTGGCGCCCGTCATGCGGCGCCTCGTGGAGCGCCATCCGCGGCTCGAAATCGACGTGTCGTTCAGCGATCGCGTGGCCGACCTGGTCAACGACGGCTTCGATATCGCGGTGCGCATCGGCGAGCTGGCCGACACGAGCGCGCTCGTCGGCCGCAAGCTCGGCGTGCAGCGCATGGGCATCTGCGCGTCGCCCGCGTATCTCGAACGTCATGGCCGGCCGGCGGGGCTCGACGCACTCGCGTCGCACGTCGGGATCGCGTATTCGCGCGGCGGGCAACCGACGCCGTGGCGGGTCGTCGGCGCGGACGGCGCGGTGCACGACCATCGCCCGGCCGGCCGCCTGCGGCTCGACGACCTGCAGGCGATCGCCGATGCGGCCGCCGCCGGCGCGGGCCTCGCATGGCTGCCGTGCTGGCTGATGGCGCCTTACCTGCGCGACGGCCGCCTCGCGCTCGTGATGGACAGCAACAGCGTGTCGGGTGCCGAGGTGTCCGCGGTGCGGCCGGCCTCGCGGCAGGTGCCGTCGAAGGTGCGGGTCGTCATCGATGCGCTCGTCGACGAGATACCGCGCATGCTGGCGTCGGACGATTGACGATTGACGCGTGACGCGTGATGCGTGATGCGTGATGCGTGATGCGTGATGCGCCGCCTCGCCTCGCCTTGTCTCGCCTCGCGGCGAGCGTCACCTGTCCACGACACGACGCGTGATCGGCTGGCGCGGCGTATGATCGTCGCACGCCGAATCTACCGGGGGCATGCCGTCATGAAGCGGGAACCGCAGGTCGTCATCGTCGCGACAGTGAGCGCACCGAATCTCAACGGTCACCCGGTGCGCCGCTGATGCGCGCGCATGCACGCGGCCGCGGCGCGAGCGGGGCAGATATCCCTGCGACGACACCATGCGAGCGCGCATGACGACGATCGATACCCCGAAGGCCGCACGGCAACCGGGCTGGTTGCGCATCGCGCCCGCGCTGTTCCTGCTCCTGTGGGCAAGCGGCTTCGTGTTCCTGAAGCTCGGCTTGCGCTATGCCGATCCGCTCACGTTCCTCGCGCTGCGCTATGCCTGCGTCGTCGCGCTGCTCGCCGGCCCGTTCCTGTGGCTGCGCCCCGCGTTGCCGCGCACGAGGCGCGCCTGGCGCGATCTCGTCGTGGTCGGCCTGTTGCTGCAGGCCGGTTATTTCGCATTCACGTACCTGAGCCTGAAGCTCGGCATGTCGGCCGGTGCCGTTGCGCTCGTCACGTCGCAGCAGCCGATTCTCGTCGGATTGCTCGCGCCGATGATTGCCGGCGAGCGCGTTGGCGTGTTGCGCTGGATCGGGCTCGCGCTCGGCGCCGCGGGCGCGGTGCTGGTGATTCTCGCGCGTTCGTCGGTCGACGTCGCGTCGCCATGGGCGCTCGCGTTCGCGCTGTTCGCGCTCGCGTGCATCACCGGCGGCACGCTGTGGGAAAAGCGCTTCGGCACCGACGTCCATCCGGTCACCGCGAACCTCGTGCAGTACGCGGTCGGCCTCGCGGTCACGGCACCGCTCGCGTTCGCGCTCGAACCGATGCACGTGCAATGGACCGCCGGGCTCGCCGGTTCGCTCGCGTACCTCGTCATCTGCAACTCGCTGATCGCGATCTCGCTGCTGCTCGCGATGGTGCGCTACGGCGAGGCGTCGCGCGTGTCGGCGCTGTTCTTCCTGATTCCGCCTGCGACCGCGTTGATCGCGCTGGTGGCGCTCGGCGAGACGATCGGCGCGCTCGCATGGCCGGGCATGGCGCTCGCGGCTGCCGGGCTGTTTCTCGTGATGCGCTACTGAACTGAACTGAATCGAACGCACACGGGACGCAGCCCGCCGCACGCATCTCACATATCGAGACGACGTCCCGGTAATTGACGCGAAATTCACACGGCTCCTAGACTGGCCTCGATGACGCCGCGCTTCACGCGGCGCGCCGCCGCCGCCGCGCGGCGACCGTACCGTCCCGCGAGACGGGCGAGACGAACCAGGAGACACACCGATGACCGCTGCCACCCCGCAGTTGCACGCCGCGACGATGCGGCGCCTGAACCTGCGCCTGATTCCGTTCCTGATGCTGCTGTATCTCGTCGCGTATATCGACCGCTCGAACATCTCGGTCGCGGCGCTGCAGATGAACGCCGACCTTGGGCTGAGCGCCGGGATGTACGGGCTGGGCGCGGGGCTGTTCTACGTGACCTACATCCTGTTCGAGGTGCCGAGCAACCTGTTCCTCGCGCGCGTCGGCGCACGCCGCTGGATCGCGCGGATCATGATCACGTGGGGCATCGTCGCGGCCGCGATGAGCGCTGTCCATACGCCGGGACAACTCTATGCGATGCGCCTGCTGCTCGGCGCGGCGGAAGCGGGGTTCACGCCAGGCATCATCTACTACCTGTCCGCGTGGTATCCGCCGAGCGACCGTGCACGCGCGATGTCGTTCTTCTATATCGGCGCGACACTTGCCTCCGTGATCGGGCTGCCGCTGTCCGGCGCGCTGCTGAACCTGAACGGCGTGCTCGGCATCGAGGGCTGGCGCTGGCTGTTCCTGCTCGAAGGCGTGCCCGCGCTGCTGCTCGGATTCGTCGTGCTGCGCCGCCTGCCCGACACGCCCGCGCATGCGCGCTGGCTGCCGGCCGACGAGCGCGCGTGGCTCGAAGCGACGCTGCGCGACACCGCGCCGCGCGAGCACCTGTCGCACGGCGTCGCGCTGCGGCGTGCGTTCGGCGACGGCAAGGTGTGGGCGCTCGCCGCGTTCTGGCTGCTGCAGGCGTTCGGCACGATCGGTCTCACGCTGTTCCTGCCGCTGCTCGTGAAGAGCCTGTCGGGACAATCGAGTTTCGCGGTCGGCAGCCTGTCCGCGCTGCCGTTCCTGTTCGCGTGCGTCGCGATGTACGTGAACGGCCGGCGTTCGGATCTCGGCGGCGAACGCGCGCTGCATCTCGGCGTGCCGATGCTGCTGGCCGGCGCGTTGCTGATCGCGGCGATCTATACACCGA
The DNA here is from genome assembly GCF_020419825.1 of Burkholderia sp. AU30198. Lineage (NCBI taxonomy): Bacteria > Pseudomonadati > Pseudomonadota > Betaproteobacteria > Burkholderiales > Burkholderiaceae > Burkholderia > Burkholderia sp. AU30198. Next base: position 438,141 of record NZ_JAIZSA010000003.1, on the reverse strand, counting down.
CGCTGCCCGTCGCGTATGCGCTGCTCGTGCTCGCGGTCGGCTTCAACTGGGCCGCGACGCCGGTGTTCTGGGCCGTGACGACCGAATACGTGTCGGGTCTCACGGCCGCCGCGTCGATCGCGCTGATCAACGCGGTCGCGAATATCGCGGGGCTCGCGCTGCCGCCGGTGATGGGGCGGATCAAGGACGTCACGCATTCGTACGACCTCGCGCTGCTGCTCGTCGCGGTCGCGTTGCTGGCCGGCGGCGTGCTGGCGTTGCGGATCGCATCGCGACGCGCGATGCCGGTGGCGGCGGGGCGGGCCGGCTGATCGCCGCGCGCCGAGGCCGGGTGCGTCACGCGGCAGGCGCGTGCCCGGCGGGTGCCGTGACGCGCCCGCGCCGCGCCGATTCAATGCGACGCCCGGTGCGGATTGCAGTCCACCGAATACTCCGCGTGCTCGCCATTGACGTGCAGCACCAGCGTCGCGTTGCAGATATCGCCCGAATCGACGCTCAGCCGCAGCGTCGCGAGCGGCCGATCCTCGCCGCCGGCAAGCCGCGATTCGCCGGAGCGTGTCAGCGCCGCCGAGCCCGCGCCGCCGGTTTTCGTGATGCGCAGGCTGTACGACACGTCGACCGGTGCGGCCGCCTGCACATGCGGCACGATATTCACGCCGCCGGCACTGGCGGCGATGTCGAAATAGGCGTTGAGATCGTGAATGTCAACCATGATCGTCTCCTGTCGAATGAAAAAAAGGCCGAACGGGTACCCGTCCGGCCTTTCCGTAACACCGGCGGTGCTTAGTGCTGCTTGATCGAAGCGGTGTTGTTGAAGCCGCTCTGGTTGATGCTCGCGTAGTTGCCGTTGCCCTGCTGCAGCAGCGTGGCGTTGTTGTTGAAGCCGAGCTGCGTCACGAAGCCCTGGTTGCCCTTGCCGGACACTTGCGTCGCGTTGATGATGTTGTCGGCGCCGGACTGCGCGAGATTCAGCACGTCGTCCGCGCCGGTCTGCGACGCATTCGCGTAGTTGCCGATACTCAGAGTCTGGTTCACCTTCACCAGCGAATTCGACGCGGATTGCGTCACGTTCGCCTGGTTGTCCGCGGAACTCTGCGTGACGGATGCCGTCGAGCCGACCGAACCGTCCTGCAGGATCGTCGCCTTGTTGCTCGCGGCGGTCTGCGTGATGGCCGCGCTGTTGCCCGAGCCGAACTGCTGCGTGATCGTCGCGTCGTTCGATGCGGCCGTCTGCTTGATCGTCGCGGTGTCGCCAACCTCGAACGTCTGGTTGACCGTCGCCTTGTTGCCATCCGCCGATTGCGTGATCGAGGTCGTGTCGGAGACGGCCACGAACTGGTTCACCGTTGCGCTGTTGCTGTTTACGCCGCCCGATTGCGCGATCGTCGTCTGGTTGTTGGCGCCGAACTGCGACGTCACGCTGGCGGTCGCGGTGCCGCTCTGGGTCGTCGTGACCTTGTCGCCGCTCTCGACGAACTGCGACACGTTTGCGTTGGTCGTGCCGCCCGTTTGCGTGATCGACGTCGTGTTGCCGCCGCCCCAGGTCGTCTGCACATTCGCCGTGCCGCCGTTGCCGGTCTGCGTGATGCCGACGGTGTTGCCGACGGTGTCGGTCTGCGTGACCGTCGCGCGGTTGCCGATCGCCGACTGGCTCGGCGAGCCCTGGTTGATCGTCACGGTGTTCCAGCCGCCGCCCTGCTGCGTAATCGACGCGCTGTCGATGTAGCTGTACTGGTTGATCGTGTTGACGTCGTACCGCGCACCGCCCGTGTACGCCGACGTCGTCTGGGTGATGTTCGCCGAGAAGTCGCCGCCGCCGAACTGGTTCACGTAGTTCTTCTCGTGCGACGTGCCCGTCTGCGACACGTTCACGCTCGAATACGGCTCCGCCCAACCGGAGAATTGCTGGATCGCGGTCGTATCGCCGCTACCGCCCTGGGTCGTCACGTTGGCGACGAACCCGTATTGGGTGCTGTCGCCGAGCGCCGACTGGGTAATCGACACCGTGTCCCCGTTCGTCGCCGTCTGTTGGACGGTCGCCGAGTTGAAGCTGCCGGATTGCCCGACGGTTACGTTGTTCCCCGACGAATCGGCCTGTGCGGCAGCCGATGCGAGCATCAGCACGGCGATTGCGATTGCAGACTTGGTCACCTTCATGGATTGCTCCTGATTCGAAAGAAAATTCGCCGGAAAAGTCGGTCTTTTACCGGCACCCCCGCCAATCGAGGACGCGCTCGCGCCCCCGACCTCACACCACTTCCAGCACTGCCCCTGCATCCCGCGTAACCGTCACCGCGTCAGCACCGTGGCGCGCGCACCGTAGCCGGTCTGAATCACCTGGATGCCGGTATTCGATCCGCCCTGCACGATGTTCACCGCGTTGTTGCTGCCGTTCTGCGTGACGCGCGCCGACAGCGACGTGCCGACCTGTGTCGAATCGACCGAATTGCCGGCGCCGTTCTGTTGCACCTGCAACGTGTTGCCGGTGCCGCGTTGCGTTGCCTTCAACGTGTTGCCGACGCCGGCCTGCGCAGCCGCGATCCAGTTCTGCGCACCGGTCTGCCGCGCAACGATCGAGTTGCCGTCGCCGGCCTGCCAGACCAGCGCGCCGTTGTGGCCCGCCTGGTCCAGCGACGCGGCATTGCCGACACCGCTCTGCCGGAGCGCGACGATGTTGCCGCTGTAGTCGAAGGCCGGTTCGGGCGGGCCGAGATCGCTGAGCGGCACGGGTGCCCCCGACGCCGCCTGCATGGCCGCCACGGCCCACACGGTCGCGAGTACCCGCCGCACCACACGGGCGCGCCCGTTCCGATCACGCTGTCGATTCATCATGTTTTCTCCGCTGGCCGGCCTGATGCCGGTTAATGAGTGGACGCAACCGGGCGATCGATCTTCTGCGGGTCATACGCGGTGTTCGCGTCCTCCATGTCCTGCGCGTACTGCCGGTCTTCCTGCAGATACCGCTGCATCGTCGGGTCGTACCAGTCCTGGTCGTTCTTCAGCCCCCAGGTCTGGTTCGCGACGCCCTGGACGATCAGGTGCGTGAGTGCCGATTCGATCGCTTCGTTGACGCAGATCTGCGCGGGCTCGTTGCGCGTCAGCCCGACTTCCGCCTGCAGCAGGTCCTTGAAGCCGACGAAGCGATAGACGCCCGTGTCGACCTGGTAGGAGTAGACGGTCTTGGTCGTCGAGACGCTGTTGAGCACCTGGCCCGTGCGGATGTCGATCGCGCGCAGGTTGACGGTGACCTGGTCGATCCGGTATTGCGTCGACCCGCTGATCCCGAGATAGGCGACGCCAGCCCCGCCGGTCCGGACGTTCGTGTCGTAGCCGACGATGCCGCCTTCGAGCACGATGTTCGCCGGCATGAGCGGCGCCATCGCATCGTTCTGTGCCTTCTTCGCATCCGCGCCGTCGGTGGCGCGCATGATCTTGCGTTCGGTCAGGAGATCCTGCAGGTTCTCGCGCTCCACCGGCGTGAACCAGCCGGAGTCGCGCATCGCCTTGACGAGGAACGACGCGCCGCCCTGCGTGACCTGCGACGAAAAGGAGCTGTCCGGCGATGCCTTGTACTGCCCGGTCAGATCGCGAAAGCCGTAGACGGCGGCGGCGATCTTGCCCTTCGGCGGCGGCAGGTGCGTGAGGTCGCGCGTGGTGCGTGTCGGCGGCGTCAGCGTCGCGTTGCTCAAGGCCGGCATCGGGCGCGTGACGCAGCCGACCAGCGACAGCAGCAGCACCGCGCCCATTGCGATCCGTGTCATCCCCGTGTGGAAGCGTGCGCGTTCAGCATTTTTTTTCATGATTCGCTCAGTCGTGTGTTCGATTTACTGGCCGTTGCTGACGATGAAAGTCGAGGTCGCGCCGGTCGTCTTGTCGGTGGTCGTCACCTGCAGGTTGCCGTTGCCGGCCGCACTCACGACGATCGTGAAATTGCCCGTGCTGATCGTTCCCGGCTTGAGGTCGCCGTTGGTGCCGACGATCGAATTCGTCACCGAGCTCGCGACGCGCGACAGGATCGCCTGCTGCAGCTGCGCATTGAACTGGTCGAGCGATGACGTGGACGTCGGCGACGAAAAGCCGGACAGCGACGGATCCGTGTGCTTGTTCTGCGCATTGGCCTCGTTGAGCAGATTGGGGCCGTTTGCCGGGTTGCCGCCGAAGTTCGGGTTGTTCGGCTGATAAACCAGCGTCGACGACCACGAATAGGGCGAAACCGCGGTCATGGCGACCAGGGCGATCATGCTCAATCTGATTCGATTCATTTTCGCTAACCCCTGATTTTGATTAATCGATTAAATCTCGTCTTTCGCCAGATCCGAATCGGGAAACAGTAAATTCGAAAGATCGTCCTGAATGACGGTTTGAAAGGAAATGCCGGCGGCGTTTTCGGCCACGGCCCGGACGTTTGCCCGTGCAATCGGCAGGAAGGTCTGGAATACGCGCTTCTGCTGGAATTCGACCCAGATCAGGCTGCCGTACCGTCCGGACGGGCGTTCGTGAATGGCGACCATGTAGCGTTCGCTCAGCGGGATTTCCGACCAGGTCTGCGAGAAGTAGGTATAGAAGTCGCGGCCGGCGAGCGTCACGGCATCGGTCGTGACCGTGCCGCCGAGCTGGTCTTCGGGCAGTGCGTTGCGGGCGGCGGCCCTGGCGGCGGCCGATGCGGTGCCGGCGGCCGGCGTCGCGGCGGCCGGGCCCGCGCCAGGCACCGGCTTCGGCGCCTCGAGGACGCGTTCGGCGTTCAGCAGCGTCGACGGCGGCGCGATCGGATGTCCGCCGTTCGCCGCGGCGGCAGGCGGTGCGTCGAAGGTGTCCTGGGCCTGCGCGCGTGCCGTCGCGAATAGCGACAGGCACGTCACGGCCCCCCAGGCAAAACGCCTGCTTGCGCTCGATACCATTTCCCCGACCCCGGATTCACTTGTACGAAATATGACGCCGCCCGATTTTCGGGTGATTCGTTCTGGTTCGAACGCGGCACATGGGGGCGGGAATCAGCAAGAGGCGTGCCTGCCGCTGTTTTAAACGGAATTTATTTTAAGGTGATTATTTGTCTTATTTTTGAGGCGTGCATTTTGTTTGCGTAAAACGTTTGCGAATCCGGTATTGATTAACAAACTTTCTTTCGTATTTCGAGTATTTCAATTAAATCAGACGATATTTGGATGAAAATCGTGATTTGAAAATGACTGGTGATGCTGACGCGGCGCGAACGTAACGTGTTGCTACGGCCACACCCGTAACGACACGACGTAACGTCCCGTTACGCGCGTAGAATCGTCCGACGAAAATGCAGGTTCCGGGCTTTCGCCCCGGAAACGCGTTTCCACGCCATTCATGTGAACGGACTTCGGGAGCACTCATGTCATCTCGCACGTATCTCGTCACCGGCGCCTCGCGCGGCATCGGCTTCGCGGTCAGCGCATTGCTCGCACGGCGCGGCCATCGCGTCATCGGCCTCGCGCGTCACACGCCGGACATCGGCTTTCCCGGCGAATTGCTCGCGTGCGATCTCGCCGACGTCGAACAGACCGCGGCAACCCTCGCGCGCATCGGCGAGCAGCATGAAGTCGACGGTATCGTGAACAACGCCGGCATCGCGTTGCCGCAACCGCTCGGGAAGATCGACTTCCAGTCGCTGCAGGCGGTGTTCGATCTCAACGTGCGGGCGGCGATCCAGGTCACGCAGCACTTTGCGGATGCGATGAAGGCGCGCGGCTACGGGCGCATCGTCAACATTTGCAGCCGCGCGATCTTCGGCAGTCTCGATCGCACCGCGTATTCCGCCGCGAAGAGCGCGCTCGTCGGTTGCACGCGCACGTGGGCGCTCGAACTGGCCGACCATGGCGTGACCGTCAACGCGGTTGCGCCGGGGCCGATCGAGACGGAACTGTTCCGGCAGACGCGGCCCGTCGGCAGCGAAGCCGAACGCAAGGTGCTCGCGACGATTCCCGCGCGCCGGCTTGGCACGCCCGACGACGTGGCGGCCGCGATCGCGTTCTTCCTGTCGGACGAAGCCGGCTTCGTCACGGGGCAGGTGCTGGCCGTGGATGGCGGCGGCAGTCTCGGCGGGCGTAGCTGACGCATTGGGTGCAGTAGACGCGAGGCCCGGCCGCGGCCGGCTTCGCCACGCATTCCGGGCGCGCGCATACGCGTGCGCGGATGGCGTGCATTCGGCTCGCGCGCATATTCCAGCGCCCCGTTAGCATGTGACGAATCGGACTTTGGGTGCCGCGCGCGCGACGCTAAGATCGCCGATCCCGTAGATCGAGCGTTCACAACAATGAAAAAGTCCGCGTCGCCGTTGCATGCTTTTCGTTTCCGTGTCGTCTGCGCCGCGATTGCCGGCGCGCTGTCGCTTGCATCGTGCGGCGGCGTCGACAGCGATGCGCCGTCGTCACAGACGAACACCCCCACGCCGCCGCTGGCGGCGAAACGTCCGAACATCCTGTACATCATGGCCGACGATCTCGGCTATTCCGACATCCATGCATTCGGCGGCGAGATCAATACGCCGAACCTCGACGCGCTCGTCGCGTCGGGCCGCATCCTGTCGAACCATCACACGGGCACCGTCTGCGCGATCACGCGTGCGATGCTGGTGTCGGGCACCGACCACCATCTCGTCGGCGAAGGCACGATGGGCGTGCCGACCGACGAACGGCGCGGGCTGCCCGGCTACGAGGGCTACCTGAACGACCGTGCATTGTCGTTCGCACAACTATTGAAGGACGCCGGCTACCACACGTACATCGCGGGCAAGTGGCACATCGGCTCGGGAATCGTCGGCAGCGCGACGGGCAGCGGGCAGACGCCCGACCAGTGGGGCTTCGAGCGCAGCTACGTGCTGCTCGGCGGCGCGGCGACCAACCACTTCGCGCACGAGCCGGCCGGCTCGTCGAACTACACGGAAGACGGCCGCTACGTGCAGCCTGGCCAGCCCGGGCAGCCGGGCGGTGCGGGCGGCAGCCCGGCCGTGTTCTATTCGACCGATTTCTATACGCAGAAGCTGATCTCGTACATCGATTCGAACCAGCGCGACGGCAAGCCGTTCTTCGCATACGCGGCGTACACGTCGCCGCACTGGCCGCTGCAGGTGCCCGATCCGTGGCTGCACAAGTACGCGGGCGTGTACGACGCCGGCTACGATGCGATCCGCAACGCGCGGATCGCGCGGCAGAAGGCACTCGGCCTGATCCCCGCCGACTTCAAGCCGTTCGACGGCCTGCCGGAAACGACGGCCGCGTCGCCCGCGACCGCGAACAACGGCACGGCCGGCGCGAAGTACATCAGCGCGGTGCATTCGGCCGCGGACGGCTACAGCGACTACGGCCCCGGCAAGTTCGACAAGCAGTGGTCGAGCCTGTCGCCGGCCGAGCGGAAGGCGCAGGCGCGCTACATGGAGATCTATGCGGGCATGGTCGAGAACCTCGACTACAACATCGGCCTGCTGATCCAGCACCTGAAGGACATCGGCGAATACGACAACACGTTCATCATGTTCCAGTCGGACAACGGTGCGGAAGGCTGGCCGATCGACGGTGGCGCCGACCCGACGGCGACCGATACCGCGAACGGGCAGGCGCCGATCTATTCGACGCTCGGCACCGACAACGGCAAGCAGAACGCGCAGCGCCTGCAGTACGGGCTGCGCTGGGCCGAGGTGAGCGCGTCGCCGTTCCGGCTCACGAAGGGCTATTCGGCCGAAGGCGGCGTCTCGACGCCGACGATCGTGCACCTGCCGGGCCAGGCGCAGCAGTTGCCGACGCTGCGCGCGTTCACGCACGTGACCGACAACACGGCGACCTTCCTCGCGGTCGCGGGCGTCACGCCGCCGTCGCAGCCGGCGCCGCCGCTCGTCAACACGCTGACGGGTGTCGACCAGAACAAGGGCAAGGTGATCTACAACAACCGCTACGTGTATCCGGTGACGGGCCAGTCGCTGCTGCCGGTGCTCACGGGTTCGGCGACGGGCGAGGTGCATACGACGCCGTTCGGCGACGAAGCGTATGGCCGCGCGTACCTGCGCAGCGCCGACGGCCGCTGGAAGGCGTTGTGGACCGAGCCGCCGCTCGGGCCGCCCGACGGTCACTGGCAGCTGTACGACCTCGCGTCGGATCGCGGCGAGACCACCGACGTGTCCGCGCAGAACCCGTCGGTGATCAGCACGCTCGTCGACCAGTGGAAGACCTACATGAGCAACGTCGGCGGTGTCGAGCCGCTGCGTCCGCGCGGCTACTACTGATAGCGGGGCGATACGATGCGGTTCCGGTTCTGGACGATCGGCGCGGCGCTGGCCGCCACGCTGTTCGCCGCCGCGTTCGCGGCCGGCTATGCGAATCCCGTCGCAGCGGCGGGCGATGCGTTCGACGACGCGAATCATGGCCGCGCGCTCGCGCCGCTCGGCTCGGAGCGGCAGTGCGCGCGCTATTCGGGGCTGCCGGCCGGGTGGCGCGACGACGCGAAGGCCGGGATGGTGCACCTGCGCGGCGGCGCGTTCGTGTTCGGCAGCACGCGCGGCTACGCGGACGAGCGCCCGGTCGGAGACGGCCGCACGCGTGTCGGCGGGTTCTGGATCGACCAGACCGACGTGACGATCGCGCAGTTCGCCGCATTCGTGCAGGCGACCGGCTACGTGACCGAGGCTGAGCAGCAGGATGGGGCGGCGGTGTTCCATGTGCCGACGCGCGACGAGATGAACGCGCGCGACCTTGCGTGGTGGTCGTGGGTGAAGGGCGCGTCGTGGCGCCATCCTCGCGGGCCGGGTAGCAGCGTCGACGGGCTCGGCAACCTGCCGGTCACGCTCGTCACGCAGCGCGATGCGCTCGCGTATGCGCACTGGCTCGGCCGCGACCTGCCGACCGAGGCCGAATGGGAATACGCTGGCAAGGCCGGCCGCGACGATGCGTCGCTCGACGCGGCGCCGCGCGACGCGCAGGGCAAGCCGGCCGCGAACTACTGGCAGGGCGTGTTTCCGGTGCTCGACACGGCCGAGGACGGTCACGCGGGGCTCGCGCCCGTCGGCTGCTACGCGGCGAACGGGTTCCGGCTCTACGACATGATCGGCAACGCATGGGAATGGACGAAGGACGCGTACACGGGCCCGCACCAGCCGCATGCGAACGGCGACACGGCGGCGGTCGCGCCGCCGACGCGAAAGCACGATACGCCGATGGTCATCAAGGGCGGCTCGTTCCTGTGCTCGCGCGACTACTGCGTGCGCTATCGCGCGTCGTCGCGCGAACAGCAGGAAGCCGATCTCGGCGCGTCGCATATCGGGTTCCGCACGATTCTGAGGGATGCAACATGAAGCGCGTCATGCTTTACGTGGGTGCATGGCTGATCGTTGCGTGCGGGGGCGTTCATCCGGGGTCGACGGTGGCAGCCGAATCAGTCGCTCCGGCCGTGCGCGTCGGCGTGACGCGCGGCGTGCATGCGCAGATCCTGGACGAAGTGAAGCGGGTCGCCGCGTCGCGAGGATTGGGTGTCGACGTCGTCGAATTCGACGAAGCGTCGCGCATCGACGCGGCGCTGGCCGACGGCCGGATCGACGCAGCCAGCTTCGAGGACGCGCAGCAGCTTGCCGCGACGCGCGCGCAGAAACGCTACGCACTGACCGACGTCGCACCGACCGTCACGCTGCCGATGGCGCTCTATTCGCGCAAGCTGAAGAACCTGAACGAACTGCAGCCCGGCGCGACGGTGGCGATTCCGGCCGATCCGCGCGGGATGGCACGCGCGCTCGTGCTGCTGCAGAACGACACGCTGGTGACGCTGCGCGAGCAGGCGGGGCTGCACGCGACGCTGCGCGACGTGACCGGCAACCGGCTCGGGCTGAAGCTCGTCGCGTTGCGCCGCGATCGCCTTTACGCGGCGCTCGGGACGGCCGCGTTCGTCGCGATCGACAGCGACGATGCCGCGCGCGCCGGGCTGCAACCCGCACGCGACAGCATCAGCCTCGAGGATGCGCGCTCGCCGTATGCGAACGTGCTGACGGTGCGCGATGCCGATCGTGCGAAGCCGTGGGTGACGCAGCTCGTCGCCGCGTATCACTCGGACGACGTCGCGCGCTTCATCCTCACGCGCTACCAGGATTCGGTGCGGCGGCCGTGGTAGACACGTACCTGCTTGCGTGCAACGCATGCGGACGCTGCTGCAATAGCGCGCCGACGCTGTCGTTGCGCGAACTGTTCCGCCATCGGCATCGGTTCGTCGGCGCGCTGACGATCCGTCGGGTGCCGAAGCGGCGGATCGGCGAGCGTTGGCGTGCCGGTGGCCGCGAGCACGCGCTCGACGCGGACGACGTCGCGGCTTGCGATGCGCTGGCGGAGCGGTTGTTTCATCGTACCGGCGGTGCGGGGAACGAATGGATCGCGCTGACGCTGCAGGGCTACGACTATCCGTCGCTTGGCCGTTGCGCGGCGCTGGCCGACGATGGCCGCTGCAGCGTGCATGCGGACAAGCCGTCGATCTGCCGCGCGGTGCCGCTCGATCCGATGCTGCCGGACCGGTTGCAGTCCCGCGTGCTGGCCGCGCGACGCGACGATGCCGGATGGCTGGGCGCGAACTGCATCGTCGAAACGGCGTGCGCGCCATCTTCGGTCGAATCGTCATTCCCGATTCCGCTGGTGACAGCCGGACAGGTCGCAGACCGCGCGGCGCTCGACGCACATCGCGATGCGCTCGTGTTCGAGCGCGCGGTGTGGCGCGATGCAGTGTTCGCGTCATGGCGCGGCGGCGGGCAGGACGTGCAGCACGCAGTGTCGCGGCTGGCGCCTGGCGGCTACCTGACCGTGTCGATCGTGCCGGTGCTGCTGGCCGTCGCACCGGTATCCGAGCATTGCCGCACACGCTGCATTGAGTTCATCGACGCACAACTCGCGTTGATCGGCATGAACGTCGAAGCGGCACTCGCGCGGCGACATACCGACGACCGGCCCGCGACGCGCGAGCTGCGCGGCTTCGCGCAGGCGCTCGAACGTGCGCGGCAGGCACTGGTCGCGCTGCCGGTGCCCGCGGCCGGCATGCGTGAAGACGCGCTGCGCATCGACGCGTGGCTCGCCGACCGGCCGGACGCCGATCCACTTGCCGCATGACGATCGCGGCACGCCGCGCGTGCCTTACAATCGGCGCTCTTTCAATCGCATTCGATGGAGCGGGCATGTACGCGTCGACCTTCATTTTCCGTGCCGGGCAATACGATGACGAATTCCACCGGCTCGACCGGCAGATCGCCGACATGGCGCGCGCGACGCCCGGCTATCTCGGCGAGGAGACGTGGGAGAACGCCGAATCGGGGCTGATCCAGAACGTCTACTACTGGGAATCGGAGGCGGCGCTGCAGCAACTGATGCAGCACCCGGCGCATCTCGAGGCAAAGACGAAACAGGCGCGCTGGCTTGACGGCTATCGCGTCGTGATTGCGAAAGTGTTGCGCGAGTATGGCGACGGCAAGCTCACGCAGCCGAATGCGGGGCCATCCGCCTGAATGGCTGTCTGATTCATTTCTTTCGCATTACGGATAAATAACAAGGCGCCATACCCGGAAACCCATGCACACGCGCGGGTTTCCGCGGCATCGCGTGCAATCAATTGTTCATCAAGCATGGCTAAGGTGGCGGGGCTTCACGTCGTCAGTCTGTCCACCCACAACGTCCTCACTCGATGTCGTACGGAGCCTTGTCCATGCCGAATTTCGCCTTGTCCGCGAAGCGCCGCCGCGCGCTGCGCGATCGTACCGTTCCTGTCTTCGCACTGACGCTGATCGCCGCGAGCATCGGCGCGCAGGCTGCCCCGCATGACAACGACGGCGACAGCCGTTTCGAGCCGGGTTTCGTGCCGGGCTTCCTGGTACTCAGCCGCAGCGTGTACGACAACGTGTCGAGCAACGTCCAGCCCGGCGCGATCCTGCCGCCGAACTGCGCGAAGACCACCGGCGGTTGCGGCGCGGCTGCCGGCGCACCGAACGACGGCACCTATCCGTACGTGTGGAACAACGACCGCTACGACGGCAGCTTCGGCATCACGTCGCGCATCTTCCTCGACCAGATCACGCCGGCCGGCGGCGTCGTCAGCACGCTCGAAGTGCCGAACAGCCTGCAGAAAGGCTTCGCGCACGACCAGATGGTGACGAGCTTCAGCTCGAAGTCGGAGCTCGGCCTGCACCTGTCGCTCGACGGCAGCTATCTGACGTTCATGGGCTACGTCGCGCCGGTCAACGCGATCGACGTGTCGAACTCGAACACGCCGCTCGCGGTCGATACGACGAACCCCGACGGGCAGAACGTCTATCGCGCGATCGCGCGCGTCGACCGCCACGGGCATTTCCGCTTCACCGAGACGAACGCGTACAGCGGCAACAACGGCCGCGCGGCGATCCTGAACAATCGCGACGGCCGCGACATTTACTACACGTCGGGCAACGCCGGCAACGGCTCGAACCCGCAACCGGACAATGTGATCCTCGGCGCGGGCGCGCAGCTGATCGACGGCGCGAAGCATCACGAAGCGCAGCAGGATCCGGGCGTGCCGACGCCGCTCGCGAGCTTCTCGGTCACCGAACTCGGCGCGAAGGCCGACAAGATCGGCAAGGACGACAACTTCCGCGGCATCGCGGTGCACGACAACGTCGTGTACTACACGAAGGGCAGCGGCGGCAACGGCGTGAACACCGTGTACTTCGTCGATACGACCGGCACCGCGTGCCCGTCGGGCGTCGGCGTGCCGTCGCCGAAGGCCGTGCTGCCGACGGCGCCGCTCGCGTACAACGCGGCCACGCTGCAGACGGCGGGCCTGCCGAACAACATGTGCGTGCTGGCCGGCTTCCCGACCACGCCGAACAAGACCGCGACGACGCTCGCCTATCCGTTCGGGATCTGGTTCGCCGACGCGAACACGCTGTATGTCGCGGACGAAGGCGACGGCTACACGGGCGGCGCGGACCTGTACACGCACGCGGCTGCGCAGACGACGGCGGGCCTGCAGAAGTGGGTCTACGACGCAGGTACGAAGCAGTGGAAGCTCGCCTATACGCTGCAGAACGGGTTGAACCTCGGTCAGCCGTATTCGGTTGCCGGCTACCCGGCCGGCAACAATTCGGCGACGGGCCTGCCGTGGGCTCCGGCGACGGCCGGCCTGCGCAACCTGACGGGCCGCGTCGAACGCGACGGCACGGTGACGATCTGGGCGATTACGTCGACGGTCAGCGGCAACGGCGATGTCGGGGCCGATCCGAACCGTCTGGTTGCGGTGCGTGACGTGCTGAAGAACACGAGCGCAACGACGGCCGCGCACGAGCAGTTCGCCGTGCTGCGGACTGCGAAGTTTGCGGAAGTGCTGCGGGGTATCGAGTTCGCGCCGGGGACGGATACGGGGCGGTCGCACTGAAGAAGGTGAGCGCCCGGCTGGCTGACGCCGGGCGATACAGGCACGGCCGCGCGTCTCCGTGGCCGTGCCCTTCAACTGTGTCGTGGCGCGGATTCAGTCGGTGCGTTGCGCTTCGCCGTCTTTCGAATCCACCTGCGCCGTGCGCTGCCAGATCGGGAACATCGCATTCTTGACCGACGTCTGCGCGTCGATGACCTTGCGGTGATCGATGCCTGGCAGGTCGAGCAGCCGGTCGACGGCCGCTTTCGCGCCTTCGGCGTCCTGAGGGAACCCGCACGCGAACTGCTTGTTCGTATCGAACAGGATCCACCAGACGGACGACATGTACGGCCCCTGGTCATTGGTTTCGATCACGACCGCACCGAGGTCGGACAGTTCGATTCCGTGCGTTGCGCCGTTGTGATCGGTCGCCTCGATACGCGTACCGGTCGCGGTCACGGCCCAGTGGTCGGGCGGGATGGGCGAAACGGGCGGTGACGGTGCGGGATTGGCAAGCTCGGCGGCGTCCAAGGCATCCATCGGATCAATTGCGTCCATCGGATCGATCGCAGCGATCGCATCGACCGGTTCATCCGGCGCCATCACGGCCACCGGCGCGACCGCGTCCTTCTTCCCGCGCCCGCCGATCCACGGCAACGCGGCACCGCCGGCCATCGCCGCAAGCCACAGGTAGTACCCGATGCCGAACGCGTGGATCGGCTTGAAGTCCGGGCCGGTCGGAATCGTGTGCCATCCGAGTGCGAAGGCCACGACCACGGCGAGCAGCGCGGACACGATACGGTTCGGCTTGATCAGCGCGACGACCAGCAGCGGGTTGCCGAGCCACGCGAATTGCAGATCGAGGATCGCGAGCGGGCCGATCACGAGCGCCATGTAACCGCGCCACCAGTGCACCGCGCCGATCCCATTCGGCGGTTCGGCGGCGACCGGCAGTAGCAGTGACACGACGTACAGCGTGACGAGGACGGCGCGCGCGAGGTTCAGGCGAGCGGAAGCGGTACGAGTCTGCATGTTGCCTTCTTGTTGTGCAGGGGCGTGCGAAGCGGTCAATGCCGGACGGCCGTGCCGGCATTCACGACGCGTGGCGCGCACGCGTCGCAGGCGATTGTGGGCGATTCGCGCGGCGATGTCGAATGCGTACCGGAAACCCGGGCTCGCCTCCGCCGGCCCGCACCGCGTCAAAGCGCTTCGACCAGCAACCGCTTGCTCTTCTCGCAATACTCGTGACACGCCGCCCGCGCCGCAGTCGCCGCGCCATGCACGAACCGCGGCGCGTCGGCCCGCCGCGACATCGACACGACGATCGACGGCGGTGAAGGTTGCAGCGGCAGCTCGACGACTTCACCGCTTTCGATCAGCGCATCGACGAACAGACTCGGAATCGCCGCCACGCCAAACCCGTCGCGCACGAGCTGCACGATCACCGAGATCGACGGCGAGCCGGTGATGCGCGTGTCCGACAGCGGCACGCCGTGCGTATGCGCGAGCGTACGCACGATGTCCTCCAGCGCACGATGGGGTGCCGTACCGCGCCCGTAGGTGAGAATCGGCTGCCGCAGCACCTGCCGCGCGAGCCCCGTGCGCGCATTCGGCAGCAACCCGGCACGCGCGATCCAGCGCACCGGATAGTTCGCGAGCGCATCGCACACGACCGACGCCTCGTCGCTGCCTTCCACGCGGATGATCAGGTCGAGCTCGCCGGCCATCAGCCGGCGCTGCAGCACGACGCTGACGTCGACGGTCAGGTCGATTTCAAGCTGCGGATAATCGGCCGCGAGCCGCCGCATGTAGTGCGGCAGCCAGCTGTGCACGACGGTTTCGATCACGCCGAGCCGCAGCTTGCCGCGCAGCGCGCTCTCGCCGGACGCGGCGGCCTGCAGCTCCTGCGTCGCCTCGACCACGGCTTTCGCATAGCCGAGCAGGTATTCGCCGTTCGGCGTGAGGCGGAATTCGCGGCTGTCGCGGTCGACGAGTACCGTCTGCAGTTCGTCCTCGAGCGCCTTCAGGCGCTGCGAGATCGCGGCCGGCGTCGCGTGCAGCGCGGCGGCCGTCGTACGGAAGTTGCGCAGCTTCGCGAGCGTGACGAAGGTTTCGAGAAAACGCGTGTTCATGGCGGTCGGTCGGATGGTGGATGCGCACTGTGCCGGTGAGGAAAAGTGAACGAAGCAGGGGAAAACCCCGAGATCCGTTAAGAAATTCTATACACGAAGCGCAAAAAAACTCGTTGGCGGCAAAATTTTTTCTTTTCTATTCTTCGCCGTATCCGATGACACGCCATCGTCATCCCGACGACATACCGACCTGCGATAGAACCTCATGACGCCTTCCGAATTCCGCCAGTCCGTGCGCCACGGCGCGTTCCGCGGCCCGACCGCCGGCCACTGCGGCCCGTATGCGCAAGCGAACCTCGCAATCCTGCCCGACGCGTATGCGCACGATTTCCTGCGCTTCTGCCAGGCGAACCCGAAAGCCTGCCCGCTGCTGGGCGTCGGCGAACCGGGCGCGTTCCGGGTCGACGCGCTCGGCGAGGATCTCGACATCCGCACCGACGTGCCGAGCTACAACGTCTACCGCGACGGCCGCCTGACCGAACGCGTCGAATCGCTGGAAGCGTTGTGGCGCGACGATTTCGTCGTGTTCGCGATCGGCTGCTCGTTCTCGTTCGAGGACATGCTGGCCCGCGAAGGGATCGGCCTGCGCCACGTCGAGGAGGGTCGCAACGTGCCGATGTACCGCACGTCGATTCCGAACCGGCGCGCGGGGATTTTCGGCGGGCAGCTCGTCGTGTCGATGCGGCCGATGCGCGGCGCCGACGCGATCCGCGCGGTGCAGATCACGAGCCGGTTCCCGGGCGTGCACGGCGCGCCGATCCATCTCGGCGATCCGCGCGAACTGGGCATCGCCGATCTGAACGCCCCCGAATTCGGCGATGCGGTGACGATCCGCGACGGTGAGCTGCCGGTGTTCTGGGCGTGCGGCGTGACGCCGCAAACCGCGCTGATGGACGCGAAGCTGCCGATCGCGATCGCGCACACGCCCGGCCACATGCTGATGACCGACATCACGAACGCGTCGCTGGCCGTATTCTGATTTCGGGCGACGACCACCCGCACGACACACCGCCCGCACGATCGCCATTCGACGGCGCATAACGACAGGAGCACCACCATGGAAAGCAAGACCCTCGCGGCGAACACCGCGGAGCCCGCGAGCCCCGAGCGTAACGGCCTGTTCTCGTGGTACGGGGACGCGCAGCCGCGCGAGCGCCGCGCGTTCTGGAGCTGCAAGGTCGGCTACATGCTCGACGGGATGGACACGCAGATGCTGTCGTTCGTGATCCCGACGCTCGTCGCGACCTGGGGCATCTCGCTGGCCGACGCCGGCTTCATCGGCACGATCACGCTGCTCGCGTCGGCGCTCGGCGGCTGGATCGCCGGCATCCTGTCCGACCGGATCGGCCGCGTGCGCACGCTGCAGCTCACGGTGCTGTGGTTCGCGGTGTTCACCGCGCTGTGCGGACTCGCGCAGAACTACCACCAGCTGCTCGCGGCGCGCGCGCTGATGGGCTTCGGCTTCGGCGGCGAATGGACGGCCGGCGCGGTGCTGATCGGCGAAGTGATCCGCGCGCGCGATCGCGGCAAGGCGGTCGGCCTCGTGCAGTCGGGCTGGGCGATCGGCTGGGGGCTGTGTGCGTTGCTGTATGCGCTGCTGTTCTCGGTGCTGCCGGCCGAGCAGGCGTGGCGCGCGCTGTTCCTCGTTGGCCTCGCGCCCGCGCTGCTGGTCGTCGCGATCCGCCGCTACGTGAAGGAGCCGGACGTCTACGAGAAGGAGAAGGCCGCACAGGCGAAAGTGGCCGATGCACCGCGCTTCACCGAGATCTTCGCGCCGAAGCTGATCACGACGACGCTGCGCGCGGCGCTGCTGACGACCGGCGCGCAGGGCGGCTACTACGCGATCACGACGTGGCTGCCGACCTTCCTGAAGACCGAGCGTCACCTCACGGTGATGGGCACCGGCGGCTATCTCGCGATGATCATCTTCGGCTCGTGGGTCGGCTACCTGACGAGCGCGTACCTGACCGACCGCCTCGGCCGCAAGCCGAACTTCATCCTGTTCGCGGTCGGCTCGATGGTGATCGCGTTCGCGTACACGTCGCTGAACCTGACCAACGCGTCGATGCTGTGGCTCGGCTTCCCGCTCGGCTTCTTCGCATCGGGCATCTTCTCGGGGATGGGCGCGTTCCTCACCGAACTGTTCCCGACCCGCGTGCGCGGCTCCGGCCAGGGCTTCTGCTACAACGTGGGCCGCGCGATCGGTGCGCTGTTCCCGTTCCTGATCGGCGCACTGTCGAAGGAGTACGGGCTCGGCACGAGCATCGGCATCTTCGCGGTCGCCGCGTACGGCGTGGTGATCGTCGCCGCGCTGACGCTGCCCGAGACACGCGGCCGCGAACTCGACGCCGCGTAAGTGGCGGGCCGGCCGGCCCTTCGTATTTTCCCCTTTGATCGACCCCGTGACACGGCGCGCGCCGCGCGCCGTGCGGCGGCGCTCGTCCTTCGATTCAACGACGCATCGACCCGACATCATGACTGACCGACACCTTTCCCCCGTTCCCTCCGACGCCGCCCGCTGGCAATTCTGGATCGACCGTGGCGGCACGTTCACCGACATCGTCGCGCGCCGGCCCGACGGCACGCTCGTCACGCACAAGCTGCTGTCGGAGAACCCCGAGCAGTATCGCGACGCGGCCGTGGCCGGGATCCGCCACCTGCTCGGCCTCGCGGCCGGCGAGCCGATCACGCCCGAGCGCGTCGACATGGTGAAGATGGGCACGACGGTCGCGACCAACGCACTGCTCGAACGCAAGGGCGAACGCACTGCGCTCGCGACGACGCGGGGCTTTCGCGACGTGCTGCGCATCGCGTACCAGAACCGGCCGCGCCTGTTCGATCTCGACATCGTGCTGCCGGACGCGCTGTACGAGACCGTCGTCGAGATCGACGAGCGCATCGGTGCGCACGGCGACGTCGTCGTGCCGTTCGATGCGCAGGGCGCCGAAGCATCGCTGTGCCGCGTGTTCGACTCGGGCGTGCGCGCGCTCGCGATCGTGCTGATCCACGGCTATCGCTACACCGCGCACGAACGCGCGCTGGCGGACCTGGCGCGCCGCATCGGTTTCACGCAGGTGTCGGTGTCGCACGAGGTGTCGCCGCTGATGAAGATGGTGTCGCGCGGCGATACGACCGTGGTCGACGCGTACCTGTCGCCGATCCTGCGCCGCTACGTCGAGCAGGTCGCGCACGAGATGCCGGGCGTGAACCTGCAGTTCATGCAGAGCAGCGGCGGGCTGACGCGCGCCGACGCGTTCCAGGGCAAGGACGCGATCCTGTCGGGCCCGGCCGGCGGCATCGTCGGGATGGTGCGTGCCGCGCAGGCGGCCGGCTTCGAGCGCGTGATCGGCTTCGACATGGGCGGCACGTCGACCGACGTGTCGCACTACCACGGCGAGTTCGAGCGCGTGTTCGAGACGCAGGTGGCCGGCGTGCGGATGCGCGCGCCGATGATGAGCATCCATACGGTGGCCGCGGGCGGCGGCTCGGTGCTCGGCTTCGACGGCGCGCGGCTGCGCGTCGGGCCCGAGTCGGCGGGTGCGAACCCGGGGCCGGCCGCGTACCGGCGCGGCGGCCCGCTGACGGTGACCGACTGCAACGTGATGCTCGGCAAGATCCAGCCCGATCATTTCCCGCGCGTGTTCGGCCCGCATGCGGACGAACCGCTCGACCGCGACGGCGTGGTCGCAAAGTTCGCCGCGCTCGCCGACGAGATCCACGCGGCGACGGGGCGGCGCGAGACGCCCGAGGCGCTCGCCGAAGGCTTCCTGGAAATCGCGATCGGCAGCATGGCGAACGCGATCAAGAAGATTTCCGTGCAGCGCGGCCACGACGTGTCGCGCTACGTGCTGACGACGTTCGGCGGCGCGGGCGGCCAGCACGCGTGCGGCGTGGCCGACGCGCTCGGGATGACGCAGGTGTTCGCGCATCCGCTGGCGGGCGTGCTGTCCGCATACGGGATGGGCCTCGCCGACCAGACCGCGATGCGCGAGCGGGCGGTCGAGGCCGTGTTGTCCGACGCGTCGCTGCCGGCGCTGAACGCCGCGCTCGACCGGCTGGCCGACGAGGCGGTCGGCGCGCTGCTCGAGCAGGGGGTGCCGCCGGAGCGGATCGCAACCGAGCGCCGTGTGCACCTGCGTTACCAGGGCACCGATTCGGCGCTCGACGTGCCGGCCGGCAGCGTTGCTGCGATGCAGCAGGCGTTCGAGGCCGCGTATCGGCAGCGCTACGCGTTCCTGATGCCCGGCACGCCGCTCGTGGCCGAACTTGCATCGGTCGAGGCGATCGGCCGCTCCGATGCGCCGGTGGAGATCGCGCCGCTCGCACCGCGCAATGAAGGCAACGAGGGCAACGAGGGCAACGGCGGCGATGCCGCGCTGCGCGCCCATTCCGCGGTGCGCTTTTTTTCCGGCGGCCAATGGCACGACGCGGCGCTCTACGTGCGCGACACGCTGCTGGCCGGCGACGCGATCGACGGCCCGGCGATCGTCGCCGAGAAGAACGGCACGACCGTCGTCGAGCCCGGCTGGTGCGCGCAGATGACCGCGCAGGGCAACCTCGTGCTGACGCGCACGACGCCGCTGCCGACACGCCGTTCGCTCGGCACCGACGCCGATCCGGTGCGGCTCGAGATCTTCAACAACCTGTTCATGTCGATCGCCGAGCAGATGGGGCTGCGGCTGCAGAACACCGCGTACTCGGTGAACATCAAGGAGCGCCTCGACTTCTCGTGCGCGATCTTCGACGGCGACGGCAACCTGATCGCGAACGCGCCGCACATGCCGGTGCACCTCGGCTCGATGGGCGAGAGCATCCGCACGGTGATCGAGCGCAATCGCGGCCGCATGCGCGACGGCGACGTATTCATGTTGAACGACCCGTATCACGGCGGCACGCACCTGCCGGACGTGACCGTCATCACGCCGGTGTTCGCGGACGGCTCGGACGCGCCGCTGTTCTACGTCGGCTCGCGCGGCCACCACGCGGACATCGGCGGCACGACGCCGGGCTCGATGCCGCCCGATTCGACGCATATCGATGAAGAGGGCGTGCTGATCGACAACTGGCAGCTCGTGTCGGCCGGCACGCTGCGCGATGCGGACACCCGCGCGCTGCTCGCGTCGGGCCGCTACCCGGCGCGCAACGTCGAGCAGAACATGGCCGACCTGCGCGCGCAGGTCGCCGCGAACCAGAAGGGCGTCGACGAGCTGCGCCGGATGGTCGCGCAGTTCGGCCGTGACGTGGTGCTCGCGTTCATGGGGCACGTGCAGGACAACGCGGAAGAAGCCGTGCGGCGCGTGATCGGCGCGCTGCAGGACGGCGCGTACCGCTACCCGCTCGACAACGGCGCGGAGATTCGCGTCGCGATCCGCGTCGACCGGGCGGCGCGGCGCGCGGAAATCGATTTCACGGGCACGTCCGCGCAGCTCGACAACAACTTCAACGCGCCGAAGGCCGTGTGCATGGCCGCCGTGCTGTACGTGTTCCGCACACTGGTCGGCGACGAGATCCCGCTGAACGCCGGCTGCCTGAAGCCGCTGACGGTGATCGTGCCCGCGCGCTCGATGCTGAACCCCGAGTATCCGGCGGCGGTCGTGTCGGGCAACGTCGAGACCTCGTCGGCGATCACCAACGCGCTGTACGGCGCGCTCGGCTGTGTCGCGTCGAGCCAGGGCACGATGAATAACTTCACATTCGGCAATGATCGCTACCAATACTACGAGACGATTGCGGGCGGCAGTGGCGCCGGCGACGGTTTCGCGGGCGTCGGCGCGGTGCAGACACACATGACGAACTCGCGGCTCACGGATCCGGAGGTGCTCGAATGGCGCTACCCGGTGCGGCTCGACTCGCACCGGATCCGCGCCGGGTCGGGCGGCGGCGGGCGCTGGCACGGCGGCGACGGCGCGGTGCGGCGGATCCGCTTCCTCGAGCCGATGACCGCATCGATCCTGTCGAACAACCGGATCCACGCGCCGTTCGGCGCGGCGGGCGGCGAGGCCGGCGCGCTCGGCCGCAACACGATCGAGCGCGCGGACGGCACGGTCGAGGCGCTCGACCATATCGGCCGCGCGCAGATGGCGCCGGGCGACGTGTTCGTCGTCGAAACGCCGGGCGGCGGCGGATACGGCGCGGCGGGCTGAGCCATGCAACCGGCGCGGGCACGCCGCGCCGGCACGCGAACGGCATTGCAACGGACTGTGGAATAAAGCCGCGCATTAACGCACAAACGGAATCAAAAATGACGGAAAGTCGGGTCGCAGGCATGCGATCCGACCCTGTCGCCACGGCCCTGTCACATTGCTGCCGCCGAATCCTGGAATCAGCCGCAAACGCCCGCCTGGCGGGGCGCTCAGCCCATCTCGCCGAACCCGTTGCGCACCGCCGCAACCGCAATTGAGCGGGCTGCCAATCATGAAAAATCCGGCTTGCCAATCGAGTCCCAATTCCTTGACACTCTGCTCTAAATGTGAGTGCCAACCTTGATCGTCATTTGATAAGATGGCTCTCATCATTCGTTAGGCAGAACCTGCGCGCATCACGCGCGAACGCCGGGTCGCATTAGCTGGAAACAAGTACGGGACGAGGCCCATCATCACGGCAATTACCGCCGCCCTCCCGGGCACGCGCGACGCGCGGCCCGGAAGGGCGGCCGGCCGGCTCGCTCCGTCTACACTGTGCGTTTTTTCTGGATCGGGGCGTCTCCATGGATGACGAAAACGATAGCGCGGTGCTCGAGGCGCACGTCGGTACGCGCAGCCCCTGCTGGCGTCTCGGCAGCGACAGCAATGCCCTCGAACTGGCGGCCGTTCGCGGCCTGACCAACGTCGCCGTCGCGCTGACGGGTGAACAGGCCGCGTGCATCCGCGCGCTGACCGGCGTCACGTCGCACCTCGTGCTCGACATCGCGCTGTTCGGCGAACCGGTCAAGCTCCACCTCGTCGGCAGGAAGATCGACACGACCGACTGGGCCGGCACGGCTTGCGCCTATTCCGATGCCGAATCCGTCGCGGGCGATCTCTCGCACGGGCTCGCGTTTGCCGAGCAGGTCGTGTCCGAAGTGAATTCGCTCGTCGTGATCCTCGACCGCAACGGGAAGGTGCAGCGCTTCAACCGCCTGTGCGAGGAAGTGACGGGCAAGCGCGAGGTCGACGTGATCGGCCGCAGCGCGTTCGAGCTGTTCATGAGCCCGGAGCAGGGCGAGCAGTCGCGCAGCAACATCACGGGCTTTTTCGCGAGCAACCACTCGTTCGCGGTCGAGCGCTACATCAACACGGTCAATGGGCCGCGCCTGTTCCAGTTCCGCAACAAGTTCGTGCAGAGCGGCAGCGGCGTCGACGAGCAGTTCCTGATCTGCTCGGGCATCGACATCACCGAGGAGCGCAGCGCGCAGCAGCGGCTCATCGAGCTCGCGAACACCGACGTGCTCACCGGGCTGCCGAACCGCCATGCGATCAGCGAGCGCATCCACGCGGCGATCGCCGCGGAGACCGCCGCGTCGCGCGGGCAGGTCGGCATCCTGTTCCTCGATCTCGACAACTTCAAGCGCGTCAACGATCACTACGGGCACATCACCGGCGACCGGTTGCTGCAGGACGTGTCGAAGATCATCAGCGGCTGCCTGCCGTCCGGCGCGACGCTCGCGCGGCTCGGCGGCGACGAATTCCTCGTGCTGTTCGAGCACGGCACGCGGCCGCTGCTCGAAGCGACCGCGCAGATCATCCTCGAACGGCTGCGCACGCCGATCCATCTCGGGCTGATGGAGGTCTACACGAGCTGCTCGATCGGCATCGCGATGCATCCGCAGCACGGCGATTCGCTCGAGACGCTGATCCGCAGCGCCGATACCGCGATGTACGTCGCGAAGGAAGAGGGCAAGCATACGTATCGCGTGTTCTCGCTGGAGATGAACCAGAAGGTCGCGAAGTACATGTGGCTCGACACGAACCTGCGCAAGGCGCTCGAGGAAGAGCAGTTCGTGCTGCACTACCAGCCGGTCGTCGATATCGCGACCGGCGACGTGCACGGTGTCGAGGCGCTGATCCGCTGGCAGTCGCCCGACCGCGGGCTCGTCGCGCCGGTCGAGTTCATCCGCTTCGCGG
Source organism: Burkholderia sp. AU30198 (assembly GCF_020419825.1). Taxonomy (NCBI): domain Bacteria; kingdom Pseudomonadati; phylum Pseudomonadota; class Betaproteobacteria; order Burkholderiales; family Burkholderiaceae; genus Burkholderia; species Burkholderia sp. AU30198. The sequence continues at coordinate 414,545 of NZ_JAIZSA010000003.1, read as the reverse complement.
AGGAGTCGGGCCTGATCGCGCCGCTCGGGCGCTGGGTGATGCGCAGCGCGGCCGCGCAGGCCGCCGCCTGGAAGGCGAAGGGGCTCGACATCCGGATCGCGGTGAACGTGTCCGCGCGGCAGTTGCAGGACATGAACATCGTGTACCAGCTGGCGTCGATCCTCGACGCCGCGGGGCTGAAGCCCGGCCTGCTCGACATCGAGCTGACCGAAAGCTGCTTCATCGAGGACGAGGATGCGGCCAACGGACTGATGCGCCAGTTCCGCCAGCTCGGCGCGGAGATCCATCTCGACGATTTCGGCACCGGCTATTCGTCGCTGTCGCAGCTGTCGCGCCTGCCGCTCGACGCGATCAAGCTCGACCGCAGCTTCATCACGGGCATCGACCGCAATCCGCGCTCGCAGGCGCTGGTGCGCTCGGTCGTGTCGCTCGCGAAGGCGCTGAATTTCGCGGTGGTTGCGGAAGGCGTCGAAACGCATGCGGAAGCCGAGTTCCTCAAGCAGCTCGACGTCGATCACGCGCAGGGCTACTACTACGCGCGCCCGATGCCGGCGCAGGCGTTCGAGGCGTGGCTCGCGGAGACGAGAAAGCTCAGGCTGATCGCCTGAGCTCCGTTCATGCACGGGCGCCGCCGGCAAGCGGCGGCGCCCGTCGCATTACACCGTGCGCAGCTTCGACACGCGCCGGTTCTGCAGCATCACGAGGCGTTCCATGTACGCGAGATCCTTCGGCTCGATCGTGAACGCCGCATGCACCCATGCTTCGGTGATGTCCATCAGCTCGGAGCGCGTCAGCTGGAACACCCGCTCGCGCGCGCGCAGCATCGCGCGCACGCCGTTCAGCTTCGGCTTCGTGACGTCGATGAAGGTGCGCGTCGCGAGATACGCGTCGCCCGCGTCGAACGTCTCGTCGATCAGGCCGCGATCCTCGTACCACTCGGCCGCGTGCGCTTCACCGGTCGCGATCAACTGCTCCGCGAGACCCCGATCGGCCTTGCGCGCGACGAGCGAATAGCCGCCCATGCCCGGGAACAGGTTGAACGCGATCTCGGGGAACCCGAGTTTCACGCCCTTCTGCGCGAGCACGTAGTGATGCGCGAGCGCGGCCTCGAAGCCGCCGCCGAGCGCGCTGCCCTCGACCATCGCGATCGAGATCGCCCCGGTGCCGAAGCCCGTGTAGATCTCGTACACGCCGTCGATGCACGAACGCGCATAGGCCATCAGCAGGTCGCGCTTGCCGCTGCGGATCGCGTCGACGAAAAAGCTCAGGTCGCCGCCGACGTTGAACAGCTCGGGGACGAGCGAGCCCGTCACCCAGAAGTCGAACGGCAGGCCCGAGTCGCGTGCGACGCGTGCGAGATGGATGATGTCGGTAACGAGTTGCTGGTTAAAGCACGGCCGCGGCTCCGATCGCAGCATCATCCACATGACATTACGTCCCTCTTCATAAAAGGCAGTCAGTTGCGTGAGTTCGCCGGCTTCATAAAACGGGCGGCACGCGGGATGGGATTGGAGTTGCATGGTATGTCCTCGTGAGATGTGGTTTTTGAAGACCGTCGCGCCCGGTGCCGAGCGGGAGGCGAGTGTCCCGCAGGGCGCCGGGCGCGAGGCATCGCCATTGTTGCGCGCGCACATTCGGCGTATCTGTGGAGTGGGTCACCGGAAAGCCGCACGGGCCCATGCAGGACGGCGGTCGAGGACAAACGGTGGAGGCGCGGGGCGCGCCCGGCCGGGCCGGTATCGCGGCGTTCCGGCCGCGACGACGGAATGCGGGCATGCCGCATGACGGCAAACTGGCGAACGGCGCGGCAATGCCGCGTGCGACGCAGGCAGTCGTAACCGCGCATTGGCAATGCGGGGGAGCCTGTCACGACGGCTCACCGCGCAGGGTATTCACGGGTGCCGACGGGTATATGGCAAATTTTTTTCAGCGTTAGAATCGCGCGCCCGTTCATATCTGCGCGCCCCGTTCCGCACGCAGGGACGCAGATCTCCTCCGCGGCCGGCATCCGACGGAACTTGCCAGAGTCGGTCGGCTTCAGCCAACATTCGCATCCGGCACGGCCGCGCGATCCGAGCGTGGCCGGCATGGAGGAGAACACGCATGTCAGAAAAACATCGGGTCCTGGTACTGGACGACGATCCGGAGGTGCGCGCCTGGTTGAGGGGCGTGCTGGAAGAGGCCGGGTTCGACGTATCGACGGCCGACAGCGCGGCGATGATGCAGCAGCAACTGGCCGCCGCGCCGCACGCGCTCGTCATTCTCGACCTGAAGCTGCGCGGCGAGGACGGCCTGACGGTGGCGCGCGAGCTGCGACGCCGGTCCGACGTATCGATCATCATGATCAGCGGGCTGGGCGACGAGACGGACCGCGTACTCGGCCTCGAGACCGCAGCGGACGATTTCATCACGAAGCCGGTGTCCGGGCGCGAGCTGATCGCGCGCGTGCGCGCGCAGCTGCGCCGCACGACCGAGCTGTCGATGCCGCGTCCCGCACCGAACGGCGGCGGCCCGCGCTTCTGCTTCGACGGCTGGACGCTCGATTTCGCCGCGCGGACGCTGACGCACGGCGGCAATCCGTGCGCGCTGACGCAGGGCGAATTCGAGTTGCTCGCAGCGATGGTGCAGCATCCGTCGCGCGTCTGGTCCCGCGACCAGTTGCTCGAACATACGCGCGGCTTCGGCATCGACGTGTACGACCGGACGATCGACGTACTGATCCTGCGCTTGCGCCGCAAGATCGAGCCGAACCCCGAGCAGCCGACCTATATCCGCACCCAGCGCGGCATCGGCTATGTGTTCGCGGTACCCGTCGTGCGCGTGTGACGCGATGCGGACGACGTTCAGGCTGTTGCCGCCCTTGAGTGTCCGGGCCAAGCTGATCGCGACGTTTCTGCTGCTGTTCGGCATCACGCTCGCGGTCGTGGTGGTCGGCGTGCTCGGCATGCGCGCGAACCAGAACGCGCTCGACGAGTATGAAGCGAACGTCGTGCCGGAGATTGCCCGCGCGCTCGAGTTGTCGGACAAGGTCGCGCAGCTCGCCGCGGTCGCGCCGAGCATGATGCTGACCGATTCGCCGGACTTGCTTCACAACGACACCGAGCTGCTGCGCGGCCTGCTCGGCGACATCCGGCGGCTGTCGCCCGGCTTCGGCAAACAGCCTGGCCCCGCCGCGAAGGCGGGCGAACAACTCGCGGTGATCGACGATCTCGACGCGATCGACCAGGATCTCGCCCGGCTGCTGATCGTGTCGGGCCGGCAGCGGCAGCTCAAGGAGGAGTTGAGCGACCTGCGCGTCGCGAACGACCGCATCGGCGACAGCATCGCGCGCGACAAGAGCGTGATCGCGCAGCGCGCGCCGACGCTGCTCGAGATCTGGGCGCGCACGGCCGGTGCGCTGCAGGCGGCGAACGCAGCGGAGCTCGGTAGCGCGGAAAGCGACAACGAGGCGCTGTGGCTGCGCGTGCGTGAACGCGGCGAAGACCGTCGCCAGCCGGCGCTTGCCGACGCGCTGCAGCGCCTCGATGGCGGCGCGCGCAACGCGTTCGCGGTGCGCCGCGAGTTTTTGTCGAGCGAAGCGCAGACGGGCTATCTCGTCACGCTCCTGCGCGGCCATGCGGATCACCTGAGCGGCAAGTCGGCGCGCTACGTCGAGCGATTGCGGCAGATCGCCAGCGAGCGCAGCGACAAGGTGCGAAAGGTCGCGGTGTCCAGCCAGTCGGGCCTGTTGCTGCTGGCTGTCGCGGGCGTCGCCGTGGCGCTGCTCGGCGTCGCGTATGCGAGCCGCATCCTGCACAAGCTGCAGGCGATGACGCGCGTGATGGCGCGACTCGCGAAAGGGATCACGTCCGACCAGATGCCGTCGACGCATCGGCCGGACGAAATCGGCGAGCTGGCGCGTGCGTTCGAGGTGTTTCGCACCAACCTGATCGAGAAAGAGCAACTGACCCAGGGGCTCGAATCGCAGCGCCGCCTCCAGGAGTCGGTGCTCAACTCGATGAACGACGGGGTGTCCGTCCACGACACGCACGGCAGCCTGATCGCGTGGAATCCGACCTTCGCGACGCTGCTCGGGATCGATCCGGGCGCGCTGCATGCGGGCCTGTCGCTCGCGACGCTGCGGCAGGCCATGCATCAGCCTGCGCGCTGGCGCCAGGTGTCGCGCGAGACCGCGACCCGCACGTCGGACGGCGCGCGCATCGCCGCATCGTCCGAACTGCACCTGCGCGACCACCGGACCCTCGAATTCCACTGCCAGCCGCTTCCGGACGGCGGATGGGTGGCGGTCTGCCGCGACCTGACGAGCCGGCGCGCGGTCGAGGCAGAGTTGCGCCAGGCGCAGAAGATGGACGTGCTCGGCCAGTTGACCGGCGGCGTCGCGCACGACTTCAACAACTTCCTCGTCGCGATACTCGGCAACCTGGAGCTGCTGCTGCCGCGGCTCGACGGGCAGCAGGACGCGCAGACGATGGCCGAGCGGGCGCGCCGCGCGGCCGAACGCGCGTCGAGGCTCACGCGGCGGCTTCTCGCGTTCGCGCGGCGCCAGCCGCTGCAGGCCGAACGCGTGTCGGTCAGGGGGATGCTCGCGGAGATGCTCGATCTCGTCGAATACTCGGCGGGCCAGCGCGTGGCCGTCGTGCTGGAGCCTGCCGCCGACACGATGTGGGTGAACGTCGACCGCGGCCAGCTCGAGAACGCGATCCTCAACCTGACGCTCAACAGCGCCGCCGCGATGCCGGAAGGCGGGACGCTGGCGCTGGCCGCGCGCCGCGAACCGGCGGCGGACGGTGCCGCTGCGCCGCATGCGATCGTGTTGAGTGTCACCGACACGGGCTGCGGAATCGCGCCGGTGCTGCTCGACAAGGTGATCGAGCCGTTCTTCACGACCAAGGCGGCCGGCGAGGGGAGCGGGCTCGGGCTCAGCAGCGTCTACGGCTTCGTGCGCCAGAGCGGTGGCGATCTGCGAATCCACAGCGAGGTCGGCCACGGAACGCGTGTCGAACTGTGGCTGCCCGAGTGCACGCCACCCGAACGGCGCGGCGCGCCGGCCGTCGTCGCGGCCGCGCCCGTTGCCGGACAGGCCGATGCTCGCGTGCTCGTGGTGGACGACGATCCCGAGGTGCGCGACACGGCGCTCAGCCAGTTCGCGGCGCTCGGCGCGCGGGCCGACGCGGTGGCGACCGGCGACGCGGCATTCCGCTGGCTGGCCGAGCACGGCCCCGTCACGCTCGTGCTGTCGGACATCTCGCTCGGCGCGGGCGGCAGCGGCATCGCGTTCGCCGCGCGGCTCGCCGAGCGCTGGCCGGCGCAGCGCGTCGTGCTCACCTCGGGCTTGCCGCCCGAGATCCATCAGACCCATCCCGACTGGCGCGCAGACCTGCCGTTCGTGCCGAAGCCGTTCGATCTGGCTGCGCTCGCCGCGCTGCTGGCCTGACGCGCGACGGCGATTGTTTCGATTGTTAATGGCGCGCCGCGTTTCCGAAATTTTCGATTAACCGGACTGGAGTCTCATAGACCCACGGCACCCGGCGACGCGCTCGCGACACCGCGGCGCGCGATTCGAACGATTCGAAAAAAACTGGAGACACCGAATGACGAAGCTCAAGGCAGGTTTGCTGACGATGGCGCTCGCGATGACGGCTGCCACGGCCGGCGCGACGACGCTGCGGATCGCATGTGGCGCAGCCGGCGTCGACCAGGACATTTGCCAGGTCTCGGCGAAGCGCTGGGCCGAGAAGACCGGCAACGAGGTCGAGTTCATCAGCATGCCCAATAACTCGAGCGAGACGCTGGCGCTCTATCAGCAGTTGCTTGGTAGCGGTTCGGACAAGATCGACGTGATGCAGATCGACACGGTCTGGCCGGGCATCCTCGCGAACCACCTGATCGACCTGAAGCCGTACAGCAAAGGGCTCGAAAGCCAGTCGTTCCCGAGCATCGTCGCGAACGATACGGTGAACGGCAAGCTGGTCGCGATGCCGTGGTTCATCGATACGGGGCTCCTTTACTACCGCAAGGACCTGCTCGACAAGTATCGCGTGAAAGTGCCCGCAACGTGGGATGAGCTCGACGCCACCGCGCGCAAGATCCAGTCGGGCGAGCGCAGCGCGGGCAACGAAAAGGTCTGGGGCTACGTGTGGCAGGGGCGCGCGTACGAAGGGCTGACCTGCGATGCGCTCGAATGGGTCAGCAGCTACAACGGCGGCACGGTGGTCGACGACCAGGGGCGCGTGACGATCGACAACCCGGGCGCGATCAAGGCGCTCGAGCAGTCGGCGAAATGGGTCGGCACGATCAGCCCGAAGGCCGTGCTGAACTACGGCGAAGAGGAGGCCCGCGGCGTGTTCCAGGCCGGCAATGCCGTGTTCATGCGCAATTGGCCCTACGCGTGGGCGATCGCGAATCGCACGGGCAGTCCGATCAAGGGCAAGGTCGGCATTGCGCCGCTGCCGAAGGGCGGCGCCGACGGCCGCCCGGCCGCCACGCTGGGCGGATGGCAGCTCGCCGTGTCGCGCTACTCGCCGAACCCGAAACTGGCCGCCGATCTCGTGATGTACCTGGCGAGCGCGGACGTGCAGAAGATGCGTGCGATCCAGGGGTCGTACAACCCGACGCTTCCGGCGCTCTATCGGGACAAGGACATCCTGCAGGCCAACCCGTTCATGGCCGACCTGCTGCCGACCTTCAGCGTGGCGGTCGCACGGCCGTCGACCGTGACCGGCGCGAAGTACAACCAGGTCAGCAACCAGTTCTGGAACGCTGCGCACGACGTGCTCGCCGGCAGCGACACCGCATCGGGTGCGCTCGCGCGGCTCGCAGTCGCGCTCAAGCGGCTCGCGCCGGGCGGCAACTGGCACTGAGCGCCGCGGCGCGCACTTGATCGATCGGGCCGGCCTTTGTAGCGTGCCGGCCTGAAAGGATACATCGAATGAGAACCGGAAGCATCGAAATCAGTAGTAGTCCTGCATTTGTGCAGGTGCCTGCCCGAGCGCGGGCCGGGCTCGCCCACGCGCGTCGGCGCCAGGCGTGGCTGCTGGTGACGCCTGCACTGCTCGCGCTGGCGGCCATTGCCGGCTGGCCGCTGCTGCGCACCGCGTGGTTCAGCCTGACCGACGCGCAGCTGTCCGACTTGTCGCAGCGTCATTTCGTCGGCCTCGACAACTATCTCGGCGCAGCGGGCGTGCTGCGCGATCCGGCCTGGTGGCAGGCCGTCGGCAATACCGTTCTGTTCGCCGTCGTGTCGGTGGTGCTCGAGACGGGCACGGGCCTCGGCGTCGCGCTGCTGCTCGACGTGCCGTCGCGGCTGCGTACCCTGCTGCGTGCGGCCGTGCTCGTGCCGTGGGCGATCCCGACCGTCGTCTCGGCGAAGATCTGGAGCTGGATGCTCAACGACCAGTTCGGGATCGTCAACGCGATGCTGATGTCGATCGGCGCGATCCATGAGCCGCTCGCGTTCACCGCCGATGCGCAGCTCGTATTCCCGACCATCGTGCTCGTCGACGTGTGGAAGACCACGCCGTTCATGGCGCTGCTGATGCTCGCCGCGCTGCAGACCGTGCCGCGCGATTGCTACGAGGCCGCGCGCGTCGACGGCGTGCCGCGCTGGCGCGTGTTTCGGTCGGTGACGCTGCCGCTCATCCTGCCCGGCGTGCTGGTCGCGATGATCTTCCGCTCGCTCGACGCGTTGCGCGTGTTCGACCTGATCTACGTGATGACGTCGAACAGCCGGATCACGAAAAGCATGTCGGTCTATGTGCGCGAACAGTTGATCGATTTCCAGCAGGTCGGGTACGGGTCGGCGTCGGCGATGCTGCTGTTCGCCACGATCGTGCTGTTCACCATCGGCTACATGGCGGTCAGCCGCCGCCGGATGCAGGAGGCGTGACATGAAGAAGCATCCGCTCGACATCGCGATTCACGGGCTGCTGTCGGCACTCGTGCTGGTGATCGCGCTGTTCCCGTTCATCTACATGATCGGCACGTCGATCAAGCACGGCGACGCGTTGTTCGATACATCGCTCTTCCCGGCGAGCCCGTCGCTCGACAACTATCGCCAGCTGTTTCGCGGCCAGCCGTTCGGCGCGTACCTGCTGAACTCGGCGCTCGTCGCGGGCGGGGCGGTCGCGCTGTCGCTCGCCGTGTCGGTGCTCGCCGCGTATGCGCTCGGCCGCGTGTCGTTCCGCGGTCGCGGGGTGTTGATGATGTGCATTCTCGGCGTGTCGATGTTTCCGCAGGTCGCGATCCTGTCGGGCCTGTTCGAGCTGGTCCGCGCGCTCGGCCTGTACGACCACCTCGGCGCGCTCGTGCTGTCCGATCTGATCTTCACGCTGCCATTCACGATCTGGATTCTCGTCACCTTCATGCGCGAGTTGCCGCGCGAGCTGGAGGAGGCGGCGCTCGTCGACGGCGTCGGCGTGTTCACGCTGATCTTCCGGATCTTCCTGCCGTTGCTGCGGCCGGCGCTGGCGGCGACGTCGCTGCTCGCGTTCGTGTCGGCATGGAACGAGTTCCTGTTCGCGCTGACCTTCACGATCTCGTCGGAGCAGCGCACGGTACCCGTCGCGATCACGATGATCTCGGGCGCGAGCAGCTACGAATTGCCATGGGGAACCATCATGGCGGCGTCGGTCATCGTCACGGTGCCGCTCGTGCTGCTGGTGCTGATGTTTCAGCGGCACATCGTCTCCGGCCTGACCGCCGGCGCGGTCAAGGGTTGACGCGTATCGACCCGATCAGGAACAAGAGGGAAAACATGAGTCAGATCAAGTTGAATGGCCTCCACAAGCAGTTCGGCACGGCCCCCATTCTCAGCGACGTGAATCTCACGGTCGAGCCGGGCGAGTTCTGCGTGTTCATCGGCCCGTCGGGCTGCGGCAAGTCGACACTGCTGCGTATCGTCGCCGGTCTCGAGGAACAAAGCGCGGGCGACGTGTGGATCGATGGCCGCTGTGTCAACACGTTCGCGCCCGCGCAGCGCGACATCGCGATGGTGTTCCAGAGCTATGCGCTCTATCCGCACATGTCCGTCTACGAAAACATGGCGTTCGGCCTGCGTCATCTCCGCTTGCCGAAGGACGAGATCGACCGGCGGGTGCGGCTCGCGTCCGAGTCGCTGCGCCTCGGCGAGCTGCTCGAACGCAAGCCCGGCGCACTGTCCGGCGGCCAGCGGCAGCGCGTCGCGATCGGTCGCGCGATCGTCCGGAAGCCGAAAGTGTTCCTGTTCGACGAACCGCTGTCGAACCTCGATGCGGCGCTGCGCGTGAAGACGCGCGTCGAGATCGCGAAGCTGCACCGCAGCCTCGACAGCACCAGCATGATCTACGTGACACACGACCAGGTCGAGGCGATGACGCTCGCCGACAAGATCGTGCTGCTGCGGCCGCTCGAAGGACGCAACGGGATCCCGAGCATCGCCCAGATCGGCACGCCGCTCGATCTGTATCACCGTCCGGCGAGCCAGTTCGTCGCCGGTTTCATCGGCTCGCCCGCGATGAACTTCCTGCCGGCAAGCGTTGCGGCGGCAGGCAGTACCGAGGTTCGCGCGCTGGCACGCAACTACCCGCTCGTCGCCAGCGTGTCCGGCGACAGCCTCGAGGCGGGCACCGGCGTGACGCTCGGCATCCGCCCCGAACACGTGCGGGTTGGCACCGGTGCCGTGACGGGTCAGGTCGCGCACGTCGAGCAGATGGGCGAACACACCTATCTGTATCTCGACACACCGCTTTGCGGCCAGCCGATCGTTGCGAAGACCGATGCCGGCGGCGCGCGGATGGGTGACCGCCTGCGCGTCGATCTGCCGGCCGGCGCGTTGCATCTGTTTCATCCGGACGGCCGCGCGGCGGCGCGTACGCCGCGCGAGCCTGCCGCGCCGGTGCTCGCGATCGCCTGAGCGGCACGCGGCGAATCCAGCCACAGGTTTCAGGCGGCCACGGCGCATGGCCGCTGTCGAATTGGCGCCAACTCATCGATAAAGGATAGTCATGCTAAACAAGAAGCTTTCAGTGATCGTGTGGAACGAGTTCGAGCACGAACGGGAAAACGCGGGAGTCCGCGCGATCTACCCCGACGGCCTGCATCAAGTGATCGCGATGGCACTCGCCGAGACGCCGGCGCTCGGACACGGCGCGTTGCCGCTCGAGATCGGCACCGCGACGCTCGACCAGCCCGAGCACGGACTCAGCGAAGCGCGGCTCGCCGCGTGCGATGTGCTGATCTGGTGGGGGCACAAGGCGCACGCGAAGGTCTCCGACGAGATCGTCGAGCGCGTGCAGCGACGCGTGCTCGAAGGGATGGGCCTGATCGTGCTGCATTCAGGGCACTTCTCGAAGATCTTCCGCCGCCTGCTCGGCACGAACTGTTCGCTGAAGTGGCGCGAAGCGGCCGAGAAGGAGCGGCTGTGGGTCGTCGAACCGTCGCACCCGATCGCGGCCGGCCTCGGCGAGTATTTCGAACTGCCGCACGAGGAGATGTACGGCGAGCGCTTCGACATCCCGCAACCGGACAGCACCGTGTTCATCTCGTGGTTCGAGGGCGGCGAAGTGTTCCGTTCGGGCTGTTGCTGGGAACGTGGTCACGGCCGGATCTTCTATTTCCGCCCGGGCCACGAAGCCTACCCGACCTATCACGACCGAAACGTGCAGCGCGTGATCGCGAACGCGGTGCAGTGGGCCGCACCGCGCGTCACCCTCGCCGACCGCTGCCCGAACTCGCCGCCGCTCGAGACGCTCAGCGAGAAGAGCCAGCAGTTTGCGCACGTCGGCATCCAGCAAAGCGCAGGAGACCTCGCATGAACGACGATTACAAGGTCGAGCTGCCGGAAGCGGCGGCGATCGCACGCGGCCGGCGCCTGCGCGTCGGCGTGATCGGGCTCGGGATCGGCCGCAAGCATATCGAAGGCTGGCGCGAGCATCCCGATGTCGACGTGGTCGCGATTGCCGATCCCGACGAGAAGCGGCTCGCGAAGGTCGGCGACACGTTCGGCATCGATGCACGCTACGCATCGGCCGACGCGATGCTGGCAGCCGGGAAGCTCGATATCGTCAGCGTGTGCACGCCGAACAAATTCCATCGCGAGCTGACGCTCGCCGCGTTCGACGCCGGCTGCCACGTGCTGTGCGAGAAGCCGATGGCGCTGAACGCGGACGAGGGGCGCGAGATGCTGATCGCCGCGCAGCGCGCCGGCAAGCGGCTGATGATCAATTTCTCGTACCGCTTCAGCGCTCAGTCGCGCGCGCTGAAGGCGCAGGTCGAAAGCGGTCTGTTCGGCGATTTCTATTTCGGACGGACGGTCTGGCATCGCCGGCGCGGGATGCCCGGTTTTGGTGGCTGGTTCGGCACGAAGGCGCTGGCGGGCGGCGGGCCGCTGATCGATCTCGGCGTGCATCGCCTCGATCTCGCGCTGTGGCTGATGGGCTATCCGAAACCCGTGTGGGTGATGGGCAGCACCTACGATCCGATCGCGCGCGAACTGGCCGCCCGCGCGGGCAAGACGTTCGACGTCGAGGATCTCGCGGCTGCGCTGATCCGGTTCGACAACGGCGCGACGCTCGCGCTCGAGGCGTCGTGGGCAACCAACATCCAGGAGGCGGAGCTGATGGAAACCCGCCTCCTCGGCACGCGTGCCGGGCTGCTGCAGAAGAACCTGAACGAGGGCTACACGTTCGATGCGCACGTGTTCATCGAGCAGAACGGCGCGCAATTCGACATGCGCCTGAATCCGCCCGCGGAAGGCGCGCATTCGGCGATGTACGACTACGCGGAAGCGATTCTGTGCGACGTCCCGCATCCCGCCCCCGGCGAGGAAGGGCTGATCGTGATGGAAATTCTCGACGCGATCTATGCGAGCGCGGCCGCGGGCGAGCCGATCCGCATTCACGCGCCGGGACCGGCGGCTGCCGACGTGCCGCCGGCGCTCGATCTTGACTCGCCGGCTGAAGTCGCGGGCTGAGTTCGTACGGGGCCGGCGCGCGGATCGTCCAGCGCGCCGGCCGGTCGGCAACATCGCGGACGACGCAGCACACATACCTATTCGATGACGCCGCGCATCGCACGCGGCGCACTGACAACGTTTGGAGACACGTTCATGATCGACGAAGCAGGCTGCGCCGTGCGCGGCCCCGCACGCACCCCGTTCAGGCTCACGCGGCTTGCCGCCGCGTTCTCGCTGGCCGTCGCATCGGCCGCGCTGCATGCGGCGCCGGACCCGACGACGATGGTCGCCGCGGACAGCGCGCCGGGCGGCCTCTCGCAGGCCACCGGCGTCGTGCCGGCCGACACGAGTGCCACCAACGTGGCGACGCCGACGCCGTCGTCGGCCTGGAACCAGCTGACGCCGTGGACGCAGTTCCATGGCTATCTGCGGGCCGGCGTCGGCACGAGCGACGGCCATTCGCAGGCCTGCTTCCAGTTGCCGGGCGCACAGAGCAAATACCGGCTCGGCAACGAGTGCCAGATCTACAGCGAACTGGAGATCGACCAGACGCTGTACAAGTTTTCGAACGGCATGCAGCTGTCGGCAGTCGGCATGGCGAGCCTCGTCAACGATCTCGACCGCACGCCAACCTTCGACGGCAATCACGGAAGGATTCGCCTGCCGCAGTCGTACGTGCAGCTCACGAACCTTCCGGGGCTCGACGACATGCGGATCTGGTTCGGGCGCATCTACTACCGGCGCAACGACGTTCACATGAACGACTTCTACTACTGGAACCCGAGCGGCCTTGGCGCGGGCGTCGAGAACGTGCCGATCGGCGGCGGCCTGAAACTCAGCTATGCGCTGTTCCGCGAAGACTACATCGATCAGCCCAACTACGCGACGCGCCACGACCTGCAACTGTCGGGCGTGCACCCGAACCCCGGCGGCGAACTGCAGTTCGGGCTGTCTTACATCCCGGCCCGCGCGCCGGTGCTGAATGCGGGCGGCCTGCTGCAGGACGCGCATAGTGGCTGGTCGTTCACGGTCCAGCACGTGCAGACCAACCTGCTCGGCGGCAAGAACAAGCTCGCGTTCCAGTACGGCGTCGGTCCGGGCACGGGCCTCGGCTACACGGGAACGCTGACCAACGACAACCGCTACAAGAGCGTGCGTATCCTCGACGCGTTCGACTGGCAGGCGACGCGCGACTTCGGCGGACAGGTGGTCGGCATCTACCAGCGCGATATCGCGCCGTCGGGCGGGTCGCAGACCTGGGTATCGATGGGCGTGCGACCGGTGTATGCGTTCACGCAGCACATCAAGCTGCAGGGCGACCTCGGACACGATCGCGTGACGCCGTCCGGCGGCCCGACGCGCACGCTGCTGAAGGCGAGCGTCGCGCTGACGCTCGCGATGGACCGCTCGTTCTGGTCGCGGCCCGAATTCCGCGTGTTCTACACGTATGCCCGCTGGAACAAGGCCGCGCAGGATGCGGCGGCGCCCGGGGATCCGCTGTCGACGACGGGTATTTTCGGCACGTCGCGTACGGGTTCGACGGTCGGCGCGCAGGTCGAATGGTGGTGGTGAACGCGATGACGGAACGTTGTACGACGATATCGATGGGTGCCGATGCCACGCCGTTCTCGCGCATCGTGTTCGGGATGTGGCGGATCGGCGACTGGGCGTTGTCGGTCCGCGAGCGTCGTTCGCTGATCGAGGCAGCGCTGGAGCTCGGCGTGACGAGTTTCGACCATGCGGACATCTACGGCGACTATACGGCCGAGGGCCTGTTTGGCGACGTGCTGGCTGATGCGCCACACCTGCGCGAACGGATGCGGATCATCACGAAGTGCGGGATCCGGCTCGTCTCCGCGCGCCGGCCCGCGCACGGGATCAAGCACTACGACACGCGGGCCGCGCATGTCATCGCGTCGGTCGAGCAGTCGTTGCGCGCGCTGCGCACCGACCGGCTCGACTTGCTGCTGCTGCATCGTCCCGATCCGCTGATGGATGCCGACGAAGTCGCGACGACCTTTGCCGCGCTCCGGCGTGACGGAAAGGTGAGCGAATTCGGGATATCGAACTTTACGGCGGCGCAGGCAGCGTTGCTGCAAGACCGGATGGCGGCGCACGGGATGTCGCTCGCGACGAACCAGGTCGAATGTTCGCTGCTGCATCTCGCGCCGCTCGACGACGGTACATTCGATCAGGCGCAGCGCTGGCGCTGTCCGCCGATGCTGTGGTCGCCGCTCGCGGGCGGACGCCTGTTGACCGATGCGTCGCCCGTCGCGACGCGCGTGCGCGCGACCGCGACGCGGATCGGCGACGCGCATGGCGTGTCCGCGACGACGGTGCTGTTCGCGTGGCTGCTCGCGCTGCCGTGCCGACCGCTGCCGATCGTCGGGTCGGGCCGGATCGCGGCGCTGCGCGAAGCGGTCGAGGCAACCCGTATCACGCTCGGGCGCGAGCACTGGTTCGAGCTGCTGAGCGCGGCGCGCGGCGTGGAGGTGCCATGACCGTCGCGATCGACATGCGAATGACAATTCGGGAGATACGATGAGCGAAGCGACCATGAATGGCCATCCGGTTGCGCCGGGCGGCGTGCGCGCCGGCGAACCCCGCCTGCTGGCGGACATCGGCGGCACGCACGCGCGCTTCGCGCTGGAGACCGCGCTCGGCGGGATCGGTGACGTGCGCGTCTATCGATGCGGCGCCCATGCCGGTGTGGACGACGCAGTGCGCGCGTTCCTGCGCGACGCGGGTGGCGTGCGGGTGCGCGACGCGGCGATCGCGATCGCCAATCCCGTGGACGGCGACATGGTCAGCATGACCAATCATGACTGGCGCTTCTCGATCGACGCGACGCGCCGCGCGCTCGGATTCGACACGCTGCGCGTCTTCAACGACTTCGCGGCGCTGGCGATGGCCGTGCCGCATCTGTCCGCGGGACAACGGCGGCAGGTCGGCGGTGGGCACGCGGCGCCCGCGGGTACGATCGGCGTGCTCGGCGCCGGAACGGGGCTGGGCGTCTCGGCACTCGTGCGCGCGGGCGACGCATGGGTGCCGTTGTCCGGCGAGGGCGGGCATGTGTCGTTTGCGCCTGCCGACGCACGCGAGGCCGACGTGCTGCACTACGCGCGGGCGCGCTGGCCGCACGTATCGTTCGAGCGGCTGGTCTCGGGGCCCGGCATCGCGGTGATTCACGCGGCGCTCGCGGCGCGCGACAGCTGCGACGCGCCCGAGGCCGGCGCGACCGATACGGCAGCCATCATCGATCGTGCGCTCGATGGCGACGCACGCAGCGTGGCGACCCTGGAGTGCTTCTGCGGCATGCTCGGCACGTTCGCGGGCAATCTGGCTCTGACCCTCGGCGCGACCGGCGGCATTCATATCGGTGGGGGCGTCGTACCGCGCCTCGGTGCATTGTTCGATGCATCGCCGTTTCGTGCCCGCTTCGAGGCGAAGGGTCGCTTTGCCGGTTATCTCGCGAAGATTCCGACCTTCGTGATCACCGCGCCGCATCCGGCCTTCGTCGGCGTGTCGCGCCTGCTCGCCCGCGCGTTGGGCGAGGCCGGCTGACGCGTTGTACGGGCCGCCGAGTCGTAGCGCGAAGGTAGCCTTACCGACGCGCATCGATCGGATGGCAGCTCGCGTTGCCGCGCAAGCTCGTCCTGTTGCATGCCGATCGGTCGTGCCGCCGCCGCGGGCAACACGCGCGTGCCGCGACCGCACCGTCATGTCCGGAGGGTGTGGCTGTAGCTCGATTGTCTGAAGCGTGTCGGCGTGTTGAAAGCAATCCGGCCGCGCGCGACGCCGCCTTATGGAATACGCCGACTGGAAGTTGTCCCGGAACTCATTTACTTTTAGAACAGTTGCGCCGATGCGTCGGGCGTTCCGGAGGAGTCGTGACCGCATTCCAGAAAGTGTGGCAGTTGCTCGTCGGAAAACCGCTCGACCCGCTCGATCCGCGCACGCGGCATGCGATTGCCGTGACGCCGCTGCTGGCCTGGGTCGGGCTCGGCGCCGACGGGCTGTCGTCGTCGTGTTACGGCCCGGAGGAGGCGTTTCTCGCGCTCGGCCAGCACCATGCGCTCGCGCTGTTCCTCGCACTCGCGACCGCGGCGACCGTGTTCATCATCGCGCTCGGCTACAACCAGGTGATCGAGCTGTTCCCGACCGGCGGCGGCGGCTACCGCGTCGCGACATCGCTGCTCGGATCGAAGCCGGGGCTGGTATCCGGCGCGGCGCTGCTGGTCGACTACGTGCTGACCGTCGCGACGTCGCTCGCGAGCGGGGTCGACGCGTTCTTCAGCCTGCTGCCGGTCAGCGCGCAGGCGTTCAAGCTCACGACCGAGATCGTGCTGATCCTGATGATGACGGGGCTCAACTTCCGCGGGATGCGCGAATCGATCCTGGTGCTGCTGCCGATCTTCATCGGCTTCGTGATCCTGCACTTCGGGCTGATCGTGTATGGCGTCGCCGTGCACGGCAGCAGCCTCGCGATGGTGGTGCCCGACGCCGTGCACGAAGCGCACGGCATGTCGCAGTCGCTCGGCCTGTTCGTGCTGCTCGCGCTGCTGATGCGCGCGTTCTCGCTCGGCGGCGGTACCTATACGGGCCTCGAGGCCGTGTCGAACAACGTGAACATGCTCGCCGATCCGCGCGTGCCGAACGGGAAGGTGACGATGTGGTACATGTCGACGTCGCTCGCGTTCACGGCGGGCGGCATCATCCTGCTGTACATGCTGTGGCACGCGAAGCCCGTCGACGGCGAGACGCTGAACGCGGTCGTGTTCGGCAGCGTGATCGACCATCTCGGGCTCGGCTCGGCGTTCGCGCGCCACGCATTGCTCGCGGCCGTGCTCGCGTTCGAGGCCGGGCTGCTGCTGGTCGGCGCGCAGACGGGCTTCCTCGACGGCCCGGCCGTGCTGTCGAACATGGCGTCGGATTCGTGGGTGCCGCGCCATTTCCGCGACCTGTCGGGGCGCCTCGTGCGGCAGAACGGCATCATCGTCGTCGGGCTGTCGAGCCTGCTGATCCTGTTGTGGACGCACGGCAACGTCGACGTGCTCGTCGTGCTGTACAGCATCAACGTGTTCCTCACGTTCAGCATGTCGCTGCTCGGGCTGTGCACGTACTGGTGGCATCATCGCAGCCAGCAGGGCTGGTTCAAGCACTTCTTCCTGTCGGCGCTCGGGCTGAGCGTGACGGCGACCGTGCTCGTGATCACGCTGATCGAGAAGTTCACGGCCGGCGGCTGGCTCACGGTGCTCGTGACGAGCGCGGTGATCGCGCTGTGCTTCATGATCAACCGCCACTACGCCTATACGCGTGCGCAGCTCGCCAAGGAGGACGAACTGTTCTCGGGCAAGGCGCCCGAAATCGACGAGGCCACCGCGCCGGGCAAGCCCGACCCGTCGCAGCCGACCGCCGTGCTGCTGGTCGGCAAGCATCGCGGCGCGAGCATGCACGCGCTGCTGTGGGTCAACCGGCTGTTCCCCGGCCACTTCCGCAACGTGATCTTCCTCGCGGTCGGCGAAGTGGACGCGAAGGCGTACGACGGTCACGAACATCTCGAACGGCTGCGCCACGCGATCACCGAATCGCTCGACTACTATGTCGCGCACTGCCGCCGCAACGGCATCGCGGCCGACTACCGGATCGCGTTCGGCACGAACCCTGTCGTCGAATTCATGAACCTCGCGTCGTCGACGCTCGACGAGTATCCGAACTCGGTGTGCTTCGCGAGCAAGCTGATCTTCCGGCGCGTGAATTTCCTCACGGCCTGGCTGCACAACCAGACGCCCGTCGAGCTGCAGGCGCGCCTGCACGTCGAGGGCAAGCAGATGGTGTTGTTGCCGATGAACGTCGGGTAACGGCGCACGTCGCGTGCCGCGGCGCGTGATGGCATCACCGCACGGTTATGTGCCATTCAGGGTCTGTACGCTTGAATACATCACAATGTGATATAAAATCAAATCAGGCCTCGGTGTCATCCGGCCTCCACGCCACATACGAACCCGGCCGCGCGACGCGCGCATCGTGCCGGGCGAACGTCCGGTTCAGAAGAACGGGCGGCGCTTACGCGCAGCGGGATGGCCACGGGGCCTCGCCGCGACCGGCGGCACGATGCGCCGTACGGTACGCGGCGACGACAAGGGGAAATGACGATGCTGATCACGTTTCGCTCCTCCGCCGCACCCGATATCGTGATGCTGCGCGATCTGGCGCAGTATCTGCTCGGGTTGGTCGGCAAGGGGCTGGACGTTCGCGGCGTGATTTCCACCGATGAGCTGCCGGGTGCGATCGCGCGGCTCGAACAGGCCATCAGGGACGATGCGGCGCGAGAACGCGCACACGAGCATTCGACGCAGGCGCTGCGCGATGACGTGTCGCCGCATGCGGGCGGGCTCGCGCAGCGCGCGTGGCCGCTGCTGGACATGATGCGTGCGGCCCACGAACAGGGCCGGCACGTGATGTGGGGCGTGTAGGCGCGCATCGCGCGTGCCGCCCGCAGTACCGGACCTCCGCTGAAAGGCCGGCGGCATGCGCATCGAACGACGCGCGGCCGCCGGCCGATTTTTTTGAGCGGTGCGATCACGTGATAGCGCGATTACGGATGATGATGCGTATGCGAGCGTGACGAGCGTCGCGCGGGCCGGTGCAGCAGCCTGTCGCGCGTGCGGTCGCGGCCGCGCCCGGCCGTGAAGAACAGCACCGCGAACACGAGTAGCGCGACCAGCAAGAACGCCTGGACGATACTGTTTTCCATGTCGCCTCCAGCATGACGAGGGACAAAGGGCGCCGCGGCCGGCGGTCAGCCGGCGGGCATGAACGTGCCGGCGAGCATCGTGTCGATGAAGCGCTTGGCCAGCGCGATCGAGATCCTGACCGCGTCCGCGTCGTTGCGGAATACGTGATGCTTCGGGTCGAGCAGGTGCGCTTCGTGGCAGCCGCCGGCATCGTGCCAGACCACGACGGCGAGCGGCTCGTACAGCGCGCCGAGTTCGAGCCCTTCGCCGGCCACCGGGTCGACGAGCGCGATCGCGCGAATCCCGCACTGGCGATAGGTCAGGCAGAGCGGCGAAGCCATGACGGCCTCCGTGGCAGACGCCGGTCGTTCCGACCCCGCGCGGGGCGTGATCGGACGAATGGGCGCCGCGCCGTATTCACGTCAGCATCGGTATCGCTTCGATCAGCGCGATGCCGAGCAACGCACCGATCGCGGCGCCGACCAGTCTCGGATGCCACCGTAGATGGAGTGCCGTCAGCAGTGCGCCAAACAGGACCAGGCCCAGCAGCGTGAACGCGATTACGAGGTAACCCATCTCGAAGTCGCTATTGATGATCGCCATGATGCCTCCTTCCCCATGTCGGCGTGTCGTGTCCGGCAGCGTGTCATTCCGTCGACGTCGCACGCATGGATGATCTGACTGAATTATATGTCGCGACGTGATGCAAAAAAGCTCTCTCGCCCGGGACAGCGCGCACGGGGCGGCATACCGGCGTGGCGAAGCGGGTGATGCACGCGCGGCCGGCTCGCCGCCGCGCGGCTTGACGCTCGCCGGCACGTCACCCACACTGGTTCGCACGACGGGCATGCGGCGCGCGAGCGGTCATGTGCGTGTCATGCGGATCGAACCGTCCGCGCCGGCGCGCGGCCCTGGCGCCCGGCAACGAACGCGCGGAGAGCTTCGACGTGGTGCTTTTTCCTTCCCGCTGGACCGGCCGCCTGCTCGCCTGCGCGATCGCGCTCGGCGCAGGCGCTGCCGTGGCCGATGTGCGCGACAACGGCGACCCGGGCACCGACGCGCCCGTCACGATCGTCAGCGATGTGCACGAATTCGTGATCCAGCACGACGGTTCGCTCGACGAGCATGACGACTCGACGCTGCGTGCGAATAACGCGAGCGGCATCGACGCGGTTGCGCAGCGCTACGTGTGGTTCGACAAGAATCTCGAGAAGGTGGACCTGCTGGCGGCCGAGACGATCGACCGCGACGGTGTCGCGCATCCGGTCGGCGCGGACGGCATCCGCGACGTGCAGGAGCCGCGCTCGGCCGGCGCGCCGACGTTCCAGGACGGGCTGTTGCGCACCGTCGTGTTTCCCGGCGTCGAAGCCGGGTCGAGCACGCGCGTGGCGTTCCGCAAGACCCGCACGAAGCCGGTCAACCGCGGCTACTTCGGCTACACCGTCGAGCCGTCGCGCGAGCCGGTCGACAGCCAGCGGCTGATCTTCGACGTGCCGGCCGACATGCCGCTGTACGCGGATGCACGCGGCTACGTCGCGCTGCCGCCGGTCACCGCGAACGGCCGCACGCGCTACGAATTCGACTACCGGCACGGCCCGTACGACCGCATCGAGAACGGTGCGGTCGGCTACGCGACCTACGGCGACCGGCTCGTCGTGTCGACGCTGCCCGACTACGCGGCGTTCGCCGCGCGCTACCGCGACGCGGCCGTCGATCCGGGCACGGACGATCCGGCCGTTGCGCAACTGGCGCGCACGCTCACCGCGGGTGCCGCCGGCCCGCGCGACAAGGCGCGCATCCTGTACGACTGGGTGCAGGCGAACATCCGCTACGTCGGGCTGTTTCTCGGCGAAACAGCCGCCGCGCCGCATCGCGTCACGGACATCCTGCGCAACCGCTACGGCGACTGCAAGGATCATGTCGCGCTGTTCGGCGCGCTGCTCGCGGCGGTCGGCATCCGCAGCGAACCGGTGCTGCTCAATCTCGGGTCGGTCTACACGCTGCCGTCGGTGCCCGGGTACGGCGGCGGCGCGATCAATCACGCGATCACGTGGCTGCCCGATCTCGCACTTTATGCGGATACGACGACAGCCGGCATCGCGTTCGGCTATCTGCCGCCGATCGTGATGGACCGTCCCGCGCTGCGCGTCGACACGGGTGTGCTGTCGCGCACGCCGGCCACGCAGCCGCGCGGCCGCATCGCGCGGGTCGAGATCGATGCAGCCGGGCCCGGCGCCACGCGTTTTCACGCGTACATCGAGGACGACGGCTGGACGGCCGAACTCGAACGCAACCTGTTTCGCCGCGCGACGCCCGACCTCATTGCGCAGCTCGCGAACGATCGCCTGCGGCAAAGCGGCTTGCGCGGCCGCGCGCAACTGTCGACCAGCGACCGGCGCGTGACCGACGGGCCTTTCGACGTGACGGTCTCGGGCACGCTGGATCATTTCGTGTGGCCCGACGGCACGACCGCGTTGCCCGCGCTGTCGAGCCTGACGGGCGGCATCGCGACGCAGGTCGAGCACTGGCTGGCCGAACCGGTGCGCACGCAACCGTGGGGCTGCATCGGCGGCACGTTCGACGAGACCGGCCAGATCGCGCTGCCGGCCGATGTCGCGTTGACCGACCTGCCCACCGATACGGCCGTGCACGACCGCTTCGTCGATTTCACGTCGCATTACGTATTCGACGCGGCCGCGCGCGTCGTGCAGGTCACGCGGCGGATGACCGCGGATTTCGGCCGTCAGGTGTGTACGCCGGACGAATTCACGGCGCTGCGCGCGTCGCTCGAACATATCGAACGCGACACGCAGGCGCAGATCGTCGTGCGGGCGAAAGGGCGTTGAACGGGCAGGGGACGTGCGCGCGTCGTCGCCACCGGTCGACGCGCAGGAGGGAAATCATGACGGAACGGGACTACGAGATCGCCGATCTCTCGAAGGATTTGCTGGGCCGGATCGTGCAGGGCACCGCGGCGAGCGGCGCGGTCGTGGATGCGGAGCAGTGCGCGGCGCTTGCCGTGCAGTGTGCGACGGCGCTGATCGACAAGCTGGAAGCGCGCAACGGTTGAGCGGTCGGGTTCATGCGTTGCGCGCGCATCGCTCACCGGCCCGGTATCACGGGCTGGTCGCCAGCGTGCCGCGAACGGTCGCGCGCTGACGCTGACAGTAGCGCCCGAGCCCGACAATGCCGACGAGGGAGACGAACGACAGCAGCGTGAAGAACGCCGCGAGCGGCAGCCATTGTCCGCGAAACTGCTGCGCGAGCATCGTACCGATCAGCGGCGTCGTACCGCCGGCGACCATCGCGCACAGCTGGTACGCGATCGAGATGCCGGAGTAGCGGACGCGCGTCGGAAACGCCGGGGTCATGAAGCCGGCGATGACCGCGTAGATCGCCGACAGCGTGACGACCGAGAACGAAATGCCGGCAACGATCGCGACGGGGTTCCGGGTCTGAACGAGCAGGAACATCGGATAGGGTGTCAGCATCGACAGCACGGCCGCGCAGGTGAGGAAGCGCGTCTCGCCGAAGCGTTGCGCGAGCAGCGCGGAGACGGGCTGCGACAGCAGCTGGATGAGGGTGACGACGAACAGGCAATCGAGAATGAACGACTTCGACATGCCGAGGTAGGTCGTCACGTACGAAATCATGAACGTATTCGTGAAGAAGAATCCGGCCGAGCCGATCGTCGTTGCCGCGGCGGCCAGCAGGATCGGTACCCACGCGGTGCGCAGCACTTCGGCGACGGGGTACTTGGCCACGGCGTTGGTATCGCGCACGCGTTCGAATTCGGGCGACTCCTTCACGCCGAGCCGGATCGCCATCCCGATGAGCAGCAGCACGAAGCTCGCGAGGAACGGCAGGCGCCAGCCCCAGCTGACGAAGCTGTCGTGGTCGAGCGACGTGACGAAGCGGAACGCGAGCAGCGACAGGATCAGCCCGGCGGGGCTGCCCATTTGCGGGAACGACGCGAAGAACGTCTTGCGGCCGGCCGGCGCGTGTTCGCTCGCCATCAGCACGGCGCCGCCCCATTCGCCGCCAACCGCGATGCCCTGCAGGATCCGCAGCAGCACCAGCAGGATCGGCGCCCAGATGCCGATCGTCGCGTAGCCGGGCAACAGGCCGATGCCGGTCGTCGCGATCCCCATCAGGAACATGGTGAGCACGAGCATTTTCTTGCGGCCGATGCGGTCGCCCAGGTGGCCGAACACGGCGCCGCTCAGCGGCCGCGCGACGAAACCGACGAAAAAGGTGCCGAACGACGCCATGGTGCTCAGGAAGTGGTTGCCGCTCGGGAAGAACACGTCGCCGAGCACCAGCGCGGCGGCGGTCGCGTACGTGTAGTAGTCGTAGAACTCGACGGCGGTGCCGATGAACGCCGCGGTGGCGGCGCGCACGGGCTGATGCGTGTGGGGGGCAGGTTGAGACATGGGCTGTCCTGTCGTTCGTATGAGGGTGCCGGCCGTGCCGCGATGTTCTGCCGCGCGAGGCCCTGGCGTGCCGCAATGCGGTTTATCCGTCGCCGATATGCGTGCGTAAAATTCTGTTTTTTAATTCCGAGCATTAGCGGCGTTTATGCTCGCCGCCTGCGCATGCGCGTCGGCTACGCGCCGGCATTGCGCGTGGCGTTCGAGCAGCCGGCGCGCATTGTTTGCGTCGGGCGCATCGATGCGCCCGGAGGCGGCGGCGTGGCCGGATGCCGATTGCGCGCGATAGGCATCCAGCAGCGCGCGCGCCGCGTGCGCGTCCGCATCGGACGGCGTCAGCGCCCGGTTGATCGCGTCCACTTGCGTGGCGAACACCGCGCATTTCGACCGGAAGCCCAGCCCGGTCGACGTGGCGAGATCGTGCGCGAGGACGTCTGCCGCAAGGTAGGTGCAGGGCAGGTCGATCGGCTGGCAGCCGGCCGCGATGCATTCGATCAGGAAGCGGCTGCGCGCATGCAGCAGTTCCAGCCCGTCACGTGTGCGGCGCGCGCCGAAGCTTGCCGCGAGATCCTCGACCGCCAGCATCGCGTGACGGATGCGCGGGCTCGCGGCGAGCATCGCGCCCAGGTGCACGAGTCCGCGGGCCGATTCGATCGTCGGCACGATCTCGGTCGAGCCGTCCGGCAGGCCGTGCCGCGCTTCGAGCGCCGTCAGCGCGTCGGCGAGCCGTGCGAGCTGCGCAGGCGTTTCCGCATGCGGCAGGAAGATCGCCCCGGGGCGGCCGCGCATCACGCCTTCGAGATCGTCCTGGCCGTCCTGCTCGAGCGGATTGATCCGCACCGCGCCGAGCGCGCCGCAGGCGGCCGCGTCGCCGAGCAGCGAGACGATGCGCTGGCGCGCGGCCGGCCGGTCGGCAGGCGCGGTCATTTCTTCCAGGTCGGCGACGATCGCGTCGGCGGACGTGCCGAGCGCGGCGGCGTGAGCGGCGGCATCGGCGCCGGGGACGAAGAGCCATGCGCGTCGCAGCGCGGCAAGCGGTCGGTCAGGGTAGCGGGTCACGGTCGGGAGCAGTGTCGGGGTCGGAAAGGGGGCCGGTTGTGCGTGGCGTAACGTGAGGATCGGCCGCTTACACGCGCGCCGCACGTGCGAGCATCGCGTGCAGCAGCACGTCCGCGCCGCGCGCCACATCGGCCGGCAGTGCGTCTTCGGCTTCGTTGTGGCTCAATCCGCCGACGCACGGAATGAACACCATCGCGGTCGGGCAGTGTTTGGCGAGATGGATCGCGTCGTGTCCGGCGCCGCTGATGATGCGCTGGTTCGGATAGTCGAGCATGTCGACCGCGCGCTGAACGGCGTCGACGCAGGCCGGATCGAACGGCGTCGACGGGCTGACCCAGTGTTGCCCGATCTCGACCGACACGCCGCGCCGCGCGGCCACTTTGCCGAAACGTGCGCGCACGGCGGCTTCCATGTCGGCGATCGCCGCGTCGTCCGGATGGCGCAGGTCGACCGTGAACGTGACCTCACCCGCGATCGTGTTGCGCGACGCGTTGCGGATCTGCCATTCGCCGATCGTCGTCAGTCCCAGCGGGAAGTATTCGGCCGCGATCGCCTCGAGTTCGGCCGCCATGTCGGTGGCGGCAAACAGTGCATCTCGCCGGTACTGCATCGGCGTCGTGCCCGCATGGGCGGCTTGCCCCGCGACGCGCACGTCGAGCCAGAGGATCGCCTGGCCGCCCGTGACGACGCCGATCGGCACGCCGTTTTCCTCGAGCACCGGCCCTTGTTCGATATGCGCTTCGAAATAGGCGTCGAACGGCGCGCCGGGCACGGCGCGCTCGCCCGCATAGCCGCTCGCGCGGAGCGCATCGGCGACGCTTGCGCCGGCCGCATCGCGTGACGCGAGCGCCGCGTCGAGCGGCATCACGCCGGTGAACGCGGCGGAGCCGAGCATCGCGGGCGTGAACCGCGCGCCTTCCTCGTTGGTCCACACGACGATCTCGATCGGCCGTTCGGTGGCGATCCCCGCGTCGTTCAGCGTGCGCACGACCTCGAGCGCGGCGAGTACGCCGTACACGCCGTCGAAGCGCCCGCCTTCCGGCTGGGTATCGAGGTGGCTGCCGCTCGCGACGGGCGCCGCGTCCGGCCGCAGGCCCGCGCGCCGCGCGAACAGGTTGCCGACGCGATCGACGGTGAGCGTGAGCCCCGCGTCCCGGCACCACGTCTCGAAGCGCGCGCGGCCGGCCGCGTCTTCGTCGGTCAGCGCGAGGCGGCGCACGCCGCCTTTCGCGGTCGCGCCCACTTGCGCCATGTCCATGAGGCTCTGCCAGAGCCGCTCCGCATTGATCTTCAGCATCGTCGAGGTTCCTGATCGGTCGGCCGCCCACGGGCCGGTGTTCATCGTGTCGTCTTTATCGAAAATCAAAAATAATTAGTCCAATTTTTAATCGTTATCCTGAGTATAATTTTCACGAATGATGAAGCCGCGAGATCCGTGATGAGCAAAGACCGCCCCGACACCTACCTGAACGACCGCCTCGACTGGAACCTGTTGCGCACCTTTCTCGCGATTGCGCGCGAGCAGAGCGTGAGTCGCGCGGCGATGCGCCTGCACCTCACGCAGCCGGCCGTGAGCCAGGCGCTGCGGCGGCTCGAGGAGCAACTCGGCCTGCGTCTCGTCGACCGCCACGGGCCGCGCATCGAGGTCACGCAGGCCGGCATCGAGGTGCAGCAGATCGCCGAAGACATCTACGGCACGATCTCGCGGCTGTCGCTTGCCGACGTCGATCGCGATCACGACATCTCGGGCACCGTGCGCATCGGGATCGTCAGCGGCATCGACTTTCCCGCGTACGACGATTTCCTCGCCGAGTTTCATCGCACCTATCCCCGCATCGAATTCGAAAGCCAGGTGATGCGCAGCGCCGACGTCGTCAACAGCCTGCAGCAGCGGGCGCTGACGCTCGGGCTGACGCCGCGCCGCGCGCTGCCGAAACGGATCGACGCCCGCGTGTTCCTGCGCCAGCATTACGCGCTGTTCTGCGGGCGCCACCATCCGCTGTTCGGGCGCGACGGCCTGCGCACGGCCGACCTGGCCGGCCTGCCGTTCGTGTCGTTCACCGGTGACAAGGTCGGCGATCACATGTCGCCGCTGACGATCTTTCGCGACGAGATGGGGTTCACCGGGCGCGTGATCGCGTCGTCGTCGAGCATGGCCGAGGTCAAGCGCTTCATCTTCGCGGGGCTCGGGATCGGCTGCCTGCCCGAGCACATCGTCCGGGACGACATCGCGCACGGACGTTTTCAGCGCCTGCCGCCCGACGAAGGCGTGGCCGACGTCGACATCCACTTCCTGTGGTCGCAGGACCGCAAGCTCAATGCGGCCGAGGCGGCGTTCGTCGACGCGCTGAACGCGTTTCTCGACCGCCAGGAGGCGCCCGACGCACCGGCCGCGCCGTGACCCGGGCGGCCGTGACGCGGCGGCACGCGGCCGCCGGCCGTCAGTAGCCGCGTGCGACATCCACCACGTTGTGCAGCGGCTCGCCGTCCAGCAGCCGCTGTACGTTCTGCGCGACCTGCTGGCCGATCGTGTCGGAGCTGGCGACCGACGCCATGTGCGGCGTGACGATCAGGTTCGGCGCGCGCCAGAGCGGATCGTCGGCGGGCAGCGGTTCGACCGGGAACACGTCGACGAGCGCGCCGCCGAGCTGGCCGCGTTCGAGCGCCGCGGCCAGATCGGCGACGACGAGATGCTCGCCGCGTCCGACGTGGATCAGCTTCGCACCGGGCTTCAGCCGATCGAACGTGGTCGAATTCAGGATGCCGCGCGTTTCATCCGTCAGCGGCAGCAGGCACACGAGGATGTCGGTGCCGGCGAGAAACGCGTGCAGGCCGTCGTCGTGCTCGAACAGGTCGATACCGGGCAGCGCGCGTGGCTGGCGCGCCCAGCCGCGAACTGTGTAACCGCGTTGCTGGAGATCGACGGCGACACGGCTGCCGATCTCGCCGAGCCCCATGATGCCGACCGTGCATTGCGACGGATGCGCCTGGTCCGGGCGAAACCAGCGCGCCGCCTGCTGGTTGCGCATCGCGAGGTCGAGCCGGCGGTGGAAATGCAGCACGCCCCAGGCGACGAATTCGCTCATGCCGCGCGCATGCTGCGGATCGACGACGCGGCACAGCGGCAGCGCGGGCAGCGCGGGATCGGCGAGGATGTTGTCGACGCCGGCCGCGATGCTGTGGACGAGCCGCAGGTTCGGCATCGCGGCGAGCGCGCCATGAGGCGGATCCCAGCACGCGGCGATTTCCGCGTCGACCGCGCCCGGTTCGCCGTGCATCACGACGTCGAAGGCCGGCGCCGCACGCCGGATCGATCCGACGAGGTGCGACATGTCATAGCTTTTACTGAGGAGTGCGATTGTAGTCATCGGAAGCAGTGGCAGAGGCCGGCACGGAGGGCCGGCGCATGACGAAAGAGTTTCAGCAGCGGTAGTCGGACGCGGGATCGTCGATCAGGCGCAGCGCCGCGCGCCACGCGGTGTCGGCGATGTCGGCCGAATCGTCGCGCGTGAATTGCGCGGCCGTGCGCCGGCAGACGTCGGCGGGCGGCACGATCAGCTTCGCGCCGCCGGCCATCGCCTGCACCTGCGCCTGGCACGCGCGTTCGAGGAAGTAGATTTCGTGGAACGCCTCGGCGGCGGTGGCGCCGCCCGCAAGCAGGCCGTGGTTGCGCAGGATCATCGCCTTGTGCGTGGCCAGGTCGCGCACCAGCCGGTCGCGTTCGGCGAGGTCGAGCGCAATGCCCTCGTAGTCGTGATAGCCCAGCTTTTCATGGAACTTCAGCGCGTGCTGGCTGATCGGCAGCAGGCCGTGTTCCTGTGCGGACACGGCGATGCCTGCCGCGGTATGCGTGTGGACGACGAAGTGCAGGTCGTCCCGCGCGGCATGAACCGCGGAATGGATCGTAAAGCCCGCCGCGTTGACGCGGAACCGTGCCGGCTCGCTGGCCGCGCGCGGGTCGATCACGTTACCGTGCGCGTCGATCTTCACGAGATCGGACGCGCGCATCTCGTGGAACAGCACACCGTAGCGGTTGATCAGGAAAGTCGGTGTGTCGCCGGGCAGCCGCGCCGAGATGTGCGTGTCGATCATGTCCGTCATGCGGAAATGCGCGACGAGGCGATACAGTGCCGCCAGGTCGGTACGGATCGCCCATTCGTCGGGCGGGCAGTCGTGCGCGCCGGCTGGCAGGCGTGCGTCTTCGAAGGATCGCATCGGTGTCTCTCCATGTTCAGGCATTGATGGCGGGGTAGTGTTCGCCCGCGCGGGGCGGCCCGTCAATTTCATTGTGCTAATGCGGATCATTAGCGCGGCGAATGGTCGTGCTGCGCGGTGACGGACAGCACGTTGGATACCGGTTCGCCGGCCCGCAGGCGGGCGAGCAGCGCAGGTTCCGCGCGATCCGACGCGAGCGCGGCGTCGATGACGGCGGCGAGCGTCGCCGGGTCGGCGAACAGTACGCCGTTGTCGTCGGCCATCACGATCGAACCTGGCGCGACCGTCACGCCGCCGCACTGGACGGATCGGCCGAATGCGCTGGCGTCGTCGTCGAGGCGCTTGGTCGTCAACGCGCTCGTGCCGCGCGCAAAGACGGGCAGTCCGATCTGCCGAAGCTCGTGCAGATCGGTCGCCGCGCCGTCGACGACGATGCCGGCCGCTCCCGTGCATTGCGCGGCCGTCGCGGTGACCGCGCCGACACACGCATGCATGTGGTCGCCCTGCATGTCGATTACGAGCACGTCGCCCGTCGCGAGGCGGGCCAGCGCGCGATTGACCGCGACCGCGTCAGGGCTGCGCAGTTGCAGGGTGACCGCGCGGCCCACCAGCTTGACGCCGGGGACGAGCGTACGCAGTACCGGTTGTGCGAAGCCGGTTTCGAGGAAATGGCCGAGCGTCGGCAGGCTCACGTCGCGCAGTTGCTGCACGAGCGACGGATCGAGGGCGGGTGTCACGGGATTCACCGTTCGGCTGGCCGGATTCATGCGCGTTCCCCGACCGGTTCGTCGCGGTGCGCGTGCGCGGACAGGTCGCGTTTCAGCGTTTCCGTGAGCAGCAGGAGCGCGAGCGCGGAGACCAGTGCGGACGCAACCATGTACCACGCGACCGACGAGCCGCGCCCGGTCGCGGACAGCAGCGCGGTCGTCACGATCGGCGTGGCGGCGCTGCCGAGCAGGCCCGACAGCATGTAACTGACCGACAGCCCCGAATAGCGCACTTCGGTGCCGAACAGTTCGGCGAGGAACGTCGCGATCGGCCCGTAGTTGGCCGCGAACGCGGTCATCATCAGCAGGTAGCCGGCGAGCGCAAGCGAGAACTCGCGGCTGTCGAGCAGCCAGAACATCGGAAACGCAAACAGCGCCTCGGCGAGAATGCCGCCGAAGATCACGGGTTTGCGGCCGATGCGGTCCGACAGACGGCCGAACAGCGGCAGCATCACGATGCAGAGCGCGCAGGCGATCAATGCGATCGACAGCATCGCGCCGCGCGAGTAGCCGAGTGTCTGCGTACCGTACGTGAGCCCGAACGCGACCATCAGGTTGAAAGCGGTGCCGGTCGACATCGTCGCGACGCCGCCCAGCACGACCTGCTTGCCGTAGCGGCCGAGCACCGCGGCGATCGGCAGCTTCACCTGCGCGGCGGCTTCCTTGACCTTCGCGAAGGTCGGCGTTTCCGTCGTGTTCAGGCGGATATACAGGCCGACACCGACGAGCAGCGCGCTCGCGAGGAACGGAATGCGCCAGCCCCACGCGAGCAGTGCCGCGGGCGACAACATCGCACTGCTGACGAGAAATGCGAGATTCGCGATCAGCGTGCCGGCGGGGACGCCGACCTGCACCCACGAACCGAACAGGCCGCGCTTGCCGGCGGGTGCATGCTCGACCGCCATCAGTACCGCGCCGCCCCATTCGCCGCCGAGCGCGAGCCCCTGGACGATGCGCAGCGTCAGCAGCGACACGGGCGCCCAGATGCCGATCGCGCCATAGCCCGGCAACAGGCCGATCGCGAACGTCGCGCAGCCCATCAGGACCAGCGACACGAGCAGCATTGACTTGCGTCCGAGCCGGTCGCCGAAATGGCCGAACAGCGCGGCGCCGACGATGCGCGCGAGATACGCGGACGCGAAGGTGCCGAATGCGAGCAGCGTACCGACGAGCGGCACGAAGCTCGGGAAGAACACCTTGTTGAAGACGAGCGCGGACGCGGTGGCGAAGACGAACAGGTCGTACCATTCGACCGTCGTGCCGATCACGCTCGCGATGGCGATGCGCTTCAGGTCGTTGGGCGCAGCAGGAAGGGCGGGGGATGAGGCGGCGGGACGAACCGTGGCCATGGCTTTCTCCGGGGTGGGGCGGTCAGCGTTGAGATGACGGGCCGCGCGGCGTGCGCGGCAGGTGCGCCTTTATCGGAAGCCAAAAACAATAAGTAAAAGTGCGTTTTCTGATTCTTTGTATTAACGGCGTTGATGATGCATCCGGTGGTTGCCGGCGATGTTCAGTGCGGGCTGACCACCTCGCCGTCCGCGCGCACCGCGCCCGGCGGCTTGCCCACCACGCGCTTGAATGCACGGCTGAACGCGGCGAGCGAGCCGTAGCCGAGCCGGTATGCGACGGCCTCGATCGTCTCGTGGTCGCGCGTGATCCATTGTGCGGCGAGCCGCATCCGCAGCTCGGTCAGGTAGCGCACGGGCGTCATCCCGGTCGCCGCGAGAAAGCGTTCGGCAAACACCGAGCGCGACACGCCTGCTTCGGTGGCGAGTTCCGCCACGCTCCAGTTGCGACCCGGGTCGCGATGCAGCGCGACGATCGCGCGGCCGAGCTTCGGCTCGCGCAGCGCCTGCACCCAGCCCGCCGCATCGCCGCATCCGCACTCGACCCAGCCGCGCACGATGAACGCCGCGACCACGTCCGCGAGCCGCGCGAGGATGCCCGCGAAGCCCGCGCGCGCCGAGCACGCTTCGCGCTCCATCGCGTCGAGCATCGGGCGGATTTCCGGGTAGCGCGCGAGCAGCGTGCCGACGTGCATGAACTCGGGCATCGTGCCGACGAGCGGCTGCATGCCGCCGAGATCGAGCTCCATGCACGCGCTGAAGATCAGCGCATCGCCGGCGCCCGGCTCGGTCGTCGCGCAACCGGCGGGCGATACGCCGGCCGACGCGACCGACGCCACCGTATCGCAGATCTTTGCGACCTCCAAGCCGTTGATCTCGCGGCACGGTGCATCGGGGTCCGACACCAGCGCGTGCATCCCGCCGTGCGGCAGCAGGATCGCGTCGCCGGCCTCGAGCCGGATCGTGTCGCCCGACGCGTCGCGCAGCAGCACGGGCCCGCGCCCGACGAAATGGAACTGCGCGCGGCCGGTCACCTGGCCGAAGTTCAGCCCGAACGGCCGCGCGACCTGGATGCGGCGGTACTGGACGCCGCTCAGGCGCATCCCCAGCAGCAGCTCGCTGACGAGGTCGTGCACGTCGGGGATGGGCGGAAGCAGGGGCTCGGACATGTCGAGATTCGGACGATTGATCAACAAGAACGGATTGTATGTCATAGACCGTCCTGACGTGGTTCCTTACGATACGCCCTCATCAGTACTTTCCCTAACCGACACGGAACCACGCATGAATCCCGGAATCTCCACGGCCGCCTCGACGGCGGCCCCCCGCGAACCGGCCTGGGGCGCGGTATTCGCGATGACGCTCGGCGTCTTCGGGCTCGTCACGGCCGAATTCCTGCCCGCGAGCCTGCTGACGCCGATGGCCGAGAGTCTCGGCGTGACCGAAGGCGTGGCCGGGCAGGCCGTCACGGCCACCGCGACGGTCGCGCTGGTCACGAGCCTGCTGATCTCGGCGCTGACGCGCACGATCGACCGGCGGCGCGTGCTGCTCGTGTTCTCGGTGCTGCTCGTCGCATCGAACCTGGCGGTCGCGTTCGCGCCGAACTTGGGCGTGCTGCTGGTCGGCCGCGTCGTGCTCGGCATTGCGCTCGGCGGTTTCTGGACGATGGCGACGGCTACCGCGATGCGGCTCGTGCCGACGTCGATGGTGCCGCGCGCGCTGTCGATCATCTTCAGCGGCGTGGCGGTCGCGACGATCGCGTCCGCGCCGATGGGCAGCTACTTCGGCCACCTGATCGGCTGGCGCAACGTGTTCCTGATCGCGGCCGTGCTCGGCGCCATCGCGTTCGTGTCGCAGGTCGTCACGCTGCCGTCGATGCCGCCGAGCGGCACGACGCGGCTGCGCACGCTGATCGACGTGCTGCGCCGGCCGACCGTCGGCCTCGGGATGTTCGCGACGATCCTCGTGTTCACCGGGCATTTCGCGTTCTTCACGTACCTGCGGCCGTTCCTCGAACAGGTCGCGGGCGTCGGCGTGAACGGGCTGTCGGCGATCCTGCTCGGCTATGGCATCGCGAACTTCGTCGGCACGTCGCTGGCGGGCCGCGTGCTCGAACACCGGTTGCGGCCGATGCTGATCGGGATGCCTGCGCTGATGGTCGTGCTCGGCGTCGCGCTCGTCGCGCTCGGCCGTGCGCCGATGATCGACGCGGTGCTGGTCGCGTTGTGGGGGATGGCGTTCGGCGGCGTGCCGGTCGCCTGGTCGACGTGGGTCACGCGTACCGTGCCCGATGAGGCCGAGAGCGCGGGTGGGCTGATCGTCGCGGCGATCCAGCTCGCGATCGCGACGGGCGCGGCAGCCGGCGGCGTCGTATTCGACGCGAACGGTGCGGCCGGAGTGTTCGTCGCGGCAGCCGTCGTGCTGGCCGTCGCGGTTGCGACGATCGTGACCGGCGTGCCGAAGCGTGTCGGCGTGGTGTCCGCGCTCGCGGAATGACGTTGCACCGGCGGGCCGCCCGGCCCGCCGCTCAGCGCACGCGTGCGTGCGCGTCGAGCAACTGCCGGTGGCGCGCTTCGGTCGCGTCGTCGGCGGGGAACATGCACTCCATGCGCAGTTCCTGCGCGGCGGCGCTTTGCGGCGTCCCCACCGTCGTGACCAGCGAGAAGTAGCGCAGCACGACGCCTTCGTGCACGAAGCCGATCGGAATGACCGGCAGCGACGGTGCGGCGGCCGGCGCCGGCGGTGTTTTCCAGTCGCGCGGCGCATCGGGGCTGGCGAGCAGGTCGTCGAGCAGTTGCCGCGTGTCGTCGTCGATCACGCGGCCGACCGATTCGCGCTGCACGCGTTGCAGCAGGCTGCGCGACACCGTATCCCAGTCGGCCACGAACGGCCGCATCCCGTGCGGATCGAACATCAGGCGCAGCAGGTTGCGCGGGCCTTCGCGCGCGGCCATGTCGATGAAGCAGCCGAAAAAGCGCGGCGCCGCGTCGTTGCTCATCAGCACATTCCAGTGGCGATCCATCACGATCGCCGGAAACGGATCGTGCTGGCGCACGACCCGTTCCAGCGCGCCGATCACACCCTGCATCTCCTGCGCATCCCACGGCGCTTCCGAATACACCGGCGCATAGCCGGCCGCGAGCAGCAGCGCGTTGCGCTCGCGCAGCGGCACGTCCAGAGTTTGCGCGAGCGTCAGCAGCGTGTCGCGGCCCGGCACGCTGCGCCCGCTTTCGATGAAGCTGATCTGGCGCTGCGAGATGCCCGCGTCGAGCGACAGGTCGAGCTGGCTCACGCCGCGCACGTCGCGCCAGTAGCGCAGCAACTGGCCCAGTTCGTGCGGCGGCGCGTGCGGTTCGCGGCGGCTGGCGTTCATCGTGCGTCCCTGGGCGTTCCGTGAGCGACCGATCGACTATATCGGACTCACGCGGCGTGCGCATGCCACGCAAATGCGTCGAACGGTGCTTCGAGCGCGGGCTTCGTCACGCTGCCGACGTAGTTCGTGATCGTCGACGCGGCGACCACCGCGATCACCTCCAGCAACTGTTCGTCGCTGAAGCCGGCGTCGAGGAACGACTGCCGGTCGGCATCGGCCAGGCGGCCGCGGGTGTCGATCAGCTTGCGTGCGGTAGCCGACAGCGCGGCCAGTGTCGCATCGCCGGGCAGGCCGCCGCGGCGGATCGCATCGACGTCGGCGTGGGTCACACCCTGTTTCAGCGCCAGCGCGGTATGGAACGCGACCGGCCACTCGCTCGCGTTCGTGACCGCGTTGGTGAGCAGGAGCGTCTGGATCTGCGGCTCGGTGAGGCTGCTTGCGTGCACGCGCTCGAACAGGCCGAGGAAGCCGTTGATCAGCACCGGCGATGCGGCCATGGCCGCCGCGATGTTCGGGATCACGCCGAAGGTGTGCTGGAGCTGCTGGAGGACGGGCTTCGATGCGGCCGGCGCGGAGTCGATGGTGTGAAGCGGATAGGCGGACATGATGTCTCCCGGGCGATGAGCGCCGCCGGAATGGCGGCGCGACACCCGAAGCGTAGGAGCGGTCGTGTCGTGCGCCAATTACATGGGATGTAATCGTCGTGAGTGGCGGGGCCGCGAACGGCGCGAATCGATCGCGTGGCACACCCGGGTTCGGCGGGCCGATTCGCGTGGCGCTCGCATGCGATCGTATGATGTGCGAGCATCCGTGGCGCCATGCTCGCGCCGGTGGCTGGAAAGGGTCAGCGACCGTTGGCCGGTGCGGGGGGAGGGTACGGCCGCGTTGGCTGTTCGCATGCGCGGCGCGATGGGCTTCCCGGACTTTTCCACGCAACAACTGCATTCTTGAAGCGCTTGGCTCAATGAAGAAGGTAATCAACTTCAACTATCTGTCGCCGCTGTACACGTGCTTGTTCATCATGACCGATGACGAGCTGGACGATTTCTACATCAACTCCGATGACGGGCGGGCGTGGCTGCTCCAGCAGATGAAGACCCGATTCGAGCGATACGGTGCTGAATCCCGGTCGCGCGTCGTCGACGCACTGGAATATGCGCTGGTGTCGGGTTCATGGCTGGCGCGCTGGCGTGGCATCGTGCCGCACGATATTCCGCTGGACGACGTGACGGACAAGGAGAAATATGTTCGCGATCTTTTTCACGTGCTGGCCGGCAGGGCACCCGATCCCGCATTCGACGTTCGCGAGATCGAATTCGACCAGACCGTCGGGCCCGACGGAATCGACGTCCGGAAATAGCGAGGCAACCGACGAATGAGCGCGACGAAACGCGAGATGAAGAAGGATAACGAAACGATCGAACTGTCCGGCGAGGAGGCGTTGCGTGTGCTCGCGGAGATCGAATACATCCTCATCTCGTTGCGCAATATCGGCCGCTACTATCACGCTGGCCCGGCAGCCGCCGCCGGTACGGATCCGGACTATGCGCACGAGACCAACCGGTTCATCGACGAGGGCGGCGTGACCCGGCGGCTCGCGGAGGTGCGAAAGATCATCACCGGGAAATTCGATCGGTCGCTCGGCGCCGACGACATGGACGACGTCGAG
Organism: Burkholderia sp. AU30198; assembly: GCF_020419825.1. NCBI lineage: Bacteria > Pseudomonadati > Pseudomonadota > Betaproteobacteria > Burkholderiales > Burkholderiaceae > Burkholderia > Burkholderia sp. AU30198. Next base: position 379,020 of record NZ_JAIZSA010000003.1, on the reverse strand, counting down.
CGGGCGATGGAACACATCAAGGTCTGGGAGAAACCCGGCGATCTGTGACGGCCGGTGCGGCGTGCGGCCGGCATCGCGATGCCGGCCAGCGCTGGATCGCGATGAAACGCGCGTCAGCTGCCTTGCCTGACCATCTCCGCCAGCGTCTTCATCGCCTGCAGGTACGGATATGGCCCGTGGCTGATGCGGGCCACGCCGTATGCCGCGAATTCGGCGAGCGTCGGTGTCTCAGTGACGCGCATCACGTTCACCGGCAGCGGCGATGCGGCCGTCAGCGCGCGAATGAGCGCCGGCGAGCGCAGCCCCGGCACGAACAGCCCGTCGGCACCGGCCGCTGCATAGGCGCGTGCGCGGGCCAGCGTGGCGTCGAGCAGGCGCTCGTCGTGCGTGTCGGCCGGCGCCTTGAAGAACTCGTCGGTACGCGCGTTGATCTGCATGTGCGTCAAACCTCGTCCTTCAGGGCGGTGAAGGATAGCGCGGACGCCGTAGGCGTCCTTTCGGGCGGCTAGTGGGGCGTTTTCTGTTGGTCGATGTATTTGCGAACGATTTCGACAGGCGCTCCGCCACAACTTCCGGCAAAGTAAGACAGAGACCACGGCGCGCCGCCCCACAACTTTTTACGAATGCTCGAGTAGCACTTGAAAGACGCAAATGCGACCACGTCGAATGGCTTGACTCGCTCTTGTGGGCCAGACATACAATCGTCGGATGCGACGACTCCAGGCCTTCAAGTTCGAACTGATGCCGAACGGCGAGCAGCAGCGCGATATGCGCCGCTTCGCCGGATCGTGCCGGTTCGTCTACAACAAGGCACTGGCGTTGCAGAAGGAGAACTACGAGGCGGGCGGCAAGTTCATTGGCTACATAGCAATGGCCAAGCATCTGACGGAGTGGCGTAACGGAGGCGAAACGCCATGGCTCAAGGATGCCCCCGTTCACCCGTTGCAACACGCCCTCAAGGACATGGAACGGGCCTACAAGAACTTCTTTGCCAAGCGAGCGGCGTTTCCGAAGTTCAAGAAGCGCGGCCAGCGCGACAGTTTTCGCTACCCGGACCCCAAGCAATTCAAACTCGACCAGCCCAATGGGCGCATTTTTCTGCCCAAGCTGGGCTGGATGCGGCTAAGGCTGTCGCGTCCTGTGCCGGGCGAACTGCGCAACGTAACGGTCAGCTTCAACGCGGGCAAGTGGTGTGTCTCGATCCAGACCGAGCGCGAGGTCGAGCAGCCGGTGCCCCATGCCACCAGCGTGATCGGCATCGATGTGGGCATCGCCCGCTTCGCCACGATGAGCGACGGCACGTTTGTCGCACCGCTCAACAGTTTCAAGAAACATGAGGCTTGTCTGCGCCGATGCCAACGTGCGATGAGCCGCAAGGTCAAGTTCAGCAATAACTGGAAAAAAGCCAAGGCCAGAGTCCAGCGTATCCATACGCGCATCGGCAATGCTCGCCGCGACTACCTGCACAAGGTCACGACCACGATCAGCAAAAACCACGCGATGGTGTGTATCGAGGACTTGCAGGTTCGGAATATGTCCAGGTCGGCGGCAGGCAGCACCGATGCGCCTGGCAAGAACGTTCGGGCCAAGTCCGGTCTGAATAAGGCCATCCTCGACCAAGGGTGGTTCGAGTTCAGACGGCAGTTGGAATACAAGCTGGCCTGGAATGGCGGCTGGCTGGTGGCGGTGCCGCCCGCGAATACAAGCCGGACGTGTCCGGCTTGTGGATACGTGAGTGCGGATAACCGGACCACGCAGGAAAAATTCGCCTGTGTCGAATGCAGTTACGAGGAGAACGCCGATGTCGTCGGTGCTCTGAACATTCTGGCGCGGGGACACCGCGTTGCAGCCTGTGGAGAGCCGGTGAAGTCGGGCCGCTCCGTGAAGCAGGAACCTGCCGAGGCGATCTGAGACAAGCATTGTCGTTTCAGACGCGGTAGGAATCCCCCGTCTTCAGGCGGGGGAGGATGTCAAGAAGTAGTTGGCGCCCGTGCGATCCGCGGCCTGCCGTGCCGCTGCGAGGCGAGCTGCGGCGGCTTCGACGTCGCGCAATTCGCCCGTCGCCGGGAAGCTGTCCTCGAGGTTGCAGCCGATCGCGCCGGCGTCGATGCTCAGCGCGATCGTTTCGGCGACATCTTCCGGCCGCTCGCCGTACCCGCTTTCGAGATCGACGGTGACGGGCAGGTCCGTGGCACGCGTGATCCGCTCGAGCACTTCCATCATCAGCGCGCGCGGCATCTGTTCGCCGTCGACGAAACCGTTGGCCGCCGCGACCGACCAGCTGCCGGTTGCCAGCGCGACGGCGCCCGCGTCGGCCGCCGTGCGCGCGCTGCCGGCGTCCCACACGTTGAACAGCGCCAGCGGCTGGCCCGCGCGGTGAAGCGAACGGAAATATGCGCCTTTCTCATTGCTGCTCATACCTGTGTCTCCTTGTGGAAAACCGGGTCGGTTGTCGTGCCGAACGATACTGCCACCGAATCGAGCGCCGCGAGGAAATCGCGCGCGTCGAACAGTTCGCCGAGACTGCGCACGCCGCCCGACACCGCGGTGTCACCCGCTATCAGGCGAACGGCCGCCTCGACGATGATCGGCGCGCTGACCGCGTAGATGTCGCGCCCGGACGCCGTCGCGCGGTGTGTCGTGCCGCCCTGCACGACGATTACGTCCATCGCGAACTGCTGCGCCGAGCGGCCCAGTGCGTCGGTTGGCGCGGGCGGCGGCGTGGCCGCATCGCGTACGTCGCGCAGCGCGAGCGTCGCGAGCCACGATTCGATCGTATCGATGTTCAGGTGACGCGACAGCGTCATCACTTCGGAAAACGGCAGCAGCGTCACGTCGACGCGGCCGATCGGCGGCGGGAACGGCCATGCGCGCTCGCGTGCGGTAGACGGCACCGGCGTCGGCTTGCCGGCCTTCTGCACGAGCCGCACCGCGCGATTGCGTTCGCCCGTCACGCGCGTGCCGCGCGTCGGGTGCCAGCGGTCGAGCCCGGTCGCGATATCGACGCGCTCGATCGGCTGGTTTCGGTCGACCACGGCCGTGACGAGCAGGTCGGCCAGGCCGCCGTAGAACGCCGCGGCCGGCACGACGGTCACGCCCGCCGCGCGCGCCCGCGCATCGCTGTGTTCGGCCAGCGCCAGCACCGACGGCTGTTCGGCGGTCAGGTCGAGATAGGGGATGCCGGCCCGCAGCGCGGCATCGGCCAGCGGCAGCGCGGTATCGAGGTACGGGCCCGCGCAGTTGATCACCGCAGCCGCGCCGCGCAACGCGGCGTCGAGCGCGGCCGGATCGTCGATCGCGGCGACGCGCGCGAGCGCCGTAGCGCCGCCGTCTTCCGCGAGCCGCGCGGCATCGCGGCCGATGCGGATCGCGCGCAGGCCGCGCCGTGCCAGTTCGGCGACGACAAACCGCCCGGTATGACCCGTGGCGCCATAGACTGCAACCGTCATTCGATCATTCATGATCAACTCCGCTACAGAACGGTCTGTTTTATAGTACAGACCTGTAGCGTCGTCAAGGTCGCGGTGCTATGATCGGATCACTGTTGCGGTAGGGGCGGCCAGCACGGCCGGGTCGGGATGAAAAAGGAAACAGGCACACCAGGGAACGCGCCCGATACGCGCGAACGCATTCTGCAGACGGCCAGCGAGCTGTTCTACCGGGAGGGCACGCGCGCGGTCGGCGTGGACCTGATCGTCGCGCAGGCGGGCGTGGCGAAGACGAGCCTCTATCGCCACTTCGCGACGAAGGACGACCTGATCGAAGCGTTCCTGCTGCGCGAGGACGCCGATTTCTGGGCGCATTGGGATGCGGTGGCCGCGCAGTACCGGCGCACGCCGCGCGAGGAGCTGGATGCGCAACTGCAATGGATCGGCGAACGCATTGCGCGCCCCGGCTATCGCGGCTGCCCGCAGATCAACATCGCCGCCGAATATGCGGACGGCAACCATCCGGCCCGCAAGGTGGCCGTCGCGCACAAGCAGGAGCTCCGGCGCCGGCTGACCGAACTGGCGGCGGCGATCGGTGTCGATGAACCGGAAACTTTCGCATTGCGGCTCGCGACCGTCATCGACGGCGCGCTGAGCAGCGGGCAGGCGCTGCATGCGCACGGGCCCGTGGCCTTCCTGCAGGAATTCGCGCAACTGCTGCTGCCGAAGAAGGGCCGGAAGTAAGCCGCCTTGCCGCAGCGACCCGCGTGCCGGTTCGGTTCAGTCGCGCGCGGCCGGATCGACCGACAGCGCGCGCAACTGGCCGCGCAACTGGTCGACTTCTTCCGGCGCGAACGGCCGTTCGATCTCGGCATGCGCCTGCTGCCACAGCGGAAACGCTTCGGCCAGCAGGTCGTGGCCGGCCGGCGTCAGTTCGAGCAGGCGGCTGCGCCGGTCGTCCGGATCCTGGATGATCGTGACGAGGCCGCGCCGCTCGAGCGGCTTGAGCGCGGCCGTGAGCGTGGTGCGATCCATCGCGAGCAGCGACGCGACCGATTTCATCGGCGCCGGCTGGGGCCGGTTCAGCGACATCAGCAGCGAAAACTGGCCGTTGGTGAGATCCAGCGGGCGCAGCACATCGTCGAAAATCCGCGCAAGGTTGCGCGCCGCGCGCTGCATGTGCAGGCACAGGCAGCAATCGCGCACCATCAGCGTCGTGTCGAAAGGGAGCTTTTCTTTTCGTGCCATGTTGCAATTGTGTTGATATCAACCTATCGTGTCAAGGTCGAGGCGCGGCAGCCCGTCGCGTCCGTCACCGGAGGAGACAACATGAGTGCTCAACAGCAGTTGTATCTCGCGGTATTTCTCGGGACCAAGGATAGTCCGGCCATGAAGGCCTGGCTGGCGCTGCCGGAAGACGCGCGGCGCACGCGCGAGCGCGATGGCATCGCCGCATGGCATGCATGGGTCGACCGGCATCGCGACGCGATCGTCGAGATGGGCGGGCCGCTCGGCAAGACCAAGACCATCGATGCGGCCGGCGTCACGGACACGGCGAATGCGATGAGCGGCTTTACCGTCGTGCGGGCCGCGTCGCACGACGCGGCGGCCGCGCTGTTCGAAGGCCATCCGCATTTCACGCTGTTCCCGGGCGTGGCGATCGACGTGATGGCGGTGCTGGCGATTCCCGGCGCGTGAACGACGAGCGAGGCCACGCGTCGGGTATCGGCGATGCGCCGTGGCCGCCATGCGGAAGTTTTCCCGACATTCTGGATGGAGACTGGCGATGAAGCTTTACGGATTTGCCGGCACCCGCTCGCAACGCGCGCTGTGGGGGCTGAAAGAGCTGGATGCCGATTTCGAGTTCATCTCGGTGAACCTGCTCCAGGGCGAGCACAAGCGTCCTGAATTCCTGCGCCTCAATCCGGCCGGCAAGGTGCCCGTGCTGGTGGACGGCGACCTCGTGATTCCCGAATCGGCCGCGATCGTGCTGTATCTCGCGGACGAGTACCCGGAGAAGGCGCTGCTGCCGGTCGATCCGGCGCTGCGGGCCGAGGCTTACCGGTGGGTCATGTTCGCGGTGACGGAGCTCGAGCAGCCGCTGTGGCGGATCACGCGGCATTCGTTCATCTATCCGCCGGAGAAGCGCTCGCCGGCCGACATCGAACTGGCGCGCGAGGATTTCAGGACGATGGCCGCAATCCTCGACAAGCATCTCGAAGGGCGCGAGTTCATCGTCGGCGATTCGCTGACGGTGGCCGATTGCGTGACGGCCTACCTGATCGACTGGGCGGGCGAGTGCAACCTGATCGAATCGTTCCCGCAGCTGCGCGCGTATCTCGAACGGCTGTATGCGCGGCCGAAGGCGCCGCAGCGGATCGCGGACGCGCGCAAGGCGGCGTGACGAGCGGCGGTCGGTCATGTGCCGCATCGGCGTGACCGGCCGCTACTTTGGCGGAATCGGCGACCGGCTATCAGCCGCGTGTCATGGCGGGGAAGCGCGCGTCGCGAATGCGGCGCGCGCAGACGTTCACGCTACGTCGTCGGGGCCGCCAAGCATGCGACACAGCATCGACAGGTCGCTGAGTGTGAGGTGCGGTGTCGCGGCCTGCGGCTGAACACGCTCCGTTTCCGGATGCGTATCGCGTACCACCCACGCTGCCTGAAGTCCTGCGTTCAATGCGCCGACGACATCGAGGTGATAGTCGTCGCCGACATGCAGCAATTCCGCCGGCCGCACATCGAGCGTTTGCGCCGCCGCATGGAAGATCCCGGGCTCCGGCTTCGCGACCCCGAACGCCTGCGCGCTGAGCGTCGCACGAAAGAATTCGCCGCCGCCGGTCAGCTGGAGATTCGCGTTGCCGTTGGTTACCGCGATCAACGGGAACCGCGCGCTCAACCACGCGAGCGCCGGCAGCGCATCGTCATAGAATTCGACCCGGTTGCGCGCGGCATAGAAGGCCGCGTACGCATGCTCGGTGAGGGCGGCATCCTCGTTCGCACGCTCCAGCGCCAGCCTGATCGAGCCGATTCTCATTGCGCGGAAGTCGCCGGCAAGCTCGGGGCACAATCGTTCGTATTCCTCACGCAGCTCGCTCAGTGCCTGCTGCGTGGGCAGCACGCTCGCGGTACCGGGCGCATGCTCGATCAGCCACGCGCGGAGTGCGGCTTCGGCCCGTACGACGGCCGGCCCGAACGGCCACAGGGTGTCGTCCAGGTCGAACGAGAGGGCGGAAACTTGGGTGAGACGCATGGCGATTGACCGGGAATTTCGTTTACCAGGGCCACGGAATGGAGATTCCGGTGCCGTTTTCGAGGGCCTGCTGATACAGGAAGCGTGCGACGGTCAGGTCCTGAAGCGCGAGGCCGGTCATGTCGAAGACGGTGATCTCGTGCGGCGCGCGGTCGACCGACGCGGTTCCGGTGAGGATGTCACCGATTTCCGTGCGTGGCAAATCCGGTGCCCACTGGCATTCGCCAATGCTGCGCGCCTGATCGTGATCGTCCACGACGATGCGCGCGCGTGCCAGCACGCCTGCCGGAAGCTCGCGCTTGCCGACGGTGTCGGCGCCCACGCAGGTCAGGTGGGTGCCCGGCTGAACCGCATCCGCATCGAACAGCGCGCCGCCGCCCGGCGTTGCCGTGATGACCACGTCGCTATCGGCCACCGCGTCGTTCCGGTCGCGCGCCACGGCGATCGCGCATCGTTCCCGGAAGGCCGATTCGAATCCCGGATCGGGTTCGCCGCTGACGTTCACGTACTGCACCGTGCACCGTTGCGGCAGCAGCGCGAGCGCGTAGTCGAGCTGGACGCGCGCCTGCACGCCTGTGCCGAACACACAGATTCGCGTGCTGTCGCGACGCGCGAGCAGTTGCAGCCCGAGGCCGCCGGCCGCCCCGGTTCGCGCGGTGGTGATCGCATTGCCGTCCATGATGCAGAGCGGGCGGCCCGTGGCGGGATCGAATAGCGCGACGGTGGCCTGATGCGGTTCGCCGCCGAGCCCGCGGTTGCCGGGCCAGAACCCGGCCGCCTTGAAACCGAGCAGATCCTGGCGCGCGACGTCGCCCGACTTGATGCCGAACACGCCGCCGGTGTGCAGCTTCTCGCGAACCACCGGAAACACGCGTCCGGCCCGTTGACTGTGCAGCACGAAGGCTTCGCGAACCGCCGCCGTCACTTGCGCGGCCTGGAGGGCGGGTTCGACGGCGTCGCGGTCGAGAAGCAGGAGTCGGGCGTCTGTCGGCATTTTCGAGCAAGCGCTTTCGGCGCGAGGTGTTGGCGAATTGTTTTAAATTTTGTCCAGATTTGGATAAATAGTCAACGTGGCGATGGCGCGGCGCGGACGCTCGGTTGGGTTCACCACCCGTAGAAGCGCGGCCACGTCTGCGCGCCGCCGTCTTCGCCGACGGCCTGATACTCGGGATGTTGCGCGCCGGTGGCGCACGCGTGATTCGGCAGGATGCGCAGGCGGGTGCCGATCGGAAACCGTTGTGCGATGCCGGAATCGGGCGAGCCCGCGCGCGACACGATCCCGTGCTCCTGGTTGGCGGCGCTCATCACGTAGCCGCCGAGCACGTCGCCGTGTTCGGTGCAGACCAGCCCGTAACCGAAATCGCGCGCCTGGCGCTGCGTGCCGCGGTCGCGGCTCATCGCCATCCAGCCCGCGTCGACGATCGCCCAGCCTTTCTCTTCCTGGTGCCCGATGACGGTGGTCAGCACCGACAGCGCGATGTCGGCCAGGTCGCACACGCCGATGTTGTGCATCACGAGGTCGAACATCACGTACACGCCGGCGCGCACCTCGGTGACGCCGTCGAGGTGGTTCGCCGCGAGGGCGGTGGGCGTCGAGCCGATGCTCACGACCGGGCAAGGCAGACCGGCGGCCCGGAGGCGCTCCGCCGCCCGTACGGTGCGGCTGCGTTCCTGCTCGGCGATGGCCGCCAGCGCGTCGGGCGTGTCGTATTCGTAGCTGGAGCCCGCGTGCGCCAGCACCCCGCCGAGCGCCATCCCGCCGTCGACCAGCGCGCGGCCCACGTCGATCAGCAGGTCGGCGTCGGGCGGAATCCCCGAGCGGTGGCCGTCGACGTCGACCTCGATCCACACGTCGAAGCGCTCGCCGTGCGCGCGTCCGAATGCGGCGATCGCGTGCGCGGCCGGCAGGCTGTCGGCGACCAGCTTCAGGTCGCAACCTTGCCGGCGCAGCGCGAGCGCCTGGCCCAGCTTCGCGGGCACGATGCCGACCGCGTAGACGATGTCGCGGATGCCGTGCGCGAAAAACTGTTCGGCTTCCTTGAGCGTCGACACCGTGATGCCCTGCGCGCCGGCGGCGATCTGCGCATCGACGACGTGCGCGCATTTGGTGGTCTTGACGTGCGGCCGGAACCTGACGCCGAGCGCATCAAGATGCGCCTGCATGCGGCCGATGTTGTGACGCATGCGGCCGACGTCGATCAGGGCGGCCGGCGTGTTGAGGGTTTGAAGATCCACGATGCGTTGCCTCGGAGGGTTGCCGATGCGAACACTGTAGAGACGTCGACGGGATTCGTGTTTAACGCATGGCTAATCCGGCATTAAACGCTGCTTAATCGACCGAATCGTGCGGATCGCGGCGCGGCTCATGCCTTGCCGCGCCACGGCGGCGGGCTCAGAAACCGCGTCGCGGCTTCGAGAAACACCCGTTGCCGCGCGGAGCGGCCGGTGCGCGATGGCAGCAGCGCCGTCACCGGCGCGGGCGGCAGGTGCCAGTCGGGCAGCAAGCGGACGAGCCTGCCGTTCGCCAGCAGCGGGGCGACGTCCCACTCGGAGCGCTCGACGATCCCGAGGCCGGCCAGCGCCCATTCCGTGATGACGGTGCCGTCGTTGGAGGACAGTGCGCCGGTGACGCGGATCACGGCGGAGCGCCTCGGTTCGCCCTTGACGTCGCCGCCTTGCGAGAAGCGCCATCGCGGGATGTCCTCGTCGTTCTCGCGCAGGCACAGGCAGTCGTAGCGGGCCAGGTCGGACGGATGGTTCAGTTCCTTGAGGCGACGTGCATAGGCCGGGCTCGCGCACAGAAAGCGCGCGTTGGGCGCGAGCGGATACCCGATCCACGACGACGACTTGAGGCTGCCGACATGAACGACCACGTCGGCTCCCGATGCGCCGGTCAACGGGCTTTCCGACAGGTGGAGCGCGATGTCGAGCTTCGGATGCGCGCGTTGCACGTCGCGCACGATCCGCGCGACGTACTTTCGCCCGAAGCCGAGCGGGGCGACGATGCGCAGCGTGCCGCGCACGTCGTCGTGGTCGCCCGAGATGCTGACCGGCAGCGCCTCCACGCGCTCGAGAATGTCGACGGCCTCCTGGTACAGCCGTTGTCCTTCGTCGGTCAACGCGATCCCTTTCGGTTGCCGCACGGCGAGCCGTGCGTTCAATCGCGCTTCCATCCGCTGCAGGCGAATCGTGACCGCGGGCGGCGTGAGATCGAGCAGCCGCGCGGCCGAGGCGAGCGAGCGCGACGTGCCGATCGCGCGTACGAGTCGAAGGTCGTCGAGGTCGAGCATTTCACGTCTCTTAATGCTGGAGGTGCCGAGCATTAAACCGCACATCGGGATGCGAATCCATCGATGCGGATGCGGATGCGGATGCGGATTCGGATGCAGATGTGGATGCGGATCGCGGTGACTGCGTATCGAATCGAACCGGATCGCACCGCCGCTTCGCATGACGCAGCCCGCGGCTCCACGCACCGTTACCGGTCGAGCCCGAAAATCAGCGACCGGTGCGCGGCGACCCCGGCCATCACACCCGACGCCGACGCGAACGTCGCGTTGGTCATCGGCGTCGATGCGTCGCCAGCCACGAATACGCCGGGGACACTCGCCTGCTTCCCCGCATCGACACGAACGACCGGGCCGAGCGGTCCGTCGTCGAATGCACAGCCGAGCTGCTGCGCGAGATCGCTCGCCATGGCCGTGCGCGCACCGACGAACAGCGCATCGATCGGCACGACCTGCCCGTCGGCGAGCCGCAATGCGTCGATTCGCGGCGCATCGCCCAGGATTTCAGCAACGGGCGACCGTTCGATGCGCACGCCACGCGCATTGAGCAACGCGGCTTCTTCTTCATTTGCTTCGACTACACCCTGCGTGAACCACGCCGTCGGGCCCCAGTCCGGAATCAGGATCGCCTGATGCACGGACAGCGGATGCGAGGCCAACACGCCGAGCCGCTGGCCGCTCACCTCGTACCCGTGGCAATATGGGCAATGCAGCACGCTGACGCCCCAGCGCTCGGCGAGCCCCGGCAGCGCGGGCAACTCGTCCCGGATACCTGTCGCGAGAATCAAGCGGTCGGCACTCGCACGGCTGCCGTCGGCGAGCGTCACGTGGAAGCGGCCGTCCGCATCGCGTTCGGCCGTGCGCACGTCGCCGGTGATCCGCTGTACGGTCGGATACGCGGCGAGCTGCGCGGCGGCTTCCGCGACGATCTGCGCGGGCGGCTTGCCGTCCTGCCCGAAAAAGCCGTGCGCGTGCGCGGCAAAGCGGTTGCGCGGCCGGCCGGCGTCGATCACGAGCACGCGGCGGCGCGCCCGCGCAAGCTGCATCGCGGCCGACAGCCCCGCAAAGCTGCCGCCGATCACGATCACTTCATGAGGGTCATGCATGCACCTTCTCCTTTCCTGAACCTGCGTGAATGACGGGCGCGTTCCGATGACGGCCGATCTAACTCATGAAACACGAGCAGTTACATGATAGGGCGATGGTATCATTCACGCAACTTCAGAAGTTTCGAGAGAGAGGGGCGCTGCCCGTGAGAACCGATAGCCGTTTGTCGCGCATGCTGCATGTGCTGATCCACATGGACCAGGCCGACGGCCCGCTGACGTCGGAGACGATCGCGACGATGCTGAGCACGAACCCGGTGGTCGTGCGGCGCCTGCTCGGCGGCTTGCGCGACCGCGGCTACGTGCAGTCGGAGAAGGGACACGGCGGCGGCTGGGCGCTGAGCGTCGCGCTCGACGACATCACGCTGCTCGATGTCTATCGCGCGGTGGGCGAGCCGCCGCTGTTCTCCGATCTCGTCACGGACGACGAGGCCGAATGCCTGGTCGAGCAGGCCGTCAACGCGCACCTGTCGGCCACGCTGAAGGAGGCCGAGACGACGCTGCTCGCCCGCTTCGGCGAAGTCACGCTCGGCATGCTGTCGCGCGATTTCGAGGCGAAGCACGCGAAGCGGCGCAAGCCTCGCTGACGCGCCGCAGCATCGCGGCCGGCCGTCGCCAACCTGCGATCCGGCACGGCCGAAAACGCTGCGCCGCAATGTTCTGTCCCCCAACTTCTGCCCGGTTCGCCCGCCACAGGGCAAAATACGGGTTTTCCGCACCCGCGAGGGCGCGACCGAATCACGCGCCGGGCGGCGGCAGTGCGCAATCCGCACGCCGCCGCCGGGCGCCCAGGCAAGATCGCTCGCCATGTCGCGAGCCCACAGGAGTCCAGACCTCATGCCCGAATCCAACCTGTCCTTCTTCGGCCGGCTATCGCTGGCCGTCGGCACGTTCTTCTCCGTGCTCGGCAACCGCGAGTTCGCGGCCGGCGTGCTGCGCGTGCGCGATGGCGCCCCGGCGCCCGTCGCGCCGGCACCCGCTGCCGCACCGGCCCCGGCCCCGGCGCCTGCCGCCGCGCCCGTGAAGGCGCCGGCACCCGAGTTGCGCGAAGCGAGCCCGCAGGCCGCGCTGCAACTGCTCGGCCTGCTGCAGCGCGATGCGCGCTTCATCGATTTCGTCGAGGAAGACATCGCCGGCTACGCGGACGCCGACATCGGCGCGGCCGCGCGCCTCGTGCACGACGGCTGCCGCGCCGCGCTGCGCGAACACTTCTCGATCGTGCCGGTGCGCGACGAAGCCGAAGGCAGCCGCGTGACGCTGCCGGCCGGTTTCGACGCGACGGCCGTGCGCGTGACGGGCAACGTGGTCGGCTCGGCGCCGTTCACGGGCACGGTCAGCCATCGCGGCTGGCGGGTGGCCGACGTGCGCCTGCCGAAGCTGACGGGCAGCCACGACGCATCGGTCGTCGCACCGGCGGAGGTGGAACTGTGAGCGATCCGCGCTATTCGATCGGTATCGATCTCGGTACGACCCACTGCGCGCTGTCGTATGTCGACAGCGCCGCGAGCGACGGCGAAACCATCACGCAGCAAGTGCTGCCGATCGCGCAGCTCACCGCGCCCGGCGCGCTGGAGTCGCGCGACCTGTTGCCGTCGTTTCTCTATCTTCCGCATGAAAGCGAACTGACGCAGGGCGACCTGACGCTGCCGTGGACGGCCTCGCGCGCGTTCGCGGTCGGCGAGATGGCGCGCACCCGCGGCGCCGGCACGCCGATCCGCCTCGTGTCGAGCGCGAAGAGCTGGCTGTGCCACCCGGGCGTCGACCGCCGCGCGGCGATCCTGCCGAGCGATGCACCGCCGGAAGTGTCGCGCGTGTCGCCGCTGGAAAGCTCGATTCGCTACCTGACGCACCTGCGCGAAGCGTGGGACCACACGCATCCCGACGCGCCGTTCGCCGACCAGGACGTGACGGTCACGATCCCCGCGTCGTTCGACCCGGCCGCGCGCGAACTGACGGCCGAGGCCGCCCGCGCCGCCGGCTACTCGCGGATGACGCTGCTCGAGGAGCCGCAGGCCGCGCTGTACAGCTGGATCCAGAAGAGCCAGGGCGGCTGGCGCAAGCAGGTGCAGGTCGGCGACCTGATCCTGTGCGTCGACGTCGGCGGCGGTACGACCGACCTGTCGCTGATCGCGGTGGTCGAGCGTGAAGGCAATCTCGAACTGCATCGCGTGGCGGTCGGCGAGCACATCCTGCTCGGCGGCGACAACATGGACCTCGCGCTTGCGCATATCGTTGCGCGCAAGCTCGCGCAGCAGGGCACGCAGGCTGACCCGTGGCAACTGCGCGCACTCACGTACGCGTGCCGTTCCGCGAAGGAAACGCTGCTGTCCGACCCGACGGCCGACGCGGTGCCGCTCGTCGTGCCGAGCCGCGGCTCGAAGCTGATCGGCGGGTCGATCCGCACGGAGCTCACGCGCGCGGAACTCACGCAGACGATCCTCGAAGGCTTCTTCCCGCAAGTCGACGCAGCCGCGCGCCCGGTGAGCCGCGCGCGCGTCGGCCTGACGCAGCTCGGCCTGCCGTATGCGCAGGACGCGGGCATCACGCGCCATCTCGCGGCGTTCCTCGGCCGCCAGGTCGCGGCGCTCGACTCGCTCGAAGGCGTGCAGCGCACGCTGCCGCAGGGCGCGACGTTCCTGCATCCGACCGCCGTGCTGTTCAACGGCGGCGTGTTCAAGTCGACGCTGCTCACGCAGCGCGTGCTCGATACGCTCAACAGCTGGCTCGCCGCCGAAGGCGCGCCGCCCGCGCGCCTGCTGGAAGGCGCGGATCTCGATCTCGCGGTCGCACGCGGCGCGGCGTACTACGGCTACGTGAAGCGCGGCCGTGGCGTGCGCATTCGCGGCGGCACGGCGCGTGCGTACTACGTCGCGATCGAATCGGCGATGCCCGCGGTGCCGGGGCTCGAACCGCCGGTGCAGGCGCTGTGCGTCGCGCCGTTCGGGATGGAGGAAGGTTCGGACGCGGCGTTGCCGCCGCAGGAGTTCGGCCTCGTCGTCGGCGAACCGGTGCAGTTCCGCTTCTTCGGTTCGTCGGTGCGCCGCCAGGATCAGGTCGGCACGCTGCTCGACTACTGGTCGCCGGAAGAGCTGCAGGAGCTGGAGGAAATCCAGGCCACGCTGCCCGCCGAAGGGCGCACCGTCGGCGAAGTCGTGCCCGTGAAGCTGCATGCGCGCGTGACCGAAGCCGGCACGCTCGAACTCGAGGCGATCCCGAGCGGCACGAACGAGCGCTGGAAGGTCGAGTTCGACGTGCGCGGCGCCGCCTGAGCGCGATGAAGCGCTATACGGTCGGGATCGACCTCGGCACCAGCAATACGGTCGTCGCCTACGTCGAGGCCGGTTCCGACGCGATCCGCGTGTTCGACGTCGAGCAGCTGGTCGGCCCCGGCGCGGTGGCCGCGCAGCCGCTGCTGCCGTCGGTGCGCTATCACCCGGCGGCGGGCGAGCTGCCGCCGGACACGCTGCGGCTGCCGTGGGCCGCCCACGCGAAGGCGAACACGGCCGGTGCGACGCCGGCCGTGATCGGCCGCTACGCGCGCACGCTCGGCGCGCAGGTGCCGGGCCGGCTCGTGACGAGCGCGAAGAGCTGGTTGTCGCACGCGTCGGTCGACCGGCTCGCGGCGATCCTGCCGTGGGGCGCGGCCGACGGCGTCGACAAGGTGTCGCCGGTCGACGCCAGCGCGAGCTATCTCGCACACGTGCGCGACGCGTGGGACGCACGCTTTCCCGATGCGCCGCTCGCGAAGCAGGACGTGATCCTGACGGTGCCCGCGTCGTTCGACGACGGCGCGCGCGCACTGACGGTCGAAGCCGCGCGGCGCGCGAAGCTGCCCGCGCTGCGGCTGCTGGAAGAGCCGCAGGCCGCGTTCTACGACTGGCTGTACGGCCAGCGCGACACGCTGCGCGAGACGTTCTCCGCCGCGCGGCGCGTGCTGATCTGCGACGTCGGCGGCGGCACGACCGACCTCACGCTCGTCGATGTCGCGCCCGGCGACGACGGCGAGCCGAGTTTCACGCGTGTCGGCGTCGGCAATCACCTGATGCTCGGCGGCGACAACATGGACCTCGCGCTCGCGCGCCTGGTCGAGACGCGGCTGACCGAGCCCGGCACGCGGCTGTCCGCCGCGAGCCTGTCGCAGCTCGTCGAGCGTTGCCGCGCGGCGAAGGAGCGGCTGCTCGGCGACGATGCACCCGAATCCGTCAACGTCACGCTGCTCGGCGCGGGCAGCAAGCTCGTTGGCGGCGCGCGTTCGGCCGAGCTGACGCGGCAGGAAGTCGAGCAGATCGTCGTCGATGGTTTCTTTCCGCAGGTCGAAGCCGGCGAGTTGCCGCGCCGTGCGCGCGCCGCGATCGTCGAATTCGGGTTGCCCTATGCGAGCGATGCGGCCGTTACGCGGCACGTCGCCGCGTTCCTGAATCGTCATGCGGAAGGCCCGCTGCCCGACACGCTGCTGCTCAACGGCGGCGTGTTCCGTGCGGGGGCGCTCGCCGGCCGTCTCGCACAGACGCTCGGCGCGTGGCGCGGTGCACCGCTCGACGTGCTGCACAACGCGCATCCGGACGTGGCGGTCGCGCGTGGCGCGGTGGCCTACGGGCTCGCGCGCGCCGGGCATGCGCCGCGTATTGGCGGCGGTTCTGCGCGCAGCTATTTCCTCGTGCTTGACGATGGCGAGGCCGAATCTGCCGCGCGCGGCGTCTGCCTGCTGCCGCGCGGGGCGGAAGAGGGCCACGAGATCCGGCTCGACGATCGCACGTTCGCGCTGCAACTTGGGCAGCCGGTGCGTTTCCACCTCGTGTCGACGGTGGCTGAGACGGCGTACCGGCCCGGCGATCTCGTCGATCTCGACGGCGGCGATTTCGTGCGGCTGCCGCCGATTGCGACGGTCGTCGACGCGAAAGCGGCCGGCGACGCGCGCGAAACGCCGGTGAAGCTCACCGCGTCGCTGACCGAGGTCGGTACGCTCGAAATGCACTGCATCGCGACCGACGATGCGGCGCGCCGCTGGCGGCTCGAATTCCAGTTGCGCGGCGATGCGCCCGCGCAGGGTGACGACGCCGCACTTGCGCGGCATCCGCGTCTCGACCAGGCAATCGAACTGATCGAGCGCTCGTTCGGCAGCAAGGCCGCCGGCGTCACCCCGAAAGACACGCGCCGGTTGCGCGGACAGCTCGAACAGGCGCTCGGTGCGCGTGAGGAGTGGGACGTCGCGCTCACGCGTGAATTGTTCGACGCGTTGCTCGCGCGCGCACGGCGGCGGCGGCGCTCGTCCGATCACGAACGTGCTTGGCTGAACCTCGCCGGTTACTGCCTGCGTCCGGGCTTCGGCCATCCGCTCGACGCGTGGCGCATCGAGCAACTGTGGCCGCTGTTCGACGACGGGATTCAGTATGTGACCGACGCTCAGGTGTGGTCGGAGTGGTGGACGTTGTGGCGGCGCGTGGCCGGTGGCCTCGACGACGATGCGCAGACCCAGGTGCGCGACGCGATCGCGTTCCTCGAACCGACCGACGACAAGCGGCGCAAGCTGCCGTTCGATCCGGGCAAGGTCGGGCCGGCCGACATGACGCGGTTGTCTGCGTCGCTCGAACGGCTGCCCGTGGAACGCAAGGTCGAACTGGCCGAGCGCCTGATCGCGCAACTGCAGAAGCCGGGCGAGCGTGCATTGTGTGCATGGGCACTTGGGCGCATCGGCGCGCGCCGGCCGTTCTACGGCAGCGCGCACAGTGTCGTGCCGGCGGAAGTCGCCAACGGTTGGCTCGATGCGCTGTTCGAGCTCGACTGGAAGCAGGTCGAACCGGCCGCGTTCGCGGCCGCGCAGATTGCGCGGATGACCGGAGACCGTTCACGGGATCTGCCGGACGACACACGCGAGGCCGTGATCAAGCGCCTGTCGGCCGCGAATGCGTCGACGGCGTGGATCGACATGGTGCGCGAAGCGATTGCGTTCGACGAAGCCGACACGGTGCGCGTGTTCGGCGAAACATTGCCGGCCGGGTTGAAGCTGCTGGCCGGGTGAAGGCGGTCACGGAACGGATGCTTCGACCACGTTTGCAGGACGAAGCATCCGGTTGCGCCGGTCAGTGCGCGACGTGACCGCTGTTTGCTTCACGCATGCGATGACGCTTCGCGCTGTCGTTCCACCGATTCGATTTCCGACGCATCGCGCGCGGTCGAGCGCCGCGCGAGATGAATCCCCGCGAGCATGCAGCGCACCGAGCCGCCGGCCAGTTCGATCGTCGGCACGTCGAGCGGCAGCAGGCGGGCAGAGCGCTCGATCGTCGCGCGCTGCACCGGCGTGAGGCAGTCATACGCGCGCCGCGACAGCGCGAGCACGCGCCCCTCCTTGCCCGACAATTCCAGCGTATTGCCCGCGAAATTCGCGATCTGCGACGCATCGAGCGCGATCACCGTGCGTCCCGTTTCGGCCAGCCGTTGCGCGATCTCGTCACGTCGGCGGCTGTCGGCGATGAGGTCGAGCCCGACCATCGCGAACTCGGTCGCGACGCTCATCATCACGTTCGTGTGATAGATCGGCCGCCCGTCGGCATCGGCCGTATCGAAGCAGATCGGCTCGAAATTGAAGTTCGTGCAGAAGCGTTCGAGCGCGACCGGATCGGCGCGGCGCGAACGCGCGGTGTACGCGATCCGCGCGACGTGATCGAGCACCATCGCGCCCGTGCCTTCGAGGAACACGTCGTCGTATTCGAGCCCGGAATAATCGATCACGTCCTGCACGCGATACTCGGCCTTCAGCATCTCGACGATATCGGCGCGCCGCTCGCGGCGCCGGTTCGCGCTGAACATCGGATACAGCGCGACGTGGCCGCCCGGATGCGTCGAGAACCAGTTGTTCGGGAACACCGAATCGGGCGTGTCGCGCTCGCCGTGATCGTCGAACACGTGCACGCGCACGCCGGCGTCGGCGAGCGTCTGCGCGGCGGCCGTGACTTCGTCGCGCGCGGCGGCGGACACGGATGCCGCGCCGTGCGCGCCGTCGGCGGCGGCCGTGCGCTGGAACGCGTTGTCGGCCGCGGTTTGCGGGTTCGGCAGGAAGCGGTGCGGCCGGATCATCACGACGGCGGCCGGCGCCTGGATCGATACGAGATTCATGGAAGGCAAGGACGAAAGGCTGGAAACCGGGCGGCGTGCGTGCCGCCCGGGCATCGCAGTCAGCGCGCGAACGCGGCGACGGCTTCGGTGACGTACGCCGCGTGACCCTGCGCGATCGCGGCCGGGTCGTCGATCAGCGCGAACAGGTTCTTCGGGTCGACGGCCGGTGGAATCAGCGCGATTTCGACGCCCGCGTTGTGCTGCTGCGCGAGCGCATACAGATAGCGCAGCGCCGAGTAGTCCTCGAGCGCGAAGCCGACCGAGTCGAACACCGTGACTTCGTCCGCGCGTGCGCGGCCGGTCGTCTCGCCCTGCAGCACGCGCCACAGCTCGGTGACGGGGAAGTCGGCCGGCATCTGCTGGATCTCGCCCTCGATGCGCGATTGCGGCTCGAATTCGACGAACACGCTGCCTGCATGCAGCACGCCTGCTTCGAGTTCGGTCTTGCCCGGGCAATCGCCGCCCACGGCGTTCAGGTGCATGCCCGGCTCGATCATGTCGGCCGTGACGATCGTCGCGTACGCCTTGTCGGCGGTGACGGTCGTCACGATGTCGGCGCCGCGCACGGCGTCGGCGGTCGACGCGGCGCGCACGACGCGCAGCGCCGGGTACGCGGCGAGGTTCTGCACGAGCTTGTCGGTCGCGCGCGGATCGACGTCGAACACGCGGATTTCGTCGATGCCGAGCAGCGTGTGGAACGCGATCGCCTGGAATTCGCTCTGCGCGCCGTTGCCGATCAACGCCATCGTGCGCGAGTCGGGACGTGCCAGTGCCTGCGCGGCGAGCACCGACGTGGCGGCCGTGCGCAGCGCGGTGGTCAGCGTGAGTTCGGCGAGCAGCAGCGGGTAGCCGGTATCGACTTCGGCGAGCGCGCCGAACGCCATCACCGTGTGCATGCCGCGCGCGGCATTGACGGGGTGGCCGTTCACGTACTTGAACGCGAACAGCGACGCGTTCGCGACGGGCATCAGTTCGATCACGCCGTCGCGCGAGTGGCACGCGACGCGCGGCGATTTGTCGAAATCGGCCCAGTGCAGGTAATCGGCGCGCAGCGTGTCGACGAGCTCGCGGAGGAACGTCGTGACGCCGGTCGTGGCGATCAGTCGGGCGGTGGCGGGAACGTCGAGGAAGCGGGTCATATGTTTGTCTCCTGTCGACCCGAGTTAGCGCTTTAGCGCTTACTCGGGTCCCATGCCTTGTGCGGTCGACCCGAGTTCGCGCTTTAGCACTTACTCGGGTCCCATGCTTTGCAATTACTCAGTGCCGGTACGGGTGTCCCTGGCGTTCTGGTCGACCTGGCGGTGCGTCGGCGCGCGTCCCGGCTTCCTGGAAAGCGGCGGTGCGGCCTGTCCCGCCGGTCGATAGGGTCATTATTTCCGCGAGTCGAGCCAACAAAAAGACAGCAAAAGTGGCAGATTTATCGATAGACTTGGCAAATTGCCAGCCTGATCCGGCAGTTTGACCAGTTCTCGCTGGTCGGAATGCACAGCTTCCGGCACGCTGGCGGCCGGTTCACGTTCAACAGGAAGGCCCGTCCATGATCACGCTCGACGACGTCGACCGGCAGCTCATCGCGCTGCTGCGCGACAACGCGCGACTGCCCGTCGTCGCGCTGGCGAAGGAATTGCGCGTCGCAAGGGCGACCGTGCAGAACCGGCTGACGCGGCTGGAGAAGAACGGCGTGATCGTCGGCTATACGGTGCGGCTCAAGCCGGCGGCGGAACGGCACCGGATCCGAGCGCTGATGTCGATCGCCGTGCAGGGCAATCGCGGCGCGGAAGTGGTGAAGGTGCTGCGCGGGCATCCGAACGTCGCATCGATCCACAGCACCAACGGGCGCTGGGATCTCGTCGCCGAGCTGCATGCCGATTCGCTCGAGCACTTCGATCGCGTGCTCGGCGCGATCCGGCTGATCGACGGGATCGCGAATACCGAGACGAGCATTCTGCTGTCCACGCACAAGGCGTGACGGGGGCGGGGCCGAGCGGACCTCGTTGCTGCCGAAGGGCCCGGCCGCGGATAGATTGGCCACGTAGCGGCTGCGAATCAAAGCGGCCGGCGCGAAAGGTGCCGCGTCGCGCCGTTGTCCGAATTCCATTTCGATCGCGACATGGCTAGCTGAAAGCGGGCCGGTTGCACTCGGCGTACCAGCCAATCGTTTGCCGCACGACCGAGATGATCCTGTCCGCGCGACGCGCGATACGAGCCACGAACCGCCGGGCCGGCAGCGCGCCATCTTGCTTCGGTATCCCTATTTGACCGATGGCTCGGGATTTACGCTAATTCACGTCAGAAAGTCAAAACTTTGGCCCTCGTTGATCGATCGGGCATGCTAGTCTGAATCGGTAATACAAAGTAATAAAAAAAGCCCTTAATAAATTACAAATCAATAACATGGCACAGACGATAGAGGACGCAGGGGGACGGGGAACGTGCACGTCAAGTACGCCGGCAGTACACGCTACGGCTATACGAGAGGAATCGGAGGGGATCAGTCTGATCGAGCTTGGCGCTCGCGTGTCGTCGGTGACGGTGCTGGGCGTGTTTGCCTACATGCTCTATTTGCAGTGGCGACTGGATACGAGCCGGATCACGCTGATCCTGCTGTTGGTCTCCGCCGTACTGACCGTTGGATTCTCGGTGTTTGCGAACTTGCCGAGGCGGCGCGACTGGCATCCCGTCGCGGTGATTTTTACGCTCGGCGGTTCGTTCTATTGCCCCGCGTATCAGCTGACCGTCAGCACGCAACTGATTCCGGAGTGGGCCGGGGGCGCGTGGCAAATCACCGGGATTGCATTGCAATTGTTCGCAAAGCTGTCGCTGGGGCGCTCATTCGGTCTGCTGCCGGCGAACCGGGGCGTCGTCTCGACCGGTGCGTACCGCTTCGTGCGTCACCCGATCTACGCCGGTTACCTGTTGTCTGAAATCGGTTTCCTGCTCGCCAACTTCAGTACCCGAAACGTGGTCACGATCGGCGTCTGGATGGTGTTGCAGATCGGGAGAATCCTGCTCGAGGAGCGCCTGTTGTCGGACGACGCGGATTATCGTGCGTACCGGGCGCAGGTTCGGTACCGGCTGATTCCGGGCGTGTTCTGACGGGCATGCCGAACGCTCGCCATGCCTGAGCGTGGATGAACCTCGCGAGCGTGGGGCCGGCGCAGCTTCGTGCGCCGGTTTCCGTCGGATCAGGTGGCGAATCGCGCGGCAGGGTCAGGCGTGGGCCGCTGGCTCCGGAAACACCGGCTCGCCCAGCGTCAGCATCAACCGGTTTGCCCACGCGAAGATCGCGACCGCGTGCGACAGGTCGAGAATCTCCTCATGTGTCAGCCCTTCGGCTTCCAGCGCGGCGATATCGCGCGCGTCGACCGTATCGGGCCGCTCCGTCAGCGCGATCGCGTAGCGGACGATCGCGCGCTCGCGCGCCGTCGTGCCGGCCGTCGCCGGATCGTCGAACACCTGCTCGATCGCGTCGGTGCGTTTCGCGAGTTGTGCGAAGCGCTGCGCATGCACGGACGCGCAATATACGCAGCCGTTCACGCGTGACACGGCCGTGCTGGCCAGTTCGCGCTCCGCGCGCGACAGCCCGCCGGGGCCGTACATGATCGCGTTGAACACGCCCGAGCGTTGCCGCAGGATCTCGGGAAGATGGACGAGCAGCAGGTAATAGTCGGACGTCTTCGCGTGCGGGTGGCTTGCTTCGAGCACGGCTAGCTGATCGGGCGTCGCGGCATCGAGCGAAACGGTGTCGAGCCACGCACGCCAGCCGAGCGTGTCGGACGTGAAGCCGTGGGCGGTCGTCGTCATGCGGCCTCCGTGGCGGCACGTGCCTGAAGCGCTTGCGCGGCGACGCCGACACGCAATTGATACGCGACGAACGCCACGAGCTGCGACAGCGCGACGATCGCGGGCGTCGTGAGTCCGGCCGACTTCAGCGTATCGAGGTCGGATGGGCGCGCATCGACCGGGGCGTACGTCAGCAGGCGTGCATGCGCGAGGATCGCGCCGATACGGCGGGGCAGCGCGTCGAACGCATCGGCGTCCGCGCGTGCGATGTCGTCGAGCGTGCCGCCTGCGTCGAGCAATCGTGCGCGATAGGTGTCTGCCAGCATGCGTGCGTTTGATTTTTCCGCAACATACCGCGCCGCATGCAATCGTTCGATCAACGAAAGATCCGGCAACGCGGGATCGAACAATGCAGCTTCGCTCAGCCGCGTATGCAGCAGCACCTTGTCGCGCGCGCGGCGGAGCGCGGCGAGCGCGTCACCGTCGCGCAGGCCGGCGATCGCGTCGATCGTGTCCGGCGCATCGGCCGGCGTGATGGATTCAGTCATCGTTTCGGGTTCCCTTCGTCGTCAATGTGATCGATGGACGTGCGCTTACGCATCGGCGTCGCGCCATTCGTCGCCTTGCAGTTCCGCGTTGGCATACGCGACGAGCGCGTCGTAGTGGCGGTCGCGGTCGGCGTCGAACAGCCGGCTCGCGATGCCGCGCGCAAGCCGCTGCGCGCCCGCGCTGATGGCCGGGATATCGCCGGACAGCTTGCCGTGGCTCAGGCTCGCCGCATGGTTGAAGCAGTGGATCCGCGTGATGGTCGCGCACGTGCCGGGCTCGTGCTCCTGGAACGCGAACGCGGGGCCGAGATCGGGCGACTCGGCGAGCTCGTCGAGCCACGTGCCCGGTTCCGGTCGATAGCGATCCTTCCAGCGCCGTACCTGCGCGCCGAACGACGCGAATTCCGTGCGGGTCGTCCAGTCCGAATGAAAGCCGGTCGCGAAGATCAGGAAGTCGACGGTGTACCGCCCGCGCGGAGTCGTCACGTCGAGACCGTCCGCGTGTTCGGCGAGCGTCTCGATCGGGCTGCCCGCATGAAAGTGCGCATGCTCGTGGCGCGACACGCGCAGCACGCTGTCGCGCGGCGGCGGCGTCTGCGACGTCAGCGCGTAGTGCATGAAGCGCCACTTCGTCGCGTCGTCGAGATCGGCGTAGCCGTGCACGAGGCCCGGGCTGCCGATGCCCGTCAGTTTGTTGATGCGTGGAATGTCCGCGCGGCGGAAGAACAGGTCGACGCGCGCGGCGCCCGCTTCGAGCGCGGTGCCCGCATTGTCGAACGCGGACGCGCCCGCGCCGACCACGCCGATGCGCTTGCCCGCGAGCGCCGCGAAGTCGATCGGCTCGGACGAATGGGCCCAGCGCGTGCGCGGCGCGCGTTGCGCGACGGGCGGCACGTACGGGCCGCCGAGCCCGTCGCGGCCGGTTGCGAGTACCACGTGCCGCGCGAGCAGCGTCTGCGCTTCGCCGTTGCCGCGCACATCGAGCGCGAGCAGGCCGTCGTCGCGCGGACGCAGCGCGACGAGCGTGGTGTCGTTGCGCACCTGCAGGTCGAGCACGCGCCGGTACCAGCGCAGGTAGTCCATCCATTGCGTGCGCGGAATCTTGTAGAGCGCGTCCCACGCGTCGCGGCCGTATTGGGCCTCGAACCAGGCGCGGAACGTCAGCGCGGGCAGGCCGAGCGCGGGGCCCGCGAGTTGCTTCGGCGAGCGCAGCGTGTCCATCCGCGCGAACGTGACCCACGGGCCTTCGTAGCCGGCCGGCGCGCGATCGATCACGCACTGGTTGTCGATGCCGAGAAGGCGCAGTTCGGCGGAAGCCGCGAGCCCGGCCATGCCGCCGCCGACGATCGCGACGTCGAGCACGCGTGTGCCGTCCGCGTCGCGCGGCGGCACCCACGCCGGCGCCGGCAGGTCGAGCCAGCGCAGGTCTTGCGCGAGCCGGGCTTCGAGTGCGTGGAGTGCGTCGAGTGGCGTCGTCATGCGGCCTCCGGGCGTGTGCGGCGCGATCGTGTCGTGCGTGACGTGCGTGACGGGCGCTCGGCGCGCAGCCGGTCGCCGCGCAGCAGCGCGTCGTGCGCGGCGGCTTCGTGAAAGGTCACGTCGTCGAGCAGGGCGCGCGTCGTGCGGTGCAGCGCGTCGAGCAGCGCATCGATGGCCGCGGTGCGTGCCTTGCCAGCCGGCGTCGCGACGCCGAACGCAAACGGGATGTCGACGTCGAGCGGGCGTGCGACGACGCCGTCCACTGGCAGCGCGACGCCCGTCGCCGGATCGACGATGCCGACTCCGATGCCCGCGCGTGCGGCCATGACCGCGTTCAACGACGCATTGGTTTCGATGAATACGCGTGCGTCGACCCGTGCGGCCGCGAATGCCGCGTCGATCCGCTGGCGCAGCCGGTGCCGGTTCGCGACCGTCACGATGCGGCGGCGCGCGAGATCGCGCAGCGCGATGCGCGGCTGCGCCGCGAGCGGATCGCCGGCGGGCAGCACGGCGACGCACGGCGTCTGCGCGATCCAGTGCACGTCGAGCCCCGCATGCGCCATCGGCAGCGTGACGACGCCGACGTCGGCCGTGCCGGCCAGCACCTCGTGCACGACATGCTCGGCCGATTCGCTGCGCAACTGGTAGTGCGGTGCCTGCGCGCCGTCGGGCAGCGCGGCGAGCGCGGCCGGCACGAGCGTGGCCGCGAGCGAAGGCGTCGCCGCGATGCGCACGGGTTCGGCGGTTGCATCGCCGAGTGCCCGTGCGCGTGCCTCGATCGCCCGCAGGCCGACCAGCGACCGTTCGACTTCCTCATAGAGCAGGAATGCGCGCCGCGTCGGCGTGACGCGCGGGCCGTGCCGGTCGAACAGCGCGTAGCCGAGATCGGCTTCGAGCTCCTGGATCTGCCGCGTGACGGCCGGCTGCGAGCGGCCGAGCAGTTCGCCCGCGCCGGTCACGCTGCCGGCCGACATGACCGCGGAAAAGGCTTCGAGTTGATGCAGCTCCATGACACCTTCCGATGATGCGATTTGCGCATTGTAGGAGGGCGAGCATGCGCGATTCATATAATGATTTTTGCTATCGACAGCGTGAAAACTTCGAAGCGCCCGATCGTCGCGATGGCCGGTTGTGCGTGCGTCCGCGTTGGTTGCGACGGGTGACGCGAGCGAAACGCCAATCGAATCAACGTGATGCGATCCATGCCGGCATATCGCGCGATGCAAGGCGTGCAGGCGAGCATTCGCGAGCACCAACCCCTTCGCGCCGCGCACGATATCGATATGCGCAAAACTTCGTTGGATCGTCCTGAACCGGATGGTTACATGCCCTCACTCTTTTCGACTGACTGAAGCTGGGGGACGCATGAACGTTTCGGGGAACGACGCACGCGGCGCATGGCGGCGCGTGCTGGGCACGGTGGCGGCGCTCGCTGCCGCATGGGGCTTGTCGACGGGCGGTGCGCTCGCGGCGGGCGTGTCGGGCGAGCCGGTGGTGATCGGCGTGAGCGGCCCGCTCACGGGCCAGGACGCGCAGTACGGCGAACAATGGAAGCGCGGCTTCGATCTCGCGCTCGACGAGATCAACGGCAGCGGCGGCATTCATGGCCGGCCGCTCGCGGTCGACTTCCAGGACAGCCGCAGCGACCCGCGCCAGGCCGTGGCGATCGCACAGAAGTTCGTCGCCGATCCGCGCATCGCGATCGAACTGGGCGACTTCTCCAGCGCGACGTCGATGGCTGCGTCGCCGATCTACCAGCGCGGGCAGCTGATCCAGTTCGGCTTCACGAACTCGCATCCGGACTTCACGAAGGGCGGCGACTATCTGTGGAGCACCGCGCTGAGCCAGGCCGAGGAGCAGCCGCTGCTCGCACGCTATGCGGTGAAGGAACTCGGCTTCAAGCGGATCGCGGTGCTGTACCTGAACACCGACTGGGGCCGCACCAGCAAGGACATCTTCGCGAAGGCGGTGGCCGGGCTCGGTGCGCAGGTCGTCGCGGCCGAAGGCTATCAGCCGACGGAGAAGGATTTCCGTTCGACGCTCGTGCGGATCGGCGCGTCGAAGCCCGATTCGATCGTGCTGATCTCGTATTACGCGGACGGTGCGCAGATCGTGCGGCAGGCGCGCACGTCGGGCGTCACGCTGCCGATCGCGGCGGTCGGCTCCGTGTATTCGCCGAAATTCCTCGAGCTGGGTGGTGCGGCCGTCGATGGCGTCTATACCGAATCGAACTTCTTCCCGGCCGAACCGCGCCCCGAGGTGCAGGCGTTCGTGCAGCGCTATCGCGCGAAGTTCCATGCCGATCCCGACTCGTTCGTCGCGCGGGCGTACGACGCGCTGATCCTGTCGGCCGAGGTGCTGCGCCGCTACGGCACGACGCGCCAGGCCGCGCACGACGGCTTCGCGAAAATCAGCGACGTGCCGAGCGTGATCTTCGGCAAGGTGCGCTTCGATCCGCAGACGCGTCGCGTCGCGGGCGCGCGCACCGTGTATCTGGTCGTGAAGCAGGGGCAGTGGGCGCTGTGGGATGGCGCGAAACCGCAGCTCGCCGCGCGTTGAGCGCGGCCCTGAACCGCATGCACGGAACGGACGCATCGTGATGGCTTCCTGGCTCGACTACACGCTCAACGGCCTCATCGTCGGCAACATCTACGCGCTGCTCGCGGTCGGGCTCGCGCTGATCTTCGGCGTGTCGCACCTGATCAACTTCGCGCATGGCTCGGTCTACATGGTCGGCGCGTTCATCGGCTGGCTGTGCCTGACGCGCTTCGGGCTGCCGCTGCCGGTCGCACTCGCGGCGGTCGTGGTCGGCTGCGGCGCGCTCGGCGTCGCGATCGAGCGGATCGGGCTGCGACCGCTGCGTCACGCGGCACGCATCGCGCCGCTGCTCGCGACGATCGGCATCAGCTTCATCCTCGACCAGCTCGCGCAGCTCGCATTCGGCGCGGACCCGCGCGCGGTGCCGACGCCGCTGCCCGACTGGCATCTGCGGATCGCCGGTGCGACGCTCGGCTCGCTCGACCTGCTGATCGCGGGCATCGGCATCGCGGCGGCCGCGCTGCTGTACGGCTTCCTGCGTTTCACACGGCTTGGCTGGGCCGTGCGCGCGACCGCGCAGGATCGCGACGCGGCGCTGCAGATGGGCGTCGACGTCGACCGCGTGAACCAGACCGTGTTCGCGATCGCGTGCGCGCTCGGCGGCGTGAGCGGGCTGCTGGTCGGCATGTACTACAACAGCATCGATCCGGCGATGGGCTTCCAGGCCACGCTGAAGGGCGTGGTCGCGCTGCTGATCGGCGGGCTCGGCAACGTGCCGGGCGCGATCGCGGGGAGCCTGCTGCTCGGTCTCGTCGAAAGCTACGGCGTCGCGCTGTTCGGCACGAGCTACCGCGACCTGTTCGCGTTCGGGCTGCTGATCGTGTTCCTTGTGTGGCGGCCGAACGGGCTGTTCAGTGCGAATCGCGCGCTGCCGCCCGAGCCGATGACGGGCACGTTCCTCGCGGCCGCGAAGGCCGTGCGTGTGCCGCGCCCGGTACTCGTCGTGCTGGTCGTACTCGCGGCCGTGCTGCCGTGGCTCGGCGCATCGCCGTACGTGCTGCAGACGCTCACCAACGCGTGGCTGTACGGGCTGCTCGCGTTGAGCCTCACGCTGGTGGCGGGTACGGTCGGGCAGATCTCGCTCGGTCACGCGGCGCTGCTCGTGATCGGCGCGTATGCGTCGGCGCTGCTGTCGTCGGATCTCGGCTGGTCGCCGGCCGTGACGATCCCGTGCGCGGGCGTGATCACCGCCGTGCTCGGCACGCTGCTCGTCTATCCGGCGTTCCGGCTGCGCGGGCATTACGTGTCGATCGCGACGCTCGGCATCGGCGAAGTGGTGAGCCTCGTGATCCTGAACTGGGACGGCCTCACGCGCGGCCCGCTCGGCGTCACCGGCATCGCGCCGCTGCCGTGGGCGACGACCGCGCGTGCCGCGTACTGGTTCACGTTCGCGGTGCTCGTCGTGTTCGCGCTCGTGCAGGTGCGGCTGCTGCACTCGCATCTCGGCCGCACGCTGCGCGCGGTGCGCGAGGACGACGTCGCCGCGCGCGCGCACGGCATCGCGCCGAACCGCTACAAGGCGATCGCATTCGCGGTCGGCGGCGTCGCGGCCGGCGTGAGCGGCGGGATCGCCGCGCATCTGTACAGCTACATCAATCACCAGACCTTCGATTCGCAGGTGTCGATCCTCGCGTTGACGATGGTGATCCTCGGCGGGCTCGGCAACGTGCTCGGCGGCATTGCCGGTGCGATCGCACTGATCGGGCTGCCCGAACTGTTCCGCTGGGCGGCCGACTACCGGATGCTGATCTACGGCCTCGTGCTGCTGCTGCTCGTCCGGTTCCGGCCGCAGGGCCTGCTCGGCACGGTGTGAGGAGGAATGCGATGACGACCAATCGACCCTTGCTCGACGTGCAGGGCCTGACGCGCCGCTTCGACGGCGTGACCGCGCTCGACGGCGCGAGCCTGACACTCGCCGATGGCGAACTGCTGAGCGTGATCGGGCCGAACGGCGCGGGCAAGTCGACGCTGTTCAACCTGATCGCGGGGGCCGACCGGCCCGACGCCGGCCGCGTGACGTTCGACGGCCGCGACATCACCGGCACGGCTCCCGAGCGGCTCGCTGCGCTCGGCCTCGCGCGCACGTTCCAGCACGGCCGCGTGTTCGGCAACCTGAGCGTGCTCGACAACGTGCTGATCGGCGCGCATGCGCGGCTGCGCGCGGCGCGGCCGGGCTGGCCCGCGCTGGGTGCTGCGGCCGAAGTGCTGCGCGCGCTCGTGCGGCCCGCGTCGGTGCGGCGCGAGGAAGCCGCGCTGCGCGAAGAGGCGCGCGCGATCGTCGCCGGGTTCGGCGAGCGGCTCACGCCGCGCATCGATCATCCGGCGCACAGCCTGTCGTATGCGAACCGGCGGCGTGTGGAGATCGGCCGCGCGCTCGCGCTGCATCCGCGCCTGCTGCTGCTCGACGAACCGACGGCCGGGATGAACGAGACGGAGACGGCCGAGATGCTGCAGCTGATCCAGTCGCTGAAGGCGCGCGGCCTGACGATCCTGCTGATCGAGCACAAGCTCGAACTCGTGATGCGTGTGTCCGACCGCGTGATGGTGCTCGACAACGGCGTGAAGATCGCCGAAGGCGCGCCGCGCGACGTGCGGCACGATCCGCGCGTGATCGAGGCGTATCTCGGCCGCCGCCATGCGGGTGGCGCGCCGGCCGAACGCGCAGCACAGGCGGCCGCATGACCGCACTTTCTTCCGGACCCGACACGACCATGACCGACGCGCTGCTGAAACTCGAACACCTCGACACGTTCTACGGGCCGGTGCAGGTGCATTTCGACGTGAACTTCGAAGTCGGCCGTGGGCAGATCGTCAGCCTGCTCGGCGGCAACGCGAGCGGCAAGTCGACGACGATGAAGCTGATTCTCGGGCTGATGCGGCCGCGTCGCGGCGTCGTGCGCTTCGACGGCGACGACGTGACGGCGCTTGCGACGCCGCAGCGCGTGCGGCGCGGGATCGCTGCCGTGCCCGAGGCGCGGCGGCTGTTCGGCGACATGAGCGTGCGCGAGAACCTGCTGATGGGCGCATACACGCGGGGCGACCGCACGGCGGTGGCGGAAGACTACGAACGCGTGCTCGATCTGTTTCCACGGGTGCGCGAGCGGCTGACGCAGCGCGCAGGCACGCTGTCGGGCGGCGAGCAGCAGATGCTCGCGATGGCGCGCGCGCTGATGGCGCGGCCGAAGCTGATCTGCATGGACGAGCCGACGATGGGGCTGTCGCCGCTCTATGTCGACAAGGTGCTCGAACTGATCGACGCGATCAACCGGCAGGGCGTGACCGTGTTCATGGTCGAGCAGAACGCGAGCCTCGCGCTGGAGATCGCGCATTACGGGTACGTGCTGCAGACGGGGCGCGTCGTGCTCGAAGGGCCCGCGAAGGCGCTGCTCGACGACGAACGGGTGCGCGACGCGTATCTCGGCGGGGAGGCGGCGCTCGCGTGAGCGGTGCGCGCACCGGCACCGCCGGCCGCGCCCGCCCGCGGATTCCGCGCTATGCGAGGAACGACGCTGCCATGTCCTTGTCCCCGTGCCCCGCGTCGGCGGCGCGCCGGAATCGCGCGAGGCTCGCATTCGCGACGTCGGCGTGCATGCCGGCGTCATGCGCGGCCTGCGCGATCAGCGTGGCGTCCTTCACCGCGTTGGCGACCGTGAACGCCGGGCGGAAGTCGTCGTTCAGGATTAATACGCCCTTTGCCTGAAAGTAGCCGTTGTCCATCGGGCCGCCCGACACGACATCGATCACGTCGCGCGGATCGGCGCCGAGCGCGCCGGCCAGTTTCAGGCTTTCCGCGATCGCGTGCGTGAGCGTGAACGCATAGTGGTTGAGCGCGAGCTTGAGCCGGCTGCTTGCGCCCGTCGAGCCGTCGTCGGCGACCCACAGCGTACGCCGGCCGATCGCGTCGAACAGCGGCTGCACCTGTGCGCGATCCGACTCGGGCCCCGCCGCGAGCACGACGAGTTGCGCATTTTCGGCCGGTAGTCGCGAGCCTTGCACGGGCGCGTCGTAGAACACGAGGTCGTGCGTCCGCGCGAATGCCGCGAGTCGTGCGATGCCGCGCACGCCTACCGTGCTGACCTGAACCCAGATCGTTCCGGCCGCCAGCTTCGGCGCAGCGGCTTCCATCGCCTGCAGCACGCCGTCCGCATCGTTGAGCACTGTGACGACGATGCGCGCGTCGCTGACGGTCTCGGCCGGCGTCGCGAACGCGGCGACACCGTCGGCGGCGAGTGCGGCGGCTTTGGCTCGCGTGCGGTTCCATGCGCGGACCGTGAATCCTTGCCGGGCCAGATTGCGGGCGATCGGTGCGCCCATCACGCCGATACCGAGGACGGCGACGGTGGTGGCGTTGCGTGTAGCGGACGTGCTCATGACGTTTCTCCTGTCGAACGTGTGTATGAAGCGGAAGAGGACGGCGCGTGCGGACGCGTCGATGCGAGTGCGAGGACCAGGGCCAGTGCGGCGAGCGCGACGCCGACCCAGACCGTCGACACGAATCCGAGCCCGGCGTTGATCGCGACGCCGCCGAGCCACGGGCCGACGGTGTTCCCGACGTTGAACGCCGACGTGTTCGCCGTCGTCGCGAGCGTCGGTGCGTGCGGAGCTTCGGCGATCGCGCGGGCTTGCAGCGCGGGATTGATCGAGAACGCCGCGATGCCGAACGCGGCCAGGGCGATGATCGTGCCGGTGCGGCTGTGCGCGAGCGCGCCGAACGCGGCCATCGTGACGATCAGCGCGACGAGGCCCGCGACGAGGATCCCGGCCGGATAGCGATCGGTATAGCGGCCGCCCACGACGGTGCCGGCAAAGCAGCCGATGCCGAACAGTGCCTGCAACGCCGGCACGGCTGCGCGCTCGAAACCGCCGAACTCGGTGAAGATCGGCGAGAAATAGCTGTACGCGGCGAACAAGCCGGCCTGGCTGAGCGCCGAGATGCCGAGCGCGGCCCACAGCCGCGGCTGCCGGAACGATGCGAACTCACGCGCGATGCCGTGATACGGCGGCCGGCCCTGCATCGGGACGACGAGCGTGGTGGCGACGAGGCTCAGCACGGCGAGCGCCGTGACGACCCAGAAGCTCGCACGCCAGCCGTACTGCTCGCCGATCAGCGTGCCGAACGGCGCGCCGGCGATATTGGCGATCGTCAGCCCGCCGAACATCACCGCGAGCGCGCGGCCTTTCGCGTCGGGGCCGGCCAGGTCGATCGCGAGCAGCGAGCCGATGCCGAAGAACGCGCCCTGCGCGAGCGCCGCGACGACCCGCGAGGTCATCAGTAGCGCATAGTTCTGCGCGAGCGCGCCGAGCGCTTGCCCGGCGATGAATACGCCGAGCAGCACGAGCAGGGCGGTCTTGCGGCGCGTGCGCAGAAACGCGAGCGTCATCGCGGGGCCGCCGACCACCACGCCGGCCGCATAGCCGGAGATCAGCAGGGCGGCCGACGGAATCGACACGCCGAAATCGTGCGCGAGCAGGGGCAGCAGGCCTGACACCATCACTTCGGTGGTGCCGATGCAGAACACGGTGAGACCGAGCACGAAGACGGCAAGTGGCAGCCGCGCGCCGCGACGGGGAACGGAAGAGAGTGAAGCGTTCATCGGGGTCCTTGTTGTGGAATGATCATTCCATAATTGGGAAAAATTTTTTGGTCAGCCCAGTGCGTGCAGGGTCCGGTCGACGATTGCGACGAGCCGCTTGCGGTCCTTGTCAGACGACGTCCTGGCGAGCACCCGCAACCCTTGCATTGCATTGAACACGAACCACGCGAGATCCTCGGCGTGCGCGTTGGCATCGACTTCGCCGGCGGCTTGCCCGCGCTCGATCGTTTCCTGGATGCCCGCAAGCATGATCCGGAAGTTCTGTCGCACGAGTTCGGCGACATGCGCGTCGCGGCTCGCGCGCTCGATCGCTGTGTTCGTCGCGAGACAGCCGCGTTTTTCGGGCGACTTCAGGTCGGCGTCGACGACGCTTGTCAGCAGCGCACGCAGGCGCTCGGTCGCAGGGCCGGGAGCGCGCAGCAGGTCGACGTTGTCGTGCGAGCGCTGGTTGTAGCGCAGCATCGCCTGCTCGAACAGGCCGTCCTTGTTCGTATAGGCCGCATACAGGCTACCGCGGCCGAGCCCGGTCGCCTGCACGAGATCCTGCGCGGACGTCGCTTCGTAGCCGTGGCGCCAGAACGTGTCCATCACGGCGTCGAGCACCTGGTCTTCGTCGAATTCTCTTGGCCGCGCCATCGGGCTCTCCTGATTGTTGAACGACCATACCATAATTGACCGGCGTGCTGCCGTCAAGTCGAGTGGTGCGAATCGGTGCAAAGGGCGCGGTAGTCGAACCTGTGGGTCGAGTGCCGCGCAAACCGCACGATGGCATTCCACACTGGCGTCCGCGCGTCGGCGACGCGCAGCAAAAAGCTGACGAATACCGCAAATCGGCGTAGCTTGACGATCTCCTGATCCTGAATGCCACGGAGCGCCGCGCCATGTTGACCTATTCCATTCAGAAAGTCGGCTACCAGTTCGATCAACTGGATTCTCAGGGTGCGACGGATTACCCGTCGTTCACGCAAGCGTTCGACGTGTTCCCGTGGGCGGCACAGCATGCCGAATGGGACGACACGCAGGAAGGCCCGTTGCCGGCCCTCGTGCTGCAGCATGCCGACGATCAGCGGGAATTGTGGGTGACCGCGCTGAGCGATGCGCATGCGGACGGCTTCCAGCTGAATGCCGTCTCGATGCGGATGAAGAAGGGGCTTTTCGGAATCGGCAAGGGAAAGCTGGAGCAGCACGTCGATACGATCGACGTCGACACGCGCGCGGACGTCGATACGTTGTGCCGGCTGTTCTGCGACCGTCAGTACGACGAGCTGGACCGGCTGGTCGCGCGGCATGCGGAGCGCAACCGCTTCGATGACGACAGCGACGATTGAGCGCCTGCCGTGCGTGAGCCGATGCGGGATCGTCGGCTCACGGCTGCGCCGCGCCGCCCCCCGCCGCGCGCGGAAACGTCAGCACCACCGCAAACCCGCCCGCATCGGGAAACGCGAACCCGATGCGCCCGCCGTGCGCCTTCATCACTTCCTGCACGATCGCGAGCCCGAGGCCTGACCCGGTGCGCCGCTCGCTGCCGTCCGGCGCAATCCGCACGAACGGCTGTAGTGCCGCTTCCCAGTGCTCGCGCGGAATCCCGCGGCCGTTGTCGGTGATGGTCAGCGTCACCGCGTCACCGGCGTTGCCCCGCGTCGCGACCGACACGATGATGTCGTCCGCATGCCCATGCAGCAGCGCGTTGTGCAGCACGTTCGACAGCGCTTCCTGCAGGCTGATCGCGTCGCCGTCGATCCACGCGAGCGGCGCGTCGCTCGCGAACGCGACGGCGACATCGCGCTCTCCCGCGAGCGGAATCGTGCGGCCGAGCACGTCTTTCGCGAGCGCGACGAGTTCGACGGGTTGCAACGGCACGGCTTCGGTGCGATGAATCACCATCGCGTGATTGAGCAACTGGCCGGTGAGCCGCCCGACATCCGAGCAGGTCGCACGCAGCGCGTCGAGCCGCGCCGCGTGACGCGCGGGATCGGCTTCGCCGTCGAGCAGTTCGATTTGCGCGTCGAGTCGCGCGAGCGGCGTGCGCATCTGGTGCGCGGCGTCGGCGATGAAGCGCTGCATCGCGTTGATCCGCTCGGCGAGGCGGCGCATCAGCCCGTTGATCGACCCGATGATCGCGTCGATCTCGCTCGGCGTGTCGACGGCCACCGGCCGCAGGTCGGCCGGGTCGCGCGCGGCGATGATCGTGCCGATCTGCGCGAGCGGGCGCAGCCCGCGCCGGATCGCGAGGCCGCTCGCGCCGATCGCGAGCACGCTCATCAGCAGGATCAGCGTCCACACCTTGAAGCTCATGTCGTTCGTCAACTGCTGGCGTGCGTTGGTGGTTTGCGCCACCGTCACGAGTGCCCAGCCCGGCGTGCTTTCCTCGGGCATGTAGCGTGCGATGGTCGCGGTGCGAATCCGGTGTCCCTGGTACATGCCGTTCGCGAACGCGGGGCCCTGTTTCGCGGCGGCGAGCGTCGCGGGGCTCGCAAGATCGTTGTAGCCGGCCACGACGATGCCGCGCGAATCGACGACCTTGTAGTAGACGAGGTCGTAGCGCGACAGCGTCGACAGCGCGGCCACCGGCGGATTCAGTGCGAGCACGCCGCCCTGCACGTAGAGGTTTTCCGCGACCTGGATCGATGCGCCCGCAAGCAACTGGTCGTACGCACGGTCGGCCGCGACGCCCGCGTAGTAGCGCGCGATCGCTGCGAGCGCGAGCGCACCGGTCGCGACGACGAGCGCGATGAAGAGCAGCGTGCGCCCGAACAGCGTCTTCGGGAACCAGTCAGTGCGCCGCAATCTGATACCCCATCCCGCGCGCGGTGCGAATCTCGACCGAGCTGCCCTGCAGCTTCTTGCGCACGCGTGTCACGTACTGCTCGACCGCGTTCGTAGTTGGCTCGTTGCCGAAGCTGAACAGCTGGTTCAGCAGTTCGTCCTTCGAGAAGATCCGCTGTGGGCGGCTCGCGAGGATTTCGAGCAGCGCGAATTCCTGGCGCGACAGCGACAGCGGCTGGCCGTCGAGTTCCGCGAGGCGGCTGCTGCGGTCGATCACGAGGCCGCCGAGCGTCAGCACGTCGTTCGCGTGGCCGCTGTTGCGGCGCAGCAGCGCCTGCACGCGCGCATCGAGCTCGCGGTAGTCGAACGGCTTCACGAGATAGTCGTCGGCGCCGAGGCCGAGGCCGCTCACGCGGTCGTCGATCGCCGAGCGCGCGGTGACGAGCAGCACGGGCGTCGTGCTCCCCGACGCGCGCAGGTGGCGCAATACCGTGAAGCCGTCCATGCCGGGCAGGTTCGCGTCGAGCACGACGAGGTCGAAACGCTCGACGCGCAGCAGCCCGTTCGCGGTCGCGCCGTCGGTTTCGAGATCGACCGCATGGCCGAGCCGCGCCAGGCGGCTGCGGATCGCCGCGCCGATTTCGGCATCGTCCTCCACGACGAGAATGCGCATGGTGCCGTTTCGCAGGTGGGTGGGTTAGGGGTTTTCCCGGGGCCGGGATGTCAGCATTTTCTCAGACTCGGTCGATAACCTGTGTCGAGCCGGACGTTGCAAGGACGGCCATTAATACCAGAACCACAGGAGACGGCAACATGCAGCAGCAAACGGGCGCGACGAACGCGCGGCGCAGCGCGCCGCCGGCCTGCGCTCGCCGGGGCGGCGAAGCGGGCCGCAGCCGCATGGCGGTCGGCGCGATGGCGTTCGCGGCTCATGCCGCGCGTGCCGGGCAGGCCGGCGCATGACGATGTTGCCGCGCCGCCGCGCATTGATCGCCGCCGGGCTCGGCGTGCTGGCCGCGCCGTCGCTCGTGCGCGCAAAGCCGCGCACGGTGCGGATTTCCAAAGGCTATGGCGTGCTGTACCTGCCGCTGCTCGTGATGGAGAAGCAGCGGCTGTTCGAGCGGCACGCGGCGCGCCACGGCGTGCGTGACGTCGCGGTCGACTGGGTGCTGCTCGACGGCGGCAATTCCGTCAACGACGCGATGATGGCCGGCACGCTCGACTTCGCGGGCGCCGGCGCGCCGGGTTTCATCGAGCTGTGGGCGCGGGCGCGCGGCATTCCGAACGTCGAGGTGATCGGCATCAGCGGGCTGTCGACCACGTCGCTGTCGCTGAACACGAACCGGCCGGGCCTGGTGTCGCTGCGCGACTTCACGCCGTCCGACCGGATCGCGGTGCCGGGCATCCGCACGTCGCTGTCGGCGGTGGTGCTGCAGATGGTCGCGAGCAAGCAGCTCGGCCCGAAGCATTTCGCGCAGCTCGATTCGATCACCGTGAGCCTGCCGCATCCGCAGGCGATGCAGGCGCTGATCCGCCGCGAGAACGGCGTCACCGCGCATTTCACGTCGCCGCCGTTCTCGACGCTCGAGCTGCGGCAGCCGGGCATCCACCGCGTCGTGAATTCGGTCGACGTGCTCGGCCCGATGACGCACGACGTCGTATTCGCGCCGAAGCGACTCGTCGATACGGAGCCCGCGCTGGCCGTCGCGTTTCTCGGCGCACTCGACGAAGCGAACCGCTTGATCGCGCAGGACCCGCGCGCGGCGGCGGCGCTCTTTGCGGCGTCGTCGGGCGTCGGCATGTCGCACGACGACGTGATGCGGATGCTCGCCGCACCCGACACGCGCTTCTCGGTGCTGCCGAACCAGTTGATGGACTACGTCGAATTCCTGTACCTGGCCGGCACGATCAAGGCGAAGCCGCGTGCGTGGCACGAGATGTTCGCGCCGATGCTCGACGCGTACCGGTCGGGCTGATATCGCCGCTCCCTTTCATCGAAATACCCTGCGCCCGTGCGTTCGTCGCGCACGGCGCCGCTTCAACTGATATGCAACCCATACGCAATCGCTATGCAACCGATTCACGCAAGGAGCCCGAAGTGAACGCCACTGATACCCTGGACCCCGCGTCCGCCGAAGAACAGCGCATCATGTCGAAGATGGCGCGGCGCCTGCTGCCCATCCTCGTCGTGATGTTCCTGATCGCGTTCATCGACCGGCAGAACGTCGGCTTCGCGAAGCTGCAGATGGTGCACAGCCTCGGGATGACGGAAGCCGCGTTCGGGCTCGCGTCGTCGCTGTTTTTCATCGGCTACCTGCTGTTCGAGGTGCCGAGCACGCTCGCGCTGCATCGCTACGGCGCGCGCGTGTGGCTCGCGCGGATCATGTTGACGTGGGGGCTCATCACGGTGCTGATGGGCTTCACGACGTCGATGCCCGCGTTCTGCGCGCTGCGCTTCGTGCTCGGGATCGCCGAGGCCGGTTTCTATCCGGGCGTGATCTACTACCTGACGCTGTGGTTTCCGCAAAGCTATCGCGCGAAGGTGCTCGGCATCTTCACGCTCGGCAGCGCGCTCGCGAACATGCTCGGCTCGCTGGTCGGCGGCGTGTTGCTGAGCCTGAACGGCGTGTGGGGGCTCGCGGGCTGGCAGTGGGTGTTCGTGGCGACGGGCATCCCGGCGGTGATCGTCGCGGTCGTCGTGTTCCGGGTGCTGCCCGCATCGGTGCGCGACGCACGTTTCCTCGACGACCGCGAGAAGCGGATCGTCGAGGCCGCGCTCGAACGCGAGCAGCCCGCGCAGGCCGAGCACGGGCAGCCGTGGAAGGCGCTGCTCGATCCGCGCGTGATGCTGTTCGCGGCGACCTACATGCTGATGTCGACGTCGCTGTACGGTGTCACGTACTGGCTGCCGACGCTCGTGAAGTCGTTCGGCGTGTCGAGCACCACGAATGGTTTCCTGAGCATGCTGCCGTGGGCACTCGCGGTGCTGCTGCTGCTGTGGCTGCCGGCGAAACTGCGCCGCGCAAAGAGCATCCTGCGCACGATCGCGATCGTCGCGGCGCTCGGCGCGCTTGGCTTCCTGCTGAGCCTCGTGCTGCCGTCGACGCCGCTGCGCTTCGTCGCACTGGTGCTCGGTGGCGCATGCATCCCGCTGCTGTATCCGTGCTTCTGGTCGATGCCGCCGCGCTACTTCACCGGTGCGCGGGCGGCGGCAAGCGTCGCGGCGATCAACTCGATCGGCAACCTCGGCGGCTTCTTCAGCCAGAACCTGATGCCGTTTGCCGGCAAGGCGACGGGCACCGCGTTCGGGCCGATGATCGTGCCGATCGTGTGTCTTGCGCTGCTCGGGATCGGCGCGCTGGTCGCGTGGACGCGGTCGGAGCGGGGGATGGTGGCGGCGCGGGCGTGATGGCGCGCGGCCTCATCGCATCGTCAACTGGTCTCCGACGATCGAGAAGTTGGCCGAGGCGTGCGTGTTCGACAGCAGGTACTTGAGCGCGTCGATGTCCGGCGCGGTCGTCGTGAATTGTTCGTCGCCGTCGAAGATGAAGTCCCACGTGATGATGCGGTTGGTGTCGGGATCGGCCACGTGGATCTCCTTCAGCGAGGCGAGCGGATACGCGCGCTCGTGCCAGTCGAACAGGTGCCGGACGTAGAGGTGATCCGGCGTGACGATCTCGTAGCGCCGCAGGAACGGTATCGCGATGAGGAGGAGCACGGCGGTCGTGACCAGCCCCTTGCGGGCCGCGCGCCACACGACGGCCCGCGATGCGCGACCGCGCGGCTTGGTGCGGTAGTGCCGGTACGCGGACGGTACGATCAGCCACGCGGCGAACCACCACGCGATCGCGATGAACCCGAGCGGCACGTTCATGAACGGCACCGAAAAGGCGGCGACGAAGGTCGTCGGAAAGTCCAGGAGCCGTGCGGTCGACACGAACCCGAGCCCCATGTAGCTGCCGGCCGGATGGGGGATGAACACGGCCGTCGTCAGCGCTTGCAGCGCGAGCAGGATGGGCCAGCACAGCAGCGATACGGCAAGCCAGCCGGCCAGGACCGCTAGAAGGATGAGTGCATAGGTCAGGATGGATTTCATCGTGATGGAAACGCGAGGTCCGGACGGCTGGCGCGTGAGCGTGAGCGGGATGCGAGATGGCGACGAATTGTAACGTTGTCCCGAAACGGGGCATGCGGGTCATGTTGCGATTGGGGGCTGGTTTCCGAGCAGGACGCATGCAGCGCATGCGCTGCGGTTGGCAGGATGACACTTTGCGCATCCTGTCGAGGCTTGACGGATGGAGCAGGCAATGACGACGGCGATGGGCAGGTTGCGCGATGGCATGTCCCGCCGACTCATGCAGCGCGAGTGTGTCGCGCGTGGCCTGGTGTCGCGCGACGAGGCGCGGCAGACCGGCGAATACATCGATGCCGTACACGTTCATGGAGAACTCGAGCGCATGCTGGAAGCAGCACGCGCGACGAAGGCCGACGATTGAGTCGGCGGATCAGGCTCGTACTTTACCGGGCAGGCAGCGATTGCCGCTGTTCGGCACCCGCCCGCACCGCCGCCTTCACTGGGTATCTACCCGCGCGAACCCCCATCCCCACCATGTGCGACCGTCACCTGCGCATGCGACAGCGGAATCTCCACCTCGACCGTCGTCCCTTCGCCAAGCGTCGTTGCGATCCGCAGCGTGCCGCCGACGAGATACGCGCGCTCGCGCAACCCGACCAGCCCGAACGATCCCGACTTGCGCGGCACGCCGGGATCGAATCCCGCGCCGTCGTCGCGAATCGTCAGCGCGATCGCATCGTTCGCATGCATGAGCTCGACGTTCGCGCGCGACGCGGCCGCGTGACGCGCGACGTTCGCGAGCGCTTCCTGCGCGATGCGGAACACCGCGGTCGCGTAAGGCTCGTCGAGCTGCAGCTCGGGCGGGTCGACATGCAGCGTGCATTCGATGCCGTGACGGTGCCGGAAATCCTCCACGAGCCATTGCATGGCCGCGGCGAAGCCGAGATCGTCGAGCATCAGCGGGCGCAGGTCCGACGCGATGCGGCGCGTCGCGGCCACCGCGCCGCGCGTCAGCGCGTGCATCGCCGCGATCTTGCGCGCCAGCAGCGCATCGTCCTGCGGCACGCGGTCGATCAGCCATTCGAGGTCGTTCTTCAGCGTCGCGAGCGTCTGCGCGAGTTCGTCGTGCAGCTCGCGTGCGATGCGGCGCTGCTCGGCTTCGCGTGCGCTCGCGCTGATCGCGGCGATCTCGCGCAGCTCCTCGCGCGACGCCTGTAGCGCCCGCTCCGCACGCACGCGATCTTCGACTTCGCGCCGCAGGTCGCGGTTCGACGCACTCAGTTGCGCGGTGCGCGCGGCGACGCGCTGTTCGAGCCGTTCGTTCGCGTCGTTCAGCTGCGCGCTCTTCTGCACGACGAGCAGATGCTGGTAGCGCGCGCCGGCCAGCGCCCGCACCGTCTGCGCATGCAGCCGGCCGTTCTCGAACAGCATCGCGAACAGCACGACGGCGGACGCGACGAGGCCGTACGCGCGCCCCGCGTAGAAGCCGAGGTCGTAGCGCCCGTGATTCAGCATCGACGACAGCGCGATGTCGAACAGCCACGCGACCAGCACCGTCATCACCCACAAATCGAGCACGGAATGGCGTCGCCGCCGCTGCCACATCAGCATCAGCGCCACCAGGTTCAGCCCCCAGACGATCGTGATCGCGTTCGTCATCGTCGCGGCCATCCGGTTGCCGTTCATGATGCGCGGCAGCAGGTCGTGGCCGGCCGTCGCGAGCAGCGCGAGCGCGACCGTCGCGCCGATCGCGGCCGCGATGCACAGCACCACGGGAATCGCCGCGCGGCGCTGCGGGGCCGGGATCGGGCCGGCCGCCCGCGAGGTCGCGCGCAGCAGCGCGTACGCGGCGACCGCCAGCGGAAAGCCGCCGTGCCAGAACAGGTACAGCCACGCGGTGGTCTGGTCGCCGGCGCCGAGCAGGCCGGTCGGCGCGAACAGCCCGGGAAAGGTCAGCATGTGAGTGCCGGCCATGAAGCCCGTGAACAGGTAGCCGCCCGCGAGCACGAGCAGCGGTTTCTCGCGCAGGATCGCGTACTGGCCGAGCAGCAGGCCGGCCGTGACCATGTCGTTGACGACGATCGCCGACTGGTACACCGGGATGAACGCCCAGCCCGGCGCAAGCGGTCTGCCCGCGAATGGCGCAAGTGCGGCAAAGATCACGGCGGACACGAGCACGGTCGCGAGCGCGAGCCGTCGTTCGCGCCGGCCCGGCGGCAGCGACGACATGAACAGGCGCGACGCGTCCGGGTGGTCGTCGTCCGGGAGCGAGGGCGGGGCGCAGGGGGCGGCCGTCATGCGTCGCCGCCGGGGTCGAGGTCGTGGCGCACCGCGTAGCGGATCAGCGCGGCTTCGTGCGGCAGCTCCATCTTCTCGAGGATCCGCGTCTTGTACGTGCTGACCGTCTTCGCGCTCAGCGCGAGTTCGGTCGCGATCTGCGTGACGGTCTGGCCCGCGACGATGCGGCGCATCACGTCGAGCTCGCGCGCGGACAGCCGTTCGTGCGGCAGCGCCGCGGCCGGCGCGCGCATCGTCAGCGCGAGGCTTTCGGCCGCCGACGGGCTCACGTAGACGCCCCCCGCCGCGACCTTGCCGACCGCCTCGACGAGCTCGGCGGTTGCGCTGTCCTTCGTCAGGTAGCCGGTTGCGCCGGCCTTGAA
Organism: Burkholderia sp. AU30198; assembly: GCF_020419825.1. Lineage (NCBI taxonomy): Bacteria > Pseudomonadati > Pseudomonadota > Betaproteobacteria > Burkholderiales > Burkholderiaceae > Burkholderia > Burkholderia sp. AU30198. The sequence continues at coordinate 337,330 of NZ_JAIZSA010000003.1, read as the reverse complement.
CGCGCGCGCCGCGTACTGCGCTTCCGCATGCATCGTCAGCACAAGCGTGCGCAGCGACGGCGCGTGGCGCTTCACCAGCTGGATCAGCTCGATGCCGGTCGGCGCGGGCATCGACAGGTCGAGCAGCAGCACGTCGGCGGCGCCGCGCTCGACCAGCGCGAGCGTGGCCGAGCCGTCGCTCGCCTCGCCGACGATTTCGAAACCGCCGGCCGTTTCCAGGATGTGACGCAGTCCGTCCCGCATGACTGCGTGATCGTCAGCCAGAATTACCCTGATCATCTAGCGATCCTCTTCGGGATGACGCCGCGCACCGTTGTCCGGTGGTCGCCGCAGCTGTTCTTCCGACCAATACTATTCCGCCGAATCCGAAAACGGTACACATCCGGGAAATTTTCGAGATGGTCGATCGAGGAATGTGTACTGAAACGAAATAATCGCGGGGAAAAGGTACGCGGTGAAGTGGGCGCGAATCAGGGTATTCCCTGATGGGTGCGGCAACCGGAACAGAACGGCGCGACGCGTCGCGCGACGCCCCGCGAACCGTCCCGATTCGGGACTAAACTGGTGCCCGATGCCACACCGCCACCCGAGGAGCCCCGCGATGATCGATCTTGCCGATATCCTGCCGTCCGCACTGCCCGCCGCCGTTGGATGGGCTGAAGCCGAGGCGGCGCGCGGGATCGCGCAGGGTGTGCCGCTGACGCCGGTGCAAGCCGACGATGCGCGCACGGTGGGCGTCGCGCAGCCCGAGCGGATCCGCGTGGTGATCGTCGACAGCATGCCGTTCCCCGAGATACCTTCTCTGGCCGCGATCGCCCGCGACACCGGGCTGCTGTCGCCGGGCACGATCGGGCTCACGCTCGGCCATGCGGTGTACGTGCTGCGCGGCCAGGACACGCGCCGCCTGCTGACCCACGAATTCCGCCACGTGCATCAGTACGAGGCCGCCGGATCGATCGGCGCGTTTCTCGCCCGCTATCTGCAGGAGATCGCGACGGTCGGCTATCACGACGCGCCGCTCGAGGCGGACGCGCGGCAGCACGAGTTCGATTGACCCGTCACACCGGCGCGACCGCGCGCAGCACCCGATGAACGTTCCCCATGCCATCGCCGGCCCGGTGTTCGCACGCCGGGCCGCCCCGCCGTGGAGCGTGCGATGAGCGACACGATCCACGCGTGGATCGGCGCGATCGGCGCGCATCCGCTGCTCGTGCTCGCGATCGTGTTCGTGACGGCGTGCGCCGAGGCGATCGCGCTGATCGGCACGGTCGTGCCGGCCGGCGCCGTGATGTTCGCGGCCGGTGCGCTGATCGGCGCGGGCGCGCTCGACGGCTGGACGACCATCGGTGTCGCGGCGGTCGGTGCCGTGGTCGGCGACGGGATCAGCTACGAACTCGGGCGGCACTATCGCGGGGTGATTCGCAACGCGTGGGCGCGCTTTGGCTATGCGGCCGCCTATTCGCGCGGCGAGGAGTTCGTGCTGCGTCATGGCATGAAGAGCATCGTGCTCGCGCGCTTTCTTGCGCCGGTGCGCGCGGTCGTGCCGGTCGTCGTCGGCTGCGCGACGTTGCCGCGCCGGTCGTTCTATCCGGTCAACGTCGTCTCGGCGCTCATCTGGGCGCCCGTGCACGTCGCGCCGGGCATCCTGTTCGGGGCGTCGGCCGCGCTGGCCGCGGCGATCAGCGTGCGGGTCGCCGTGATCCTGCTGGTCGTCGCGGCGCTGGTCGCGCTCGTGTGGATCGGCGTGCGCGTGGCGCTGCGGCGCGGCTGGCCGCTGCTGCGCCGCGCGCTCGTCGAAGGGGTGCACGCATGCGCGCGCCGCTGGCCGCGGTTCGGCGCGCGGCTGCACGACGCGATCGCTTACCTGCGCGGCCTGCCGGGCGCGGTGCCCGTGCTCGCGCTGCTGTTCGTCGGCTGCGTGTGGCTGTTCGCGGGCCTCGTGCAGGATGTCGTCGCGAACGATCCGCTGATGCACGCGGACATCGCGCTGTATGCGTTCCTGCAGAACCTGCGCACGCCACCGGTGGACGCCACGATGCGCGCGCTGGCCGTGCTGCACGGGCACGATACGGGGCTGATCGTCGCGGCCGCGTTTCTCGTCTGGCTGATGATCCATCGCTGCTGGCTGACGGCCGCGTGGTGGCTCGTGACGGTCGGCGTTGCCGTCGTGCTCGTGCCGGTATTCGGCGCGGGCGTGCCCGGCGCGACGCCCGCGAGCCTGCCGCCCGGCGCGCTGCACGTGCCGCTGCCCGATGCCAAAGCCGCGTTCGCGATTCTCGCGAGCAGCGGCCTCGGCTGGGTGCTGACGCGCGACCGGCCCGCGCGGTGGCGGATCCCGGTCGTGACGGCGGTGGTGCTGTGGATCGTGCTCGGCGGCTTCGCGCGACTGTATGTCGGCGACACGTGGCTGTCGGGCTTGCTGGGCGGCTGGAGCCTCGGGCTGGCGTGGTTCGCGCTGCTCGCCGGCGCGTATGCGTACTGGCGCGTGCGCGAGCATGTGCAGCCGAGGGGCGCGCTCGTCGCGGTGACCGTGGTGCTCGCGACGGCCGGCGTATGGACGGTTCCCGCGCAATGGCAGCTCGACCGCGCGGCGCGCCCGCATGTCGGCGACGTGGTCGCGATGACGGTCGACCAGTGGCTGCGCGGCGGGTGGCAGCGCGTGCCGGTGCGGCGCACCGAGATCGGCGGCGACCGCGAGGAATACCTGCCGCTGCAGTGGAGCGCGACGTCGGACACGCTCGATCGGCATCTCGCGCAGGCCGGCTGGCAGCGCGCGACGCCGTGGTCGCCGGCCACCGCGCTGCGCTGGCTGTTGCCGCAGGCGCCGGCCGACACGCTGCCCGTGCTGCCGCGCTACACGCACGGCGAAAGCACGCGCCGCGTGTTCGTGCGCATCGATCCGGGCCAGCCGGAAAGCCGCCTCGTGCTGCGGCTGTGGCGTTATCCGTACGTGTTGCAGGACGCGCTCGGCATGCGGCCGCTGTGGTACGGCGCGCTGTATCGCGAGACGCTGCACCGGCCGGCGCGGCTGATGACGATCGTGCACACGACGACGATCGACGATGCGGAGACGATTGCGAAAGCGCTGGCGGTCGAGTCGACGATCGAGCATCCGCCGGCGGGGATGACGGCCGCGCCGAAGGAGATGCTGCTGGTGTGGATGGTTCGGCCGTGAGCGGGCAGTGCGCCGCTTACGCGTGCGCCGGCTGCGCGGGGACGACGGACAGGCGCAGGCCGACGGTCTTGAGCACCGCGAGCAGGGTTTTCAGCGTCGGGTTGCCGTTGGGGGACAGCGTGCGATACAGCGATTCGCGGCTGATGCCGGCTTCGGCCGCGACGGCGCCGAGCCCGCCGTACGCTTCCGCGACCGTGCGCAGCGCGAGCAGGCCGGCCGCGCGGTTGTTGGGATCGTCGAGCGATTCCATCGCGACGCGCAGATAGGCCACCGCGAGTTCGCGGTCGGCGCCGAGTTCGGCGACTTCCGCGTCGTGGTGCGATACCGCAGCTTTGAGCTTGGTCATGTTTGCCTCCGTTTCCAGTTCGACCAGTGTTCCTTGGCGCGCCTGATGTCGTCGGGTTGACTGCCTTTGTCGCCACCGGACAGCAACAGCACCAGTGCGCTGCCGTACCGCCCGAAATACACGCGATAGCCGGCGCCGACGTGGACGCGCAGTTCGATCACGCCTTCGCCGACGGGCTCGCAATCGCCGAAGTTGCCTGTCTGCACGCGGCGCAGGCGTTCGCGAATCCGTGCCTGCGCAGGCTTGTCGCGCACGGCGTTCAACCATTCGGTGAAGGGCTCGCGACCGTCGTCGCGCTGGTAGCGAAGAAGTTCGAACTTGGATAGCATTGTAACTTATAAGCTACAAATAGGTGAAGGGTAAATGAGGTGGTTGTGCGAGCGGCCGGGTGGTGCGCGTATTGCCGAGTCGGGGCGACACACAACGCCGCATGCGCTGCAGTTGCAACGCATACGGTGCTTTCAAGGGCGGGATTTCAGGCCTCGAAGCCGGCTTCCCGGACGAAGATCATTCTTTCATCCGGTGCGTAGGCTGACGATTCGGCTGAATGGCCAAAGTCCACGGCCCGATGAAGGGCGCGTGCGGTGGGTGGGGTGTCTGGGGGAGCGGCGTAAAAGGCAGACCTGTCGGCGCCGGCGCGTCGCGCGCCTGGCGAACCAACAGGCCTTCCCGCATTACTGTTTCGTCGGCGCGGCCGTTGCGACCTTGTCGAGCGCGGCCGGGATGTACGTGTCGAGCTGCGCCGTGACCGATTCGTAGAAATCGATCGGCTTGCCCCACGCGTCGGGCACGTCGACGTGCTTCCCGGACGCATACTCGGCAAGCGTGAACACCTTGCCGGCGGCCGACGGATAGAGCGCGAGCACTTTCTCCTTGTGCTTGTCGGTCATCGTCAGGATCACGTCGGAATGCTTGATGTCGTTGGCGTTCAACTGCACCGAACGGTGCGCGGACGTGTCGATGCCGCGGCGCTTCATCAGGATCACGCCGTTTTCCTCGGGCTTTTCGTCATACGGATCTTCGTCGACCGCGCGTGAAATCACCGCGATGTGCGCGTGGCGCTGCGCGATCAACTGGCCGGCGATCGCTTCGGCCATCACGCTGCGCCCGGTGTTGCCGGTGTCGACGAACGCCACCTTCTTCGGCTCGTCGGCGAATGCCGAAGTCGCGCACTGGATGCCGACACAACAGAGCAGTGCCAGCGTGTTGAGGGTGTGCCTTCTTTTCATGATGTCTCCGCGAGGATGGGGGCGCCCCGGCGGCGCGCCAGGGCTTGCGGGAGATCATGACGGCCTCATGCGACGGAAAAAAATAAACGGCCGGTTTTCGCAAGACGGCGTCGCTTCGTGGCAAGCGGGCCCGGTGGCGACGCATGCGCCGTGTGCCCGATCGGGGAAGCCGCAAATCACGGCCCCGATCGCGGCGTATTACTGCTTCATCGTCACGCCGTCACCGCCACCCGCTCCGCCGCAAACCCCGCCAGCGTCCGCAACGCATCCCGCGCCGACCGCAGGTAAAACGCCTGCAGATGAAACACATGCCAGCGTGCCGCATGAACTTCCAGCCGGCACGACACGCCACAGGCCTGCGCATGACGGGCCAGCCGCTGCGCATCCGACAGCAGCACCTCCTGGTCGCCGGCCTGGACGAGCATCGGCGGCAATCCGCGCAGGTCGGTGTCGAGCGGGCCGCGGGCCGCCACCGAACCGGCGCCGTGATACCAGCGCAGCCCTTGCTCGAGCCAACCGCGGCGGATCATCGGATCGTCGTGGCGGCGCGAAGCCAGCGTCGCGCCGCCGAGCGCGGGATCGGTCACGGGCGAGATCAGCAGCAGCGCGGCGGCGGCCGTCTCGCCGCGCTCGCGCAGCGCGATGGCCAGTGCCAGCGCCAGCGCGCCGCCGGCCGAATCGCCCGCGATCACGATCCGGTGCGGCGCATGGCCCTGCGCGCGCATCGCGTCATAGACGGCCAGCGCATCGTCGAGCGCGGCCGGGCTTGGATGCTCGGGGGCCAGCCGGTAATCGGGCACCCACACCGGCAGGCCGGCCTCGTTCGCGAGCCGCGTCGTCACGCCGCGATGCGTATGCGGCCCGCCGAGACAGAAAGCGCCGCCGTGCAGATAGAGAATCGCACCGCCCGAATCGCCGCGCTTCGGCGCAACGACTTCAACCGGCACGCGGTGCGCGGACGTGCGGTAGCGCAGCGTGCCGCCCGTGCCCGGCATCAGCGGCGACAGCAGCGCGACGACGCGGCGCTGCATGCGCGCGCCGAACGGCGGCCCGATCAGCGGCCGGAACGCGACGCGCAGGAAACCGCGCAGCGATGCGGCAGTGAGGGCCTCCAGCCGTCCGGCGGGCGGCGCGACCACGACGTCGGGCGTCGGTGCGACCGACTCGGGCAACGGATGCGTGAAGCGGTAGGCGGACATCCCGGTGAAGCGGGTGATCCACCGGTAGGTCAGCGTGAAGCCCGGCCAGTTCGTGCTGTTGTGTCCCGACGCATCGACGTACCAGCTCTTGCAGCTGTTCCATACCGATCCTTCGAGCCGCTGCTGCACGTGCACGTTGAAGCGCCGGTAGCGGCGCGCGTCGACGTCGATCGCGCGCGCGCCGTCGCGCCGCATCGCGTGCAGGCAGCGCATCACGTGCGCGATCTGGCTTTCGAGCATGTAGACGATCGAGTTGTGGCCGAGGTTGGTGTTCGGGCCGTACAGCATGAAGAAGTTCGGAAAGCCGGGCACGGTGAGCCCGAGATACGCCTGCGCGCCGCGCCGCCATGCGTCGTTCAGGTCGAGCCCGTCGCGGCCCGTGATGCGCATCGGCGACAGGAATTCGGTCGCCGCGAATCCCGTGCCGTAGACGATCGCATCGACCGGATGGTGCACGCCGTCGACGGTCTCGATGCCGTCCTCCGTGACGCGCCGGATCCGCTGCGTGACGAGCTCGACGTTGTCGCGGCTCATCGCGGCCAGGTAGTCGCTCGACAGCAGGATGCGCTTGCAGCCGATCGGGTAGTCGGGCGTGAGCCGCGCGCGCAGCGCCGGGTCCGGCACGTCGCGTGCGAGCAGCTTGTGGAACGGCCGGCCGACTGCAACCTTCATCACCTTGTGCAGGCGCGTGAACGCGATCGCGCGCGATTCGTAGCGCAGGTAGATCGACGCGCGATGCAGCTTCATCGCCCACGGCAGCCGGCGGAACAGCGCCTTCTCCCACGGGCGGTACGCGCGGTCGGGGCGCGGCATCACATAGGCCGGCGAACGCTGGAATACGACCAGGCGCTGCACGTCGCCGGCGATCGCCGGGACGAACTGGATCGCCGATGCGCCGGTGCCGACCACGGCCACGCGTTTGCCGGCGAGCGAATAGTCGTGATCCCAGTGCGCGGAGTGGAACGCGCGGCCGCGGAACGTGTCGATGCCGGGCAGGTCGGGCATCGCGGGGCGGCTCAACTGCCCGGTGCCGCTGACGAGCACGGCGGCGCTCAGCGTCGTGCCGTCGGCGAGCGTGACGCGCCACAGCGCGGCGGCTTCGTCGTAGCGCGCGTGCGCGACTTCGGCGCCGAAGCGCAAATAGCGCGCGAGGCCGTACTTGCGCGCGCAATGCTGCAGATACGCATGGATTTCGGGTTGCGGCGCGAACACGCGCGACCAGGCCGGATTCGGCTCGAACGAGAACGAGTACAGGTGCGAGGGCACGTCGCAGGCGGCGCCCGGGTAGCTGTTGTCGCGCCACACGCCGCCGACGTCGTGCGAGCGTTCGACGATCGCGAAATCGTGGATGCCGGCACGTTGCAGCGCGATCGCCATGCCGATGCCGGCGAAGCCGGCGCCGATGATGATCGCCGCAAGCGGGGCGGCGGATTCGGTCAGACGGGTTGCGTCACGCGGCGACATGGCGAATTTCCTCAGGCTGGACGGTATCGTGCGCGGCGCGCGATGCAGGAACGGTGTCGGGATCGGTCGTGATGCTGACGGTTTCGCCCTGCCGCCGCGCGGGCGTGCGGCTCACGCCGCGGATCAGGTCGACGGCCTTCTCGGCGATCATGATCGTCGGTGCGTTGGTGTTGCCGCCGATGAGCGTCGGCATGATCGACGCATCGACGATGCGCAGCCCCTGCAGGCCGCGCACGCGCAGCTGCGGATCGACGACGGCGAGCGCGTCGTGCCCCATCCGGCACGTGCCGACCGGGTGATACACGGTGTCGGTGCGCCGCCGCAGCACGTCGCGGATTTCATCGTCGGTGTGGACGTTCGCGGTGAACAGGTCGCGCGTGGTCCAGCCCGCGAGCGCCGGCGCCTCCATCAGCCGGCGCGTGAGGCGGAAGCCCGCGACCATGTCGTCGAGGTCGCGCGGATCGTCGAAGAACGCGGGATCGATGCGCGGCGCCGCGAGCGGATCGGTGCCGTTGAGCGTGACCGAGCCGCGGCTGCGCGGCCGCAGCAGGCACACGTGGCACGACAGCCCGTGGCCGGCGTGCAGCTTGCGCGCGTGATCGTCGACGAGTGCGACGACGAAGTGCAGCTGGATGTCTGGTGCGTCGAGCTCGGCGCGCGTCTTCAGGAAACCGCCGCCTTCCGCGAAATTCGACGTCAGCATCCCGCGCCGTTCGCGGCGGAAGCGCATGAACTCGCGCAGCATGCGCAGGCCGCCGCGCGCGGACACGCCCATCGTGTCGACGCTGCGGGTGCGGTAGCCGAAGATGAAGTCCGGATGATCCTGCAGGTTACGGCCGACGCCGGGCAGGTCGGCATGTACGGCGATGCCTTGTTGCTGGAGTTCGCGGCCCGGGCCGACGCCCGACAGCATCAGCAACTGCGGTGTTTGCAGTGCGCCCGCCGCGAGCACGACTTCCCGCCGAGCGCGCAGCGTGCGCACCTCGCCATGCTGCCGCACTTCGACACCGATCGCGCGCGTGCCGTCGAACAGGATGCGCAGCACCTGCGCATGCGTCTCGACCGTCAGGTTGTCGCGGCGGCCGACGTGCGGCAGCAGGTACGCGCGCGCCGCGCTCCACCGTTCGCCGTGCTTCTGCGTGACCTGGTAGAGGCCGATGCCTTCCTGCTGCGCGCCGTTGAAATCGTCGGTGAGCGGCAGGCCGGCTTGCTGCGCGGCTTCCAGGTAGCGCGCATGGAACGGGTTGCCGGTGCGCAGGTCGCTCACCCACAGCGGGCCGTCGCGGCCGTGCCACGCATCGTCGAAGCGCTCGTTGTGCTCGCTCAGGCGGAAGTACGGCAGCACGTCGTCGTAGGCCCAGCCTTCGTTGCCGAGCGCGGCCCAGCCGTCGTAGTCGACGCGATGGCCGCGGATATACACCATCGCGTTGATGGCCGACGAACCACCGAGCACCTTGCCGCGCGGCTGGTAGCCGATGCGCCCGCCGAGGCCCGGCTGCGGCACCGTGTCGAAGGCCCAGTTGTTGATGCGGGTCGGCATCATCGCGACCGCGCCGGTCGGCACGTTCACCAGCGTGCCGTCGCCGCGGCCGCCGGCCTCGAGCACGCAGACGGTCACGGCCGGGTCCTCGGTCAGCCGCCCGGCGACGACGCTGCCGCCCGAACCGCCGCCGACGACGATGTAGTCGAAAGTCTTGCTCATAGATTCGTTCTCCGAGGGTCGATGGATCAAGCAGGTTGCGGCGGCGCACACCGGCGTGCGGGGCGCGGCAGGTGGATCGCGAGCGGCGGGGCGGGGTCGGGGGCAATCGCGGCGCGCTGGCGTGCCAGGCGGGCTGCGGGATCGGTCGGGCGACGTTGTCGCATGGTGTCTCCTCCGGAGGGCAATGGGGTCGTTCGGATGACGACTGGATGACGCCGATGGTGCTGGCCGCATGGGAAAACACCAATGCTGCTTCGGGACAATTGTTTTAGTATTTGGGCCAAATTGGCGCTTCGAGGGTTTCTCCGCATGAGCTTCTGGGATTTCACCCGGAGTCCGGCCAGCGCCCGGCTGCTGGTCGATTTCGGCGACGAACGCGGCGTGCCGCACACGACGCTGCTGGCCGGCACGGGGCTCGCGGACGCGCAGCTCGACGATCCGAAGGTCGAGGTGACGGCCGCGCAGGAGCTGCGGCTGACCGGCAACCTGCTGCGCGCGCTCGGGCGCGCGCCGGGCCTCGGGTTCGAGGTCGGCCGGCGCTACCATTTCTCCGCCTACGGCGTGTGGGGCTACGGGCTGATCGCCAGCGCGACCGCACGCGACGCGCTCACGCTGGCGATGCGCTTCCTGCCGCTCACCTATGCGTTCACCGTCATCACGTACCGCGAGGAAGACGGGACGTGCGTGCTCAATTTCGGCGCGCCGGAACTCGATGGCACACTGAGCCGGTTCCTCGTCGAGCGCGACATGACGGCCGCGGCCGTGCTGCTGCAGGAAATCGGCGGCGACGCATTCGCGTTGTCGCGCTTCACGGTGCAGGCGACGCGCGCACCGTCCGCGCCGGTGCCGCGCATCGCCGGCGTCGAACCCGCTTTCTCGGCGCGCGCGAACAGCCTCGCCTTCGACCGCGTGTTTCTCGACCGGCTGCTGCCGCATGCGAATCCGCTGACGGTGTCGATGTGCGAACAGATGTGCGGGCAGCTGCTCGACGCGCGGCGCGCGCGCGTGGGCACGTCGGAGATGGTGCGCCAGTACCTGACCGCGACACGCGGCTCCACGCCGTTCTCGCTCGAGGACATGGCACGGCTGATGAACACGAGCCCGCGCACGCTCAAGCGCCGGCTGCAGGAGGAGGGCACGACGTTCCGGACGCTGCTCGCGCAGGCGCGCGGCGCGATGGCCGAGACGCTGCTCGGCGACGCGCGCCTGTCGCTCGCGGAAGTGGCCGAGCGACTCGGTTTCAGCGACCTGTCGAGTTTCTCGCAGGCCTTCAAGCGCTGGTACGGCGTGCCGCCGGGCGCGTACCGCAGCGCCGCGCAACGGGACGGCGGCCGTTCGTGAATCACGGTACGATCGCTGGCTTTCCTGCCGACATTCCAATCACGAGAGGCTCCGCATGATCACGATTCGCCCGATGACCGACGACGATTTCCCGCGCTTCTGGCCGACCTACCGCGCCATCGTCGCTGCTCAGGAAACCTATGCATTCGATCCGGAGTCGACCCCCGACGCGGCGCGCGCGCTGTGGCTCGACGCACCACTCTGCACGTGGATCGTCGAAGAGGACGGTGTGGTCCTGGGCTCGTACTACCTGAAGGCGAACGCGGGCGGCCCCGGCAATCACGTGAGCAACTGCGGGTACATGGTGAGCGAGGCCGCACGCGGTCGCGGCGTCGCACGCCTGATGTGCGAGCACTCGCAGCAGGTTGCGCGCGAGCGCGGCTTCCTCGCGATGCAGTTCAATTCGGTGGTGTCGACGAACGAGGTGGCGGTCGCGCTGTGGCAGAAGCTGGGATTCGACATCGTCGGCCGCCTGCCGCGTGCGTACCGTCACGCGCGGCTCGGCTTCGTCGACTGCCTCGTGATGTACAAGTGGCTCGGCGACACCGGGGCCGCCGACGCCTGAGCACGCGGCTGCGTCGATCAGCCGGCCGTTGCGTGCCGCGATGTCGTCGAGCGATTCGGCGAACGCCTCGTCGAGATGCGGGCCGTAATCCTTGAACAGTACCGACTTGCTCCAGTGCTCGATGATCGCGGGACGGATCGCGGCGAGGAACGGCGGCCCGCTCGGCGACGGCGTCGGCAGGCACGACGAGTCGTCCACCAGCACGAACAAATCGGCACGATCGAGCGCGGCGGCGATGTCGGTGTTCGCGGTGCCCCTGGCTGCGCGCGAACGCGTCGTCGGTCATCGGCGGCGCGTCAGCGCCCCGATGCCCGTGTCAACCGAGCAGCGCCTTGCCGAGCGGTTTGGCCGGCTCGGACCGCAGCACCAGCGACGTCGTGACCGCGCCGAAGCGGGCGATCGCATCGATGATGGTTTCCAGTTGCCCCGGTGTCGGCACCAGGACCTTCAGCAGGAAGCAATCCTCGCCGGTCATCCGGTGGACCTCGATCACGTGCGGCATCTCGGCGAACGCGCGCAGCGCAGGCTTGATGTGTTCGTGCGTCGTCTTCAGCCGGATGATGGCCATCATCCCCAACCCCAGCGCGGCCGGGTCGATCCGTGCGCCGTAGCCCGCGATGATGCCGCGCTCTTCCAGGCGCTTGACGCGCTCCGACGTGGCCGGCTGCGACAGCCCGATGCGCCGGCCCACTTCGGACAGCGGCATGCGCGCATTCTCCTGTAGCGCCTCGAGGATCGAAAGATCCAGGCGATCGAGCTCTCCGTTCGACATGTCCGCTTTCCCGCTCCGTTAATTCATCGGCATATTGTCTCAATATCCGATGATTTGCCATTCCCGGCCGGTGTCCGGCAGGCCAGACTGCGAGCTCGCTTATTCATGGAGACGGAGATGGACCAGACGATCGTGATCGTGCCGGGGATCGGCAACTCGGGACCGGATCATTGGCAGAGCCACTGGGAGGCCGCGCTTCCGGGCGCGATCCGCATCGCGCCTGCATCATGGGATGCGCCCGACCTGCGCGACTGGATGGCGGCGCTCGATGAAGTCGTTGCGCAAGCCGCGACGCCGCCGGTGTTGATCTGTCATTCGCTGGGTTGCCTGCTGTTCGCGCACTGGCGTGCGGTGTCGACGCGCGTGATGCGTGGCGTATGGCTCGTTGCGGTGCCCGATCCGGGCGGCCCGCGTTTTCCGGCCGCGGCCAACGCATTTGCGAATGTGCCGGATGGCGATTTCGGTGACGTGCCGGTGCTGGCGATCGCCAGTTCGGATGACGGGTACGACCCGTTCGGAAGCGGCATTGCGTGGGCGAGCGAGCGTGGCGCGACACCGCTGCTGCTCGGCCCGCGCGGCCATCTGAGCACGGAAGCGGGATTGGCGGAATGGCCCGAGGGACGTGCGTTGTTCACGGCCTTCATGGCGGGATTGCGGGGGTAGCGCGGGCAAGTGGCCGACGTGCTCCCGCGACGGCCTGCAGCGGGCGATGCATGGACGATCCGGCTGCTGCGCCGGGTTCCGGTTGCCAACGCATGCCGGCCTGCGACGGCTCAAGTATGATCGTTCGACAGAATCGGAAGCCTCGACAGTCGCGAATGCCGCGTGCGGAACACCGGTTCCGCCGTCACGACTTGTCGCGGCTTCGAACGACAAAGGAGACACGCGATGCGCGCAGCGCCGCAACCGGAGCATGCCGGCCCGTCGCAGCCGGACACCGGCGCGACCAGCCTCTACCCCGACCGTGACCCGGATCGCATGGCCGCGTGGCGGCTCGCGATCTGCCTGTCGCTCGGCAGCGCGATCGCGCTCGGCCTCGCGCGCTTTTCGTATGCGCTGCTGCTGCCGCCGATGAAGGCCGATCTCGGCTGGACGTTTGCTCAGGCCGGCGCGCTGAACACCGCCAACGCGGCCGGCTACCTGATCGGCGCGCTCGCGTTTCCGTTGCTGTCGCGGCGTTGGCGAGCAGGCGCGCTGCTGGCGGCCGGCTGCGTGCTGACCGCGGTGCTGATGGCCGCGTGCGGGCTCACGTCCGGCATGCACGCGCTGCTCGTGCAGCGGCTCGCGACCGGCGTCGGAAGCGCGCTGATCTTCATCAGCGGCGGCGTGCTGGCCGCGCGGCTCGCATCGGCGTCGCCACGCGATGCGGGCTTGCTGCTCGGGCTCTACTACGGCGGCACGGGATGGGGCATCGTCGCATCGTCACTGCTCGTGCCGGTGACGCTCTCGCACGGTGTCCATGGCTGGCAGCCCGCGTGGTTCGCGCTCGCGTTCGCGTGTGTGCTGTTCTCGTTGGTGGCCGTGTCGGCTGCGCGCCGCATCGAGCGCGTGCATGCGGCGCCGACCACGCCGCGCGACGGCGCGGCACCGGCCGCGACCGCGAGCCCCGTGCGCTTCGCACTCGCGCTGGCCGGCTACGGCCTGTTCGGCGTCGGCTACATCGGCTACATGACGTTCATCGTCGCGCTGCTGCGCGGCGCGGGGATGAGCGGCACGGTGGTCGCCGCGTTCTACGTGATGCTCGGTGTCGCGACCGTCGTGTCGGCGCGGCTGTGGTCGGGGCTGCTCGACCGGATGCGCGGCGGCCAGGCGCTTGCCGTGCTCAACGCGCTGCTCGGCATCGCGACGCTGATGCCGGCGATGTTCGTGCATCCGGTGGCCGCGTTCGCGTCGGGCGTGCTGTTCGGCGCGACGTTCCTGTCGGCCGTCGCATCGACGACGGCCTTCGTGCGTCACAACCTGCCTCCCGACGGCTGGGCGAAAGGGATCAGCGCGTTCACGACGGTCTTCGCGTTCGGGCAGATTGCCGGGCCGGTCGCGATCGGCTGGGTGTCCGACAGCGCAGGGCTCGCGCGCGGGCTCGTGTATTCGGCGCTGACGCTGTTCGCAGGCGCCGCGCTCGCGGCCGGGCAGCGCGCGTTGCGGGCCGCCGCTTAGTCACGCGCGACACGCGCCGTTCACCGCACGCAGGCCGTGCGCGACACGCGATGAAATGCACGGCTGAAGTAGATCAGGCTGTCGCCGTCGTCGCGCACGCGGATCGACGTCGCCTCGATGAACATCACCGAATGCGAGCCGACTTCCTTCATGTCGGCGATCGTGCCCTGCAGGCTCGCGAGCGCGTCGCGCAGCACGGGCACGTCCTGCTCGCCGCGATCCCACACCGGCAGGTCGAAGCGCCGTTCCATCGGCAGGTCGGTGAGCCCCGCGAAATGCCGCGCGAGTTGCTCGTGTTCGGCCGGCAGCACGTTGATGCAGACATGGCGGTTGCGCTCGAACGTCGCACGCATCGCGCTCGACCGGTTGAGGCACACGAGCAGCGTCGGTGGCGTGTCGGTGACGGAGCACACGGCGCTCGCGGTGATGCCGCAGCGGCCGTGCGGCCCGGCGGTGGTGATCACGTTGACGGCCGCGCCGAGGTGGGCCATCGCTTGCCGGAAGGCCTTCTGCGCGTCGGTCGGCTCGACGCGTGCCGGTCGCTGGATATCGGTCGTGGAAGACATGGGCGCTCCTGATTGGACGAAAGCGGCGGTCGTGCGGCGCTGCCGGTGCAGCGCCGGATCGCCGACGATGACCCAAGCGTACGTCGCGAAAATGCCGGCGACCATTCGCACGATTGACGATGGAGATGGCGTTCTCGCCAACGCGTCTAAAGGTTCTACCTAGATGCGCGGCGCACCGCGTGAAAAAAAGCGCGATTGCGCGTCCGAGCGGCCCGCGAAGGGGTTTTCAGCGGGTTTTCGGCTCGTTATGATGTGCCGCACACCCCCAGCGAACGACGCGCGCGACGAGCCGGCCCCCGGCCCCGTATGCCGCGCGTGCGATACCCATACCGATATTCAGTGAGACACCCGCGATGACGTCACCCGCACCGATCGTATACATCGTCGACGACGACAACGGCATGCGGACGTCGCTCGCGTGGCTGCTCGAATCGGTCGGCATCGCGTCCGAAGGGTTCGCCAATGCCACCGATTTTCTCGCGCGCTTCGACGTGAACCTGCCCGCGTGCCTGGTGCTCGACGTGCGCATGCCGGAGAAGAGTGGCTTCGACGTGCAGGCGGAACTGAACGCGCGTGGCGCGACGCTGCCGGTGATCTTCGTCAGCGGGCATGGCGATATCCCGATGTCCGTGCGTGCGCTGCAGAACGGCGCGATCGATTTCGTCGAGAAACCGTACAACTCGCAGCAGATGCTCGAGCGCGTGCAACGCGCGCTGCGGCTCGCGCAGCAGCGGCATGCGGTGAGCCAGCGTCACCGCGAGCTGCGCCAGCGGCTCGATGCGCTGACCGCACGCGAGAAGGAAGTGCTGCGCGGCGTGGTGGACGGCAAGGGCAGCAAGCAGATCGCGTCGGATCTGTCGATCAGCGTGAAGACGGTCGACGTGCATCGCGCGAGCATCAAGGAGAAGCTCGGCGCGACGTCGATCGCCGCGCTCGTGCGCGACGTGATGGTGGTGTGGGGCGACGACGGCGAAGCGCCGCGCTAGGGTACGTTCTGCTGTCCGGAGAAGTTCGTTCGCGGGCCGGCGCATGGGCGGCCGTTGGCGTGAACCGGCCCCGAGCGTCGCAGGAGACGCGACGAGGCCGTCGCGCTCAGCGCATGTACAACCCGCCGTTGATGTCCCAGCACGCGCCGTTCGCGAAATGCGCGTCGCCCGATGCGAGCAGCACCGCGGCATCCGCGACGAAACCGGCCGAGCCGAGCTTGCCGCCCGGCAGGCTCGCGAGCACCTGGCGCAGCTTCTCCGGTGCGACGCTTTCATACACGATCGGCAAATCGAGCGGGCCCGGCGAGATCGCGTTGACGGTCACGCCCTGGGCAGCGAGATCGCGTGCGAACACCTTGGTCAGCGTCAGCGTGCCGCCTTTCGCGGCCGCGTAGTGTGCGCCCGTCGCCGAGCCGCCGTTCTGCCCGGCGAGCGACGCGATGTTGACGATACGGCCCGCGCCGCGCGTCGCGAAGAACTGGCCGAACACCTGGCAGCCGAACAGCACGCTGCGCAGGTTCACGTCGATCACCTGGTCGAACTGCTCGGCCGTGATCTCCATCGCGGGCACGACCTTCGAAGCGCCCGCGTTGTTCACCAGCGCGTCGATCGTGCCCCAGCGCGCGACGAGCGCATCGCGCGCGGCTTCGAAATCGCGTTTCGACGTGACGTCGAGCGGCAGCGCGATCGCGCGTTCGCCGCTCGGGTCGAGTTCGCGCGCATGCGCCTGAATGGCGTCGGCGGCGATATCGGCCAGCGCGACGCGGTAGCCGGCCGCATGAAAGCGTTCGGCGATGACGGCGCCGAGCCCGCGCGCGGCGCCGGTGACGAGGACGACTCGGTCTGACATGGTGTGTGATTCCGTGGTTCGCGAGCGCGTGCGGCGTGCCGCCGCGCCCGCATCGTGATTCATGCGGCGAGTGCCGCTTCGAAGTGTGCCGCGATCGCGCAGACCTGCTCGTCCGCGCCCTTGCGCCCGACGATCTGCAGGCCGGCCTTCAGCGGCGAACCGGCCAGCGGCAGCGGCAGGCTCAGCGCCGGATGGCCGCTCAGGTTGAACGGCCGGATCAGCGACGACATCGCGATCACCGATACGCCGTCGCGCGCCTGCTGCAGCGTGATCGGCTGCGCGGGCAGTGTCGGCAGCACGAGCACGTCCGCGTGTTCGAGCGCGGCGTCGACCTGCGCGGTGAAGCGTGCGCGCACGGCCTCGGCATCTTTCAATGCCGCAGGCGTGGTCGTTGCGGCCGCACGCAATCGCGCATCGAGGTCGGCGCCGAGCTGGCCGGTCGCGACCAGATGACCGAACGCGCGCGACGTTTCCGCGTTGATCACGGTGAGCCCTGCGGCGAACGACGCGGGCATTTCGTCGAGTACGACCGCGTGCGAGCGCAGGCCCGACGCGCGTATGGCGGCGTCGAGTGCCGCAGCGATTGCCGGATCGGCGTCGACCGTGACGTTCGCGACCGTGCAGCCTGCCACGGAGGCCGCCGCTTGCGCACGATCGAAGCCCGGCGCGATCGCGGCCATCACCGCGACCAGCGTGCGGATATCGCGTGCGAATGGCCCGACGCAATCGAGCGTCGTTTCGACGGGCGCGACGCCGCGCCGCGACACGCGGCCGAACGTCGGCTTCAGCCCGGCCACGCCGCAGCAGGCGGCCGGCCCGCGGATCGAGCCGCCGGTGTCGGTGCCGAGCGCCGCATCGACCGTGCCGAGCCCGACGAGCGATGCGGAACCGCTCGACGAGCCGCCCGGAATGCGCGTCGCATCCTGCGGATTGACGGGCGTGCCCGTGTAGTCGTTGATGCCGGTCATGCCGAACGCGAGCTCGTGCATGTTCGCCTTGCCGGCGATCTGCCAGCCCGCGTCGAGCAGCAGGCGGACCACGTCCGCGTGTTGCGCCGCAGGCGGGGCATCGGCGAACGCACGGCTCGCCGCGCGGGTCGGATGGCCCGCGATGTCGATCGTGTCCTTGATCGCGATCGTGGGGCCGGGGCCGCCGAGCGTGAAGGTGTCGATGAAGCCTGTCATGGTCGTTATCGTGAGCGAGCGTTGGGAAGCATCGGGAATCAGGACCGTGGCGCGGCGGCGAGCGGCCACGGGCCGTCGAGCACGCGTTCGGTGCGGAAATGGCGGATCAGCCACGCAGCGCCGTTGGCGGCCGGCGCGAAATCGACGGTCAGCCGCGCGGCGATCAGCTCGGCCGTGCCGTCCGCGTAGCGCGACGCCTGCAGCATGATCCAGCGGCCGCGCGCGTTCGCGTTGCCGGCGCCGATCTCGATCGACTCCGACGTCAGGAAGTGCAGGTTCGCCGAGAAATGCGGATCGGGCGGCAGGTAGCGGCCCAGCATCGCGACGATCGCGGCGGTGCCTTCGAGGCGGCCGAACTTGCGCGCGTATTGCGGGCCGACGCCCTCCCACACGGCGTCGGCGGTGAACAGCTCGGCGAGCGACGGGCCGTCGCCGGCATCCTCGGGCACGTCGCACAGCGCCATGTAGCGCGTGATCGTCGCGCGCACCGCGCGCTCGGCGTCGAGCGCCGCCAGGCGCTGCGCGAGCGCGTCGATCAGGCCGGGAGACAGGTCGGTCATCGCGCGCCTCACGCCGCGGGCTTCGCGGCCGGCGGCACGGTCAGCGCGCGGCCAACGCGTGCTTCGATCTTGCCGTAGCGCCACAGGTTGTATTCGCCGACCGGCGTCGTGCGATACAGGTTGCACACGGCGACCGTCGTGTCGAAGTCGGCGACGTCGGCCATGATGTAGAACGTCCAAGGCGCGCCGTCGGCCTGGCCGACTACGAGGCGGTCGTCGTCCATCACGCCGAGTACGCGCACGCCGGGCATCGCTTCGACTGCGGCGAGCATCGCGCCGTACGCCTGCCACACTTCACCGATCTTCTCGCGCGGCAGGTCGAAGAAGTTTTGCGACACGCCGCAGCAGAACAGGACGCGCAGCGGCAGCGAATTCGAATCGGACATATCAGGTTCTCCAGAGGAATCGGTGGGGCGCATGAACCGGCCGGCGACGGCATTTCGGCTTCATGCGCGTTCAAAAACAGTTCGGTCAGACGCAGGTTACAGATAGCCGGGAAACGGCGTGACGCCGGTGAACACCGCGCCGGCGCCGTCGAAGTTGCCTTCGCCGAGAAACGCGTGTTGCGTGACGACCATTGCATCGCGCAGCAGCCGCTGCAGCGGGTGCGTGCGATAGATCGCCGCCGTGCCGCCGAGCCGATATGCGCGTTCGACGACGCTCGCGCCTTCGCGAGCGATCTGCGTGGCCGCGAGCCGCAACAGGCTGACTTGGTCGGGTGTCACCGGGTTGCCGGCGAGGATCGATTGCCACACGCCGTCGGTCGCGTCATAGAAGAATGCGCGCGCCGAGCGCAGCTGCGCCTCGGCCTTCGCGAGTTCGATGCGGTAGTACGCGCGATCGGCGAGACGCGGTGCGCCCGTCGTCGTCTGCCGGCCGCCCGACATCCGGTTCACGACGTCGAGCGCCGCGCGCGCGAGGCCGAGGTTCACGACGGCGAGCACCTGCGCCGCATACGCGACGGTCGGATAGCGGTACAGCGGCTCGTCGACGGTCGGCTCGCCGCCGCGCACGAAGGTCCATGCTTCGGGCACGAAGCGGTCGTCGACGCGCAGGTCGTGGCTGCCGGTGCCCTGCATGCCGACCACGTTCCAGTTCTCGACGATCTCGACCTGGTCGGCGCGGAACACGGCCGTGCGCGGCTTGTTCGGCGCGGCGTCCTGCGCGCCCGGTACGGCGATGCCGACGCCGAGCCAGTCGGCGCCCTTGCAGCCGCTCGCGAATTTCCACGTGCCGTTCACGCGCCAGCCGCCGGGTGCGGGCTGAGCCGGCTGCACCGGAAACAGGCCGCCCGCGAACACCTGGTCGGGGCCGCTTGCATACAGCTCGGCCTGGGTCTCGAGCGGCAGCGCGGCGAGATACACGTTCGCCGAGCCGAAGCTCGCGACCCACGCGGCCGAGCCGTCGGCGGTCGCGATCCGTTCGATCATGTCGAGGAACGCGGTCGGTGCGAGCGCATCGCCGCCGAAGCGGCGCGGCGTGCCCGCGCGATAGATGCCCGCCTGCTTGAACAGCGCGATCACGTCGCGCGGCACGTGCGACAGGCGGTCGAATTCTTCGCGGCGCGCGGCGACGGTCTCGATCACGGCGTCGAGCGGCGACAGCCGGGCGGCCGGTTCGCTGGCCGCATGGGGGGCGCTCGGTGCGGTGTCGAGGGCGAGGGCGGCGTGGGGCATGGCTGTCTCCTGGGGCGGATTGGGGTTCGAATTCGGGGTGGCATGCATGCCGCGCGGAAAGCGGCACGTCGATGCAACCAGTCTAGAAACGCCGAAAACGCGCAGCAATTGGTGCGTTGGGCCGTGCGACTGGTGACGTTCCGTGCCGCACTAAAGAAATCTTCAGATGCGGGCGGCGCGCGCCGGTGCTATGTTGGGTTTCCGGTCGCGCGATGCCGCGCGACCCCATCCGAAGCCGATCATGAGTTTCCCCGACGAAGACGATTTCCACCGGCTGCTCGACGCGTTGACGACCTGCGTGCTGCTGCATGACGCGCACACCAAGGCGATCGTGTGGGCGAACCGCGCCGCGTGCATCGCGCTCGGTTTTTCCGTCGAGGAACTGCTGCCGCTGAAGGCGCCGGACATGACGCGCCCCGAGCCGAAATACCAGCGCGAGATCGCGGTGAGTGCGTGGGATCGCGCGCTCGTCGACGGGCCGCAGGTGTACGAGTGGTGCTACCGGTCGCGCACGGGTGTCGACATGCTGTCCGAGGCGACCGCCACCTACGTGCCGCTGCGCGGGCGCGACGTCGTGATGGTGCAGTTCCGCGACATCAGTGCGGAAGAGGCGGTGCGCCAGCAGTTGCGCCGCTACGAGGCGCGGCTGCGCGAATTCATGCAGGACCTCGACGAAGGCATCGCGGTCGTCACGCCGCACGGCGGCGTGCAGTTCATCAGCGAGTCGGGCCGCCGCGTGCTCGGGCTCGCCCCCGACGAAGCGCTCGGCGAGGTGCTCGACTATTGCTCCGAGGCCGATCGCGACCGGCTCGTCGCGCAGCTGCGCGATGCGCCGTCCGCGTACCCGTCCGCGCCGCAACGCTACCGGATCGTGCGGCGCGACGGCTCGACGTGCTGGCTGCGCATCCTGTGCCGGCAGGTCGAGATCGAGGACGATCTCGACGGGCTGCTCGTGCAGTTCCGCGACGTGAGCGACGAAGTCGCGATCGAGGACGCCCGCCGCGCGGAAGCGCGCATGCTCGAACATGCGGGCCGTTACAACGCGATGGGCGAGATGGCGAGCGTGATCGCGCACGAGCTGAGCCAGCCGCTCGCGGCCGTGCGCAATTTCATCGAAGGCGCGGTGCAGCGGCTGAACGGGCGCGGCGCCATCGACGACGCGATCTGGGGGCTGCGCAGCGCGGACCGGCAGGCCGAGCATGCGGCGCTGATCATCAAGAGCGTGCGCGAGTTCATCGTGAAGCGCGAACCGGTCGTCGCGCTCGCCGACCTGCGCGACATCCTCGCGGACGTCGCGTATTTCATCGAGCTGCGCGCGAAGGAGGCCGGCGTGACGGTCGCGATCGTGCAGGCCGATGCACCGCTGCCGATCCGCTGCGAGCGCGTGCTGATCGGGCAGGTGATCCTGAATCTCGCGTTCAATGCGATCGAGGCGTTTGCCGGTTGCGAACGTGTGCCGCGCATGCTTACGCTCGGTACTGCGAACGTGGGCGGGCATGCGGAGCTGCGCGCGATCGACAACGGCCCGGGCATCGCGGCCGGCGCGCACGACCGGCTGTTTGACGGCTTCTCGTCGTCGAAGGCCGGCGGGAATGGAATCGGGCTGTCGCTGTGCAAGAGCATCGTGACGCGCCACGGCGGCCGGATCGGCGCGAGCCCGGCCGAGGGCGGCGGGCTCGACTGCCGCGTGACGCTGCCGCTCGCCGGGACGAAGGCGAACGCAAGCGCATAGCCGCGGGGGAGCATGCGATATCGCTGCCGCCTGGCGGTCGTCGCGCATGAGCGGGCAGGCTCGCACGCAGCGCATGGTCAGCGTCCGAGCGCCCGTGCGGTTTGTCCGCCGATGCCGAAGTCGGTGTTCGGGATGTCCTTGATCATCACGCGGGTGGCTTGCAGGGGCGCGTCGAGCACGCTGGCGCTCGTCTCCGACAGCGCGGCGATCAGCGCGCGCTTTTGTTCATCGGTGCGGCCGGCGATCAGGATCGCGACGATCACGGGCAGCGACGGTGTCGCGCCGTCCGCGGCGCTGCGGCCGCCGAGGCCGATGTGCGTCGCGGGCAATTCGGTGAGCAGCACGCGCACCGATTCGATCGGTGCGCCGATCGCGTCGACGGTCGCGTTGCTGAGCCGTGCGATCAGTTCGGCCTTGCGGGCGTCGTCGTGGCCGGCCGGCAGGAAAACTTCGAGTGTGGGCATGGTCGTCGGGAAAGGTGAAGGTGGCCGGCTCACCGTTGCGTTGGCGACGGCGAACCGGTGGCCGCTTACAGGTGAAGGTGTCCGGTTCGCCGTTGCGCTGGCGATGGCGAACCGGTGGCCGCTTACAGGTGAAGGTGGCCGACTCACCGTTGCGTTGGCGACGGCGAACCGGTGGCCCCTTACAGGTGAAGGTGGCCGGCTCACCGTTGCGCTGGCGACGGCGAACCGGTGGCCGCTTACAGGTGAAGGTGGCCGGCTCACCGTTGCGTTGGCGATGGGCGAACCGGCGGCCGCTTACAGGTGCAGGCGACCGGTTCACCGTTGCGATGGCGAACCGGCGACCGCTTACAGCAGGAAGCCGATTGCGCTGAGTGCTTCGGTCGAATCGATCAGGCGCACGACCTTCTCTGCGATCCGCATCTCGCCTTCCGCATCGACGTGCAGCTTGTGCGTGACATCGGCCGCGAACAGCGTCGCGACGCCGCGCTTGTACGCGACGACGACCTGCGCCGACTTCAGCTCGACGGTGTCGGCGCTGCCGCTTTCCAGCGTGAAGCGCGACACGGTGCGCACCGTGCGCGCCGCGTCGGTCGCCGACGCCGAATAGCCGGACACCATCCGCTGCACGCGCTTCTCGCGCATGTCCTGGTCGTCGAACACGTAGTTCAGCGTCGCCGCGAAATCGGTCGTATCGGGATCGATCGGCACCACGTAGTGGCCGGCCGGATCCCACAGGTCGAGCCACGCGCGATAGTCGCGGCGGTCGAGCATCTCGGCTTCGCGCCACACGAATTCGACCGCGCGGGCGAAGGTCTGCTCGGAAAAGAGGGCGTTGCGGTCGTCCATTATTGTTGCTCCATCATCGTGCGCCATTGCTGGTAGGCCTCGCGCATGCCGGTCTCGTCGGTCGCATGCGCGGTCTTTTCGCCGTTCGCGGCAGTCGTCTCGCGGTTCAGCCCGCGATTCACGAGGATCGGCACGTCGGGGCCCGCGTGCGCGCCGCGCTGTACGCGTTCCCACGCTTCCGCGTCGTCGGGGCTGCCGAAACCGAACGGGCCCTGGAAGTGCTCGTGGATGCGCAGTCGCTCGCGGTTCGCCTCATCGGGGCCGCCGTCCATCGCGAGCGCGACGTGGCGGATCTCGGTTTCGTTTGCGGAGATCGGCCGCAGCACGCGGAAGAACGCCATCGACAGCGCGAGGTTCGGGAACAGGTTCAGGTTGAAGCCGACGCCCATCAGCGAGCGCACGATGCGGCGCACTTCTTCCGGCGTATGGCGCTCGGCGAGCTTCGCCGCGAGCGGCGCGAAGCGCTCGGCCAGCGGCGCGCCGTCGTCTTCGTCGAGGTCGATCAGCTCGGGCATCAGCACCGCGAGGCTGTGACCGTTGCCGAGCCCGCGGCAGAACGCGTCCTCGCTCGTCATGAAGCTCGTGATCGCGGCGGCCGTTTCGTCGTCGATCGACTTCATCCACGACTTGTGCACGACCGGGAAGTGATAGAGGTCGGTCGTGTTCTCGAGCTGGATCTTCCAGTTGCCCTTGAACTTGAACTTGTGCTCGCCGTTCGCCTTGATCGGGTAGCCGGCGCCCTGCTTCATGAACAGGTCGATCCACGGCTTCGCGCCGCCGAGGAAATCCTCGAGCGGTTCGATGTCGTCGTTGAAGCTCGCGAAGATCAGCCCCTGGTACACGCCGACGCGCAGCTTCACGAGCGGCAGGTCGCCTTTCTCGCACACGCCTTCGTAGCCGTCGCCGTACGGCAGCGCGCGCAGCGTGCCGTCGAGTGCGTACGACCAGCTGTGATACGGGCACGTGAAGCCCTTCGCGTTGCCCTTGTGCGATTCGCACACGGTCGCGCCGCGATGGCGGCAGCGGTTCTGCAGCACGTTGATCTCGCCGGTCTTGTCGCGCACGACGATCACCGGCTGGCGGCCGATGGTCGTTGTGATGAAGTCGCCCGGGTTCGGCAGCTCGCTCTCGTGTGCGACCCAGATCCAGGTGCGGTAGAAGATGCGGTCGAGCTCGGCTTCGAACAGCGCGGGATCGTGATACATCGCGGGCGCGATGCGGTCGGGTTGCGCGAGACCGTGCAGCGCGCTGGTGTCGATCGTCTGGTAGGAAATGTCGCTCATCGTTGTCGTGGGGAAAGAGTCGCGAAATCGGGCCGCGCAGCGCGCGGTTTCGAGTACCCAGTCTCGTCTTCCACTACATATCCGTCAAATTGATCTAAAATTGGCCGGTCAATAAATGCGGCAAATAATGGAGGCTACGATGACATCGGTCGATCATCTCGATCTGAACCTGTTGCGCGTATTCCAGGCGATCGTCGAGGAGCGCAGCCTGACGAAGGCCGGCGAGCGGCTCGCGCTGTCGCAGCCGGCCGTCAGCTATTCGCTCGGCCGGCTGCGCACGCTGTTCGACGATCCGCTGTTCGTGCGCACGCGCTCGGGCATGCAGCCGACGCCGGTCGCGCTCGAGCTCGCGGGCATCGTCGGCAAGGCGCTCGACATGGTGCGCGTGGCGCTGCGCTACGCGGAGCGCTTTGATCCGGCCACCAGCACGCGCACGTTCCGGCTGTCGTTGTCGGATGCAGGCGAGATGGCGTACCTGCCGGCGATCTGCCAGGCGCTACGCGAGCGCGCGCCGCGCGTGACGCTGAGCGT
Source organism: Burkholderia sp. AU30198 (assembly GCF_020419825.1). NCBI lineage: Bacteria > Pseudomonadati > Pseudomonadota > Betaproteobacteria > Burkholderiales > Burkholderiaceae > Burkholderia > Burkholderia sp. AU30198. The sequence goes on along the minus strand of NZ_JAIZSA010000003.1, from coordinate 312,702 downwards.
GCAGCCGCTGCCGGTGGAGGAGATCGAGGAAGCGCTGCGCGCGAGCCGGCTGGATTTCGCGATCGGCAACCTGCCGGAGCTGATGCCGCGCACGCGTCATCAGGTGCTGTTCGAGGAAACCTATGTGTGCATGACGGGCCGCCGGCGCGGGTTGCCGAGCGGCGCCGCGCTGAGCCTCGACCAGTTCGTGCGCGCCGCGCACGTCAACGTGAAATCGGTCGAGCACAGCCACCACGCGCTCGACGATGCGTTGCGCGCGCAGGGTGTGGGCCGCAACATCGCGCTCGAAGTGCCGCACTTCGTTGCGCTGCCGAGCGTGCTGTCGGTCACGGATCTGTATGCGACGCTGCCGAAGCGGCTCGCGCAGATCCTGAACCGCGACAATGCGTTTCGCCTGTATGACCTGCCCGTCACGCTGCTGCCCGCGCCGGTGACGATGCACTGGCACGAGCATTTCCATGAAGACGAAGGCAGCGCGTGGATGCGCACGCTGCTGGTCGAGCTCGTCGAGCGATTCGACAACGCGTGATCCACGAGGACGGAGGCAATGCGTAGGTGCGCGCGCTGTCGGCGGAGACCGGCGAGCGACCGGGCGACGCGTGACCCACGACGCGAGGGCAACGCGTGGGATGCGCACGCTGCTGGTCGAGCTGGTCGAGCTCGTCGAGCGTTTCGACGACGCGTGACCCGTGAGGCGGAGGGCAACGCGCGGCTGTGCGCATTGCCGGCCGCGTTTGTCGAGCCATTCGACGGCGCGAGACGTCCTGAACGGGTGTTGCTCGTGCCGCGCGCGTCAGTGATCAGAGATCCAGAACGAGCACCGCCGAGCGCGCACGCGACACGCAGCAGCAGATCACCGTGTTGCTCGCGCGCTCGGCCTTGCTGAGACAGTGGTCGCGATGATCGGGCTCGCCGTCGATCACGGGCACCATGCAGGTGCCGCACACGCCTTCGCCGCATGACGTATCGACCTCGATGCCGATGCGCGCGAGCGCGTCGACGATCGACGTGTCGGGCGTGACGCGTACCGATTGCCCGCTGCGCTGCAGGCGCACTTCGAAGCCGTCGGACGGGCTGGCGTCGGCATTGCCCGCATCGGCGGCGGCCGGCTCCGCCGCGAAGCGTTCGAGATGGATCGAATCGTCGGGCAAGCGCGTCGCGGCTGCCGCGACGACCGCATCCATGAACGGCCCCGGGCCGCACGTATAGACGTGTGCTCGCGCGTCGACCGATTCGACGCAGCGGCCCAGCTCGGCCGCGAGCGCGTCGGGCTCGATGCCGTAGTGGAACGTCACGTGCGACGCGAACGGCTCGGCCGACAGTGCGTCGACGAAGGCCGCGTGCTCGCGGCTGCGGGCGAAATAGTGCAGCCGGTAGCGCGCGCCGCGCTTGTGCAGCGCATACGCCATTGACAGCAGCGGCGTGATGCCGATGCCGGCCGCGATCAGCACGTGCTCGCTCGCATCATCCGTCAGACGAAACAGGTTGCGCGGCGCGCCGATCGACAGCTCGGCGCCGACTTGCACGTCGTCGTGCAGCGAACGCGAGCCGCCGCGCGACTGCGCTTCCTTCTTCACCGCGAACAGGTAGCTGCCGCGCTCGTCGGGGTTGCCGCACAGCGAGTATTGCCGCGTGACGCCGGACGGCGCGGTGACGTCGATATGGGCACCCGGTTCGTACGCATCGAACGGTTGGCCGTCGACGCGCGAAACCCGGAAACAGCGGATGTCCTGCGCCGCGTCGATCAGCGCGTCGATCCGGACTTGGTGGCGGTTCGCTTGCATGGGGAAATCCGTGGGGTAGGGGAAACGCGGCGCGGCAGACACCGCGCCGTCATGCGATCGAGAATAGGGATGGGCATCGCATAAATCAAATCGATTAAAAAGCGATGCCTGAATCAGTGGGATGGATGATGGTCGAGCGGCCGATCGTGACCGATCGCGCCCGATGTTCAGCGCGCGGCGATCGGGTTGCCCGCGTCGGCCGCCTGCGGCGCCGCTGCCGACGCATGGCCGCGTTCGCGGTCGAGACTGCGGCGATAGTGCCGGCACCCGGCGGTGAGCAGCAGCGCGGCGAGCGTGGCCGCCGCGACGTTGACGATCGACATCGAATGGCCGACCGCCGCCGGCGCGCCGAACACGCGGTCAGTGAACAGCGCGACGACGGTCGTGCCGATCCCGAGCGCGATCAGGTTCGACACGAGCAGGAACAGCGCGGAGATCTGCGCACGCATCTGGTTCGGCGCGAGCGTCTGCATCGCGGCGGTCGACGTCGGCATCGGGAACGACGCGAAGAACATCGCGACGACGAGCATCGCGAGCGACGCGGGCAGCGAGTCGAGCTGCGTGAACAGTGTCGCGGGGATCACCATGCACGCGGCGCCGATCGCGCCGGCACGCATCGGCGCATCGTGGCGGCCGCGCCGCAGCAGCCAGTCGTTGAGCCAGCCGCCGCAGAACACGCCGGCCGTGTTCGCCACCAGCAGCACGATGCCGAGCGTGTAGCCGGCTTCGACGGCCGTCATCCCGAAGTGGCGGATATAGAACGCCGGCGTCCAGCTCAGCAGGCAGTACAGCGTCATCGCGTAGAACGAGAAGCCGAGGTAATGGCACGCGAAGGTTGCGCGGTGCGTGCCGACGAAGCGCAGCGAATCGCGCATCGACACGCGTCGCACGGCGCCCGAGCGATCCTGCGCGAGCCCCTTGCGCTGCGGGTCGCGCACGGTCGCGGCGAACAGCAGTGCGACCAGCAGCCCCGGCAGCCCGACGATCAGGAACGTGACCTGCCATGCATGCACCTGCCCGACCACCGGCAGCGTGAATGCGCTCGCATGCTTGAGCAGCGCGATCACGTAGCCGCCGATCAGGAACGCGATGCCGCCGCCGATGAATGAGCCGAGCGAATACACGGCGATCGCGCGCCCGAGCTTCTCCTTCGGGAAGTAGTCGGCGAGCATCGAATACGCGCCGGGCGACAGCGCGGCCTCGCCGACGCCCACGCCCATCCGTGCGATGAACATCTGCACGAAATGCTGGCTGAGCCCGCACGCGGCGGTCGCGACGCTCCACAGCGCAATGCCGAGCGAGATGATCCGCGGGCGTGCGTAACGATCGGCGAGATACGCGACGGGCAGCCCCATCACCGCATAGAACAGCGAGAACGCGAAGCCGTTCAGCAGGCTGAACTGCGTATCGGACAGGTGCAGGTCGCGCTTGATCGGCTCGATCATCAGCACGAGGACCTGACGGTCGACGAACGAAAAGATGTACGCGAGCATGCAGATGACGACGACATACCATTCGTACGTATAGCGCTTGCCGTCGGCAGCGCGGGCCGTGGATGCGGACATGCGGATTCTCCAGGAGCGGGCGGTGGAAACGCGAGGCAGCGGCCTGGCAGGCCGGGCGCCGTCGCGGCGCGAAAGCGTGCGGGGGGCACGTGTCGGAGACGCAGCGTAGTCGGCCAAATTCGGCCGCCATAGCCGGAGTGACAGCCGCGCCACACGGGCATTTACCGACCCGGATAAAGAAAACACCAGGGTCGCGTGCGCTGGCCGCCGCGCAGCGCGCCTGCGGCGGGGCGCGCACGCATCATGCGGCGCATCTATAAGCGTTATAGAGCGCATTGCGTCGACGTCCGAAATTGTCGTTCCTAGACTCGGCCCGTTTTTGATCGGCAGCGTTGGCCCTTCGCGGCGAACGCGCTTCACACCACGCGGCGCAAGGCCAACAGGCGCCGGAAACTCTACGGGACGACGACGATGAACCAACCGAACGGGCGGGCCGACCGGCTTGCCGTACCGCTTGCCGCGCTGCTTGCCTGCGCGGCGCTGCCCGCATTCGCACAATCGAGCGTGACGCTCTACGGCCGCGTCGACACCGCGATCGAATACGCGAACGCCGGGCCGAACCACGTGACGCGCATGGGCAGCGGCAACCTGTGGGCGTCGCAGTGGGGGCTGAGGGGTGTCGAAGATCTCGGCGGCGGCTATGCGACGATCTTCAAGCTGGAAGACGGCTTCAACGCGGGCAGCGGCGCACTGTCGAACAGCAGCGCACTGTTCGGCCGCGAGGCGTGGGTCGGCATCACGGGGCCGTTCGGCGGCGTGCAGTTCGGCGAGCTCTACACGATCCTGCACACGACGCTCGTCACGTACAGCCTGCCGGGCCTCGGCGCGGGGCTCGCGTGGGGCAACGCGACCAACAACTTCGTCGGGCCCGCGTTCCTGCGCGTGCGCAACTCGATGCGCTACACGTCGCCGCGCTACGCGGGCTTCATGCTGCGGGCGATGGCCGCGCGCGGCACCAACGGCGCGGCCGGACAGCCGGCGACGCTCGGCGATACGTACGGCGCGGGGCTCAACTACGTGCGCGGCGGCCTGTCGGTCGACGTCGACTACATGCAGCAGAAGTTCAGCCCGGTGGCCGCGTCCTCGCTCGGCGATACGAGCCCGGCCGCGAACGGCAACTACACGCTGGGCGCGATTTCGTACGATTTCAGCGTCGTGAAGGTGGCCGCACTGTACATGCGCCATCGCGGCGGCCCCGACGTCGCGGCCGCGATCGACAGCCAGAGCGCGTATCCGCACAGCGACACCATGGAGCTGAGCGCGACGGTGCCGATCGGGCGGGCGTCGCTGCTGCTGAGCGTCGGCCATTACCGCAAGGTCGCGGACAGCGACGGCAACGCCGATTCGTACGGCATCCGCTTCGACTATCCGCTGTCGAAGCGCACGGTGCTGTACACGGGTGCCGCGATGGTGCGCAATGGCGCGCATGCGCGCTTCGTCGTCAACGGCGCGGCCGGTGGCGGCGTCGCGGTCGCCAAGCCGGGCGCGACCGCCAGCTCGATCGTCGCGGGCATCCTCACGGCGTTCTGACCGGCCCGCGCCAGTGCCCGCTCGCGCTGCGTGCGCCGTTCGAGCCGCTCGAGCCGTTCGCGTCGTTATGCGCAGGCGGGCGGCTGCGGCGCGAGCCATGCGTCGAACGGCGCCAGCTCGCCGATGTTGAACAGTTCGAGCAGCAGCGCGCGCAGCCAGCGATGGCCGGGGTCGGCGTCGAAGCGCCGGTGCCAGTACGCATTGACGGCCCATTCGCCGGCACCGGCAATCTCGTACAGCGTGCATGGCTGCCGCGCCGCGAACGTGATCGCGATCGTCTCCGGCAGGATCAGCGCGTAGTCGCCGTCCTGCAGCAATGCGGGCACCACCATGAAATCGGGTAACGCCGCGCGCACGCGCGGCATCAGCCCGTGCCGCTCCAGCAACTGCATCGATTGCGGATGCGACGTGACCGCGACGAAGCGCAGCGCGTCGGGCGCCTCGCCATCGAGCACGTAGTCGTCGGGCAGCGCGACGCGCTGCGCGGTACGGCGCGGCATCAGTAGCACGCAGCGCTCGTGCAGCAGCGCGGCGCGCTGGAAATGGCTCGACGCGTCGGCGAAATGCCCGAGCGCGAAGTCGATGCGCCCCGATTCGAGCGCGACGTTGAGCTGGCATTCGTCGACGTGCAGCGTCTCGATCACCGCGCCCGGCGCGCGATTGGCGAACTCGGCGAGCAGCGTCGGCAGGAACGCGCTCGCCGCGAAATCGCTCATGTGCAGGCGGAACACGCGCTGCGTGCTGTCGGGCGTGAAGCGCGAGCCTTCGTCGAGCACGTGCTGCAGGATTGCGAGCGCCTTGTCGACCGACAGCGCGAGCCGTTGCGCGCGCGGTGTTGGCTCGACGCCGGTGCCGGTGCGCACGAACAGCGCGTCGCGGAACATCAGCCGCAGCCGGCCGAGCGCGTAGCTGACGGACGGCTGCGTGACGCCGAGCCGCAGCGCCGCGCGGCCGACGTGCCGCTCCTCGTACACGGCGCGAAACGTCTTCAGCAAGTTGAGATCGAGATCCTGCACGCGCAGTTCGGACGGGTCGCTGTCGTGCGGCGCGGATTCGGTGCGGGCCGGCGCCGCCGGGCGGCCGGTTGCGGAGTGCGTCATCGGGGGTGCCTCGCGGTGACGGAAGGCGCGTGGCCGTAACGCCGCGCATACGCCTTCGCGAAATGGCCGAAGCCATGGATGCCGTGCGCGATCAGCACGTCGGTCACGCTGCGCGCGTCGCCAAGTTGCAGCGCCGCGTGCACGGCGGCGAGCCGGCGTTCGCGCACGTAGGCGGCCGGCGTGGTGTGCAGGAACGCGCGAAACGCGTGCTGCAGCGTGCGCGGCGCGACGCCCGCGACCGTCGCGAGCGCGGCGAGCGAGAGCGGTTCGCCGAGGTGCGCATCGACGTGATCGCACGCGCGGCGCACGTGGGCCGGCAGCGGCGGCGTGCCGCGCGTCAGCGCATCGCTGTACGAATGCGGCAGGTGCGTGAGCAGTAGCGACATCAGCCACGCGGTGAGGTCGGCGCCGAAGGTCGTCGCGGCCGTGCCGATACCCGGCTGCGCACCGAGCCGGCACAGGTATTCGAAGGTCGGCAGCACGAGCGCGGCGCCCGCACCCGCACCGTCGGCCGCGAGATCGAATTGCAGCGGCCGCGTGAGCGTGGCCTGCAGCATGTCCTGCAGCTTGCGCTCGAGCGCGCCGCGTTCGAGCCGCAGCACGAGGTTGCGGCAATCGGGGCTCGTGCTCAGGCGGCTCGCGAGCGCGGGCGACGATACGGTCAGCTCGCCGGGGCCCGCCCGCGCGACGACGCTGCCGGCCTGCAGCTCGCAGGCGCCGGCGAGCGTCAGCCTGAACAGGAAGTGATCGGCATCGCCGCCGAAATCGATACGCGTTTCGCGGCCGTAGCAGAGTTCGAGCAGTGCGCCGTGATGCAACGGCACTTCATACAGTTCCGCATGAAACGGATCGCGGCCGCGTGCGGCCATCCGGTGCGGCCCGAGCCGGTGCGCGACCGCGCGTTCGACTTCGTCGGGGGCGTGCAGCGTGCCGAGCCGGTTCGGCGCATGGCGGGACAGGGCGATATCCATTCACGGACCTCGTAGCGGATGCGGCGGGCGCGGCGGCATGCGCATCGCCGCGATTGCGTTGCGCGAACGGGCGTGCCGTTGCGCGTTTTGAAGCGACGCGGCGAAAGCCGCCGCGTAGTCTCGGAAGCACTCAATCACCGGGAGAAGACGATGAAGGTATGTGTTCTGGGCGGCGGCCACGGCTGCCATGCGGCGGCCATCGACCTGCTCGAGAAGGGCCATGACGTGACGTGGTGGCGGCGCGACCGCGAGCCGCACGCGCGGCTGCGCGAGCTCGGCGTGCTGAATGTGACCGACTATCGCGGCAAGCGCGCGGTGCCGCTCGGCGATGCGCCGGGGGCGATCCGTCTGACCGGCGATCTCGCGGCCGCACTGCGCGGCGCGCAACTCGTCGTGGTGCCGCTGCCGGCCACGTCGCACGACGCGCTCGCCGCGCAGGTCGCGCCTTTGCTGGAGGACGGCCAGGTCGTATTCCTGCCGCCCGGCACGTTCGGCAGCTTCGTGTTTGCGCAGGCGGCGGCCGACGCCGGCAACCGAGCGCGCGTCGCATTCGCCGAAACGGGCACGCTGCCGTACCTGGTGCGCAAGCATGGCGACAACGACGTCGTGATCAGTGCCTACGCGACGCGTCTGCCGACCGGCGTGTTGCCGGCGAATGCGGCCGGCTGGGCGTTCGACGTGCTGCGCGCGGGCTATCCGTCGGTCGAGCCGGTCGAGGATGCGTTGTCCGGCGCGCTGATGAACGCGGGGCCCGTGATCCATCCGCCGCTGATCCTGATGAACGCCGGGCCGCTCGAACACTTCGACGCATGGGACATCCACAACGAAGGCACGCAGCCGTCGATCCGCCGCGTGACGAACGCGCTCGATGCCGAACGCATCGCGGTGCGCGAAGCGCTCGGCTACCGCGCGCCGCATTTCCCGCTCGCGGATCACTACGCAGCCGAAGGCGACGAATGGATGTACGGGCGCGGCGCGCACGGCAAGCTGACCGATAGCGGCGACTGGCGCGAGAAGATCGATCTGCGCACCCATCGCTACATGCTCGAGGACACCCGGCTCGGGCTGTCGTTCATCGTGTCGTGCGGTCGCTGGGCCGGCGTGCCGACACCGGTTGCGCAGGGGCTGCTGAGCATCGCGAGCGCGGTGGCGGTGCGCGACCTGTATGCGGAGGGGCGTACGCTGGAGCGGCTCGGGATCGCGGCGCTGTCGAAGGACGCGATGCGTGCGCTGCTCGACGCGGGTGTCACGGGAGTCGCGGCATGAGCGCGGCCGCCGACGTGACGCGTGTGCACGTGCTCGGCGCAGGGCGCATGGGTCAGGGGATCGCGCTCGTGTTCGCCTTTGCCGGGATCGACGTGACGCTGATCGACTTCAAGCGGCGCGATGCGGCTGGCCAACGCGCCTTCGACGATCGCACGCGCGATGAGATCGCCAGGCCGCTGCACGCGCAAGTCGCGCTCGGCCGCATCGATGCCGCGCAGGCCGACGCGGTCGTTGCGCGCATCGCGCTCGTTTCCCGGGACGGCGCGGCGGAAGCCGTGCGCGATGCAGATGTCGTGTTCGAGGCGCTGCCCGAAGTGCTCGACGCGAAGGCCGACGCGCTGCGCTGGCTCGGCGAGCATGTCGATGCGCGGGCAACGGTTGCATCGACCACGTCGACCTTCGTCGTCACTGAATTGCAGCGCCATGTCGCGCATCCGGAGCGGATGCTGAACGCGCACTGGCTGAATCCCGCGCTGCTGATGCCGCTCGTCGAAATCAGCCGCAGCGATGCGACCGACCAGTCGGTGGTCGACGCGCTCGCTGCGCTGCTCGAACGCGTCGGCAAGAAGCCGGTGATCTGCGGGCCGGCGCCCGGCTACATCGTGCCGCGCATCCAGGCGCTCGCGATGAACGAGGCCGCGCGAATGGTCGAGGAAGGCGTCGCGAGCGCCGAGGATATCGACACGGCCATTCGCACCGGCTTCGGCCCGCGCTTCGCGGTGCTCGGGCTGCTCGAATTCATCGACTGGGGCGGCTGCGACATCCTGTACTACGCGTCGCAGTACCTGGCCGGCGAGATCGGCCCGCGCTTCGCGCCGGCCGCGAGCGTCGTCCGCAACATGGAAGCCGGGCGCGACGGGGTGCGCACGGGTACCGGCTTCCACGACTATGCGAACGTGGACGTGCCCGCGTACATGCGGCAGCGGCTCGGCGAATTCGCGCGGTTGCTCGATCATCTGGGACTGGCGCCGGTATTCGACGGTGGGCGGCGCAACCAGGACGCGTAGCCCGGGCGTCGATGCCGAGCGCGCTCGCGGTGCCACGAAGGCGCGCACGTGGCACCGTGAACCGGCGTGACGCTCACCCGGCGGCAAGGGCAAAGGCGCGGGCGTCGCGGCCGGCGCGGGCCGCGCACTCATGCCGTATCGCCGCGCGTGCCGGCGGCCGGTGCGGAACGCGTCTCGCGCATCACGCACAGCGTCGCGACGGTCACGAGGCCGAGCGCGATGAGGAACAGCGACACGGGCCACGACGCGTGATAGTGCGCGAGCAGCGCGGTCGCGATCAGCGGCGACATCCCGCCCGCGAAGATCGATGCGACTTCATGCCCGAGCGCGACGCCCGAGTAACGCACCTCGGTACTGAACAGCTCGCCGACGAGCGCGGGCAGCGTGCCGATCATCGCGCCGTGGCTCACCGCTGTGCCGACCGTGAGCGCGAGCCACACGAGCGGCGTCGCGCGCGTGTCGAGCAGCCAGAAGAACGGGAACGCGCACGCGACGAGGCTCAGCGCGCCGATCAGGTACACGGGCTTGCGGCCGATCCGGTCGGACAGCCGGCCCCACGCGAGCATCGCACCCATCTCGACGATCATCGCGATCATCACGCCGGTCAGCATCACGCCGTTCGGGATGCCGACGTACTTGCCGTAGACAAGCGAGAACGCGAGGAAGATGTACGCGCCGCCGTTCTCGGCCACGCGCAGCCCCATCGCGAGCAGGATTTCCTTCGGATGGCGACGGAGGCATTCGACGATCGGCAGGTGCGTGTGCGCGCCGCGCTTGCCGGCCTGCTCGAAGTCGCGGCTTTCCGGCAGATGGCGGCGGATATAGATGCCGATCGCGAAGATGGCGATGCTCGCGAGGAACGGCAGCCGCCAGCCCCAGGTGCGGAACGCGTCGTCCGGCAGCGCCTGTGCGGCGAGAAACGCGGCCGACGACAGCACGAATCCGCCGCCCACGCCGAGCTGGCTCCACGCGGCGTAGTAGCCGCGCTGTTCCGGCGGCGCGTTTTCGCTGATCATCAGCACGCCGCCGCCCCATTCGCCACCGGACGCAATGCCTTGCAGCAGGCGCAGCGCGACGAGCGCGGCCGGCGCCCACACGCCGACCTGCGCATAGGTCGGCAGCAGGCCGATCGCGAAGGTCGACGCGCCCATGATCAGCAGCGTCCACACGAGCGACGCCTTGCGCCCGTAACGATCGCCGACGTGGCCGAACACGATCCCGCCGAGCGGCCGCGCGACGAAGCCGAGCGCGAAGGCCGCGAACGCGGCGAGGCTGCCCGCGAGTGGCGACGCGCCCGGCGGAAAGAACACATGGCCGAACACGAGCGCCGCGGCCGTGCCGTACACGAAGAAGTCGTACCACTCCATCGCGTTGCCGGCGACGGAGGCGATGACGATCCGGCGCAGCTGCCGGTCGGCGAGCGGCCGGGCGGCGCTCGGGTATTGCACGGTGTCGGTCGGGACCATGGCGGACTCTGAAGGGGAGGCGGGCGCGTGCCGTCTTTGCAGCACTGCGGGCTAGTGTTGTCGGCACCGTGCCCCCGGTCAAATCCGCAGAAAAAGGGGAGGGTCATCACTCCCGCAAATGATGGTCGCGGCGCTTCCCCGTGCCTACCCCACGCTTTCCCGCAGCAGCGCGATCATCCGCTGCGCCAGTGGTGGCACGTACGCGCCCGCCCGGTGCATGGCGCCGATGCGGCGGTCGAGTTCGAGCTCGCCGGCCCGCAGGTCGAGCGCGCGCAACCCGGTCACCTTGTCGAGCGCATCCATGCCGCCGACACACAGCAGCGGTGTACCGCGCAACAGCTGCAGCAGTGACGTATTGCCGAAATCGGTCTCGATGCGCAGGCGCGGCGCCGGCAGGCCGCGTGCGCGAAACGCATCGTCGATCCGGTGCCGCACGGGAATCGTCGCTTCCGGCAGCAGCCATTCCTGATCGGCGAGATCCGCGAGCGTGAGCCCGCGCTTGCGCTGCAGCGGGTGCGCGGCGTCGGCGAGCACCGTCAGCCGGTCGTCGAGCAGCGCGATGGTGTCGAGGCCGGCATCCTGCTGCTGCGGCTCCGGCGCGACGACGAGATCGAGCTCGCCGGCCGCGAGCAGGTCGAGCAGTTCGCGCGCGAGCCGGCAACGCAGCCGCAGCCGCGCGGCCGGCCGTTCGCGGATCAACTGCCGGCACGCACCGAGCACGAACGCACTGGGCACGGTCGGTGAGTAGCCGATCCGCACCACGCCCTGTTCGCCGCCGCGAATCGCGCGCATCTCCTGCATCGCGTCATCGAATTCGAGCGCGATCCGCTGCGCGCGCGCGACGAAGCGTGCGCCGGCCGGCGTCGGCGTCATTCCGTTGGCGGTGCGCTCGAACAGCGTCACGCCGACTTGCGCCTCCAGCCGCTGCACGGCTTTCGTGAGCGCTGGCTGCGACAGCCCCAGCGCCTCGGCGGCCTTGCCGATGCTGCCGTGCCGCTCGACGGCCAGCAGGTACTCCAGATCGCGCGTGTCCATTGGGGGATTCCTGTCGGTTATGACTTTATATCCGGTGATGCATTGTGGTGATGCCTGGGCATCTTACAGACTGGCGGCACTGTTCGACCAGGAGAATCGTTTTGAGCTTCGCCTACTTCCTGCGGCGCGCGGCCCGCTACTGGGGCAGCCAGCCCGCCGTGATCCATCGCGACCGCACCGTCACGTACCGTCAGCTCGACGAGCGCTCGACGCGGCTCGCGAATGCGCTGCGCGGCCTCGGCTTCGCGCCCGGCACCCGCATCGCCGTGCAGGCGCGCAACTGCATCGAGCTCGTCGAGATCGAGTGCGCGCTGTACAAGGCCGGCCTCGTGAAAGCCGCGCTGAACCCGCGCTTCACGGCGGCCGAGGCCGCCGACGTCGTCGGCAACTGCGCACCCGCCGCGTTCATCGGCGGGCGCGGCTACACGGATTACACGCCCGATTCGCCGGGCTTCGCGTCGGTCGAGCGTTTCGTGTCGATCGGCGGCGCGGTGGCCGGCTATCTCGACTACGAAACGCTGCTCGCGAAGGGCAGCGATACGCCGCCCGACTACCAGCCGGCGCCGGACGATCTCGCCGTGCTGCATTTCTCGTCCGGCTCGACGGGGCGCATCAAGGCCGCGATGCAGAGCTACGGCAACCGGCTCGCGTCGCTGCGCAAGATCGTGCTGGGGATGGACCGCCCCGCGCAGCCCGGCGACCGGCTCGCGCTGATCGGCCCGATCACGCATGCGTCCGGGATGCTGATGCAGCCTTACCTGTTCTGCGGCGCGACGCTCGTGCTGTTCGACGCGTTCGAGCCCGCGCACTTCCTCGCCGACGTCGCGCGCCAGCGCATCACGCACACGTTCATGGTGCCGGCGATGGTCAACATGCTGCTGAACGCGCCCGAGCTCGCGCAGGCCGACCTGCGCAGCCTGAAGGTGCTCGGCTACGGCGCGGCGCCGATGGCGCCGGCGCGCATCGAGGAAGCATGGGCGCGCATCGGCCCGGTGCTGTCGCAAGGTTATGGCGCGAGCGAATCGACGTCGGGCGTCACGCGGCTCGGCATCGCCGATCACGCGCACGCGCTGCTGCAAGACCGCGAGCGGCTCGCGTCATGCGGCCGGCCGCTCGGCGAAACCGAAGTGCGCGTGGTCGATGCGGACGGGCGCGAAGTCGAAGGCGACGCGATCGGCGAGATCGTGATTCGCGGCGCGGACGTGTTCCAGGGCTACTGGAACGCACCGGAGCTGACGCGCGAGGTGCTGGTCGACGGGTGGCTGCACACGGGCGACCTCGCGCGCACCGATCGCGACGGCTTCATCTATCTGGTCGACCGCAAGCACGACATGATCATCTCGGGCGGCTTCAACGTGTACCCGACCGAAGTCGAAGCGGCGCTGTACCGGCACGAAGGCGTGCTCGAGGCCTGCGTGGTCGGTGTGCCCGACGACAAGTGGGGCGAGGCCGTGAAGGCCGTGGTCGTGCTGCGTGCCGGCCGCGATGCGCAGGCGAGCGATCTCGTCGCGCATTGCCGCGCGCAGCTCGCCGACTACAAGCTGCCGCGCTCCATCGATTTCGTCGCCGAGCTGCCGAAGAACGCGAACGGCAAGATCGCCCGCAAGCTCGTGCGCGAGCAGTACTGGCGCGGTGTCGCGCGCCGCGTCAACTGAAGGAACCCGCCATGTTCGATCATCTGCAACGCCCTGAATTCGTCGCGCTGCGCGCGGCCGTGCTGCGCTTCGTCGACGACGAGCTGCGCCCGATCGAGCGCGAGCTGCGGCTCGGCTCCGAGGATGTGTGGCCGCGCGACGTGCTGCGCCGCGTGTGGCAACGCTCGGCCGCGCTCGGCTTCTATACGGCGAGCCTGCCCGTCGAGATCGGCGGGCAGGGGCTGTCGATCGCCGAGGTGTGCGCGCTGAAGGCCGACCTCGCCGCGTGCGGCGCGGCGCTTGCGCCGCACGTGCTCGGCGAGCTCGGCGGGCCGCCGCGCGTCGGCAACATGCTGAAGTACGCGACACCCGCGCAGCTCGATCGCTATTTCAGGCCGGTGATGCGCGGCGAGAAATCGACGTGCTTCGCGCTGACCGAGCCACACTCGGGCTCGGATGCGATGAGCATCCGCACCACGGCGGTCGAGGACGGCGATGCGCTCGTGATCAACGGCACGAAGCACTACATCAGCGGCGCGCCGTTCGCCGATTTCGCGATCGTGATGTGCGTGACCGATGCGTCCGCGACGCCGCCGCAGATCACGGCCGTGCTGGTCGATCTCGACCTGCCCGGGGTGAGCGTCGAGCACGAGTACGTGCCGATGTCCGGCCAGCACATCGATGCAGATATTCGCTTCGTCGACGTGCGCGTGCCGCGCGAGAACGTGTTCGGCGGGCTCGGCAACGGCTTCCGGCTCGGCATGTCGCGCATCAACGTGAACCGGCTGCTGCATTGCCCGACGATGCTCGGCCTCGCAATGTCGGCGTATCAGGCGTCGCTCGATTACGCGCGCACGCGCCGGCAGTTCGGCGGCCCGATCGCGCGGTTCCAGGCGATCCAGCACATGCTCGCCGACATGGCCGCCGCGCTGTGGGCATGCGAAAGCATGATCGCGCATACGGCCGCGCTCGCCGATGCGGGTGCCGACCTGCGGATGACGGCGGCCGCCTGCAAGCTGTACGTGTCGGAGCGCTGCTTCGATGTCGCGGACAAGGCCGTGCAGATCCACGGCAACGTCGGCGTCACGCGCGGCCATCCGGTCGAACAGACGTTCCGCAAGCTGCGGATGTTCCGGATCCTGACCGGCACCAGCGAGATCCAGCGCAACACGATCGCGAAGGCGATTCTCGAACCGGCCGGCGCGGGAGGCGGTGCATGACGGCCCGCGACGACGCGCGCAACGCGTGGCCTGCCGCCGATGGTGATGGCGACGCGTCTGACTGGTCCTGCCTGCGAGGCGTGCGGATCGTCGATGCCGGGCAACTGCTGCCCGGGCCGCATGCGTGCGCGTTGCTGCGCCAGCTCGGCGCCGACGTGATCAAGGTCGAGCCGCCGGGCGGCGACGCGTTGCGGCAGTTCGGCGCCGACACGTTCGCGCAGTTCAATCGCGGCAAGCGCTCGATCGTGCTCGACCTGAAGACGCCCGACGGCCGCGCACGCTTTCTCGAGCTCGTGCGCGAGGCCGATGCGGTGGTCGAAGGCAACCGCCCCGGCGTGATGGCGCGGCTCGGGCTCGGCTACGACGTGCTGGCGCACGCGAACCCGCGCGTCGTGCTGTGCTCGATCACCGGTTACGGGCAGGACGGCCCGTATGCGAACCGCCCCGGCCACGACCTGAACTTTCTTGCCGACGCCGGTTACTGGTCGGTGCCCGCGCAACTGCACGACACGGTCGCGCGGCCGCGCGTGCGGCTGGCCGATCACACAGCCGCGCTGCACGCGGCGCTCGCGCTGGCGGTCGCCGTGATGAGCGCACGTGCGAGCGGGCGCGGCCAGCATCTCGACGTGTCGATCCACGACGCGATATTCGCGTGGACCGCACCGGCCGCGTGGGCGCTGCGCACAGGCCGCGATACGCGCGACACCGCGCGCTGGGTGATGCCCGACAACGACCTGTTCGAGACGGCCGACGGGCGGCACATCGTGCTCGCGACGCTCGAGGACAAGTTCTGGGCCGCGTTCGCCGATGTGCTCGGTGACGCGTATCCGGCGCTGCGCGAGCCGCGTTTCGCACAGCGCGCGGGCCGGCAGCAGCATCGGCACGCGCTTGGCGCGCTGTTGCGCGCGACCTTCGCGACGCGCACGCAGGACGACTGGATGCGCGTGCTCGGCGCACTCGGGTTGCCGGTGTCGCGCGTGCCCGACGCGGGCGCGGTGTTCGACGATCCGCACGTGCGCGCACGCGGCGTCGCCCGCGAGGTGGCCGCCGACCGGTCGCTTGCGGTGCGCTTCCCGGTGAAGTTCTCGCTCGGCTTGCCGGACGGTGACGACCAGGTACCGGCGCCCGGCGAGCACGGCGGCGGATAGCGCGACGCCACCGGCCGCCGACGATAACGAAACAGGAGACAGCCATGACGAATGGTGCGCAGTACCGCCCCGGACGGGCGTGGTCCATCGCGACGATGCTCGCGCTGATGATGCTGGTGAATTTTCTCGACAAGGTCGTGCTCGGCCTCGTGTCGGTGCCGATGATGCGCGACCTGCATCTGAGCCCGACGCAGTTCGGCGTGATCGGCGGCAGCCTCAACTGGCTGTTCGCGGTCGCGGCGGTCGCGGGCGGCATCGCCGCGAACCGCTGGCCCGCGAAATGGCTGCTGTTCGCGATGGCGGCCGCATGGGCGCTGCTGCAACTGCCGATGCTCGCGGCGAGCTCGATCTGGGTCGTCATCGCGTGCCGCGTGCTGCTGGGCATCGGCGAAGGGCCCGCGTCGCCGGTCGCGACGCATGCGATCTACAAATGGTTTCCCGATACGCGGCGCAATCTCCCGGTCGCGCTGCTGCACCAGGGCAGCGCGCTCGGCCTGCTGATCGCGGGGCTCGCGATTCCGGTCGTCACGTCGCACTGGGGCTGGCGCGCGAACTTCGCGATGCTGGCGCTGCTGGGGGCCGTGTGGTGCATCGCGTGGGCGGTGGTCGGCGAGGAGGGCACGCTGTCGCGCGGCCCGCGCGCAGCCGGCGGCGAACGCGTGCCGTACGGGCGGCTGCTGACCGACCGCACGGTGCTCGGCAACTTCCTCGGCCATTTCGCGGCGAACTGGATTCTCGCGATGACGCTCACGTGGATGCCGACCTACCTGCAGCTCGGGCTCGGCTTCGGGCCGCACGAGGCGGGGCGGATGTTCGCGCTGTTCGTCGCGGTCACGTCGCCGCTCAGTCTCGCACTGGCATGGCTGTCGCAGACGCTGCTCGCGCGCGGCATGCCGTCGCGGCACGGGCGCGGCACGTTCATCGCCGTCACGCTCGCCATCGCCGGCGCGATGCTGGCCATGCTGCCGGTGCCGGAGGTGCCGCGCGCGGCGAAGCTCGTGCTGCTTACGCTCGGCAGCGGCTTGACGCTGACGATGTATTCGATCGGCCCGGCGATGCTCGCCGAAGTGACGCCGGACGCGCAGCGTGGCGGCGTGCTCGCGCTCAGCAACGGCTTCGCGTCGCTCGCGGGCCTCGGCGCGCCGGTCGTCACCGGGATGCTGATCGAGGCGAGTGGCGCGTCGGTCGCGCACGGCTTCGAACAGGCGAGCGTCGTGTGCGGCGTCGTGCTGATCGCATGCGGCGTGCTCGGCGCGTGGTGCCTCGATCCGCAGCGCTCGCTGCGGCGCCTCGCGGGCGACGCCGAGCGCGCGGCGCCGCCGGTCGGCGCGTGCGGCCGCTAGCGCTGCCGCGCATCTCGCATCGCATTCGGCGCACGGCCCGCCAGCCGGGCCGTGGCGCTTTTCGACGGGAAGCAGTACCACGATACGCCGCGCGATGACGCGGCAGGAGGAGACATGAAGAAGATGATCGCGGCGGCGCTGATCGGCGCGCTGTGGGGGAGCGCGCACGCGCAGTCGAGCGTGACGCTGTTCGGCCGGATCGGCGGCGGCGTGCGCTGGGTCAACGGGCTGCCGGGCGGCAGCCAGGTCGGGTTCAACAACAACATCATCGCGGGCAACGAGTTCGGCATTCGCGGCAAGGAGGATCTGGGCGGCGGGTTGAAGGCGCTGTTCGTGCTCGATGGCGCGTTCAACAGCGGCACCGGTGCGCTGAAAACGTCCGGCACGCTGTTTTCGCAGGCCGCGTATGTCGGGCTGGCCGGCGATTTCGGCCGCCTGACGCTTGGCCGCCAGTTCAACGCCGCGGAGGATCTCGGCATCGCGCTCGATCCGCTCGGCGGGCGAGGGCAATCGCTCGCGGTCGAGCCGGGCGTGCTGTTCGACGGCAACTTCTTCACGCTCGACTCGCGTTTCAACAACACGATCAAGTATCTCGGGCAGGTGGGCGGTTTGCGGTTCGGCGCGAACTATTCGCCCGGCGGCGTCGCGGGCAGCTCGCATGCGGGCACCAGCTATTCGACGGCCGCGATGTACACGTATTCGGATCTGATGGGCGGCGTGTCGTATGCGAAGACGTACAGCCCGGACGGCTCGCAGTCGGCACAGACGATCCAGGCGGGCGGCACGCTGCAGCTCGGCCGTGCGCGCTTCTACCTGAGCTACGCGTCGCTGAACGTGAGCGCGAACAAGGCCGGTGCGCCGTCGCGGCGTGACGATATCCCGTCGTTCGGCGTCGTCGTGCAGCCGCTGCCGTCGGTGCAGTTGAGCGCGGCCGCGTTCTACGACCGCGCGCGCAATCTCGGCAACGTGTCGGGCGCGGACGGTCACAAGCTGACGACCTACGCGATCGCCGAGTATTTCCTGTCGAAACGCACCGAGCTGTATGTCGAGGTCGACCGCAACGGGATGACCGGCGCGTACATGCGCGACCCGGCGACGATCGCGGCGCTGAACCTGCGGCGCGGTGCGAGCGCGACGACCGGTGTGTCGATCGGGCTGATGACGCAGTTCTGAGTGCCTTTCAACGATTTTTCAGGAGTGTGATTCGATCATGCGTACTTCATCCCGACTCGCTGCGGCGCTGCTGACGGCGGCATGCTGGACCGTTGCCGCCCACGCGCAATCCGATGCCGCGAGCGCGGCGGTCCCGGCATCGGCCGAGACAGCCGTGCAGGCATCGGCGCAGATACCTGCATCAACTGACCTGTCGCCGGCACAACGCAAGGCGGCCGACCGCAAGCTGAAACGCCGCGTCAGCACGGCGCTCGCGCGCACCAAGAACCTCAACGTCACGCGCATCCTCGTGCGGGTACGCGACGGCAGCGTGACGCTCAGTGGCTCGGTCACCGATACGAACCAGGTGAATCTCGCGGCGGCGGTTGCGCGGCGCGTCGACGGGGTCGCGTCGGTGTCGAACCTGCTGCGCATCGACGGCCAGCAGCCGTGATCGCCGGGCACACGATCGTTTTCTTTCCACTACGAGACATGATTCGATGCGCATTCATCGACGCTTTACCGCGACCCGGCGCACTCGCCGGCTGGCCGACACCTTCATGCTGGCCGGCGGGCTCGCGCTCGCCGCGATCGCGCCCGCTGCCCCCGTCGCTACCGACGTCGTCACACCGGGCATGATGCAAGGCTTCCCGCCATCGGCCGACCAGGTCGTCAACAAGGCGAACGCATTCACGCCCGCACGCCTGCGCTGGGCGCTGAGCAACACGCGGCTGCTCGCGCCGACGGCCGGCATCCGGCACGCGGCCACGCCGATGCCGCTGCCCGAGCAGCCGGCATCCGGTCTCGACACGCTGCCCGTGACGATCGGCGGCGAGACGCTGGCGCTCGACGCATACCTGCGCGCAACGCATACGGACGGCTTCATCGTCGTGCAGCGCGGCCGGATCGTGTACGAGCGGTACTTCAATGGCTTCAGACCAGACCAGCCGCACGCGTGGGCGTCGATGACGAAATCGGTGACGGGCCTGCTGGCCGCGCAGACGATCGAGTCCGGCGTACTCGACGCGGGCGCGCCGCTGGCGCGCACGGTGCCGGAACTCGCCGACACGCCGTTCGGCAGCGCGACGCTGCAGCAGAACCTGGACATGGAAGTGCCGACCGCATACGCACCGGGCATCCCGCCCGATCTCGGCCTGTTCGGCGCGGTCGGGCTGGTGCCGCACCGTGAAGGCGCGCCTGCCAGCATCGCCGACTTCCTGCTGACCGTGCAGCGTGTGCCGGACGTGGCGCCCGGCACCACGTGGTTCTACCAGAACGGTTCGCCGGAAGCCGTCGCGTGGGCGATGCAGCGCGCGACGGGGCAGTCGTGGAGTGCGCTGGTCGAGCGGTGGCTGTGGCGCGATTTCGCGGAAGACGATGCGTACGTCGTCGTCGACCGCAACGCGATGGCGATGGCGAGCGGCGGGCTGTACACGACGCTGCGCGATGCCGCGCGCTTTGCCGAGCGCGTGCGCACGGGGCTCGACGGCGCACGCGGCGCGCTGCCCGCCGCGACGATTCGGGCGGCACTGCAGCCCGCGCACAACGCGGCGCTGTTCGAGAAGGGCAACGTGATCGCGGGCAAGGACGGCTATGCGTATCGCGACTACTGGTACCAGGTGAACGACGGCGACGGTTCGTTCGCGGCGGCGGGGCGGTTCGGCCAGTCGATCCTCGTCGATCCGAAGCACGCGCTGACGATCGTGAAGTTCTCGTCGTCGCCGGACTTCGCGCCGCGCGCGCTCGATGCGCACGGCGAAGCGACACGGCCGCGCGCGGCGCTCGAACGCGGCGATGCGTTGAGCATGGTGGCGCGCGCGGTCGCCGTCCGGCTGCGCTAGCGCGCTGCAACTGCGGGGTGCCCGACGAGAGGGGCGGCGTTGCGTCGCCGCTCCTCGATCGCGTCGGCCATCGGGCCGACGTCGCGCTCCGGTAGCGCGATGGACGAGCCATCAGGGAAAACCGCATAGGCGCATCACGCGTCGCCGTTTCGTCAGCTTGCTTACGCGATCCATTCACGTCTGAGCAAAACGCGCCGCGTCCAGCGGACCTGCGCGCTTTCGTTTCTCTTGCAGGGGCGCACCGTCCCCGCTTATCTCCCCGCCATTCGATTTTCAACTGCTGGCCAGTTGAACATTTCATTTCTTGATGTGATTGCGGCTGGATACCATCCAGCAAATGTCTATACAACCCGATCGGCGCGTATGGGCAGGATCAAAAAAAACACAACACATCGATGAACAGGTTTGGAGAAGAGGAGACGGAGATGGTGCGAATGAAGGGTGGGAAAACGGGCGCCGCAGGCGTGGGCGCGGCTGTCGCTATGCTGTTCGCCGCCGCCGCGCACGCGCAGTCGACGGTGACGCTGTACGGGATCGTCGACGCGGGCGTGACCTACACGAACAACGCGAAGGGCCATGCACTGTGGCAATTCACGGGCGGCAACGAATCGGGCCCGCGCTGGGGCTTGATCGGCACCGAGGATCTCGGCGGCGGCCTGAAGGCGAACTTCCGCCTCGAGAACGGCTTCAACGTCGCGAACGGCGCGCTCGGGCAAGGCGGCCGGATGTTCGGGCGTTCGGCGTGGGTCGGCCTGAGCGGCGCGAACTGGGGCGCGGTGACGCTCGGCCGCCAGTACAACTCGACGCAGGACATCCTCGGCTCGCTGCAGATGAGCAGCTTCCTCGCGCAGTACTCGACGCACCCGTTCGACAACGACGACATCAACAACACGTTCCGCACCAACAACGCGGTGAAGTACGTGTCGCCGACGATCGCGGGCCTGCAGGCGAACCTCGTGTACGGCTTCTCGAACTCGACCGGCTTCGCGAACGACAACAGCTGGAGCGCCGGCGTCACGTACGCTAACGGGCCGCTCAACGCGGGCGCCGCGTATGCGCGCGTGAATCATCCGGCGGTCAGCGCGAGCGGCGCGGTTGCTTCGGATAACTACTATCTGGCGTCGGAATCGGTGTTCGGTGCGAGCCTCGGGAACGCGATCCGCCAGCAGATCTGGGGCGCGGGCGGCAGCTACGCGATCGGGCCGGCGACGCTCGGCCTGCTGTATACGGGCTCGAACTTCGGGCAGGCAACGGGCGGCGCGCTGCGCTTCAACAACTACGAAGGCAGCCTGCGCTACATGGTGACGCCGGCGCTGATGGCCGCGGCCGGCTACACCTATACGCAGGTCGCGCGCGGCAGCGACAGCGGCCACTACCACCAGGTATCGGCCGGCGTGCAGTACCTGCTGTCCAAGCGCACCGACGTGTACGTGAACGGCTTCTACCAGAAGGCGTCGTCGGGTGTCGGCCACGCGTGGATCGACGGCACCGACAGCGCGTCGTCGACGACGTCGCAGGTGGCGGTGGTGGTCGGCATCCGCCAGAAGTTCTGATGTTCTGACGCATACGCGCGTCTTCCGGAGGAGGCACTCATGAAACTCAAACTGTTGCTGGCGGCGTTGCCGTTCGTCGGGATGTACGCGGGCGGCTCGCTCGCCGAGGTGCGGCCGATGCTGTTCGGGCTGCCGTTCCTGCTCGTGTGGAACCTGGTCTGGATGGCGGCCACCGCCGCGATCCTCGCGATCCTGTTCCGTCTCGACGAACGCGCCGCAGCACGCGACGGCCGCCCGGGAGACGCGCGATGAACGCTTCGATCGTCATCATCGCGGCATTCGCCGTGTTCGCGCTCGCCATCGGCGTGATGGCGCGCCGCGGCCGCAAGCTCACGCTCGAGCAGTGGGCGGTCGGCGGGCGTGGCTTCGGCTCGCTGCTGACGTTCCTGCTGATGGCCGGCGAGGCGTTCTCGACGTTCTCGTTCCTCGGCGCGAGCGGCTGGACCTACAGCAAGGGCGTGCCCGCGTTCTACATCCTGACGTACGGCTGTCTCGCGTGCGTGATCGGCTACTGGATGCTGCCCGCGATCTGGCGCCACGCGAAAGCGCGCGGGCTCGTGTCGTTCGCCGACTACTTCGCGTCGAAGTACGACAGCCGCGCGATCGGCGTGCTGGTGTCGGTCGTCGCGGTGTTCGCGATGGTGTCGCTGCTGATGATCCAGCTGCGCGGGCTCGGCGTGATCGTGTCGGAGATGTCGTACGGGCTGATCCCGCAGGCGGCCGCGATCTGGATCGCCGCGACGCTGATGGCCGTCTACATGGTCGTGTCGGGCATCCACGGCTCGGCGAACATCGCGATCGTCAAGGACGTGCTGATCCTCGGTATCGCGATCTTCCTCGGCCTGTACCTGCCGATCCACTACTACGGCGGCCTTGGCGCGATGTTCGCGAAGATCGACGCCGTGCATCCGGAACTGCTTCGGATGCCGGAACATGGCTTCAACCTGAGCTGGTACAACTCGACGATCCTGCTCACGTCGCTCGGCTACTACCTGTATCCGCACGGCTTCACCGCGATCTACGTCGCGAAGGACGAGCGCGCGCTGCGCCGCAACGTGATCCTGATGCCGCTGTACCAGGTGCTGATCGCGTTCCTGTTCCTGGTCGGCTTCGCGGCCGTGATGACCGTGCACGGGCTCGAAGGCGCGCAGACCGATCTCGCGCTGCTGCGGCTCGTGAAGCAGACGTTCCCCGCGTGGTTCGTCGGCATCGTCGGCGGCACGGGCCTGCTGACCGCGCTGGTGCCGGGTTCGCTGATCATGCTGAACGCGTCGACGACAATCGCGCGCAACATCTACCGCGAAGGCTTCGCGCCGAACGCGACCGACCGCGAGGTGACGCGCGTCGCGCGAATCGCGCTGCCGATCTTCACGCTGGTGGTCGTCTACTTCGTGCTGCGCGGCGGCGCGACGTTCGTCACGCTCGCGATCTTCTCGTCGAGCCTGCTCACACAGCTCGTGCCGATGCTCGCATCGAGCTTCCTGAAGCGGCCGTTCGGCACGCGCGAAGGCGCGTTCGCGGGCATCGCCGCCGGTGCGATCGTGATCGCGATGACGAACTACTATGGCGTGACGCTCGCGTCGCTGTTCCCCGGCGCGCCGAATACGCTGACGTCGATCAACCCCGGGCTCGTCGCGCTGGCGGTGAATGCGGTGGTGTTCATCGCGATCAGCGCGGGGCAGCGCAAGCTGAAGGCGCGTGTCGCGGCGCCGGTCGGTCCCGCGTGAGCGCTTGCGTGCAGGGCCGCTGGACGGCAACCCGATCAATCGAACTACAACAGGACACCATGCGATGACTACCGAGGACAAGCGAGAGGACAAGCGAGAGGACACCCGCGAAGCGATCGACACGCTGATCGCGCATGGCTGCGTGATCACGATGGATCCGCAGCGGCGCGTGATCGAGAACGGCGCGGTCGCCGTGAAGGGCGATCGTATCGTCGCCGTGGGCGGCACCGATGAATTGCAGGCCCGCTACCGCGCCGCGCGCACGATCGACGCACGCCGCAAGGCCGTGCTGCCGGGCCTGATCGATGCGCACGCCCATGCAGGCCACGCGATGCTGCGCACGATCGGCGGCGCGGATGGCGATGCGTGGTCGGCCGCGGCCGAGACGATCTATACGCGCGCGTCGGACGAGGCGTTCTGGGAAACCGAATCGCATCTCGCGGCGCTCGAGCGGCTGAAGGCCGGCGTGACGACCGGCGTGTCGCTGCTCGGCGGCGGCAATTCGATCATGCGCGTCGACGATCCGATTTATGCGCGGCGTCATTGCGATGCGGTCGTGCGTACCGGCACGCGTTCGATCGTCGCGGTCGGCCCGTCGCGTCCGCCCGCGCCGCGTGCGTACACGCGCCACACGCCGGACGGCAGCGACACGCGCGACATCGATTTCGACACGATGTATGACGTGTGCGAGCGCATCATCGACGAATGCCACGGCGATGCCGACGGCCGGATCCGCATCGCGCTCACGCTGCCCGTGTACGGTCCCGAACACGATCCCGAGCTCGCGCAGTACGAACGCGACTTCCGCGACCAGGCCGCGCGCTACGGTGCGCTCGCGCGTGAGCGCGGGCTGACGTTCACGCAGGACGGCCACCGCGCGGGCACGCTCGCGTTCGCGCATCGCGAGCTCGGCTTGCTCGGCCCGACGTCGTTCATGTCGCACAGCATCGACCTGACCGACGACGACATTGCAGCGTGCGTCGAGACGGGCACCGCGATCGTCCACAACCCGAGCGCGATCATGTCGATCATCGGGCGCTGCCCGGTACCCGAGCTGATCGAGGCGGGCGTGACGGTGGCGATCGCGTCGGACGGCGCGGCGCCCGATCGCGGCTACGACATGTTCCGCCACATGTGGCAATGCATGCATTACCACCGCCGGCATTTCCGCGACCCGGACGTGCTGCCGCACGGCAAGGTGCTGGAGATGGTGACGATCGACGCGGCGAAGGCGCTGTCGGTCGATCATGAGGTCGGTTCGCTCGAAGCGGGCAAGCTTGCCGACCTCATCCTCGTCGACCTGTTCCGGCCGCACATGATGCCGATGAACATGCCGGTGTATCGCGTGACGTGTTTCGCGAATGCGGCCGACGTGTGCATGACGATGGTCGGCGGAAGGGTGCTGATGGAGGGGCGGCGCGTGTTGTCGGTCGATGAGGAGGCGATTCTCGAACGGGTGAACGAAGTCGCGGCGATCACGATCGAGCGCGGC
This sequence comes from Burkholderia sp. AU30198, assembly GCF_020419825.1. Lineage (NCBI taxonomy): Bacteria > Pseudomonadati > Pseudomonadota > Betaproteobacteria > Burkholderiales > Burkholderiaceae > Burkholderia > Burkholderia sp. AU30198. The sequence goes on along the minus strand of NZ_JAIZSA010000003.1, from coordinate 287,868 downwards.
GGGTTGCGTCATTTGCTCGACGAGCCGAAGACGCTGTGGGGGCGTAGCCGCTATTGATTAACAAAAGTTGACGCGACGGGCAGAACTCTTTTCGGTGTTACGGCGACTAAGGAGTCGCCATATTGACAGGAGTGGATATATGAACTTGAGGATTCCTCTCGCCGCTGCCGCGCTGATCCTCGCCCAGGCCGCATGGGCCGCGGGCCCCGCGCCCACGAAAACATGGACGATGAGTGCAATCCCCGGCGATCGCGCGGCGAGCGATGCGTTCGCCGCAATGAAGAAAGGTCACGCAGTGCCGGCATGGGTGACGAACGGCACCGAATCTCCGGGAACCACCGTCGTGTTCGGCGGGCACGACGTCTACGTGATGACTGCCTGCAAGCCGCACAACTGCGGCTCGGAGCGCATCGCGGTGCTGTACGATCCGCAGAAGAAGGTGATGTACGGCGTGCTGTCCGTCGCAGGTCCGAAGGAGGGTGCCGAGAAGCTGACTTGGCTCAATATCGGCGGCGGTAGCGAATCGATCGACGGACGGACGATTCTGTATGCGGCACTGACGGGCAGCCTCGAGAACCACCCCGACGCGTTCAATTACAAGTGACGCCGGCCGATTGACGGCCTGTCATGCATCAATCGCCATCGTTGCGCGGCCTGGCTGGCCGAAGCGAAGCAGGGGCATCGCGCACTCGTGCGCGGCGCCCTTTTTTGCTGGCGTGGCTCGGTCGGCATGCAGCAGCGAAGGTCAACGGCGGTAGATGAATTCCAGATCGGTCGCCTCACCGACCTTGAAATCGTACGTGCCGACGCGCTTGAACCCGGCCTTCTCGTAGAAGGCGATGGCCTTTGCGTTGCCGGACCACACGCCCAGCCATACCGGGCCGGGGCGTTCCGTTGCCAGATAATCCAGTGCGGAGTCGAACAACGCGCGTCCTGCGCCGGTCCCTTGCGTACCGCGACGAAGGTAGATCTGATGGATCTCCCCCGAACCGTCGGCCACGTCCGGGTGAGGGAGCTTGCATGGCCCCGCGTGCGCATACCCCACCAGCTGGCCGTCGCCGCTTTCGGCGACCCACGTGCGGCACTCGGGATCGTTGAGCTGGCCGGTGATCGTTTCTACCGAGTAGGTCTGGGTCTCGTAGGCGGCCAGATCGTGCGGCGGGTAGTCGATGTTGAATCCGTCATGCAAAAAGGTTTCGCGAAACGTGTCGCGCTTCAATTCGGCAAGCGGGATGGCATCGGACGGGGTGGCAACGCGGATCAACATGGGGGATGGCTTGATTCGTGGGTCGGGCAGACAGTTTATCCCGGGTGACGAGCGGCTTGCGAGCACCTGGTTGACCTGCGTGCGAGCCGTGCCGGGGGCGCGTGCGCCCGAACCTGATCAATCGCAACGCAATCGTGCCGATGCCGGTGGTTGACCGCCGACGGACATGCTAGGATTTCCGACAAACAACTTCGGAGACTGCCATGCCGTTCATCTGCGAAAACGTTGCATGTCGCGCCGTGCTGGCTCGCGGGCAGGTCAGGCCCCATCAAGAGGACTCGGGGTGGTGCTTCTACTGCCCGGACTGCAATACCAGGAACGAGTTGATGTATGTCGACGTGGCCGGCGGTGCCGTCGAGCTGGTTCAGCCGGAGCGAGCCAGCCCGCCACACAAGGTGGTTGCAACGGCCCGACCGCTGCAGGATGGCAAATACGCCGCGCAGTTGAGCGTTCAGCGGGCGCTCGCCGTGAAGGGAACGTATGCGGCCGAAGAACACTGGGACGAGCTCGGTGTGTTCGGTGACGCGCAGGAAGCCGTCGCGCACGCGAACTCTTTCGCCACCGATCTGTTGCAGCGAGCGGCGTAGTCGCGCCGTTCGATGCCGGCGGGCCATGCCTGTCGCGATCGCTCGCGACATGCGTCATGGCTTGTCCAGTACGGCGATACAGTCGATTTCGACGAGAAAGTCGGGATGCGGCAATGACGCCACGATAGCGGTACTTCGGGCCGGGAATTTCCCGGCCTGGAAGTATCCCGCGTAAATGCGGTTCATCTCCTTGAAGTCTTCGCGCCGCACCAGCATCACATCCACCTTCACCACGCGATCCCATCCCGTGCCCGCGGCCTTGAGGATGCCCGTGACGTTCTCCATCGCCTGGTTCATCTGTTTGGTGAAGTCGCCGACGGCGAGCTTGCCGTTCCGGTCGTAAGCGGGAATCCCCGAAACGAACAGAAGATTGCCGGCTTTGACGGCCGGGGCGAGCGGCACGGGGATCGCATACTGATCGGGGGCCTGCACATATTCCAGCGGTGTCCGGGCGGAAGCGGCCTGCTGACCCATGGGGGTCGTGCAGCCGCATAGAAGGAGGCCGGCTCCGATGAATCCGGCAACAAGGCAGCGCGTTCGCATCGTGTTTTCTCCCGGGATCGGTTCTGTGCGCGATCCGGCAGTGGGGACGCTGCGCAACAGCGGATCGTGAACTCTTCCAGACAGTTTAGGAAATCGAAGCACGAACGGTTAGGCGGCCCGCGCAGGATGGCGTCGTAGCGCGAAGCGCGGATGGCGAGCGCTTCGTTTGTCCTACGAAAAAGCCGGCTGGCGAGCGGCGTCGACGAGGCGCGAAAGTGACGAAGGGGCGTCGTGCATTCACGCACGACGCCCCTTCGCGTTTTCCGCTTTCGCCCGTCAGTTATAGATATCGAACGAGAAATATTTCTTCGCGATCTGCTGGTACGTCCCGTCCTGGATCAGGCTCGCGAGTGCCTGGTTGATCTGCGTGCGCAGCGCGTCGTCGTCCTTGCGCACGCCGATCGCCGACCCCACGCCGAGCGTCTTCGGATCGTGCAGCGGCGGCCCCGCGAACGCGAAATTCGCGCCCTTCGCGGTTTTCAGGAAACCGAGGTCGGCCTGTACCGACGATTGCAGCGATGCGTCGAGCCGCCCCGACAGCAGGTCCTGGTAGACGAGATCCTGCGTCTGGTACGTGCGGACGATCACGCCCTTCGGCTCCCAGTAGGTGCGCGCATACGTCTCCTGCGTCGAGCCCTGCTCGACACCGACGCTCTTGCCTTGCAGCGATTCGGGCGTCGGCTGCAGGTTCGCGCCGCGCCGCGCAACGAGGCGGGGCGGCACGTTGTTGATCTTGTCCGTGAACGCGATCTGCGCGAGGCGCTTCTCGGTCACGCTCATCGACGACAGCACGCCGTCGAACTTGCGCGCCTTCAGCGCCGGGATCATCCCGTCGAAGGCGTTCTCGACCCACACGCAGCGCACCTTCATTCGTTCGCAGATCGCGTTGCCGAGATCGATGTCGAAGCCGACGAGCTTGCCGTCGGGCGCGAGCGATTCGAACGGCGCATAGCTGGGGTCGACGCCGAGGCGCAGGACCGCCGGGTCCTTCGCGGCGGCGACGCTCGCCGTCAGCGCGAGCGCAACGGCCAGAACGAGCTTTTTCATGACTGTCTCCATTTTCGATCTTCGATCGATGTTGTTTGTCGTAATGCGAATCAGCGGCCGTCGGGCGTGACTACCCGCGCCCGGCCATGCGCGGGCGGCTGGACTGTGCGCCGGAAGCGGCCGGCGCACAGTCCGGATTCGAAAGGGGGCTTTAGCGGGCGGCGCCGGTGATGTGAACCATGCCGGGCCGGTAGCCGGCAGGCGAGAACGCGGTGTTCAGCGCGGCCATCGCGGCGATCACGCCGAGATGCATCCACCACGCGATCGCGAAGCCGCCGCCTGCGTCGCGCAGCCAGCCGATCAGCCAGGGGCTCGCCGCGACGGTCAGGAAGCCGATGCCCTGCACGAACGCGGCGAGCGCGCCTGCGAGCCGTGCATCGGGCAGGTGGTCGAGCGTGACGATCAGGCTCATCGAGAAGAAGCCGCCGAGACCGAGGCCGACGCTCGCGACCCACAGCCACGGCGCGACCGCGGGCAGCGTCGCGAACCCGGCGAAGCCGGCCGCCTGCAGCGCGAGCGTGAGCCACAGCACGGCGCGGCGGTCGGGCGAACGCTTCGCGAGCATCGGCATCGCGAGCGCGCCGGTCGCCTGGAACAGCGCCATCCACGCGAGCAGGTTGCCGCTTGCTTGCGGACTCATGCCGATGCTGCGGTAGAACGCGGGCAGCCACGCGACGAGGCTGGCGTAGCCGCTGTTGCTGAGCCCGAAGAACAGCGCGAGCTGCCACGCGCGCGGAATGCGGGCGAACGCGAGGATCGGCGCCGACACGGCCGTTGCGTGCACGGCGTCGCGCGGCGCCTTCGCGCGCCACAGAGCAAGCGTGACGAGCGCGGGTACGGCCCACACGGCGAGCGAGAGATGCCAGCCGCCGTGCGCGGCGAGCCACGGGCTCGCGACCGCGCCGAAGGCGCCGCCGCCGACCAGCGCGGCCGAATAGAGGCCCATCGCGAGCGGCAGCCGGTCGACGAACCAGCGTTTCGCGAGGCCGGGGACGAGCGCCTGGACCACGGCGACGCCGGCGCCCGCGACGATCGCGGTCGCGATCAGGCCGGCGCTGCCGCCCGTCCACAGGCGCGCCGTGCAGCCGGCCGCGATCAGCGCCAGCGCGACGGTCAGCGCGCGCTGCTCGCCGACGCGCCGCGCGAGCCCGACGCCGATCCCGGCGACGACACCCATCAGCACGAACGGCAGCGTGGTCAGCAGCGCGGCCGCGCGAAAGCCGAGGCCCGTGTCGGCGCGCACGACGTCGAGCACGGGGCCGAACGCGGTCAGGAACGGGCGCAGGTTGAGGCCGGCCAGCACCAGCAGCGCGAGCGCGCCATAGGACACGGAAGCCGCATGCGGGCGGTGGACGGCTTGCGCGGTGCCGGGTTCGGACATCGGGATGCTCCAGGGAGGGGCCGGTGGCCCTGTGATGCAATGCCGAAAGGGTAAGCGCGCGCTACGCCAGGTGAAAATTAAATATTCGACTGGGAATCAGTGCGGAATGCGATGGGGCGGAGCGGGGGCGACGGGGACGGATCGGGCGGCCGGCGGCGGCGGGCGAGCCGCCGCTTTCGACTGGCCCACCCGCTGCCCGCTCGACGCTCATGCACGGCCGCCGTCAGGCCGCGCGTCATTCGACCGGATGCAGATCCTGCAGCAGCGTCGGCACGAGTTCCGACACGGTCGGGTGGATATGCATCGCGCGGCTGATCGTCGTGTACGGCGCGCCGGCTGCCATCACGTCGAGCATCCCGTGCACGACCTCGTCGCCCGTCACGCCGAGGATCGACGCGCCGAGGATCGCATGGCTGTCCGCGTCGACGATCACCTTCATGAAACCCTGGCTCTCGCCTTTTTCCACCGCGCGGCCGACGCGCGTCATCGGGCGCGTGCCGACCAGCAGCCGGCGGCCCGTCTGCTTCGCTTCCGCGAGCGTCATGCCGACGCGGCCGAGCGGCGGATCGATATACATCGCGTATGCCGTGATGCGGTCGGACACCTTGCGCGGATCACCGTCGAACAGGTTGGCCGCGACGATCTCGTAGTCGTTGTACGCGGTGTGCGTGAACGCGCCGCGGCCGTTGCAGTCGCCGAGCGCCCAGATGCCGGGCACGTTCGTGCGCAACTGCTCGTCGACCTCGATATAGCCGCGTGCGTCGATCGCGACGCCCGCACGGTCGAGCCCGAGATCGTCGGTGTTCGGCACGCGTCCGACCGCGAGCAGCAGGTGCGAGCCCGCGACCTCGCGGCCGCCGCCCGCGCAGTCGAGGCCGACCGCGATGCCGTCGCCGTCGCGCCGCGCGCTCAGGCAGGTCGCATCGAGCTGCACGTCGATCCCTTCGTTTTCGAGAATCTCGCGCACGGCCTGCGACACGTCCTCGTCCTCGCGGCGGATCAGGCGCGTGCCTTTCTCGACGATCGTGACCTTCGACCCGAAGCGGCGATACATCTGGCCGAATTCGAGCCCGACATAGCTGCCGCCGACGATCACGAGATGCTCGGGCAGGAAGTCGACGTCCATCATCGTCGAGTTGGTCAGGTACGACACCGAGTCGAGGCCCGGCATGGTCGGCACCTGCGCGCGCCCGCCGACGTTGATGAAGATGCGTTCCGCTTCGAGCAGTGCGTCACCCACGCGCACCGCGTCGGCGCGCTCGAATCGGGCGTGACCCTGAAACACGGTCGCGTTCGCGAGGCCGCGCACCCATTGCTCGACGCCGTGGTTCGAGCGGCCGGAGATCTGGTCCTTGCGCGCCTTCACGGCTTTCATGTCGACGCTGACGGTGCCGACCGACACGCCGTATTCGCCGGCGCGTCGCGCGAGCTGCGCGGCGTATGCGCTCGCGATCAGCGTCTTGGTCGGAATACAGCCGGTGTTCACGCAGGTGCCGCCGAAGCGGCCGCGCTCGATGATCGCGACCTTCATCCCGGCGGCGGACAGCCGCGCGGAGAGTGGCGGCCCGGCCTGCCCGGTGCCGATGACGATCGCGTCGAAGTGTTGCGTCATGACGCCCTCCTGGGCGGGTGCAGCGAGGGAACGCGTGCGGGCGAGCCGCGTGCGATGCCGGCGCACGGTCGCGCGACGGCGAGCGCTTATGGTAGTCCTGTTGGCGTGCGCTCGCGAGCGCGGGCAGGGCGGGAGAAGCGGGGCATGACGGCGTCTGGCCGTGCCCGCGCCGGCCGGCGTGCGATGCAACCGGTCGCAGCGCGTTGCCCCGGCCGCGTCAGTCCTTGCGTTGCCACTGACTGAACGACACCGGCCGGTGCGCGTCGGCGCGCGTGACGGTGACGTGGTCGGGCTGGTCGTCGAGCGGAAACGATTCGGTGACGATCCGGTTCGAAAACAGCCACCCGTGCGTGTGCGGGTCGTAGCGAAACGTCACGTAGTCGCTCCAGTGCTGCCCGCATGCAACGAAGTTCTGCACGGTGAAGTAGCGGCCTTTTACGGCAAAGCCGTTGTCGGCGGCATCTTCGGGATCGAACGGGTCGCACTGGCCGCCTTCGTTCGCGCGCAGCACGACCTGGTCGTTGCGCGCAACGAGCCGGAACGCGTGATCCGGTTGTTCCTCGAAGATCAGCAGCGGACGCGGCGACGGCTGCTCGCGCGTATCGACCGCCCGATGCACGACGACGAGGAAGCTGTGCCGCCCGTTGTCGAGATCCGGCCCGGCATGCGCGAGCAGCGGCTCGTAGCCGGCGGGCAACTGCGCGGCGATCGATTTCGGCAGGTCGCCCGCGCGGGCGTCGAGCGACAGCGCGGCGAGCAGCGGGAGGAGCACGAAGGGCAGGCGGGAAACGCGCATGACGGAGTGTCCGGTCGAAAGGAGGAAAGGGGGGCCGACGGCGTGGCGGTTACACATCCCGCCCGAGAAACTCGGTGCCCGGCACCGGATTGAACGCGACGGGTGGCGCGGGCGTAAAGCCGAGCGACGCATACAGTTGCCGCGCGGCGACGAACTCGGGCAGCACGTCGAGGCACATGCGCGCGTAGCCAGCCGCCTTCGCGTCGCGCAGCAGCCGTTCGACCAGTTGGCGGCCGACGTTCAGCCCGCGCGCTTCGGGGCGCACATAGACGCGCTTCATCTCGCACGTCGTGTCGTCGATCGCGCGAAACGCCGCGCAACCCACCGCGCGCTCGCCGTGCCACGCGAGCAGCAGCAGCCCGCGCGGCGCCGCGTACTGGCCGGGCAGGGCGGCGATCTCGGGCTCGTAGTCCTGGAATTCGAGGCTGACGGTGGGGCTGGCGATGTACTCCCGGAAGATCGCCTCGACGGCGCGGGCGTCGTCGGGATAGCGGGCGGCGCGGATCTCGATCATGGGTGGCGGCGCGAATGACGGGAAAGAGGGCCAGCATAGCAGCGCAAGGCGGCTTTCGGCCATGCGCGAAGCGTGCCAGAATCAGCGGCTCGACCGTCGGAAACGACACGCAGGCGTCGGCGATTCGGCGTCGCTCACCAAGGAGACTTCGATGACTGCATCGGCTGCCGTACTCGCCATCCTGGCTGCGCTGTTTCTCGGCGCAATGATTCCGGGCCCGAGCTTCGTGCTGGTTGCCCGCAATTCGATCGGGCTGTCGCGCCGCGACGGGCTCGCCACCGCGCTCGGCATGGGCATCGGCGGCATCGTGTTCGGCGGCGTCGCGCTGGCCGGGCTCTACACGCTGCTGCAGGCGGTCGAATGGCTGTACGTGGGCCTCAAGGTGGCGGGCGGCGCGTACCTGATCTACATGGCGTCGAAGATCTGGCGCGGCGCCGACCGGCCGATCGCGATGGACGATCCGCAGGCGATGGCCGGCGGCAGCGCGCGCAAGTCGTTCTGGACCGGCCTCACGACCCAGCTCAGCAACCCGAAGACGGCGATCTGGTACGGCAGTATCTTCGCGGCGCTGCTCCCGCAGCATCCGCCGGTGTGGTGCTATCTGGCGCTGCCGCCGCTCGTGTTCGGCGTCGAGTTCGGCTGGTACACGATCGTCGCGCTGTGCTTTTCCACGCGCCGGCCGCGCGAGCTTTACCTGCGCGCGAAGAAGTGGGTCGACCGCGTCGCGGCCGGCGCGATCACGCTGCTCGGGCTGCGATTGATCCTGAACGCGCCGAAAGCGGGGATCTGACCGCTTCCATTTCTGATCCGCTTCGAACGGTGGCTGGCCATTTCCGTGGCTGGCTGCCGGAGTGCCGGAGTGCCGGAGTGCCGGAGTGCCGGAGTGCCGGAGTGCCGAAGTGCCGAAGTGCCGAAGTGCCGTCGCACCGAACCGCCGAACCGCCGAACCGCCGAACCGCCGAACCGCCGAACCGCCGAGCCGCCGAACCGCCGAGCCGCCGAACCGCCGAGCCGCCGAGCCGCCGAGCCGCCGAACCGCCGAACCGCCGAACCGCCGAACCGCCGAACCGCCGAACCGCCGAACCGCCGAACCGCCGAGCCGCTGAGCCGCCGAGCCGCCGAGCCGCCGAGCCGCCGAGCCGCCGAACGGCCGAGCCGCCCGAGCCGCCCGAGCCGCCCGAGCCGCCCGAACCGCCCGAACCGCCCGAACCGCCCGAACCGCCCGAACCGCCCGAACCGCCCGAACGCGCGTCCGGCTTCCGGAAACGCCTTCCCTCGATCAAAATCAAAACTCACCTGACGACGCCACCGGCACCCCGATCCCGGTAGTTCGCCGAGCCGTCGCCGACCGCGCTCCCAACCGCCCGCCACCCCCCGCCAAGCCTTGCGCGGCGGGCGTTCGCGTGTGTCGCACGCCGCGCCGAACGGCGCCGCTTTCCCGATTCTGGCGGCCGACCTCCCGGCGACGTGTAAACTGCTGCCTTTTTTGACGGTTTGCAGCATGGTGCAAGCACCTCCGCGCCCGGCGCTGAGCGGCCCGACGCTCGTCCGGCTGCTCGCGCGCCTGGCCGATGCCGACGTCGCGGAATCCCGGCAGACGCTGTCCGACCGGCTGAGCCAGTGGCTCGGCTGGACCGACGCGATCACGCTGTCGTCCGCGCTGAGCGCGAGCCCGCCCGGCGTCGCGGCCGGCGTGCGCGGCTACGACGCGGAGCGCGACTGCGCGCGCGTGCGCCACGAGCTCGCGCAGGCGATCACGGCCACCAACCGGCCGCGTGCGCGGCGCCGGCCCGGCGATCCGCCGCCGCCGGCCGCCGACACGGCCGATTTCGCGGACTTCCGCCAGCGTTACCTGTCCCTGCAGCAGGACATGGAAACGGCGATCGGCCAGTTGCGCGGCCGCCTGCGGGTCGCGGTCGCCGCGCGCTCGTCCGGGATGGCGCGGCTCGCGACGCTCGACGCGATCATGGAGCGCGTGCTCGGCGCGCGCGAGCGCAGCCTGCTGTCGGCCATCCCCGCGCTGCTCGGTACGCGTTTCGGGCGGCTGCGCGACGCGGAGCGGCAGGCGCTGGCCGATGCCGAATCCGCCGCTGCTGCTGCTGCTGCTGCCGCCGAATCCGCAGCCGCCCCGGCCGATGACGGCACGATGGTGGCCGACGGCACGGCCGTCGCGGCGATCGTGCCCGGCACATGGCTCGATACGTTTCGCGACGAGATGCAAAGCATCCTGCTTGCCGAACTCGAAGTCCGGTTTCAAACGGTAGACGGGCTGCTCGCGGCCCTTCGCACCTGCTAATCAACACGCTATGTCCAGAATTCGCCTTGATCTCGTTGTCTTCGTCGCCGGTCTGCTCGCTGTGGGCTGGATCGGCGTCGGCTATGTCGTGTCGAACCCGCTGGCGTCGGCCGTCACGCTGCTGATCGCCGCGTGCTATGTCGCCGGCGCATGGGAATTGCTGCGCTACCGGCAGGCCACCGCGACGCTGTCGCGCGCGGTCGCCGGCCTCACCGAGCCGCCCGCGAAGCTCGACCCGTGGCTCGACACGCTGCCCCCGGGCCTGCGCAGCGCCGTGCGTGCGCGGGTCGAAGGCGCGCGTGTCGCGCTGCCGGGCCCGTCGCTCACGCCTTACCTGGTCGGCCTGCTCGTGCTGCTCGGCATGCTCGGCACGCTGCTCGGGATGGTCGTCACGCTGAAGGGCACGGGCGCCGCACTCGAAAGCGCGACCGATCTCGACGCGATCCGCGCATCGCTGATCGCGCCGGTGAAGGGCCTCGGGTTCGCGTTCGGTACGTCGATCGCCGGCGTCGCGACGTCCGCGATGCTCGGGCTGCTGTCCGCGCTCGTGCGCCGCGAGCGGATCGACGCGGCCCAGCAGCTCGACGCGAAGATCGCGACGACGTTGCGCGTGCATTCGTCCGCGCACCAGCGTGACGAATCGTTCCGGCTGCTGCAGCGCCAGGCCGACGTGATGCCGGCGCTGGTCGACCGGCTGCAGACGATGATGACGACGCTCGAGGCGCGCAGCGTCGCGCTGCACGATCGCCAGATCGAAAGCCAGCAGGCGTTTTTCGAGCGGACCGAGCGCGCGTATGCGGGCCTCGCGTCGAATGTCGGCGATGCGCTGAAGGAAAGCGCCGTCGAAAGCGCGCGCGTGGCGGGTGCCGCGCTGCAGCCGGTCGTCGCCGCGACGATGACGGGGCTCGCGCAGGAGATGGCCGCGTTGCGCGACACCGTGACGGGCGCCGTGCAGCGTCAGCTCGACGGGCTGACGGACGGCTTCGAGAAGAGCACCGGCAACGTGACGGCCGTCTGGAACCGCGCGCTCGACGAACAGCGCCGCGCGGGCGATGCCGTCGCGCAGCAACTGCAGACGACGCTCGGCCAGTTCACCGACACCTTCACGCAGCGTTCGACGGATCTGCTCGACGGCGTGGCGACGCGCCTCGAATCGACTGAAAGCCGTCTGTCGGACGCGTGGCGCGATGCGCTGTCGCGCCAGGAGCAGGTCGGCGAGACGCTGGCCGGCCAGCATGCGCGTGCGCTGGGCGAGGCCGCCGCGACGTTCGAACGCCATTCGAACGCCGCGCTTGCCGCGATGCGCGAGTCGCACGCGGGGCTGCAGACCGACCTGGCGGCGCGCGACGAACAGCGCCTCGCCGCATGGCACGACTCGCTGGCCGCGCTGGCCGCGAAGCTCGGCGACGAATGGCAGCGCGCGGGTGTACACAGTGCCGGCCGCCAGCAGGAAATCTGCGATGCGCTCGCACACACGACGCGCGATCTGACCGCGCAAGCATCGACGTTCGAACAACGCTCGAACGATCTGCTGTCGACGATCCGCGATTCGCATACGGGCCTGCAGACGCAACTGGCTGCACGCGATGAAGAGCGCCTGTCGGCATGGAACGACTCGCTGGCCGCGATGGCCACGAAGCTCGGCGACGAATGGCAGCGCGCGGGCGTGCATAGCGCGGGCCGTCAGCAGGAAATCTGCGACGCACTCGCACAAACGACGCGTGACCTCACGACGCAGGCGTCGACGTTCGAACAACGCTCGAATGATCTGCTGTCGACGATTCGCGATTCGCATACGGGCCTGCAGACGCAACTGGCTGCCCGCGACGAAGAACGCCTGTCGGCATGGAACGACTCGCTGGCCGCAATGGCCACGAAGCTCGGCGACGAATGGCAGCGTGCGGGCGTGCATAGCGCGGGCCGCCAGCAGGAAATCTGCGACGCACTGGCACAAACGACGCGTGATCTCACGACGCAGGCTTCGACGTTCGAACAACGCTCGAATGATCTGCTGTCGACGATCCGCGAGTCGCACACGGGCCTGCAGACGCAACTGGCCGCGCGCGACGCAGAACGCCTGTCCGCATGGAACGATTCGCTGGCCGCGATGGCCACGAAGCTCGGCGACGAATGGCAGCGCGCGGGTGTACACAGCGCGGGCCGCCAGCAGGAAATCTGCGACGCACTGGCACAAACGACGCGCGACCTGACCACGCAGGCGTCGACCTTCGAACAGCGCTCGAACGATCTGCTGTCGACGATCCGCGAGTCGCACGCGGGCCTGCAGACGCAACTGGCGGCGCGCGACGAACAGCGCCTCACCGCATGGAACGACTCGCTCGCCGCGATGGCCGCCGCGCTGCGCGACGAATGGGCGCACACGAGCGCGCAGGCCGCGACGCGCCAGCAGGATATCTGCGACACGCTGGCCCGCACCGCGAACGACATCACCGCGCAGGCGCAAGTTCACGCGAGCGACACGATCAACGAGATCGCGCGCCTCGTGCAGGCCGCATCGGAGGCGCCGAAGGCCGCGGCCGACGTCGTCGCCGAGCTGCGCCAGCGCCTGTCCGACAGCCTGGTGCACGACACCGCGATGCTCGAGGAACGCAGCCGCCTGCTTGCGACGCTCGAAACGCTGCTCGGCGCGGTCAACCACGCGTCGACCGAACAGCGCACCGCGATCGACGCGCTCGTCAGCACGTCGGCCGACCTGCTCGACCGCGTCGGCGCGCGTTTCAACGACACCGTCGATGCCGAAACGCGCAAGCTCGACTCGGTGGCCGCGCAAGTCACGGCAGGTGCCGTCGAAGTCGCGAGCCTCGGCGACGCATTCGGGATGGCCGTGCAGGTATTCGGCGAGTCGAACGACAAGCTGCTGACCCATCTGCAACGCATAGAGGCCGCGCTCGAGAAATCGCTCGCGCGCAGCGACGAGCAGCTCGAGTATTACGTCGCGCAGGCGCGCGAGGTGATCGACCTGAGCATGATGTCGCAGAAGCAGATCGTCGAAGACCTGCAGCAGCTCGCCGGCCGGCGGGCGAGCGTCGGAGCGTAACGCATGCACGACGAAATCGACGGCGACGCGTCCTCCGCGCCGGTGTGGCCCGCGTTCGCCGACCTGATGTCGGTGCTGCTCGGCGCGTTCGTGCTGATCCTCGTCGGCGTGATTGGCATGCAGCTGCAGCTCACGTCGAAGCTCGAGGAAGCCGTGCGTGCGCGCCAACAGGAAGCGCAGCAGCGCAAGTCGCTCGAGCAGGCGCTTGCCGGGCCGCTCGCGGCCGGCCGCGTGACGCTCGTCAACGGTCGCATCGGCATCAGCGGCAACGTGCTGTTCGCATTGAACTCCGACCAGTTGCAGCCCGCGGGCCGTGACCTGCTGAAGACGCTGGCCGCGCCGCTGGGTGCGTACCTGAAGACGCGCGACGAGATCCTGATGATCAGCGGCTTCGCCGACGACCAGCAGGTGCACGCCGGCAACCGCCAGTTCGCGGACAACTGGGAGCTGTCGGCCAAGCGCGCGTTGACGGTCACGCGTGAGCTGATCGACGCCGGCGTGCCGGCGTCGTCGGTGTTCGCGGCCGCGTTCGGCTCCGAACAGCCGGTCAGCTCGAATGCGGATGATGAAGGCCGCGCGAAGAACCGTCGCGTGGAGATTGCGCCGGTGCCGCGCAAGTCGGCCTCGAACGGAGGGAAGGCGCAGTGACCGGCGACGCGACGCACGTTCGCGCGACGCTCGACGCATGGCGCGAGCAGGGCGCCGACCGGCTCGATCCGGTGCGCTTTCACCGGGTCGACGCGCTCGAACGGCGCGCGGCCGCGCTCGAAGGTAACGCGCGTGCGTTGCTCGACGCGCGGCTGGCAACGCTGCTCGAAGGTTTCGCGGAGGTCGTAGCGCGCGCTGGTGAAGCGGCAGCCGTGAGCGACGCAACAGGTGCGCCCGCACGCGGCGCGCTGGCGGAACTCGTCGAGCGGCTCGCGCGCGATGCGCAGGCCGACCGTCGCGGGCTCGATCCCGAGCTGGTCGACTACTTCCGCACGATGTGGTCGAAAGTCCGCACGGAGCAGCAGTACCGCCAGTCGCTCGACCAGGTGCCGCGCAACGCGGGGCCGCTCAATTCGAACAGCCTCGTGCACCGGTCGCTCGCGACGATGCGCGAATTGTCGCCGGCCTATCTGCAGCAGTTCCTGTCGTATGTCGACGCACTCGCGTGGCTTGAGGATCTCGCCGGTGGCGGCGCGCAGCCCGAGAAGGAAGCGCCGCGCGCGAAGGCGGCCAAACCGGCGAAGAAGGTGACGCGCGCCAAGGCGCGGTAACGCGACGCGCGCTCACGAACGAACGCAAGTTGCTACCGGCCCGGCTCCGCCTCGTGGATCGCCGCGCGCAGCGCGTGCAATGCGTCGGCCAGCGCCGACGCGAACGGCGGATGCGCGGCGATGCCCGCCGCGTCGAGCTGGCTCCCGAGAATCGGCAGCGTGATCGACGCGGGTTCGACGATGCGCGCCGACATCACCGACAGCGTTTCCCGCAGCGCCGCGTCCGCATGCGTCGCGCGCGGTGACGCGTTCAGCACCGCGACCGGTTTGTACACGACGGCCTCGCATCCCACGATCCAGTCCAGCGCGTTCTTCATCACGCCCGTTACGCCATGCGCGTATTCCGGGCTCGCGATCAGCAGGCCGTCGGCGGCATTCACGCGGTCGATCAGGTCGCGCACCGCGGCGGGCGACGGATATTCTGCGTCGGGATTGAACAGCGGGAATTCGCCGAGACGATCGAAGCGCACGATGCGCATGCCGCGCGGCGCGACTGTCGCGGCCGCATCGAGCAGTGCGGCGTTGTACGACTGGGCGCGGAGGCTGCCGCACAGCGCGACGATGTCGAGGGGGCGGTCGGCGTCGGTTCGGGGATCGGTAGTCATCGATGAGCGTGTCGGTTGGCGCGTGACGCAGCGGTGAGCGTCGCACGGATTATCGCACCGGCGTTCGGGCAGCGTTGTGCGCGAGCGCAGGCGCTACAATCGCCAGGATCGATCCCGCACGCGTGAGAGGGCGGATGCCTGGAAACGAAATAAGACAGCTGAGGGCTCGCATGAACCCGTGTTCCGGAATGACTGCCGCAGCGCTGTCCGCTGCAATCAGGGGCGAGAGCGCGGAGCGGTGTCGCGCTGTCGCACTGCCGTTGAACGGCAAACGACGGTGAAGCCGATGCCGTTCCGAAAATGCATCGAGCATACCGACCTGCCGCCGACGGTGGCGGCAGCGATTCCGGCGGAAAGCTACCTGACCGCATACGATCGTCCCGGCACCGCGACACTGGTCATCTGGGTCGTCGATCCGTCGCTCAACCGCCAGCGCGAACGCGAGTATTCGCACGCGACCGGCGCATTCCTGACCGTCGCCGAGCGCCACGCGTTGTGTCCGCCGAACCGGACGTTCGTGATGCCGGACGGGCGCGTGACCGTCCACGTCGGTTATCGCTTCGATCCCGATACGGATGTCTGCAGCGAGACCTATGCGGCATTCGACAACGCAACGTCAGCCTTGCTCGCGCAGAGCGAGCAGATGTGTTTCTCGCCGGTGACGAGCGATCCGGAAGACGTCGTGCGCGATGCGCTGCGCAAGGCCGAGTTCCCGCGCACGTATGCCGGCTGGATCGTGCCGGAGCGCATCGGCTACTGGGTCGGCGTGCTGTACCGGCAGCGCCGTCAGGCGGGTGAATCGGGCGCGCACGAGAATGCGGCGTTCACGGCCGCGCTGGTCGCGCAGATGAAGCGCGTCGATCCGAACATCGAATGGCTGCTTCCGTCGGTGCTCGCCGAGCTCGCCCGTATGGAGATGACGGACGAGCACGTATTGCGAGCGGCGTTCAGCGAACGAACAGGCATCGCGATCTAGCCGCAGCCGTGCCCGGCGCGCAAACGCTCACATGCAGACGGCGCTGGCCATCCCCGCCACGCGCGCGAATTCCCCGATTTCCCATCCGGTGCCGAGCATCAGCCGCCGCGTGTGCAGTGCGCCATGCACGTCGTCGGCGACGGTTTCGCCGAGATAACGGAGCGCACGCCCCTCGATATCGACGAAGCCGTGCCGGTATTCCTGCGCGAGCGCCGCCCACAACTGCGCGGCGCCGACCGACTGGCGCGCGCCGCTGATCAGGCACAGGCCCGCGTCGAGCCCCCAGCGATACAGCGTCGTCGCCAGCCCCTTGCGTTGCGCGGACCCGCGCAGCCGCGTATGCGGCGCGCGCAGGTAGCGGTCGGCGCGGCGCGGGATTTCGGGCAGGCGGTTGAACACCGTATAGCCGGCCAGCTGGCGCGCGGCCGGATCTTCGACATACAGGAAGTATTCGCCGTCCGCTTCGCGGTGGCGGACGATCAGGCCGGAGCGGCCGAGCGCGACGGCCGGCAGGCCGTGCAGGCGGTGGCCCGGCTGGTGCAGGCGTGCGTAGAGCGTGTCGAGTTCATCGTCGATGTCGTGCTGGGAATGCTGTACGTCGATGCGCATGGCAAAGGTCGCCCGTCCCGGGCGGTCCGAGAAAGTGGTTCATCGCAAATGGGGAAAGGAAAGGGTGCGGCCCCCTGGCTCGGCGAAGCGAGCCGGGGCCGCGAATCAGCTGGGGATGTGCTGGAAACCGGCGGCGATCGCGGCGAGGCCCGCGATGCAGAGTGCGAACAGGATCAGGACTTTGTGGATCACGTCTCTCTCCTCATGAATGCGCGGCGCCGAAGGGCGGCATCGCGGAGACGGTGAGCGGCGGGCACGGCCCGCGCGGCCGTCGTGCGGGACGACGGTCGAAGGTCCGGGCGGCAAGCGCGCGGACGGTCAGCACCATACGCGACAGGCACGGAGCGGGCAATCGGCCTGGCGGAGAAAAGCGACGAAACGCGGGGGATTCAGGTGTTTCGCGACGATTGGTCGCAAGGGCGGATGCCGATGCGTTCGCACGCACAGGGCGTGCATTGTGACCTCACGCGCGTGTTGCTGTTGCATGTTCATGAAGTGACTGACGGGATGCCGATCGTGAGGCTGCCGCGAGTATCGAGTTATCTCAAATAGAAGGCATGTTTTTAGCAATCGCTTCCGATTGTTAAAGCGCGGTGGGAAATAGCGACGGTTTTTTGGGGCGGTACTTGACCCGGACGTGTCGAAAAATGAGGAATACGCATCAGGAAAATCGATGGCGACGTATTTCAGCGTGCGCGACTTTATCAATTCCTGACAGTGTGCCGACAGATGTTTCGATATATTTCGACGCGAGAGACTCATTAGATTCGCGACGGCCTGAGTGAAGAAATCGCGGGGAAATCCGGAAACGTCGATTCCGGCGCTGCCACCTCTTCATCACCGGTTGTGGCATTCCAAACGTATTCGCCTGGGGCGTAAAAGTGCGCCCGCCGTGCCATGAACAAGAACCCATATCGTCTGGTATTCAGCCGCGCACATGACAAGTTGATCGCGGTCGAAGAGACGGCCGGCGCGTCGGCGAAGACAAGCCGTGGAGAAACCATCCGCACGGCGCCACGCGGCGTTTGCGGTGCCGCTCGCGGCAGGCGTGGCACCACGCTGGGCGCCGGCACAGGTCGTGGGCGCCGGGGCGAATGCACCGAAGGGCGTGCAGGCTGAGAACGGTTTGCCACAGGTCAATATCAACCGGCTCGGCGATGCCTTGAATGACACCGGGCAATCGACAGAAAACCGATCACGAGGGAGATGTTTTGTTAGTTGTATTGATCAAAAGAGAGAGTGAAAAATGAAAAACAATATGATTCTGGCGGTCCTGGCGGGTTCTACCGTCTTGTTGTCGGCATGCGGCGGTGGCGGTGGCGGTGACGGCGGCGGGAGCACCGCGACGAGTAGCGACAGCGCGACGGGAACCCCTTCGCCGACCGCACCGGATCCTCAGCCTGTCACGCTCAAGTGTCCGGACGGCTACAAGTCGATCCAGCTCACCAAGAGTGCCGTTGCGAATGCGACGATGACGCTGGTCACCGACGACGGCATCGCGACGTTGACCTTCAAGACCCCGCCGGGTGGTGTGGTTCGCGACGGATTGATTTGCCTGGGCAAACCGGATCCGGTGCCTGCGGGCGTGAACGCGGACTTCGTCTACGAGATCAAGTCCTACGGTGGGTTCGACAACATGTACGACCGTACGCTGACCCTGAACTTCACCTCGAACATCATTCCCAATCCGAGCCCCGCGGTCATCGAAATGGCCGACGTTTCGGGCGGGACCGTCACCTACAAGCCGACCATCATGGGGTCGATCATTTCGACCCCGCCGACCTTCAGCTTGGCGGCGGCTGCAAACTTCACCGGCCTGTACGTCGTGCGTCTGAAGCATTAACGTCCGGCGACGCGAGCCGGGGCCGCGAATCCGCCGGGGATGGGCCGGGGATATGCGGATTTGCGGCGGCGATCGCGGCGAGGCCCGCCAGGCGGTGTGCGAACCGGATCGGGACTGTGTGGGCCACGTCCCGTTCCACCGGAATGCACGGCGCCGTATCGCACGCGGCTGGCCAGCACGATACGCGAGCTGGCCAGCCGGATCGCCACCAGCCGGCCGTGCGTGCACGGCTGGTGCCCTTCTGTCGAACCGACTACACTGCACGGTCATCGCACACCACACACCACAAGGATTCCTTCATGGGAGCCGGCCCGTCCACGGATCGCTAAGCCGCAACGACCTTCGTTAACCGGTCGTTGCGGCGATCTCCCGTCGTCCCTCGCTGACCAGGCAGATCGCCGCCAGATTCCCTTTTCTGAGCGGATGCCTTGTCATGCCTGAACAATCCACGCCCGTCTGGGCCTATTCGTTGCCGTCGGCGCTGCTGCTGATGGCGCCTTTCGATCTCCTCGCTTCGCTGGCGATGGACGTGTACCTGCCGGTGATCCCGGAGATGCCGTCCGCGCTCCGCACGTCGCCGGCCATCGTCCAGTTGACGCTGAGCGTCTACATGGTCGTCCTCGGCCTGGGCCAGTTGATCTTCGGCCCGTTGTCGGACCGCGTCGGCAGACGGCCGGTGGTGCTGGGTGGCGCGCTGTGTTTTGCGGCGGCTTCCCTGGCGCTTGCGATCGCCACCGGCGGCGGCCTGTTCGTCGCACTGCGCGTCCTGCAGGCGCTGGGCGCGTCGGCTGCCCTCGTCGCCACGTTTGCAACCGTCCGCGATGTCTACGCCGATCGCCCCGAAGGCCGCATCATCTACAGCCAGTTTGGCGCGATGCTGGCGTTCGTGCCGGCGCTCGGGCCGCTGCTCGGCGCGGCCATCGCGGTAGCCTGCGGGTGGCGAGCGATCTTTGCGACGCTCGGCGTGCTGGGTTTGCTCGCATGCGGACGCGCGTGGCCGCGCTGGCACGAGACGCGGCCGCGGACGGCGACCCGGCAGGGACCGTCCGTCGCATCGATGCTCGGCAGCCGGCCCTTTCGGGTTCACACGCTCGCGTTTGCCGCCGCGATGGGCGCGTTCTTCGTGTTCTTCTCCACCGCGCCGCGCGTGCTGGTCGGCGGTGCCGGCTATTCCCGCGTGGCGTTCAGCGTGGCCTTTGCGACCGTCGCGATCGTGATGGTCGTCGTGTCGCGCTTCGCCGGGACGTTAGTGTCGAGATGGGGCGAGGCCGGCTGCGTCGCGCGCGGGGCGCTCACGATGATGACGGGGGCGATCGTGCTGGCGGTCTGCTCGCTCCTGACGAAGCCGTCGTTCGCGACGTTCGTGATGCCGATGTGGCTGGTGGCGGTCGGCATCGTGCTGATGTCGTCGGTGTCCGCGAACGGGGCGCTGCGCGATTTCGGCGATGCCGCCGGCAAGGCGGTCGCGCTCTACTACGCGGTGCAGGGCATGATCGTCACTGGCGTGGGCACGTTCGCGACGCTGGTCTTCGATGGCACGACCGCGTGGCCGCTCGCGGCCTGCTGCTTCGGCATGGGCCTCGCGAGCTTCGTCGCGATCAACGGGCTGACGCGCGCGACCCGCCGTGAGCGTGACGGAAGCGCTCGCGGCGTCTCGTTCGACTGAGCACGCGCGCGGCGATGCGCGGCGGTTTCGGGTGGCGCGGCGCCCCGGTGAAGTCAAGGGGGCGGCCGGCCCCGCCTTGCGCCACCGCGTCAGGCCGGCGCGCGCTGCCCGAACGCCTGCCTGATCCGCGCGAACAGCCCGTGTTGCGCGATCCATTCGGCGTACGCGCGATAGTCGGGGTCGCGCATCAGGTGGCGCTCTTCCGTCTTTGCCCGCGTGTAGTAGATCAGGTTGACCGCGACGAGCCCGGCGCAGTGCATGAGCCCGACCTGCCAGCCGAGCGGCTCGACGAACGGCACCGATACCATCCAGTACGACAGGTTCTTCGTGATGTACGCCGGATGTTTGGTGAAGCGGTACGGGCCCGACGTGATGATGCCGCGGTTGGTGAGGTTCGAGAAACGCAGGCCGAACGAGATCGTGCACAGCGCGTAGGTCAGCAGCAGCAGGATGATCACCGTGCCCCAGATCACGCGCAGCGTCGGGGCCGACAGCAGCCAGTTGTCCCAGAACATCGAGCCTTCGTAGCGGATGTAGTTGTTCGAGAACAGCGACCAGAACGGCTGGTAGCACATCAGCGCGGCCACCCAGCCGAGCGTCGTCGGCTCGACGGTGCGCACGTGGCTGTCGAGGATGCGGAACGTGCACAGGTAGCCGACGGTGCCGAACATCAGGTCCATCGTGAACGACAGGTCGTACATGAACACGAAGGTCGCGAGCGTCATCGGCGCGTGCATCGCGTTCGCGAGCGACGCGCTCAGGTGATCGGCGTCCTTCGACAGGTAGACGGTCATCAGCGGCAGGAAGAACGCCTTCACGCCCCAGCCGGCCAGCATCTCGCGCACCGGCTTCCAGCTCGCGGGCTGCGCGCGGCGGAACAGGAAGCGGCCCCACAGCAGGTACGCGTCGTCGGTCTCGCGCTGGTGGCGGTCCATCCACGCGAAGTAGAACGGCGCGGCGACGATCACGTACGGCGCGAGCGAGCGCAGCAGCGACCAGAACGGCAGGTAGAACGCGCCGTGGTATTCGGGCAGCAGCCAGTAGATCGCGCCGATGCCCGCATAGATCGACGCCAGTGCGCCGAGCCGCGTCGCGACGCGCGCGATGCCGAGCGGCCGGACGGCCTGCCGCGACAGGCCCGCGCTCGGGCGCAGGTAGACACGCGAGATGAAGATTTCGTGCAGCGCGATCGTGCCGACGATCGCGAGGCTGGCGATGACCGCGCGCGTGGCTGCATCGAGCGTGGGATGGTCGCGCGTGATCCACAGCGCGCAGAGCCCGGCGGCGATGCCGAGCAGGCCGGCGCGGAGGGGCGTGGCGGAACGGGGTGGGCGGTCCTGGGCCGCGGCGATGCCGTCGAGCGTGGAATTCATGATCGGATCCTCGTACGGATGAGGGCCGGCGCCCCCGCTTGGCGGGTGACGCCGGCCGTCGGCCGGGCTTGGTATGGATGCGCGCCCGGCCATTGGCCTGTGGTTCTGATAGGTAAAGCGTTACTTCTTGGTGCCGCCGCCCAGCAGACCGCCGAGGAGGTTCGTCACCGGCGACAGCAGGTTGCCGGCGCCGCCCGCGGCCCCGCCGTTCGAGCCGCCGGTCAGGCCGCCCACCACGGTGCCGCCGCCAGCCGGCGTCGTGACCGTGCCGGCCGCGCCGGTCGGGCTGGCCGTGCCGGTGGCGCCCGCGGCGCCCGCCGGCGTCGTCAGTGCACCCGCCACCGTGCCGACCGGACCGCTCGACAGCAGGCCGCCGAGCGAGCCCGTCACGTTGCCGCCCGGCGTCGTGACCGTGCCCGTGAGGCTGGCGCCGAGCGGCGTCAGCGAGTTGACGAGGTTGGTGACCGGCGCCAGCAGGCCGCCGACACCCGAGCCACCGGTACCGCTGGTGCCACTCGTTCCGCCGGTGCCGCTCGTGCCGCTCGAACCGAGGCCGCCGAGCGCACCCGTCAGCGAGCCGAGCAGGCCCGTGACCGGTCCGAGCGGGCCGCCGCTGCTCGTGCCGCTGGTGCCGCCCGAACCGCTCGAGCTGCCGCCGCCCAGGCCGCCCGTCAGCGTGCCGAGCAGGCCCGTGACCGGGGCGAGCGGGTTGCTGCCGCCCGTGCCGCTGCTGGAGCTGCCGGCGGTGTTGCTGTTCAGGAGGCCGCCCACGGACGTCACCGTGCTGCCGAGCTGGGTCACGGATCCGCCGAGACTCGTACCGGTCGGGTTGCCGGTTGCACCGCTCACCTGCGAGCCGACGAGGCCCAGGCCGCTGCCGAGCGTGCCCAGCAGGTTGCTGAGCGGCGCGCCGAGCTGGGTCACGCTGCCGAGCGTCTGGGTGGCGCCCGGCGTCGTGACGCCGCCCGTCAGCGCGTTCGTGATCGGGTTGATCAGCGTGCCGACCTGCGTGCCGAGCTGCTGGACCGGCGCGCTGTTCAGCGCGGTGTTGAGGCCCGATGCGGTCGAGTTGACCGCGCCGCCGACCGTGTTGACGAGCCCGCCGACCAGCGTCGTCACCGGCGAGAGCGGCGCCAGCGGCCCCGTGCCGAGGCTCGTCACCGCGTTGCCGAGGTTGTTGACCGCGCCGCCGGCGCCGGTCAGCAGGCCGGTGGTCGACGTGAGCGTCGGTCCGAGCGGGTTCGCCGACACGCCGATCGAGCCGAGGCCGGCCGCGACGCCGTTGCCGAGCGACTGCACACCGTTGCCGAGGCTCGTGACCGCATTGCCGACGCTGGTCGCCGTCGTCGGGTTCGTGCCGGGAATCTGCACGCCGCCGATCTGAGCGCCGCCGTTCGCGACCGTCGTGCCGAGTGCCGTCACGAGGTTGCCGGATGTCTGGAGGACATTGCCGAGCGGGGTGACGCCGGTGCCGGAGGTGCCGGAAGTGCCCGACGTACCGGAAGTACCCGACGTGCCGGAAGTACCCGACGTGCCGGAGGTGCCCGATGTACCGGAAGTGCCCGACGTACCGGAAGTACCCGACGTACCGGAAGTGCCCGACGTGCCGGAAGTACCTGACGTACCGGAGGTGCCGGACGTGCCGGAAGTGCCTGACGTACCGGAGGTGCCGGACGTGCCGGAAGTACCTGACGTACCGGAGGTGCCGGACGTGCCGGAAGTACCTGACGTACCGGAGGTGCCAGACGTACCGGAAGTACCCGACGTGCCGGAGGTGCCCGACGTACCGGAGGTGCCCGACGTACCGGAGGTGCCCGACGTACCGGAGGTGCCCGACGTACCGGAGGTGCCCGACGTACCGGAGGTGCCCGACGTACCGGAAGTGCCCGACGTACCGGAGGTACCCGACGTACCGGAGGTGCCCGATGTACCGGAAGTGCCCGACGTACCGGAAGTACCCGACGTACCGGAAGTACCCGACGTACCGGAGGTGCCTGACGTACCGGAAGTACCCGACGTACCGGAGGTGCCCGACGTACCGGAAGTACCCGACGTACCGGAAGTACCCGAAGTACCAGAGCTACCCGAAGTACCGGAGCTCCCCGACGTCCCGCCGCCCGACGTACCTGAAGTCCCCGAGCTGCCGCCCGTCCCTGACGTGCTCGGCTTGATCGTCGGCGGGGTCGTCGGTCCATCGACCGAGCCGCAACCATAGAGTGCGAGCAGCGACGAGACGGCCATCGTTACCGTCGTCTTCTTGAAGAATTTGTGCATGTTGGCCTCGACATTGGAAGTGTGTCCAAGCCTCCACTGCAAATTCCGCGCCACGACAGCTTTCACGAAACGGTGTCGCGCTTTATTGCAGGAATCGGGGATATACGCGCGATTTAAACGGCGTAACGGTGCTTTCTCGCGATGGGTACGCACGGCGCGCCGGCACGGTGGGTGCGATGTTCCCGTAGGCCGCCGTAACGCGCGGCGCGATGTTACGTAGCGTTCGATATCGCGTGACGCGGGCAGCTTCGAACCGAGGGCCGCATCTTTGACGAAAGGCGCCGGCCCGCTGAACATGGCGCGACATCCCCGGCTGCCGACGAAGCAGCAGCCACCACTCCACACAGGACACGGACATGAGCGAACAGGACAGGGAACACGGCAAGGCGCGACGAATCGACGTGATGGGCGAGGCGTTCGTCGAACGCGCGATGCGCGACCTCGACGGGTTTTCGCGCCCGCTGCAGAACTGGCTGAACGAGCACGCGTGGGGCAGCACGTGGCAGCGGGGCGGGATCGACCTGAAGACGCGCAGCCTGTGCACGTGCGCGATGCTGGCGGCGCTCGGCCGCAGCACGGAGCTGAAGGGTCACATTCGCGGCGCGCTCAACAACGGCGCGAGCCTCGTCGAGATCCGCGAGGTGCTGCTGCACAGCGCGCTGTACGCGGGCGCGCCGGCCGCGGTCGAGGCATTCCGCAGCGCGCGGGAGGTGATATCGGAGCTCGGGCTGTCGCTGCCCGACGACGAAGCCTGATTCCGCCGCAGCGCCGGCGGCACGGCACGGAATCAGGCGCTGTTACGCGGTCGCGGCTTACGCGATGCGTGCCGCCGGCGCGGCCGCCTCGGCCGGCGTAGCGGCGACTTCGAGCAGCCAGTCGGCCGTGGCGTCCGGAATCGTGACCGGCAGCATGTGCCCGCCCTCGACGACCTTCAGCCGCACGCGCGCCGATTTTTTCGCGAGCGCTTCGCCGTGCTCGCGCCAGTTCAGGATCGGATCGGCGCGGCCGTACAGCACGTCGACCGGTAGCGCGAGGTCCGGATAGCGGCGCTCCATCGCGGGCAGGTCGACCGGTGCCGACAGCAGGTCGGTCGCGGTCGCGTAGAACACGTGCGGGCGCATCCCGAGCAGCCCGCCGCCCTTGACCGGGAAGTCGCGCGGCACGTCTTCCGGCGCGAACACCTGGCGCACGGCCTTGCGGCCGGTCAGGATCGTCAGCGGAATCGCGAAGGTCCACGACACGAAGCGGCGCACGAGCGGCGACGGCAGCATCAGCGGCTTGAACGGCGCCGGCGGCTCGCTCTGCTCGTGCGACAGCGGCGCGATCAGCGCGAGCCGGCTCACGCGATCCGCATGATTGAGGCCGACCGCGAGCGCGATGGCACCGCCGAGCGAGTGGCCGACCAGCACCGGTTTGTCGAGCTGCAGCGCGTCGATGAATGCGGCGACCGTGCGGGCCTGCGCGAACACGTTCGCCTGCGAGCTTGCGCCGCGGATCGAGCGGCCGGCGCCCGGCCGGTCGATGAGGATCACGCGATGCCGTTGCGCGAGCCGCGCGAGCGGCAGATACGCAAAATTGCGCAGTTGCCCCGCGAGCCCGTGGACGAACACGAGCGGCGGGCCGTTGCCGTATTCGACGTAGTGGATGCGGTCGCCGCCGATGTCGACGAAGCGGCCTTCGGGCGGAAACGCGCGCGTCACGCGACGGGCCACGTAACCGGTAAACAGCGCGAGCGCGGCGAGCACCGCGACGACGCCGAGCAGCACGTTCTGGATCAGATGGAGCGTATGGGTCATGTCGGCCTCAGCGGGTTTCGAGTGCGGGTTCGGCAACCGGCGTCGTGGCCGCCGGGCCGGCTTTCGCGCGGCGTTCGAACTGCATCGCCGAATCGGCGAGTCCGCTGAACTTCAGCGATGCGAGATCGAGCACGTAGTTCTGGTGGAACTTCCACGGCTTGCTGTGCCCCTGCTTCGGCAGGATGCCGGCCGCGCGCTGGATGTAGCCCGAGCTCAGGTTGACGGCCGGCACGTCGCCGAGGTCGCCGGCGCCGAGCCGCGGCACGCAGGTGTCGTAGCCGTTCGCGCGCATGTGGTTGAGCAGCCGGCACACGTAGCGCGCGATCAGCTCGGCCTTCAGCGTCCACGATGCATTCGTGTAGCCGAACGACGACGCGAGGTTCGGCACGTCGCTGTACATCATCCCCTTGTACGACACGGTCTCCGGCAGGTCGACCGCGCGACCGTCGACCGTGACGCGTGCGCCGCCAAGCATCTTCACTTTCAGCCCGGTCGCGGTGACGATCACGTCCGCGTCGAGCTGCTGGCCGCTCTTCAGCTTGAGGCCGGTCGGCGTGAAGCGCTCGATCTCGTCGGTGACGATCGATGCGCGGCCCGAGCGGATCGACTTGAACAGGTCGCCGTTCGGCACGAGGCACACGCGCTGGTCCCACGGCATGTAGCGCGGCGTCAGGTGCTTCGCGACGTCGAAGCCGGGGCCGACCTGCTTGCTGGCCGCGCGGATGATGAACTGCTTCGTCCGGTCGGGCTTGCGGCGCGACACGTTGTACAGGTACATCGTCAGCAGCACGTTCTTCACGCGCACGAGCAGGTGCGCGAGCCGCGACGGCAGCACGCGGCGCAACGCGTTCGCGATCTTGTCGCGCGCGGGCAGCGACACGATGTAGGTCGGCGAGCGCTGCAGCATCGTCACGTGCTGCGCGTCGGCCGCCATCGACGGCACCAGCGTGACGGCCGTCGCGCCGCTGCCGATCACGACCACGCGCCGGTTCGCGTACGACAGGTCCTTCGGCCAGTGCTGCGGATGCACGAGCTTGCCTTCGAACGTGTCCATGCCGGCCCAGTCGGGCAGGTAGCCGGCGTCGTAGTCGTAGTAGCCGCTGCACATGAACAGGAAGCGGCATGAGTAGACGAGCGTATCGGTCGCGCCATCGCGCGTGCGCTCGATGCGGACCGTCCAGCGCGCGCGGTTCGAGTCCCAGTCGGCGGCGACCACCTTCTGGCCGTAGCGGATCGTCTTGTCGATGCCGTACGCGCGCGCGGTGTCGCGGATGTAGTCGAGGATCGTCTGGCCGTCCGAGATCGCCTTGTCGCTGTGCCACGGGCGGAAGCTGTAGCCGAGTGTGAACATGTCGGAATCCGAACGGACGCCCGGATAGCGGAACAGGTCCCAGGTGCCGCCGATCGCATCGCGCGCCTCGACGATCGCCACGCTTGCATACGGGCAGCGCTGCTTCAGGTGATACGCGGCGCCGATGCCGGACAGGCCGGCACCGACGATCAGCACGTCGAGGTCGTAGCTGTCGCCACGGGCGCCGGGGGCGGGCGGCGCGTCGCGCCGGTCGGTCGTCGTCGAGGTCATGCGAGGTCCTTGGTCGGCGTGGTCGGGAGCGCAGCCGGGGCGTGCGCGCGTTCGAGGTTGCGTGCGCGGGCGCGGCGCACGTGGCGCAGCATCAGCCACTGGTAACCGGCGCCGAGCAGGCGTGCGATCCGGTCGAGCCGGCGCGCGTCGGCGCCGACGAGCACGCGGCGCGCATTGCGCTCGACGCCCGCGAGGATCTGCCGCGCGGCGTCGTCGGCCGTCGTCGCGTGGATCAGGCGGTTCGCCTGGCGGCGATGGGTTGCTTCGTCCTGCCCTGTGAGCGCGTGGATGCTGGTATCGACGCGGCCCGCGTCGACGATGTTCGTCGCGACGCCGCCCGGATGCACGCAGGTCGCGCTCACCGGTGCGCCGTCGAGTTCGAGCTCCATCCGCAGCGCCTCGGTGAAGCCGCGCACCGCGAACTTGGTCGCGTTGTACGCGCTTTGCGTCGGCATTGCGACGAGCCCGAACAGGCTCGACGTGTTGACGACGTGCCCGTCGCCCGACGCGCGCAGATGCGGCAGGAACGCCTGCGTGCCGTGCACGACGCCCCAGAAGTTGATGCCGACGATCCATTCGAGATCGGCGATGCGCGCGGTCTCGGCGCTGGCGGCCAGCGACACGCCCGCGTTGTTGAAGACCAGGTTGACCTTGCCGTGCTCGGTGCGCACGAAATCGGCCCACGCGAACACCGCATCGCGGTCGGACACGTCGAGCCGCCGCGTGCTCACGCGCACGCCGTGCTGCGCGCAGGCGGCCGCCGTGCCGGCGAGCCCGACGTCGTTGACGTCGCTCAGCGCGACCTCGCAGCCGCGCCGCGCGAGCTCGACCGCGAGGCTGCGGCCCATGCCCGAACCGGCGCCCGTGATCGCGGCGACCTTGCCGGAAAACCCGTTCATCCGTGCTCCTCCCGTTCCGCTTGCGCTGCGCTGGCGGCGCGTCTAATGTGGTGTTGATCGTCACCACTTTAGTTTTCGGGTGTCCTGATGTCAAATAGCGAAATGGAGAAAGCACTCGAAACGGAAAAACGGGGCCGGTCGTATGGCGGCGTGGCGCCCGAGGTGCGGGCCGCGGAGCGGCGCGACGCACTGATTCGCGCGGCGACGCGCGTGTTCGGCACGGTCGGGTTCCGCAAGGCGACCGTGCGGTCGATCTGTCAGGAAGCGAAGCTGAACGATCGCTATTTCTATGCGGCGTTCGACAGCACCGAGGATTTGCTGCGCTGCACCTACCTGCATCATGCGCAGCAGCTGCACGACGCGGTCGGGCGGGCGGTGGCCGCGCGCGGCGGCGACCTGCGCGAGAGCGTCGATGCGGGGCTCGCCGCGTTCTTCGCGTTCCTGCGCGACCCGTGCGCGGCGCGCGTGCTGTTGCTCGAGGTGATGGGCGTGAGCGCGGACACCGACATGACGTACCAGCGCATGCTGATCGACTTCGGCAAGCTGATCATGGCGATCGGCGCGCCGCGCGAAGCGGCGACGTCCGCGGAGCGCACCGAGCAGCGGCTGATCGGGCTCGCGCTCGTCGGCGCGATGACGAACGTCGGCGCGGCGTGGCTGCTCACCGACTATCGCGATCCGGAGGCGCAGATGATCGCGAGTTGCAGGAAGGTGCTGCTGGGGACGTTGCGGGAGGCAGGGTAGATTCGCGGGAACGGGGCCGGCTGCCCGCGATCAGGCATGGCCGATAATCGAT
This sequence comes from Burkholderia sp. AU30198, assembly GCF_020419825.1. Taxonomy (NCBI): domain Bacteria; kingdom Pseudomonadati; phylum Pseudomonadota; class Betaproteobacteria; order Burkholderiales; family Burkholderiaceae; genus Burkholderia; species Burkholderia sp. AU30198. Next base: position 259,089 of record NZ_JAIZSA010000003.1, on the reverse strand, counting down.
AACAAGGAATCTATGCAAGCACGAAACCGATGGCTGCGTCGCATGACGTCGGCGGGGATGGCCGTTTCTGTTCTGGGGCTGACGGGCTGCGGCTGCTGGCCGTTCAGCGAGTCCACGACTTACGAAACCGTGTGGAAATCGCAGACTTTCGCGGCGAAATTCAAGAACCGGGACCAGGAAGGGGATCGATGCCGCGACGCGATCTACACGCGACACCTCAAGGACGCCATGGCGGCCTGCAAGAGTGGGGAATATGAAAAGATCCGCAACGTCATTACCGGGGAGCCCGTGAAGCTCAGCCTGGCCAAGGCGACCTGCGAGGAGGCGCAGGACGAACTGGATCATGGCCTGCCCACCGCGTTCGACCAGCGGATCTTCAATCTGAAGCCGCTGCCCGACGAGTACGACGCGTGCATGGCCGACAGCGGATTCAAGCGCGAACAGGTCGAGAAGAAGGCGTGCTACGTCAAGTTCATGTGACGGGCTTGCTGCCTGGCAAGACTGGAGTCGGACCATGGCAGCGGCGAGGCGGAACTTGCCGTCATGGATGTCGGATCATGCGACGCGCAGGACGAGAGGCTTCCTCGTCCCGCCGCGCCGTCTTCTTTGGCTATGCAGGGCGTGAACGCTTCGTCATTGGCGCCCCGCGGTCTCCCCGATCCTCGCCTTCATCGCCTCGATGAACGCCCGCACTTTCGGTGACGGCAGCCGAGTCGACGGATACACCGCGTGAATCCCGGCGGGCGCCGAGCGCCACGCGGGCAGCAGCCGCACGAGCCGGCCGGCCGCGACGTCGTCGGCGGTCGAGAAATCCGTCAGCAACCCGAAGCCGCCGCCCGCGAGCACGATCGCGCGGCACGTGGTGGCGGTGTTCGACACGACCGGCGCGACGCAGCGCACTGACGCATTGCCGCCGTTCGCGTCTTCGAGTTCGATCGTATGCGGCCGCGGCAGCGACGACAGCATCACGAACGGCAGCGCGGCGAGCGCATCCGGATCGTGCGGCCGCCCGTGGCGTGCGACGAACGCGGGGCTCGCAACCAGCCATTTCTCGTACGTGCCGAGCTGCGCCGCGCGATAGTTCGAATCGGCGAGGCGGCCGATGCGGATCGCGACGTCGAGATTGTCCGCGACGAGATCGACCACGCGGTCGTTGGCGACCAGTTCGACGTCGAGCCCCGGATGCCGGTCGCGCAACGCGACCACGGCCGGCGCGACGACCAGCGCGCCGTAGTCGATCGGCACGCTCACACGCAGCGTGCCGCGCAGCGGCCCCGCGTCGGACGACACCGCGTCGAGCGCGCTCTCGGTGGCGCGCACGATGTCGCGGCACGCGTCGTAGAACGCGCGCCCCGCGTCGGTCACGCTCAGCCGCCGCGTCGTTCGCACGAGCAGGTTCGCGCCGACCTCGGATTCGAGGCGCTGCATGTGCGTGCTGACGACCGTCTTCGCGAGGCCGAGCCGCTCGGCCGCGGCCGTCAGCGAGCCGGCATCGACCACCGCGACGAAGATCGCCAGGCGGTTCAGGTTCACGTCGCGCAGATCGGCCATGGTCGATTGTCCTATGGGAAAGGATAATGTTTCAAAGATTATCCGTCTTCTGGTGACGAACGGCGAGCGCTACGCTGCAGCTGTTCGTCGCCGATCCCCGGCGGCGCGAGATTCCGGAGAGTTTCCATGTCTGCCGCCAACAAGCCTGCTGCCGGTCGGCCCGTCGCACCGATCCGCGTCTATTCGTTCCTGCTGTCCGGGCACGCGCATCGCGTCCGGTTGTTCCTGTCGCTGCTCGGCCTGCCGTCCGAGACCGTCGACGTCGATCTCGCGGCCGGCGCACAGCGCGAACCGGCGTTCCTCGCGCTCAATCCGCTCGGGCAGGTGCCGGTGATCGACGACGGCGGCACGGTGATCGCCGATTCGAACGCCATCCTCGTGTACCTCGCGAAGCGCTACGGCGACGCGCACTGGCTGCCTGACGACCCGGAACGGGCGGCAATCGTGCAGCGCTGGCTGTCGTATGCGGCCGGGCCGATCGCATCGGGGCCGGCCGCCGCGCGGCTCGTGACCGTGTTCGGCGCGAAGCTCGACCAGGAGGCCGCCAAGCGCACTGCCGAGAAGGTGCTCGACGTGATCGACCGCGAGCTGGCCGGCAAGCCGTTCGCGGCCGGCGCGCAGCCGACGATCGCCGATATCGCCGCGTACTCGTACATCGCACACGCGCCGGAGGGCGGCGTGTCGCTGGAACCGTATCCGCACGTGCGTGCTTGGCTGGCGCGCATCGAGGCGCTGCCGGGCTTCGTCGCGATGCCGACGACGCGCGTGGGCCTGCTCGCCGCGTAACGCGCACCGAAGCCGAACCTGCTCAGGGAGAACGCGATGAATGCCCCGATTGTCCCGACTGCCGTCGTACCGGGCTGGGAACTCGACGCCGCGCCGTTTCACGCGGGCGAACTCGCCGTGCAGCAGCGCGCGGGCGTGACCGGGGCCGCAGGTTCGGCCGGCCGGCGCGGGATCCGGCGCTTCATGCCGGACCAGCACCGGACGTTTTTCGCGCAACTGCCGTTCTTCGTGCTCGGCGGCGTCGATGCGCACGGCCAGCCGTGGGCGACGCTGCGGGCCGGCGCGCCGGGCTTCGTGACGTCGCCGGATGCGCGCACGCTGCGCATCGCCGCGCACGCGTTGCCGGGCGATCCGCTGGCCGGCACGTGGCGGCCGGGCGCGCCGCTCGGCGGGCTCGGCATCGAATTCGACACGCGGCGGCGCAATCGCGTCAATGGCGTCGTGCGCGCGGTCGACGGCGATGCGCTGACGATCGCCGTCGAGCAGAGCTTCGGCAACTGCGCGAAGTACATCCAGGGCCGCAAGCCGACGTTCGTTGCACGGGAAGTCGATGCGTCCACCGGGCCCGACGTGTCGGAGGGGTTGAACGATGCCGATCGCGCGCTGCTGGCGCAGGCCGATACGTTCTTCGTCGCGAGCGCGAACACGTCGGCGGACGCCGGCGCCGCGCGGGGTGCGGACGTGTCGCATCGCGGCGGGATGCCGGGGTTCGTGCGCGTCGACGATGCGCGCACGCTGACGACGCCGGATTTCAGCGGCAACCGCTTCTTCAACACGCTCGGCAATCTGCAGCACGATCCGCGCGCGGGGCTGCTGTTCGTCGATTTCGACAACGGCGACCTGCTGTATGTGGCCGCGCGTGCCGAGATCGTGTGGGACGGGCCGCTCGTCGCGTCGTTCGACGGCGCGCAGCGGGTCGTGCGGTTCCATGTGCGGGAAGTGCGGCGCATGCGCGCGGTGCTGCCGTTCCGGTGGTCGGCGGTCGAGCGTGCGCCGCAGTTCGCGGCGATGGCGGGGGCAAGCGCCGTCGCAGGGGCGGTGGTGGTGTCGTCCACGTCCACGTCCGCATCCGCATCCGCATCCCCATCTCCATCTCCATCTCCATCTCCATCTCCATCCGAATCGGCATCGGCATCGGCATCGGGATCGACATCCGAATCGGCATCGGCATCGGCATCGGGATCGACATCCGAATCGGCATCGGCATCGGCATCGACATCGACATCGACACCGGCACCGGCACCGGCACCGGCACCGGCATGGCGGCCGCTGCGCATTGCGAAGATCGTCGACGAGGCGCGCGCGATCCGCTCGTTCCATTTCGAACCGGCGGACGGCGGCGCGTTGCCCGCCTACGAAGCCGGGCAGCACCTGACGCTGCGCGTCGCGCTGCCGGGCAGCGATTCGCCGGCGATCCGCAGCTACACGCTTTCCGATGCACCGGGCGGCGCGCATTACCGGATCACCGTGAAGCGCGAAGGGCGCGTATCGACGTGGCTGCACGATCACGCGCAAACGGGCATGACGCTCGACGCGCAGATGCCGCGCGGCCGCTTCACGTTCGACCTCGCGAGCCCGCGCCCGGCCGTGCTCGTGTCGGCCGGCATCGGCATCACGCCGATGGTCGCGATGCTGCGCCGCGCGCTGGCCGACGATCAACCGTCACGCCGCGTGGTGTTCGTGCACGGTGCGCGCGAAGCGGCTGACCGGCCGTTCGCGGCGGAGCTGGCGCGCATCGCGGCCGATGACGAGCGGTTGTCGCTTGACTGGTTCGACAGTCATCCTCACGAAGGCTCGGCAGCACATGCGGGCCGCATCGACATCGCGCAACTGAAGCGGATCCTTTCGTTCGACGATTACGATTTCTATCTGTGCGGGCCGTCGGCGTTCATGCGCGACTTGTACGACGGACTGCGCGCGCTGAACGTGCCGGACGAACGCATCCGTTTCGAAGCATTCGGGCCGTCGAGCGTGGCGCGCAGCGCGACCCGCGCGGCCGCAGCGCCGGCGGTGGCGAGCGTGCCGATCGTATTCCGGCGCACGGGCCGCGAAGCCGCGTGGACGCCCGCCGACGGCACCTTGCTCGAATTCGCGGAGGGGCAGCGCGTGGACGTTCCGTCCGAATGCCGCTCCGGGTCGTGCGGCACGTGCGCGACGCGTGTGCTGTCCGGTGTGGTCGACTACGAGCAGGCGCCCGATGCACCGGTTGAACCGGGTTGTGCGCTGCTGTGCGTCGCGCGGCCCGCACAAGGGTCGGAACCGCTCGTGCTCGACCGCTGACGCACCCTGCGACATGCCGCCGCAGATGGCCTGCTGCGCGAAAAGCACACGCAACTGCTTCTTTTTCCGGATGCCGGTCGGATCGACGATAGCGTCAACCGATAGATGAAAGGAGCGCAATCATGAAACTGCTCGGCATGATCAAACTGGTCCTGTGGAGTTTCTTCGGCGTACGCAACAGCAAGGCGCACGCAACCGATCTCGCGAACGCCAACTTCACGATGCTGCCGTTCGTGGCGATCATCCTCGCGGTGCTCGTCGGCGCGGTCATCTACGGCGTCGTGCACCTGGTCGTCGATCCGACCGTGACGATGCAGGGGTTCTGAGCGTCGCGCGTGCCGCCCGCGTTCCCGTGGCGGCACGCGGCGCACCCGTTCAGAACGTGTGATTCATCGCGACGCGCGCGACGAGCTGGTGCCCGTTCGACGACGCGCCGGGTGAACCGGGCACTAGCCCGCCGTCGAGCGGCGTGCCGGTCGCGCTGCCGCCCACCTGTTGATACGCGACCTGCGTATAGACCGATGTGCGCTTCGACAGCAGGTACTGCGCCATCGCGCCGAACTGGTTCCAGTGTAGCGAGGACTTCGCGCCGGCCCGATCGAGGCCGCCGCGCGTGTACGTGTACATGCCGCCGACGAGGAAGGCCGGCGTCACGTTGTACTTCGCGTTGACTTCAAAGTTGTCGAACGTGAGCCGCGCATTCGCGAGGCCGAGACTGCCCGCATAGATCGACGCGTCGGGCTGGCCGACGTTCACGTGCGAATAGACCGCCCCCAGCGTCGCGGGCCCGATCCCGTAGTTCACGCCGATCCCGTAGATCTTCTGGTTGCCTGCGACGAAATCCGTGTCGTCCGGCGTCAGTGCGCCGCCCGCCGTGGCGCCGGGGTTCGACATGTTTTCGTAGACGGCGGCGACCGACAGCGTCTGATAGGTGTAATTCAGGCCGACGCCGAGCATCCGGTTCTGCGCGAAGCCGCCGGCCAGGTTGCTCAGCCCATACATGACCGTGCCGGAAAAGCCGCCGAACGTGGGGCTCGTGTACTTCGCCGCGTTGTTCGCGTGGAACGACGCATCGGTGTTGTCGTTGTCGAGCGGATGCGAGAACAGGAAGCCCGCCCAGCTGCCGTTGGCGGTCAGCGGCCCGATCGTGTCGGCGACGGTATCGAACTGGCGGCCGAGCGTCAGCGTGCCGAGCCGGTCCGATTGCAGCCCGACATACGACTGGTAGCCGAACAACCGGCCGCCGTAGCCGAGCTGGCCGCTTTCGACCAGGAAGCCGCTCTCGAGGTCGAAGATCGCGCGCAGCCCGCCGCCGAGATCCTCGTTGCCCTTGATGCCCCAGCGGCTCGTCGCGAGATCGCCGCTCGCCATCTGCCATGACGACTTGCCGCCGACATTGCTCGTGTAGTTGATGCCTTCGTCGAGGATGCCGAACATCAGGACGGAGCTCTGCGCATGCGCGTTCGAAAAACCGATCAGGAATCCTGCTGAAAGGATGAAGCTTGATTTTTTCATGTGGGGTGCGGGCTCGAAAGGTGAAACGGTCGATGGTCCGGCGCGCGGCGTAAGCGGCGCGTGACCTTCGATAAGCAGATGGCATGCCATCTGCCCGCTTCAAGACCGCAATGCGCCGCCTGGGTTCCATTTCATGGGGCGTGGCCATCGAATCGGGCTTGATCGCGCGCAAATCACGTAGCAATTCGCATCGCGTGTCGCATGTTGCGTCTCAGATTGAGACGGGCGGCGATGCGGAATCGTGCGGGCGCAAAGGCGCGTGCCGCGATGCGTGAGTCGCGGGACGATGGAGTAGAGGAAGCGGAAGAGGCGGAGGAGGCGGAGGAAGCGGAGGAAGCGGAGGAAGCGGAGGAAGCGGAGGAAGCGGAGGAAGCGGAGGAGGCGGAGGAGGCGGAGGAGGCGGAAGAGGCGGAAGAGGCGGAAGAGGCGGAAGAGGCGGAAGAAGCGGAAGAAGCGGAAGAAGCAGAGGTGCGCGCGTCACGCGCGTACGAACGGATATCCCTGCGTTTCGAGCCAGTGCCGCACCAGCGCGGCCTGCGGCGGCGCGAATTCCGCCAGCACCAGCGCCACCGGCCGCTCGCGCAGCGCCGCGACGATCGGCGCGAGCGGGATGCCTTGCAGATGCCAGCTGCCGAGCGGCTGATCGGGGCTCGTGACGACGTCGGCCTCGACGATCGTGTCGCCGTCGATCACGGGCGCACGCTCGATTGCGAGCGCAGCGAAATCGGGGGCGCGATGCGACGGCGCATCGTCGGGCCACGCGCGGCGCGCGTGCCAGAACGGCCGGTCGGCCCATTGCGTGTCGAGCGCGTAGAAGTCGCGGCCGATCCGCGCGAAACGCATGAACAGCGCGGTGATGCGCCGCGTGTGAAAGCGCAGCGCGAGTGCCGCGCGTTCGGGATGCGCGAGCAGCGTATGGATGACGGCCGGCGCCTGCAACGCGGACGACAGCGACTGGAAGATGCCGTTGCCGGACAGCGGATCGACGGCCATCGCCGCGTCGCCGACGCGCAGCCAGTTCGTGCCGCCGGCGTCGCCGCACAGCGTCGCGCTGCTGGTGCGTGCGAACACGCGCGCATCGGCGCCGGCATCCACGCCTCCCGCACCGAAGAAGTCACGCGCGAGCGGCGTTTGCCGCAGCGTCGCGCACCACGCAGGTAGCGCGTCGCGTGGCGGCAGCGTCGTGGTCGCGACGTCGAGCGTCGCTTGCCAGTAGCAGCGGCCGTCAGGCAGGCGCGCCATCCACGCCCAGCCGTCCGGCAAGCTCTCGATCGCGGAAGCCGCGTTGCCGGGCGCACCTTCCCACACGTTCAGCAGGCTCAGCGTTTGCGGGCCGCGCATCGCATCGCGCGCGAGCGGCGCGAGCCGGCCGCGCGCCTCGACGACGAACGCCGCATGCAGCGTTGCCTCACCGGCCGGCGTGTCGATGCGGATCGCATGCCCGTCTCCGTCGGCTTGCACCGCGCGTACGGTCGCTTCGCGCACCGCAATGCCCGCATCGGCCAGATCGCGGCGCAGCGCCGCGTCGAACGCGCGACGGTCGATCAGGTGTTCGTGATTGAGCGTACGCGTGTCGCCGTTCCAGCGTGTCGTGCGCGCACAGGGCGGCAACGCACAGGCGGCGGCCTGCACGAGCCCGGCATGACGCAGCCCCTGCAGCACGCGATCGGATACCCCTTCGACCGCATCGAAGCGCCGCCATTCGCTGACGACCGTGACCGGATAGCCGAGCCGCGCGAGCCCGAGCGCGGTGGCGGCGCCGGCCGGCCCCGCGCCGAGCACGACGACGGATGCGCGGTTCATGATGCGTGTGTGCGTCGCTCGACGCCGATGTAGGTGGCGTCCGTGCGCAGATGAGCGAGCAGGGCAGCCGCATCGGCATCCGGGTGACCCGCGAACCAGTCCGCCGCATGGCCGCTGAGCGCCGCGCACGCGATGCTCGCGCCGGCCGGCGCACGCGGTGCGCCGCTCGACACGACCGCGCCGAAATCGGCCTGCGCGCTGTCGAGCCACGACCATTGGCCCGACATGCAGCGCGCATCGCCCGTGACGCGCACGATGCCCGGATAGCTTGCCGGAAACACCGGCGTGCCTTGCGCGGGGCTCGACGCGAAGACGGTCACGTGTTGCGCGACGGCGGCCGCGCACGCGTCGCGCAGCGTGTCGCGATCGGCGCGCACGCCGAGGCTCAGGTTGATCACGCGAACGCGTTGGCTGAGCAGCCAGTCGATGGCGTCGGCGATCTGCGCGGCGCTCGTCACGCCGCGTGCCTCGAACACCTGCGCGACGTACAACGCCGCCGCGGGTGCGGCGGCCGCGATCGTCGTGCAGATCGCGCTGCCGTGACCGATCCGGTCGGGCTCGACGGCACCGGCCCGCACCACGGAAGCCGCGTCGAACGAGAAGCGCCGCGCGGCGGCGACGCGTGCGTCCAGCGCAGGCGGATAGCCGCTGTCGACGACACCCACGCGCACGGCCCGATCGTCATGCATGCGCGACATCCCGGTGTGCGCGCCGCGCGAGTCGTCCGTCCGCGAGCTCGAAATGCAGATCGACGCCGGCGAGCGTCGACGCGCGGTGACTGACGAGGATGCGCGTGCGGTCGCCGAACAGCGTGTCGATCTGCGCGATGACCTGCCGCTCGGTCGCTTCGTCGACCGCCGACGTCGCTTCGTCGAGCACGAGGATCGCCGGCGCCTGCAGCAGTGCGCGTGCGATCGCGATCCGCTGCTTCTGGCCGCCGGACAGTTGCTGCCCGCGTTCGCCGACCGGCCCGTCGAGCCCGCCCGGCAGCGTCGCGATCAGTTCGTCGAGTTGCGCGGCGCGGGCCGCATGCACGATGTCGTCATGGGTCGCGAGCGGCGCCGCGTAGCGGATGTTGTCGGCGAGGCTGCCGCGAAACAGCACGATGTCCTGGCTGACGACCGCGACATGGCGGCGCAGCGCGTCGAGATCGACGTCGCGCAAATCGATGCCGTCGATCCGCACGCTGCCGCGCTGCGGGTCGTAGAAGCGCTGCATCAGGTCGATCAGCGTCGACTTCCCGCTGCCCGACAGCCCGGACAGCGCGACCTTGCTGCCGGCCGGCACGCGTGCGTCGGCACCGCGCAGCACCGGTTGCGCACGCTCGTCGTGCGCGAACCACACATCGACGAATTCGAGATCGCCGCGCGCGGGCAGCTCGCGTGCGGCGGCCGGCGGCTCGACGGCGACCGGCGCGCGCTGCAGCTCCATCACGCGCCCGAGGCTGACCGTCATCCGCTGCAGCGCGACGTAGAGCCCGAGCAGGCTCTTCACGGGGCCGATCGCCATCCCGAGATAGCTCGAGAACGCGATCAGCGAACCGAGCGGCCAGTCGCCGCGAATCACCCAGTAGCCGCCGACGATGAATGCGCCCGCGCGCGACAGCGACGTCAGCGTGCCGGGCACCGACTGCGTGATGAACTCGGTGACCTGCAGCTTCAGCAGGCGCTCCATGTAACGATCGCCGAGGCCGTCGAGCCGCGCCTGTTCCGCGCGCTGGCGGCCGGCGGCCTGGATGAACTTCATCGCGGGCAGCGTCTCGACGAGGAACGACGACACGTCGGCCGCGCCTTCGCGCACCGATCGCGCATCGCGCTCGACCTTGCGGCGCATCGTGCGCAGCCACAGGATCTCGAACGGAATCAGCAACAGCGCGAGCAGCGACAGCTTCCATGACAGCGTGACGAGCAGCACCAGCGTGCCGACGAGCCCGATCACGTTCGATACGGCGGAGAACAGCGCGTCGAGCGCGAAGCGCTGGATCTCGGCGACGTCGCCGTCGAGGCGCGACAGCAGGTCGCCGAGGCGGCGCTGGCCGTAGAACGACGGCGACAGCCGCTGCAGGTGCGCATAGACGGCGCTGCGCAGCGAGAACAGCACGCGGCCGGACAGCCGCGTGTGCAGGTAGCGGTTGATGCCGCCGAGCAGCGTGCCGACGAAGCCCGCGAACACCATCGCGAACGCGATCGCCACGAGCATCCGGACATCCTTGCCGATCAGCCCGCGGTCGATCAGCTCCTTCGTGAGCCACGGTTGCGCGAGCGCGAGCAGCGATGCGCAGGCCGACAGCGCGAGCAGCCCGGCGATCGCGAGCCGCTGCGGCCGCACGAAACCGTACAGCCAGCCGAGCGCGTGCGAGAGTTGCGCACGATCGTCGGTCTTCACGAAACGCAGGACGAGCTTCAGCATCGGCGCGACCGGCCCGTCACGAACGCAGCAGACGAACGCGCGCGCGGCCTCATGACTGCAACCGCTTGAGGCGACGATACAGCGTCGCGCGGCTGATGCCGAGCGTCTGCGCGGCGGCCGCGACGTTGCCGTCGTGGCGCGCGAGCGATTCGCGGATCAGGTCGTCCTCGTGGCGGCGGATCAGCCCGAACGACGCGTCCGGTGCCGGACACACGCCGTCGATGAAGCCGTCGCACAGATGGTCGAGACCGAGCACGTCGTCGTGCTCGTCGCGCACGGCGAGCGCGGTGCGCAGCACCATCTCGAGCTGGCGGATGTTGCCGGGCCAGCGATGCTGGCGGAACACGTCGGCGAGTTCGGCGTTCACGCTCACGTGCGGCGCGCCGAGCCGCGCGAGCAGCGCCGTGACGATCAGGTCGACGTCGTCGCGTTCGCGCAGCGCGGGCAGCAGCACGTTGACGCCGTGAATCCGGTAGTAGAGGTCTTCGCGGAAGGACTTGTCGCGCACCATCGTCGGCAGGTCGCGGTGCGTCGCGCAGATCACCGCGATGTCGATCGCCTGCTCGTCGCCCGCGCCGAGCGGTGCGACCTTGCGTTCCTGCAGCACGCGCAGCAGGCGCGCCTGAAGGTGCAGCGGCATGTCGCCGATCTCGTCGAGAAACAGTGTGCCGCCGTGCGCCTGCATCAGCCGGCCCGTCATCCCGCCCTTGCGGGCGCCGGTGAACGCGCCGTCGCGATAGCCGAACAGCTCCGACTCGATCAGCCCTTCCGGAATCGACGCGCAATTCACCGCGACGAACGGCTTGCCGGCGCGTGCGCTCGCATCGTGCAGCGCGCGTGCGACGACTTCCTTGCCGGTGCCCGTCTCGCCCTGCACGAGCACGGGCAGCCCGTTGTTGAGACCTTGCCGCGCCATCGTCAGCGCGCGCAGCAGGCGCGGCTGGCGCCCGGCGAGGGCCGCGAGGGCCTGCGCGCCGGCATCGTTGCGGGCGGCGGCCGGGGCCGGCCCGCGTCCGCGCAACGCCGGCACCGCGGTCGCGCGCGGCAGGCGCAGCGCCTTGCAATGGAACGCGGCGTCGACGCCTTCGACGCGCAGCATCCCGCCTTGCTCGGCGAACGCGACGAACGACGGCGTGCGCGTGACTGCCGCGCTTTCGCAGCGGCGGCCGACGAGCGCGTCGCGCGCCGTGCCGAGCAGGTCGCACGCATGCGGGCTCGCGGCGACGATGCGGCCGTCTTCCGACACGGCAAGCACGCCGCTCCAGCTCGAGCCGAGATACGCATGGCGCGGGTGGAACACGAGCACGACGTGCTCGGGGAAATAGACGTCGAACAGGCGCGTCTCGATGTGCGTGGCCGCCGCGCTCATCAGCATCGACATGTCGTCGAGCGTGAGCGGCAGTTCGCCTTCGCGGGTGAGGTCGAGCACGCCGATCGGCTTGCCGTGCGGGTCGCACAGCGGCAGCGAGCGGCACGAGAAGCGGCTCAGCCGGCCGAGGAAATGTTCGCCGCTGTCGATCGCGACCGCGCGACCTTCGACGAGCGCGGTGCCGAGCGCGTTCGTGCCGCGCAGCGATTCGCACCAGCTCGCGCCGGCGCGGATGTCGCCGATGCCGAGCGCGGCGAGCTGGCTCGCGTCGCCGTCGACCGACAGGATGGTTGCGCGCGCATCGGCCAGCAGGATCATCCCGTCGCGTCCGCAGCGCTCGGCGAGGAATTCGAGTTCGGGTGCGGCCGCGGCGAGCAGCAAGCGGTTCGCGTCATGCAGCTCGTCGAGGTTGCAGAATTCATGCAGGTTCAGCCGCGCGTCGTCGTCCCAGCGCACACCGTGATCGAGGCTGCGCCGCCACGACTGGTCGATTTCGATGCGCAGGCAACCCTGCGGCAGCACGCCGTCGGAACTGAGGCGCTCGCGAATCAGGCGGGTTGCCTGCAGCCGGTCCGGAAGTCGTTGGCCGGAAGGGAAGTAGTCTTGCACGTCGCCCCTCCTCAGGAGAATGTCGGGCCGTCCGATCCGGCGCGGCCGCACGCAAAAAGGCCCGCCGAGTCTGGCATAAGCCCGGGCATAAATCCATCCGGTCAAAAACCTAAGGCCCAGGCGGGGCGCGGCAGTGCGGGCGATTCGCGCGGGCGGGCGGACCGCAATCGACGTGCGTGACGGGGCGGCGTGCATGGTTCGAGGGCGTGCGGAAGGCTCGCGACGGCGACGCTTACGTGCGCGGGTTGTATGCGTTGCACCAGCCGCCGTTCGCGACCCGTTTTCCGGCGAACAGCGGGCACGGTGCGGCCGGATCCGCGGCCTTGCCCTGGTACAAGCTGCAGCGGCCGCAGTCCTGGCCAGGGGTATAGCGCGCGAACGCGGTGCGGTTCACGTGAGCGGCGTCGGTGCGATAGCCGAGCGCTTTCGCGGCCGGATCGGTTTCGTCGAGCAGCGCGGGCGCGGCGGAGGCGGCACGCGGCAGCGCGGCGGCCGACAGCAGGCCGGCCGCGGCGACCATAAAGGTACGGCGGGAAGCGGGGAGGCGGGGCATCGGGTGTCTCGGTGTCGTTGGAGTTGTGGAACAGCGCGGAAGAATACGAACACGGGGCACCTGCACGCCGCGCGACCGTGTCGCGCGGCGCGGGTGTCGCTCAGTTCGGCGATGCGATCACACGTTCATCAGCACCGATTTCAACTCGGTGTAATGCTCGATCGCAGCGGCGCCCATTTCGCGGCCGAAGCCCGACATCCGGTAGCCGCCGAACGGCAGCGCCGGATCGAGTGCGCTGTGGCAATTGACCCAGACCGAGCCCGAGCGGATCTTCGGGATCATCCGGTGCGCGGCCGACAGGTTGTTGGTCCAGATGCTCGCGCCGAGGCCGTAGCGCGTGTCGTTCGCGAGGCGGATTGCATCGTCGATCGTGTCGAACGGCATCGCGACCAGCACCGGCCCGAAGATTTCCTCCTGCACGAGCGGCCCTTTCTGGTCCACGTCGACGAGCACGGTCGGCTTCACGAAGAAGCCCGGGCCGTATGCTTCGCCGCCGCATGCGAGCTGCGCGCCCAGTTCGCGGCCGCGCTCGATGTAGCCGGCCACGCGTTGTTGCTGCTTCGCCGAAATCAGCGGGCCCATGTCGACGGACGGGTCGAGCGCGTTGCCGAGCTTCATGTTGCTCGCGATGCCCGCGATGTCGCCGACCACGCGATCGAAGTGCTTGCGCTGCACGTACAGGCGCGAGCCGGCGCAGCACACCTGGCCGTGATTGAAGAAGATCGCGGTGGCCGCGCCCGCGGCCGCGACGGCCGGGTCCGCATCGTCGAACACGATCGTCGGCGACTTGCCGCCGAGTTCGAGCGTCACGCGCGTCATCGATTCCATCGCGGCCTTGCCGATCAGCTTGCCGACTTCGGTCGAGCCCGTGAACGTCAGCTTGTCGACGTCCGGGTGGTGCGCGAGCGCGGCGCCCGCTTCGGCGCCGGTGCCGGTGACGACGTTGAACACGCCGGCCGGATAGCCGGCTTCCTGCCCGAGCTCCGCGAGCCGCAGCGCGGTGAGCGGCGTTTCGTCGGCGGGTTTCAGCACCATCGTGCAGCCCGTCGCGAGCGCGGGGCCGAGCTTCCAGCACGCGAGCAGCAGCGGGAAATTCCACGCGACGATCGCGCCGACCACGCCGACCGCCTCGCGCCGGATGAAGCCGTGGAACTGGCTGTCGGGCATCAGCGGCATCGACACGTCGACGGTCGCGCCTTCGATCTTGGTCGCCCAGCCGGCCATGTAGCGCAGGAAGTCGATCGCCAGCTGCACGTCCATCGCGCGCGCGATCTGCGCGCTCTTGCCGTTGTTCACGCATTCGAGTTCGGCGAACTGCTGCGCGTCGCGTTCGAGCAGATCCGCGAGACGCCACAGCAGGTTCTGCCGTTCGCGCGGCCGCATGCGGCTCCATGCGGAATCGTCGAACGCCTGGCGGGCGGCGCGCACCGCGCGATCGACGTCGGCCGCGCCGGATGCCGGCACGCGACACAGTTCGTCGCCGGTCGCGGGGTTGTGGACAGCCAGGGTGGCGCCGCTTTCGGCGCCGCGCCACGTCTCGCCGATCAGCATCGACGGCGTGCGTGCGATGAACGACTGGGTTTGCGGAAGTAACGACAACGTTGCCTGCATGGAAGCTCCTAGCTCATCGGGGTTCGGGTGTCGAGGCGAAAAGCAGCTTCCATACCAACGTTGACGCGGCGGCCCGCATGCGCGCCGCACACGCCATGCGGCGCGGGGCGCGCGGGGTGATGACCCTCGATCGCGCACCTGCCCGGCATCGCGCCGCGTTCGCTGCGCGCCGTCTCAATTTGAGAATCAGGGTGCAACGTGAGACGCGACATGCGGCACGCATGCTGCCGGCCACGACCGCCACACCGCGGCAAAGGCACGCGAATGCCGGTTTGGCGCGTCGGTTTGAATCGGGATTTTCCCGAGCGTTCGGCGGTAAAAGCGCGTGTTTTCCTTATGGCAAACCCGACGTCGGCAATTGGCACGGCCTGTGCTTGAAGAGCATGAGACAAGCGCCGTAGCGCTGCAGGCCGGACGATTCGAGACCCCACGTAAAGGAGCAGAGCCTTGTTCAAGACTTTCATTCGACGCAGCCGGCCGCCCCGCGCGGCCGCGGCCGTCGCCGCCGCCGGTGCGCTCGCGCTGGCCTCGGGCGCCGCGCAGGCCCAGGCCCAGACGCCGCGCGACGCTCACGCGATCCTGAGCCAGACATGCGCGGCCTGTCACGCGGCCGAGTCGAAGGATTCGTGGAGCCGCATCAGCCATCAGCGCAAGACGCCGGAAGGCTGGCTGATGACGATCGCGCGGATGCAGACGATGCACGGTCTCACGATCAGCGACGACGAGCGGCGCATTCTCGTGAAGTACCTGTCGGATACGCAGGGTCTCGCGCCGTCGGAGACGAAGGACTTCCGTTACGCGCCCGAGCGCCGCCTGAACACGCAGGAGACCGTCGGCAACGAGGAATTCAAGCAGATGTGCGCGCGTTGCCACTCGGCCGCGCGCCCGCTGCTGCAGCGCCGCCCGGTCGCCGAATGGGACAAGCTCGTGAACTTCCACCTCGGGCAGTGGCCGTCGATCGAGTATTCGGCGATGGGTCGCGACCGCGACTGGCTGAAGATCGCGCTCACCGACATCGCGCCGATGCTCGCGAAGGACTACCCGTACAACAGCAGCGCATGGACCGCGTGGAAGCAGCACCATCCGCCCGCGACCGCGCTCGCCGGCACGTGGAGCTTCGGCGGCCACATGCCGGGCAAGGGCGATGCGTACGGCACGATGACCGTGAAGGGCGGCACGGGTGACCGCTTCGACGTCGAGCTGAAGGGCCGCTTCGCGGACGGCAGCCCGCTCGTCGGCACCGGCACCGCGACGCTTTACACCGGCTACGAATGGCGTGCGAGCGTGAAGGTCGGCGACACGACGATGCGTCAGGTGCTGATGGCGAGCGACGGCACGCTGCGCGGCCGGATGTTCGACGATGCGCACGATGAACGCGGCCTCGACTTCAACGCGGCGAAGCTCGGCAGCGCGCAGATCGTGGCAGTGCAGCCGGCTTACGTGAAGGCCGGCGAGGAGACCGACGTGACGATCGTCGGCGCGAACCTGCAAGGCACGCCCGCATTCGGCACCGGCGTGACGGTTGCATCGGTGCTCGAGCGCACGCCGCAATACGTGCGGGTGCGCGTGAAGGCCGCCGACGGCAGCGCGGCCGGCGCGCGCCGGGTGAGCGTCGGCGCCGCGCATGCGGACGGCTTCGCGGTCTATCGCGAGATCCACGACGTGAAGGTCGAACCCGACTACGCGGTCGCGCGCATCGGCGGCAACGGCGGCTCGACACCGAAGGTCGAAGGGCGTTTCGACGCGGTGGCATGGGGTGTCGATGGCGCGGGCAAGCCGTTCCGCATCGGCGTCGTGCCCGCGCAATGGTCGGTCACCCCGTTCGACGATCAGTCGAAGGGCGATCGCGACACGCAGTTCGCCGGCACGATGCAGGCGTCGACCGGCATCTTCACGCCGGGCAACGCGGGCCCGAACCCCGCGCGCCGGATGGGCACCAACAACACGGGCAACCTGAACGTCGTCGCGACGGTGACGGACGGCGCACGCACGGTGACGGGCACCGGGCACATGATCGTCGGCGTGCAGCGCTGGAACAACCCGCCGCTGCCCTGACCGATCCGCATCCCCGCGTGCCGGGCCGCGACGCGGCCCGGTCCGAATCCGACGAACGCAAGGAGAATCCGATGAGCGCCCTGTTGAACGTGGTTGAACGCAACGTGCACGAAGTGCGCGTCGACGACGAGCGCCTGATGTTTCATGTGCCGAGCAGCTCGCTGTTCGCGGCCGATCGCGTGACGGCCGACATCATCGACGCGCTGCGCGCGAGCAGCTGCACGGCCGACGAGCTGTTCGCGCGGCTGGCCGGCCGCTCGCCGCACGGCGAACTCGCCGAGACGCTCGGCGAGCTGATGGCCCTCGAGGTCGTCAGCGACGGCTCGCCGCTCACGCCCGAGATCGCGGTGAAGCGTGTCGAGCGCACCGCGATCGACACGGTCGTGCTGAACGTGAACACCGGCTGCAACCTGAGCTGCACGTATTGCTACAAGGAAGACCTCGACACGCCGTCCGCCGGGCGGCGGATGGACATCGACACCGCGAAGGCGTCGGTCGAGATGCTGCTGAAGGAATCGCCCGACCTGCCGCGCTACACGGTCGTGTTCTTCGGCGGCGAGCCGCTCAGCAACCGCAAGCTGATCGAGTGCATGGTCGAGTATTGCGAGCTGCGCTTCGGCGCGCTCGGCAAGCAGGTCGAGTTCGTGATGACGACCAACGCGACGCTGCTGACCGAGGAGATCGTCGACTGGCTCGACGCGCATCGCTTCGGGCTGTCGGTCAGCATCGACGGGCCGCGCTCGATCCATGACCTGAACCGCCGCACGGTCGGCGGCGCGGGCACCTACGACGTCGTGCGCCGCAAGGTCGAGATGCTGCTCAAGCGCTACCGCAGCCGCCCGGTCGGCGCGCGCGTGACGCTGACGAGCGGCGTGACCGACATCGAAGGCATCTGGGATCACCTGTTCAACGAACTCGGTTTCGCGGAAGTCGGCTTCGCGCCGGTCACGTCGGGGCAGCTCGATACGTTCAACCTGCAGACCGATGAACTCGCGCAGGTGTTCGCGAACATGAAGGCGCTCGGCCGGCGCTACCTGGCCGCCGCGCTCGAGAACCGCAACATCGGCTTCTCGAACCTGCACCAGTTGATCACCGATCTGCACGAAGGGCACAAGAAGTCGCTGCCGTGCGGCGCGGGGCTCAAGATGCTCGCGGTCGATCACAAGGGCGACCTGAACCTGTGCCATCGCTTCACCGGCTCCACGCTCCCGACCTTCGGCAACGTGCATGAGGGCGTCGCGCAGGCGGAGCTCAACGACTTCCTGTCGCAACGCCTCGAGCGCAGCGGCACCGGCTGCGAAACCTGCCGGATCCGCAACCTGTGCTCGGGCGGCTGCTATCACGAGAGCTATGCGCGTTACGGCGACCCCACGCATCCGACCTACCACTACTGCGAGCTGATGCGCGACTGGATCGATTTCGGCATCGAGGTCTACAGCCGGATCATCGCCGGCAACCCGGCGTTCATCGACAACCACATCACTCCGCGCAAGGCGAACTGACATGAAACATCTGAAGCCGCTCAACAACAAGGCGAAAAAGCTCGAGGAGGCCGTGCAGCAGGATCGCCTCGAGGAAGTCGTCGCGATGACGTCCGTCGCGGGCTGCACGTCGACGACCGATCCCGGCTGGGAAACGGACGTGTTCGGCGGGGTCGCGTCGCTGTGCCAGCCGATGGAGGCCGACCTGTACGGCTGCTCCGACCCGTGCTGGTGGCCCGCGCAGGTGCCCGACATGATGAGCACCTATCCCGACTGGAACAAGCACGCGACCGATTCCGGCGCGGACTGGCGCCAGCTCGGCAGCGTGTTCCCCAAAGACAAGTGATCCACCCGGCACCGATCAAGGATTCTCCATGCGATTCACGACACCCCTGAGCCGCGCGCTCCTCGCCGCCGCGCTCGCCTCGGCCGCGTCGCTGTCGGCCGCGGCCGACGGCGCGCTGCAGGCCGGCCACGAGTACCTCGCCGTCACGAACTATCCGAACAACCTGACGGTGATCGACACGGGCACCGACAGCGTCGTCAAAACCTGCTCGCTGCCCGACGCGTTCGGCCCCGGCACGATCCAGATCAGCCCGGACCGCACGCGTGCGTACGTGCTGAACAACCATTACGGCGACCTGTACGGTGTCGATCTCGATTCGTGCAAGACCGTGTTCCATGCGGAGCTCGCGGAAGCCGGCAACGAGCGTGCGCGCGCGATGTTCTCGGTCGGGCTGAGCCCTGACGGCAAGGAGATCTACAGCGTCGTCAACCCGACGAAGCTGAATCGCGACAGCTACGAAGTGCAGTCGCCGCGCCTGCAGGTGTACCGCACCGATGGCGGGCTCGACGCGAAGCCGGTGCGCACCTTCGCGGCACCGCGCCAGACGACGATGCTGCAGGCTGCGGACGACGGCTCGCTGTTCATCGTCGGCGCGGACATCTACCGGATGAACGTGCAGACCGGAAAGTACGACGTCGCGGTGCCGCTGCGCAACTGGAAGCAGCCGCTGCACGGCCAGCCGGACGTGCTGTACGTGTGGCCGCAGCAGCGTCCGCAGCATACGTTGAACCTGCTCTATACGGCCGACCGCTTCAAGGACGAGAAGAAGGACCAGGCCGCCGCGCAGACGATGTATGGCTACGTCGACATCGACCTGAAGACGGGCAACGCGACGGTCAAGGATTTCGCGCCGGTCACCGAGGTGTATTTCACGGGCGGACTGTCGCCGAAGGATCCGAACGCGATGTACGGCGTGCTGAACCGGCTCGCGAAGTACGACGTGAAGAACGAGAAGCTGGTCGAGGCCGCGCCGCTCGATCATTCGTATTACTGCCTGTCGTTCAATCGCGAGGGCAGCAAGCTCTACCTCGCGGGCACCTTCAACACCGTCGCGGTGTATGACGCCGATACGCTGAAGAAGCTGAAGGACATTCGCGTGCCGGGCGGCGACATGGCGATCACGACCGCGCAGATGTTTACACGATGATGCACGTGCCGGCCCGCGGGCCGGCGCGGCCGATCAGGAGACACCATGACCACCGCCATCGCCACCGGCGTGCCGCTCGACGGCCTGTCGATCGTGCGGGGCCGCACCGACGTGCCGCTGTCGGATGCGACCGTCGCCACGCTGCTGCACGACACCGCGTCGCGCTTTCCGGCGCGGACGGCCGTCGTGTTCCGCGAGCAGGGCATTCGCTGGGACTGGCGCACGTTCGCGCACGAGATCGACGTCCTCGCGGCCGGCCTCGTCGCACTCGGGATCGAGCCGGGCGACCGCGTCGGCATCTGGTCGCCGAATCGCGTCGAATGGCTGCTCACCCAGTTCGCGACCGCGCGCATCGGCGCGATCCTCGTCAACATCAACCCGGCCTACCGGCTCGCGGAACTCGACTACGCGCTGAACAAGGCAGGCTGCCGCGCGCTGATCGCGGCCGAGCAGTTCAAGTCGTCGAAGTACCTGGAGATGCTGCAGGCGCTCGCGCCGGAACTCGCGCATTGCGCGCCGGGCGAACTGCATGCCGCGCGGCTGCCGGCGCTGCGCATCGTGATCCGGATGGGCGACGGCCACACGCCGGGCATGCTGCGCTATCCGGACGTCGTCGCGCGCGGCCGCGACACGCTCGATGTCGCGCGGCTCGATGCGATCGGCGCGACGCTCGCGGCCGCCGATCCGATCAACATCCAGTTCACGAGCGGCACGACCGGCAGCCCGAAGGGCGCGACGCTCACGCACCGCAACGTCGTCAACAACGCGCGCTTCATCGCGATGGCGATGCGGTTCAGCGAGCAGGACATGCTGTGCATCCCCGTGCCGCTGTATCACTGCTTCGGGATGGTGCTGGCCGTGCTCGCATGCGTGTCGACGGGCGCGGCGATGGTGTTCCCGGGCGAGGCGTTCGATCCGGTCGCGACGCTCGCGGCGGTGGCCGACGAACGCTGCACCGCGCTGCACGGCGTGCCGACGATGTTCATCGCGGAGCTCGATCACCCCGAGTTCGCGACATTCGACCTGTCGACGCTGCGCACCGGGATCATGGCCGGCTCGCCGTGCCCGATCGAGACGATGAAGCGCGTCGTGTCGCAGATGCATCTGTCGGAAATCACGATCGCATACGGGATGACGGAAACGAGCCCCGTGTCGTTCCAGAGCTCGACCGACGATCCGCTCGAAAAGCGCACGACGACGGTCGGCCGCGTGCAGCCGCACTTGGAGGTGAAGATCGTCGATCCGGACGGGCGCATCGTGCCGGTCGGCGCGACGGGCGAGCTGTGCACGAAGGGCTATTCGGTGATGCTCGGCTACTGGGACGACGAAGCGAAAACGCAGGAAACGATCGTCGACGGCTGGATGCACACCGGCGACCTCGCGACGCTCGACGCGGACGGCTACTGCAACATCGTGGGCCGGCTGAAGGACATGGTGATCCGCGGCGGCGAGAACATCTACCCGCGCGAAATCGAGGAATTCCTGTTCCGCCATCCGAAGATCCAGAGCGTGCAGGTGTTCGGCGTGCCCGACGCGAAGTACGGCGAGGAGCTGTGCGCGTGGATCGTGCTGCGCGCGGACGAGCAGATGTCGGAGGACGACGTGCGCGGGTTCTGCCAAGGGCAGATCGCGCACTACAAGATTCCGCGCTACATCCGCTTCGTCGACGAGCTGCCGATGACGGTGACGGGCAAGGTGCAGAAGTTCGTGATGCGCCAGCAGATGATCGACGCATGGGGGCTGAAAGCCGCCGATACCGCGTAGTGCCTGACGGGCGGCCGCCGTGCCGCCCGCTACGCCTGCGATGACCGCCCGCCGGGCGGCTTTCCCTGCCGCCCCGTCCGCCCGGGGTAAAATGCGCGCCACGCCGCGATGTCGCGCGCGACGGACATTCCGCCGTTCCGACGAACGGCGCACGCAAATGCCCGGCGCCCGCACCGGGGCGTTCGAAGCGTCCCCCGCATGACAAGACCGCGCGAGGCAGCCGGCTGCCCGACAGGCACCCGATCCACGGATCGGCGGCTGCGTCGGCGCCCGGCGCGTCGCCGGCTTCCGATGCCCATCCTGCGCTTTCCCGACCGAACGGCACGCATACGGCCGGATTGTCCGATTCGTCTGATGAATGGCGTGCCGGCTTGCCGACGGTGTCCGGTGGTTCGCCGGGACCGTCGCGGGTTCATGCGCGGGCACGCTTCGTAACGGCATAAAGGCATAAAGGTTTCGACAGGGTCGAGTGGCGAGTTTTCCATCCAGAACAATGACGGTGAATAGAACAACAGCGTCGCCCGCACGGCGGCGGCGCGCGAAGGTCGGGCTTGGCGTCGGTCTCGGCATCACGCTTTTCGCGGCACAGGCCGCCGCGGCGCAGGGCGACACGCCGGCGCCGGACGCCGACGCGGCCGGCAGCGCGACGCTGCCGACGATCACGGTGAGCGGCGAGCGCGGCAATGCGCTGCGCGTACGCAACGCGTCGGTCGCGGGGCTCGACGACACACCGCTGCGCGATACGCCGGCGTCGGTGAGCGTCGTCACGCGCGCGCAGCTCGACGACCAGCAGGCGAAGCGGTTGAGCGACGTCGTGCGCAACGACGCGTCGGTCGTCAACGACTATGCGCCGGTCGGCTATTTCGAAGGCTTTGCGATCCGCGGTTTTCCGGTCGATCTCGCGAGCGCGATCCGGATCGACGGGCTGACGGTGTCCGGCGAGCAGAACGTGCCGCTCGAGAACAAGGAGCGTGTCGAGATCCTGAAGGGGCTCGCGGGCATCGACAGCGGCGTCGTCGCGCCGGGCGGCGTGATCAACTTCGTGACGAAGCGCTCGGCGAACGTCGCGAGCGTGACGGGCGGCGTCGACAGCCGCGGCTCGACGTCGGCGGCCGTCGATCTCGGCCGCCGCTTCGGCCCCGACAACCAGTTCGGCTTCCGGATCAATGCCGCGAAGGAGAACATGCACTCGTACATCGACGGCACGAACGGGCGGCGCACGTTCGGCTCGATCGCCGCCGACTGGGACATCAGCCCGCGCGCGAGCCTGCAGCTCAATGCCGAATTCCAGCAGTGGATCCAGCGTTCCGCGCCCGGCTACCAGTTGCTCGGCGGCACCGTCGTGCCGTCGATCAAGACGACGTCGAAGGCGCTCGGCACGCAGCCGTGGGCGAAACCGGTGACGACCGACGCGCTGAACCTGAATGCGCGCTTCGACTACCAGTTCAACGACGACTGGAAGGCCTACATTGCCGCCGGCCGCAGCCGCACGATGATCGACGACAACAGCGCGTTCGCGTACGGCTGCTCGTACGCGGCGAGTTGCACGGCCGGCGCGACGTCGCCGTTCTTCTTCGGCGCGAACGGCGACTACGACGTATACGACTTCCGCAGCCCCGGCGAATACCGGCGCAACGACGACCTGCGCGCGGTCACGACGGGCAAGTTCGCGACGGGGCCGCTGCGGCACGAGCTGACGCTCGGCGTGAGCGTGCAGCGCCGCGTCGTGAGCATGGCTGACGCCGTGTACGAAAACGTGGGTAGCGAAAATATCTACGGGCCCGATGTGACCTTCTCGCCGTCGGATAAAACGCCCGGGCCGTCGTATCCGCGCCTCGATGCGTGGCAGTACGGCGTGTTCGGGCTCGACCGCATCAGCATCGGCGAACACTGGCAGGTGCTCGCGGGCGGCAAGGAAGTGCTGCTGCGCCAGCGCAGCTGGAGCAGCCTCGACGGCGACACGACGCATACCGACCGCTCGGTGTTCCTGCCGCAGGTGGCGCTCGTCTACAAGCCGGTGAACGTGCTGTCGCTGTACGCGTCGTACAGCAAGGCGCTGTCGCTCGGCGACCAGGCGCCGGTGCGCGCGACCAACGCGTATGCGTTCCTGCCGCCCGTCGAATCGCACCAGATCGAGGTCGGCGCGAAATACGACTGGCTCGACCGGCTGAGCCTCACGGCTGCCGTGTTCTCGATCAGCAAGCCGTTCCAGTTCGCCGACCCGGACCCATCGGGCACGAGCTACACGTTCGTGCAGCGCGGCACGCAGCGGCACCAGGGGATCGAGCTGGGCGCAGCCGGGCGCGTGACCGAGCGCCTGGGGCTGACGGCCAGCGTCGCGGCGATCCGTGCGCGTGCGTACGATTCGGGGTCGCCGGCATACGAAGGGCACCAGATCATCAACGTGCCCGCGCTGCGCGCGTCGCTGTATGCGGACTACGCAGTGCCGGGCGTCGCGGGGCTGAACGTGCTGGGCGGCGTCGAGTACAGTGCGGCCCGCAATGCGAACGAGGAGGGCACCGCGCGCGTGCCGTCGTGGTTCGTGTTCAATCTCGGTGCGCGCTATACGACGAAGATCGGCGGCCATCGCACGGTGCTGCGCGTGTCGGTGGACAACCTGTTCAACAAGTTCTACTGGCGCGACGCGGGTGAGCAGCAGGGCGATGCGTACCTGTTCCCGGGGGCGCCGCGCACCGCGCGCGTGTCGTTGACTTATGATTTCTGACCGTCCGGAACCGGCCGCATGACGCGCGGCCCCGGCAGCTAACCTGGAGAGCACAGACGATGTCCCCACTCGAAATCGCCGGCGTGATCGTCAGCGCGCTCGCGATCTGGCTGACCGCGAAGCGGCGCATGCTGTGCTGGCCGGTCGGGCTCGTGTCGGTCGCGCTGTACGGCTGGATCTTCTTCGACGCGAAGCTGTATTCGGACATGCTGCTGCAGGGCGCGTTCGCGGTGCTGCAGGTGTACGGCTGGCAACGCTGGCTCGCGCAGCGCGCTAGCGAGGCTGACGGCAGCGCGGCACCGGCCGGTGACGTGGCACCCGTCACAGGCGTGCGGCCGCTGCAGATGCTGCCCGACCTGATCGCGGCCGTCGTCGGCAGCGCGCTGCTCGGCGGCATGATGGCGCGCTGGACCGATGCGGCGCTGCCGTTCGTCGATGCGTCGCTGACCGCGTTCAGCCTCGTCGCGCAATACTGGACCGCGCGGCGCTACATTGCGTCGTGGGGGCTGTGGATCGTCGTGAACGTCGTGTACGTCGGGATGTTCGTGTTCAAGGAACTGTATCTGACGGCCGGACTCTATGCGCTGTTTATCGGGCTGGCCGTCGTCGGCTGGCGCGACTGGAGCCGCACGGCCGCGGCGCTGCGCGCGGCGGCCGGCGGTGCGCTGGCAACGGGCGGCGGCGCGCGCTGATTCACGCTCACGCGCCGATCTGAATCAACCACGGAGCAATGTCGTTCATGTCATTCCCACTCGAGCCGGACGGATCCCTGTCGCGTGACGTCGCACCGCCGCAATTCGGTGTCGACGGCGAGCAGGCCGAACGCGACTGGCCGCTGATGACGCACGACGAAGTGGCGGCGGTGCTCGCACGCATCGACGGTGCCGGCGAGCCGGCGCGGTTGACGTGGCACAGCCCGCGGCAGTTCGCGGCGGCCGTGCTGGTGCAGATGACCGACGGGCGCGGGCTGTTCGTCAAGCGTCATCACGTGAGCCTGCGCGATGTCGAGGGGCTCAAGGAGGAGCATCGCTTCATCGCGCATCTGCGCGAACGCGGGATGCCCGTGGTGGACATTCTCGCGGATCGCGACGGCGCGACAGCGTTCGCGTCCGGCGACTGGACCTACGAGGTGCACGTGCGGGCGCCCGGCGTCGACCCGTATCGCGGCGTGATGTCGTGGCAGCCGTTCACGCATCCGTCGCATGCGTATGCCGCCGGACGCGCGCTGGCCGAACTGCATCGTGCGTCGGCCGGCTACGATGCGCCGGCGCGGCCCGTGCGCACACTGCTGTCGAGCTTTCGCGTGTTGTCGTCGCCCGATCTGGCGGGCGCGCTCGAACGCTGGGTCGACGCGCAGCCGCTGCTCGTGCGCGCGCTCGGCGCACGCGACTGGCGCGGTGACGTGGCCGACGCGATCGGCCCGTATCACGCGCGTCTCGCGCCGTTGCTGCCCGCGCTGCCGCCGTTGTGGACACACGGCGACTGGCACGCGTCGAACCTGCTGTGGACCGAGGCGGGGCCCGGCGCGCAGGTGCGGACCGTGCTCGATTTCGGGCTGTCGGATCGCACCTGCGCGGTGATGGACCTCGCGCTCGCGATCGAGCGCAATACGGTCGACTGGATGGCGCCGGCCGATGCACGCCGCGTCGAGTATGCGCAGATCGACGCGCTGCTCGACGGGTATGAGTCGCTCGAACCGCTGGGCGACGAAGCCTATGCGGCGCTGGTCGCGCTGCTGCCGATCGTGCATACGGAGTTCGCACTGTCGGAAGTCGCTTATTTCGGCTGCATCATCGATGCGCCGGCAATCGTCGACATCGCGTACGACGGCTACCTGATCGGTCACGCACGCTGGTTCGGCGAACGCGACGGGCGGCAATTGCTTGATTGGCTCGTGCAGCGTCGGCGGGTGAAGCAGGGAACTTCCTGATTCGCCTGCGGGGAATCGCCGCGCACGTGTGCCGATTCCCCGTACTCCCTATCTTCCGTGCGGCCGTCGCGCAGTACGTTCATCGAATCCTCCTGATCGCCGAAGCGGGACACGACTCCCGCAGGGCGCCGCACGCGTGCGCGCGGCCGCTCCCAACATGACGGAAATATCATCTTCGCCTCATGTTCGCACTGCGGCCGGACCGTAGCATCGGTCGCAAACCGTTACCGCAGAACCGAACATGCTCAAGCTCAACCTCGCCGTGGCCGTCGTCTTCGCGATGGCCGCGACGGCTCATGCGCAGCCGTCGCTGTCGCCGGGGCCGGCCCCGGCTGCCACCGGCAGCGCCGCGCCGATCGGCGCACCGCCATCCGACGCCCTCCCTTCCACCTCGCTGACACTTGCCGATGCGCTGTCGGTTGCGGCCCGGAACAATCCGGCGCTGCGCGGCGCGCGCGCGGACGTCGATGCGTCGGCCGGCGCGCTGCTGCAGGCCGGCGCGCGTCCCAATCCCGAAGTGTCGTTCCTGCAGGAAGGCTTCCGTCGCGCCGAACGCACGTCGACCGCGCTGATCAACCAGACGATCGAACTCGGCGGCAAGCGTAGCGCGCGGCTCGACGTTGCGTCGTACGGCAGGGAAGCGGCCAATGCATCGCTCGACGAGCAGGGCGCCGTCGTGCGTGCCGACGTGATCGCCGCGTTCTACGGGCTGCTCGCCGCGCAGCGCCAGCTTCAGGTGACCGAGGAATCGGCCGCGATCGCCGCACGCTCGGCGGATCTCGCGAACCGCCGTGCGCAGGCCGGCAAGGTGTCGCCGGTCGAGGCGACGAAGGCGCACGTGGCGGCGGCCGGCGTGCAGATTGAAGTTGTGACCGCACGCGGCCGTGTCGAGGTCGCGCGCGAGAAGCTGAACGCGGTGATGGGCGAAGCACGCGACGGCGGGCTTGCCGTGCAGGGCGACCTCGAAGCCGTGCCGCCGGTCGAGTCGCTGCCCGCGCTGACCGCGCAGCTCGACGATGCGCCGCTCGCCAGGATCGCGCGCGCCGAGATGCTGCGCTCGAACGCGGCCGTGTCGCTCGAACGCGCGCGGCGCATTCCGGACGTGACGATCAGCGCGGGCGTGAAGCGCGTGACCACGGGCGGCGTGCCGGACAACCAGGCGGTGGTCGGCGTGTCGATCCCGATTCCGCTGTTCAACACGAACAAGGGCGCGCTGCTCGAGGCGACGCACAAGGCCACGCGCGCGAATGCCGATCTCGATCGCGAACGCACGCGCCTGCGGCTGGACCTCACGCAGGCATACGCGAATTTCGAAGCCGCCGCACAAGAAGCGCAGCGGCTGAAGGCCGACATCCTGCCGGCCGCGCGCCTCGCGCTCGATGCGATGTCGCGCGGCTACGAGCTCGGGAAGTTCAGCTTCCTCGACGTGCTCGACGCGCAGCGCACGCTGTTCCAGGGCCAGTCGCAATACGTGCGTGCGCTCGCCGATGCGCATACGGCCCGCGCCGACATCGGCCGGCTCGTCGGTACGCCGCTCGCGCCGCTTGCACCGGTCGCGCAATAGCGCAACGGACGCCTCTTTTACCTGAAGGATCACCATGTCACGCAACAGAATCCTGATCGTCGCGGCGGTCGTGCTCGGCAGTGCCGGAATCGTCATCGGCGCACTCGGTGTCACGCGCAACAGCGGTGGCAACGGCGTGTCCGCATCGGCGGCGTCCGCGGCTGCTTCTTCCGCCGACGCCACCGGCGAGCGCGGCGGTGTCGTGCTAAAGCGCGGCAAGCTGTCCGTCGAAATCGTGATGACGGAGAAGCCCGGCGATGCGCGCCTCATCGTCTATCCGTTCGTCGACGGCAAGCCGGCCGACAAGGGCGT
Organism: Burkholderia sp. AU30198; assembly: GCF_020419825.1. Classification (NCBI taxonomy): domain Bacteria; kingdom Pseudomonadati; phylum Pseudomonadota; class Betaproteobacteria; order Burkholderiales; family Burkholderiaceae; genus Burkholderia; species Burkholderia sp. AU30198. The sequence goes on along the minus strand of NZ_JAIZSA010000003.1, from coordinate 231,279 downwards.
GACCGTGTCCGGCACGCTGGTCCGCTACGACCGCTCGCACGAACCCTTGCGTTTCGACGCGGCCGGCCAGAAGTTCGTGTCCGCGCAGTCGATCGGCAAGCCGCACGTGTTCGATGCGACGATCGACGTGAAGGCGGGCAACGAAGCCGCGTCGTTCCCGTTCGCCCGCGCCGATGGCGCGATCGCGCTGACCGACGCGCAGCTCGCGACCTCGAAGATCGCGCTGGCGAAGGCCGGCCCCGCGCAGATCGCGACGCCGTTCCAGCTCCCGGGCGAGATCAAGTTCAACGAGGATCGCACCGCGCACGTGGTGCCGCGCGTGGCCGGCATCGTCGAGCAGGTGTCGGTGTCGCTCGGGCAGAACGTCGCGAAGGGGCAGGTACTGGCCGTGATCGCGAGCACCGATCTTGCCGACCGGCGCAGCGAGCTGCTGACGGCCGAGCGCCGGCTGTCGGGCGCACGCGCGACCTACGAGCGCGAACGCACGCTGTGGCAGGAGCGTATTTCGGCCGAGCAGGACTACCAGCAGGCGCAGGTGCAGTTGCGTGAAGCCGAGATCGCCGTGCAGAACGCGCGGCAAAAGCTGGCTGCGCTGAACGCACCGGTCGGCGCGGGTGCGCTGAACCGCTACGAACTGCGCGCGCCGTTCGCCGGCACGATCGTCGAGAAGCATGCGACGCCCGGCGAAGCGATCGCTGCCGATGCCAGCATGTTCGTGATCTCCGATCTGTCGACGGTATGGGCCGAGATGGCCGTGCCGGCGCAGCGGCTCAACGACGTGCGGGTCGGCCGCGACGCGACGGTCATCGCGACCGCGTTCGAATCGCGTTCGAGCGGCCCGATCGCGTACGTGGGTTCGCTGCTCGGCGAACAGACGCGCACCGCGCCGGCGCGCGTCGTGCTGCCGAACCCGGACGGCGTGTGGCGGCCCGGGATGTTCGTGAACGTGTCGGTCGACGCGGGCAAGCAGGGCGTGCCGCTCGCGGTCGCGAGCGACGCGCTGCAGGACGTCGACGGCGCACCGTCCGTCTTCGTGCGCTCGTCGAAGGGTTTCGTCGCCCAGGCCGTCGAGACGGGGAGGCGCGACGAACGGGCGACCGAGGTGCTGAAGGGCCTCAAGCCGGGCCAGGAATACGCGGCGTCGAACAGCTTCGTGCTGAAGGCCGAACTCGGCAAGGGGAGTGCGGAACATGAATGAGCGTTACGTGTGTGCCGTTGCACGACTCGCGGCCCGCTATGCGGCCCGCTTTCCGGATCGCCGCGTGACCGGCCGGGCGGCCCGTCCGTCGAGGGTGACCGTGCCCCGTTTCAAGGAATCCCGTCATGTTTGAACGCCTGATCCGCTTTGCGATTGCGCACCGCTGGCTCGTGATGCTGGCGATCGCGGCCGTGGCCGCGCTGGGCATGTTCAGCTACCAGAAGCTGCCGATCGACGCGGTGCCCGACATCACCAACGTGCAGGTCCAGATCAACACGTCCGCGCCCGGCTATTCGCCGCTCGAAGCCGAGCAGCGCATCACCTATCCGGTCGAGACCGTGATGGCCGGCCTGCCGGGCCTCGAGCAGACGCGCTCGATCTCGCGCTACGGGCTGTCGCAGGTCACGGTGATCTTCAAGGACGGTACCGACATCTACTTCGCACGGCAGCTCGTCAACGAGCGCATCCAGGAAGCGAAGGACAAGCTGCCGGCCGGCATCGCGCCCGCGATGGGGCCGACGTCGACGGGCCTCGGCGAGATCTACCTGTGGACCGTCGAGGCCGACGCGGCCGCGCGCAAGCCCGACGGCACGCGCTATTCGGCGGCCGACCTGCGCGAGTTGCAGGACTGGGTCATCAGGCCGCAGCTCAGGAACGTGCGCGGCGTGACCGAGGTGAACTCGATCGGCGGCTACGTGAAGGAATACCGCGTCGCGCCGAATCCGGCGAAGCTGATGTCGTACGGGCTCACGCTCGCCGACGTCGTGCGCGCGCTCGAACGCAACAACGACAACGTCGGGGCCGGCTACATCGAGAAGCGCGGCGAGCAGTATCTCGTGCGCGTGCCGGGCCAGGCGCGTACCGTCGACGATATCGCGAACATCGTGCTGACCAACGTCGGCGGCGTGCCGGTGCGGATGAAGGACGTCGGGCTGGTCGACATCGGCCGCGAGCTGCGCACCGGCGCGGCGACGTCGGACGGCGAGGAGGTCGTGCTCGGCACGGTCTTCATGCTGATGGGCGAGAACAGCCGCACGGTCGCGAAGGCCGTCGCCGCGAAGATGGACGACGTGAACCGCACGCTGCCTTCAGGCGTGAAGGCGATTCCCGTGTACGACCGCACGGTGCTCGTCGAGAAGGCCGTTGCGACGGTGAAGAAGAACCTGCTCGAAGGCGCGATCCTCGTGATCGCCGTGCTGTTCCTGTTCCTCGGCAACATGCGCGCGGCGCTGATCACCGCGCTCGTGATCCCGCTGTCGATGCTGATGACCTTCACCGGGATGGTGAACGCGAAGGTGAGCGCGAACCTGATGAGCCTCGGCGCGCTCGACTTCGGGATCATCGTCGATGGCGCGGTGGTGATCGTCGAGAACTGCGTGAGGCGGCTCGCGCATGCGCAGGCCGCCGCGGGCCGGCCGCTCACGCGCGACGAGCGTTTCGCGGAGGTGTTCGGCGCGTCGCAGGAGGCACGCCGCGCGCTGATCTTCGGGCAACTGATCATCATGGTCGTGTACCTGCCGATCTTTGCGTTGACGGGTGTCGAAGGCAAGATGTTCCACCCGATGGCCATTACCGTCGTGATGGCGCTCGCGGCCGCGATGGTGCTGACTGTCACGTTCATTCCGGCGGCTGTTGCGCTGTTCATCGGCGAGCGCGTCGAGGAGAAGGAGAACCGGCTGATGGGCTGGGCGCGGCGCGCGTACGAACCGGCGCTCGCGGCGTTCATGACGCGCCCGGCGCGCGTGATGATCGGAGCCGGCGTGATCGTTCTGGCCACGCTCGGGCTTGCCACGCGGCTCGGCAGCGAGTTCATTCCGAGCCTCAACGAGGGCGACCTCGCGGTCGCCGCGCTGCGGATTCCCGGCACGAGCCTGTCGCAGTCGGTGGAGATGCAGAAGTCGATCGAGAAGACGCTGAAGGCGCGCTTCCCCGAGATCCAGCGCGTGTTCGCGCGCACCGGCACGGCCGAGATCGCGGCCGACCCGATGCCGCCGAACTTGTCGGACGGCTACATCATGCTGAAGCCTGCCGACCAGTGGCCCGACCCGAAGAAGCCGCGCGACCAGCTCGTGCGCGAGATCGAGGAGGCGCTCGCCGAGCTGCCGGGCAACGCCTACGAGTTCTCGCAGCCGATCCAGCTGCGCTTCAACGAACTGATCTCGGGTGTGCGCAGCGACGTCGCGGTGAAGATCTTCGGCGACGACATGGCCGTGCTGAACCAGACCGGCGAGCAGATCGCGGCCGCGCTGCAGAAGGTGCCGGGTGCGTCGGAAGTGAAGGTCGAGCAGACCACCGGCCTGCCCGTGCTGACCGTCAACCTCGACCGCGACAAGCTCGCGCGCTATGGCGTGAGCGTCGCCGACCTGCAGGATACGGTGGCCGCCGCCGTCGGCGGGCAGAAGGCCGGCACGCTGTTCCAGGGTGACCGCCGCTTCGATATCGTCGTGCGGCTGCCGGACGAGCTGCGCTCGGACATCGAGGCGATCAAGCGGCTGCCGATCGCGCTGCCCGCGCCGGCGGCCGGCGCCAGCGCGCCGCTCGCGGCGGCGCCGTACGTGCCGCTCGCGGAGCTCGCGACCATCAACGTCGCGCCGGGGCCGAACCAGATCAGCCGCGAGGACGGCAAGCGGCGGGTGGTCGTCAGCGCGAACGTGCGCGGCCGCGACGTCGGCTCGTTCGTCGCCGATGCGCGCGAGCAGCTGCAGCAGGACGTGCGCGTGCCGGCCGGCTACTGGGTGTCGTGGGGCGGGCAGTTCGAGCAGTTGCAAAGCGCGAGCGAGCGCCTGAAGCTCGTCGTGCCGCTCGCGCTGTTCATGGTGTTCGTGCTGCTGTTCGTGATGTTCAACAACGTGAAGGACGGGCTGCTCGTGTTCACCGGCATTCCGTTCGCACTGAGCGGTGGCGTCGTGTCGCTGTGGCTGCGCGGGATTCCGCTGTCGATCACGGCGGCGGTCGGCTTCATCGCGCTGTCCGGCGTGGCCGTGCTCAACGGGCTTGTGATGATCTCGTTCATCCGCAACCTGCGCGACGAAGGGATGCCGCTCGAGGCCGCCGTGCGTGAAGGTGCGCTCACGCGGCTGCGGCCGGTGCTGATGACCGCGCTCGTCGCGTCGCTCGGCTTCCTGCCGATGGCGTTCGCGACCGGCACCGGCGCCGAGGTGCAGCGCCCGCTCGCGACGGTCGTGATCGGCGGTATCCTGTCGTCCACGGCGCTGACGCTGCTGGTGCTGCCCGTGCTGTACCGCGTCAGCCATGCAGTGTCGTGGCGCGCGGCGTTGCGCGGCGGCTTCGGCTCGGGCGTGCTGCGCCGGCTGGGTTTCTTCAAGGGTAATGCGTGATGCGAATTCTGATTGTCGAAGATGAACCGAAGACGGGTGCGTACCTGCGCAAGGGGCTGACCGAGGCCGGCTATGTCGTCGACTGGGTCGAGGACGGCATCACGGGCCAGCATCAGGCCGAGACCGAGGAGTACGACCTGCTCGTGCTCGACGTGATGCTGCCCGGGCAGGACGGCTGGACGCTGCTGCAGAACCTGCGGCGCAGCAAGTCGACGCCCGTGCTGTTCCTGACCGCGCGCGACGATGTCGGCGATCGCGTGAAGGGGCTCGAGCTCGGCGCCGACGACTATCTCGCGAAGCCGTTCGACTTCGTCGAGCTGACCGCGCGCATCAAGTCGATCCTGCGGCGCGGCCAGCCGCGCGATTCGAACACGCTGCGCGTGGCCGATCTCGAACTCGACCTGACGCGCCGCAAGGCCACGCGGCAGGGCGACACGATCCTGCTGACCGCGAAGGAATTCGCGCTGCTGTGGCTGCTGATGCGCCGCGAGGGCGAGATCCTGCCGCGCACGACGATCGCGTCGCAGGTCTGGGACATGAACTTCAACAGCGACACGAACGTCGTCGATTCGGCGATCCGGCGGTTGCGCTCGAAGATCGACGACGCGTACGAGCCGAAACTGATCCACACGGTGCGCGGAATGGGCTACGTGCTCGAAGCGCGCGGCGGCGCGGCCGCATGATCGCGCGCCTGCTGCCGCGTACGCTGCGCGGACGCCTGACCGCACTGATCATCCTGTCGACGTCGGTGATTCTCGCGTCGAGCGGCGTCGCGCTCTACGAGGCGCTGAGCAATCGCGTCGACACGACGGCGGCCGAGCAGATGGCCGGGATTTCCGCCGCGCTGGGCGCGCACCTCGCCGAAGCGCGCTCGACGGCCGGCGTCGCGCGCAACACCGATATCTGGATCGACCAGTTGCACGGCCATCCGAACATGGATCTCGCGATCTACGACGCCACGGGTACGCGCCTGGTCGGCACGCCCGGCTTCCGCCCGTATGGGCCGCTGATGTCGCTGGATGCAGGGCGCGTGCCGGTCGGCATCGCGCCACCCGGCGCGCGGCACCAGTATCTGGTGATGAATGTGCCGCTGGCCGGCGCGGGCGCAAGTGCGCCCGTCGTGCGCGTCGTGGTGCAGTACGACCGCAGCGCCGACGTGCTGTTGCTGCGCACGCACGCCTATACGATCGTCGTGATCGAGGTGTTCGGCGTGGTGCTCGCAGCCGCGATCGCATACGGCATCGCGGCGCTCGGGCTGAGCCCGCTGCGGCGGTTCGCGGCGCGCGCCGAGCAGATGTCGACGAGCCGGCTCGCCCGTCCGCTGCCGGCGCTCGATACGGCCGGCGAGCTGAAGGAACTCGAGCATGCGTTCAACGGCATGCTCGAGCGGCTGAATGAATCGTTCACGCGGCTGAGCCAGTTCTCGTCGAATCTCGCGCACGACATGCGCACGCCGCTCACGAACCTGCAGGCAGCCGCGCAAGTCGTGCTGTCGCAGCCGCGCAGCGCGGACGAATACCGGAACGTGATCGAGTCGAGCATCGATGAATACCAGCGGCTGTCGCGGATGATCGAGGACATGCTGTTTCTCGCGCGCTCGGAGCAGGCCGGCACGTCGATCGACGTGCGGCGATTGAATGCGGCGGAGGAGGCCGGGCGTGTGGCCGGCTACTACGAGCCGCTGGCGGAGGATGCGGGTGTGCAGGTGAAGGTCGACGGCCATGCGTGGGTCGATGCCGATCTGACGCTGTACCAGCGCGCGCTGAGCAACCTGCTGTCCAACGCGCTGAGGTACGCGCCGCGCGACAGCGTCGTGACGATCGACTGTGTGGAGCAGGGCGGCGCGACGACGATTGCCGTGTCGGATACCGGGCCCGGCATCGAGGCCCGGCATGTCGGGCGGATCTTCGAGCGCTTCTATCGCGTCGATCCGTCGCGGCACGACTCGGCGTCGGGCACCGGGCTCGGTCTCGCGATCGTCCGGTCGATCATGGACAACCACGGCGGCGAATGCGGTGTCGACAGCGACCCCGGCCGGCGCACGACGTTCTGGCTGCGCTTCCCGCGACGGCCGGCCGAGCTGAAACGGCCGGCGGCCATCAGTACCTGACACCGCCGGCGGGCCCGCCCGCGCGTTCGCCGGAAGGCGGCCGAGCGCGGCGCGCTGCCCGCGGTCGCATGGCCGAGCGTCATTGCTGCGCGGTCAGGTTGTCGTGGTTGTCGGTCTGCGGCTTCTTCTCGCCGCCATGCACCGAAATCCCGTGAAGCTCCTTGTTGCGCGCGACGAGCTCGCCGGTCGGCGGGTATTGCGTCTTGCTCGTCGGCACGACGCCGTCATGCTGCGCCTGCTTCAGTTCGTTGACGACCTGCGTGCGGGTCTTGCCCTGCGTTTGTGTTTGCGCGAACGCGGCCTGCGTGGCCATGCCGAACGACAGCGTGGCGGTGACGAACAGTGCTGCGAGTTTTGCGGTTTTCATCGAGTGCTCTCCTTGATCGGGGCCGCCGGGTGGCGAACCGTGGACCCAGTATGCGAAAACAGTCGTGCGTGATCGTGATCGCGAGATGAAAAATGCGTCAGATTGCGTGACGCGGAGAGGCGCCGTTCGGACACGACCGGCATGACGCAATCGTCATGTTCGCGTCATGGGCGCGATGAGCGGGAATCGGAACATGAAGTCTGCCGATGGCCGACATGGCCGACGGCATTCACGCCGTTCGCGACCGCGGTATCGAAAGCGGGCGGCCTTGTTCAGACTTTCCTTCCGGACCGAAAAGTGTATCGTCCCGCCATTCGCCTGACCTTGATCGCAGTCCTGATCGTCCCGTTGTTCGCGGGCTGCGCATCGACACATTCCGGCACAACGCCAACCGCGCAGGCGGCACCGGCCGCCGCGAAAAAGCCGGTGCCGGCCGACCTCATGCCCGGCGAGCAGATCGACTATGCCGGGCATCGCTGCGGCAATCCGAACCTGTATGTGAAGACGCATAACTGCCTGTTTCCACAGCGCAATTCAACGCCCTGATCATCGGGGCGCAACCAAAAAAAAAGCCCGGCACTCGACGAGTCCGGGCTTAACGCGTGACGTGCCGTGCGGCAGCGACCCGCTTGCGTGGTCTGGAACGGGCGCTGCCCGTCACGTTTCCGATCGTAGCGATACGACGCTTCGCGAAGCTGATCGGAACATGAAATTTTTGTCACGTTGCGCGCGTATCGCCGCCGCGATCAGAACCGATGACGCAGCCCGAGATTGACGATGCCCTGCGTGCGCGTTCCGCCATAGCCATACGAGCCGATCGACGCCTGCGCCGTTTGCGTGCCGCCGTCGAGCGTGCGCTGCTCGCCGTTCGCGCGTTGCCATGCACCGACCGCGTAAAGGTCGGTACGCTTCGACAGCACGTAGTCGGCGCCGGCGGACACCTGATGGTAGGTCGCGCTCGTATCGCCGCGGGCGCGTGTGTAGCTGTAGCCGACACCGACGAGCAGGCTGGGCGTCGCCTGGTAGTTGAAGAAGCCGCGCGCGGTGTCGTACTTCTGCGTGCTCCGAAACGCGGACATCGCATCGGCCTTGTACAGCGCGTTGCTGTAGTCGATGCCGACCGCGAACGGCGCGAAGTTGTAGCGCAACGCACCGCGCGCGATGCCGATCGATTTCGCCGAAATGTAGCCGCCGTTGACCAGCGACCCGTCGAATGTGCCGTCGGAGGTGCCGTTCCAGCCGGTGCGGATGCCGTTGGCGAGCGATGAACGATTGGCCGCGTAGTAATAGCCGCCCGCCACGTCGACCGGCCCGTTGCTGTACGACAGGCCGGCCGACCAGGTTTGCCCGGCGCCGCTCTTGCCGGCCACGCCGCCGAGTGCGTACATGCCGACGAACTGGAATCCGTTGATCATCGGCGACGTGTATTTCACCGCATTGTCGGTGCGCGACGACGTGTCGTAGTTGTCGACGTCGCCGGGTGTCGCGTAGACGCTGCCGAAGTAGAAGTCGCCGGTGACCGGCCACGCGACGTCCGCGAGCGCGTCGTACTGGCGGCCGAGCGTCAGCGTGCCCCAGCGCGCGCTGTCGAGGCCGACGAATGCCTGCCGGCCGAACATCCGGTTGCCTTGTCCGAGCGCGCCGGTGTTCGGATTGAAGCCGTTTTCCAGCGTGAAGATCGCCTTCAGCCCGCCGCCCAGATCTTCCGCGCCCTTCACGCCGAAGCGGTTGCCGAGCAGGTTGCCGTTGCCGAGGCCGACGAGATTCCTGCCGTCCGCGTTGGCGTTCCATACGTACGTCAGCGACGTATCGAACAGGCCGTACAGCGTGACTTCCGACGCGTGGACTGCCTGGGCAGTCGTCAGCAGCGCCCCCGACATCATGACAAGCCGAACTGGAGTTTTCATGGTGTGTCCCTGAAGTTCAAGATGATCGTTTTGTGCATCGTGCTATTCCGGTACCGCGTGCGTGGCCGGCGGGTGGGGAATATCGCGATCGCGCTGCCGATTCTGGAAAGCGTTCGGATCGTGAAGGTGAGGGACAAATGAGAAAAATGTCATCGCCGCGTCATGGGTGCATCAGCCCGCGAAGATTGTTCATTCGGAATGCGATGCAAATGATGCTGGAGCAGTGACGAAACCGTCATGCGGCAATCACGATTCCGCACCGCCGCTGGATCAAAGTGAAGGCTCCTGTCACGGATTCACAGCAAGGAGCAACCAACATGAACATTCCGCGACCGATGATCGTCGCCGCCGCTGCCGCACTGTCGATGGCGGCCCTCTCGCAAGCGGTGGCCGCACCGCAGAAGACCCGGCAGGAAGTCCTTCAGGAACTGGTACGGGCGCGCCACGACGGCGTGATCCCGAGCCCGAATCACGACTACCCGGCGAGCCCGGCCACCGTCGCGCGCAACCAGGAAATCCATCGCGCGACGGTGCACCGCGGCGAGACGGCACCGCTGGTCGATGCGCACGACAACCGTTTTGCGGTTCGTTGATCGTTCATTCGCGGTCGACCGGCGTAGTGCCTGCCGGCTACACCCCACGGAAGAGGAGCGTGCCATGCGCAAATTTGCGAAAGGAATCGTGCTTGCGGCGTGCCTGATGTCGACGGCCGCGATGGCGGCCGGCTGGCCGGAACGTGCGTTGTCGCACGCGTCGGCGCATGACGTCGGCCGGCGTGCGAACGAGCGGATGCGCTGCGAGTTCGCGGCCGTGCCGGCCGGCGAGTGGAGCGCGACGTTCACGCGTGGGCAATGCGAGGTCGGCAACGGCCGGCTGACGTTCGTGCCGGCCGATGCCGTCGGCGGATCGACCGTCGCGGAGAAGCGGATCCTGCTCGGCGATATCCGCACCGCGTCGCATCAGTCACGCAAGCTGAAAGAGCAGCTGCAACTGACGACAGGCGACGACGTGATCGCGCTGAACGTGCTGACCGACGACGGCAGCCGCAAGTCGCGCGAACATGCGATCGACCTGTGGGCCGCGTTACGCAACGAAGGCGTGACGCCCGTCAACGGCACGCGCATCGTCGAACCGTATCCGACGGGCGCGACGACGTGGTAGCCGGCGCGCCGCCGCATCCGGCTTATCCGGTCTTCACCGATCCTTCGATCAGGAAGAACACGATGAAGCCGATGAAGAACGCGGCCGTCGCGAATGGCGTTTCGGGTACCTCGTGCGCTTCGACCAGCAGTTCTTCGGTGACGAGGTACAGCAGTGCGACGGTGCCCAGCCCGAGCAGCGCCGCGTAGAGATTGGGCGGAAGTCCGGCGAACACCGCGTTACCGGCCACGGCCGCGAGGCTCAGCAGCGCCGCGAGCCCGACCGGTACGACGATCGACAGCAGGCGGCCGATGCCGGCGGCCGCAAGCGCCGCGCTGACCGACAGCGCGAGGAACAGCACCTCGAGCGTCAGCGCGATGGTCAGGATGATGCCGCTTTCGTCGCTCGCGGAGAACGCGATGCCGAGCACGAGGCCGTCGACGACGAGATCGATCGCGGTGACGATGATCAGGCTCACGGGCAACTGCGCGGCCTCGAAGCGCGTCTCGATCGCGCCCGACAGCGCACGGATCGCGAGCATCAGCGCGATACCGAGCACGAAGCCGACGACGACCGGAAACAGCGCATGCGCGCGATCCTGCGGCAGCAGTTCGAGCGCCGCCGCCGCGAACACGATGCCGCCGGTGAAATGCTGGATGACGCTCGACGTTTTCGGGCCGGGGGCGCGCCACGCGGCCGCGAGGGCCCCGAAACAGGCCGCCAGCACGGGCGGTAACGTGAGCAGCGCAAGCTTCGCGGTCGGTGTCATGAGGCCTCTCGGACGGTTGGCGTACCGCAGCGAGGCCGGCGTCTGGCTACCCGGCGGCCTGGTACGGTTGGTGCGTACACGCCGGGCGGTGCCCCGGCTTCAACCGGGGATTGAACACCTTGAAGCCGCTTCAAGGTCAACCCATTCGATGCCGGGCGCACCGGCAAGCCGGCGCGCCCGTGCCGGTCAAAGCTGCGCGAGCGCCTGGTCGAGATCGGCGAGCAGGTCGTCGATATGCTCGATGCCGATCGACAGCCGCACCGTTTCCTCCTTCACGCCGGCCTTCGCGAGTTCGGCCGGTGACAGTTGCCGGTGTGTCGTCGATGCCGGGTGCGTCGCGAGCGATTTCGTGTCGCCGATGTTGACGAGCCGCGTGAACAGCTTCAGCGCGTCCTGGAACTTCGCACCGCCGTCACGTCCGCCCTTCACGCCGAACGTCAGGATGCCCGGCGCGCGGCCCGACAGGTAGCGCGCGACGAGCGGATGGTCGGGGTGATCGGGCAGGCCCGCGTAGTTCACCCATTCGACGTTTTCGTGGCGCGCGAGATGCTGCGCGATCTTCAGCGCGTTGTCGCTGATCCGCTCGACGCGCAGCGCCAGTGTTTCGATGCCCTGCAGGATCTGGAAGGCATTGAACGGCGAGATCGCCGCGCCCATGTTGCGCAGCGGCACCACGCGCGCGCGGCCGATATAGGCGGCCGGCCCGAACGCTTCCGTATAGACGACGCCGTGATAGCTGACGTCAGGCTCGTTCAGCCGCTTGAAGCGGTCCGCATGCTCGGCCCACGGGAACTTGCCCGAATCGACGATCGCGCCGCCGAGGCTCGTGCCGTGCCCGCCGAGATACTTCGTCAGCGAGTGCACGACGATATCCGCGCCGTGCTCGAACGGGCGCAGCAGGTACGGCGACGGCACCGTGTTGTCGACGATCAGCGGAATCCCGTGACGATGCGCAACTTCCGCGAGCGCGGCGATGTCGGTGACGTTGCCGAGCGGGTTGCCGACCGATTCCGCGAAGATCGCCTTCGTGCGCGCGTCGATCAGCGGTTCGAACGACGCGGGGTCGCGCGGATCGGCGAAGCGCGTCGTGATCCCGTATTGCGGCAGCGTATGCGCGAACAGGTTGTAGGTGCCGCCGTACAGCGAACTCGCGGACACGATGTTGTCACCGGCTTCCGCGATCGTCTGGATCGCATACGTGACGGCCGATTGCCCCGATGCGAGCGCGAGCGCGCCGATGCCGCCCTCGAGTGCGGCGATCCGCTGCTCGAGCACGTCCGTCGTCGGGTTCATGATCCGCGTGTAGATGTTGCCCTGGACCTTCAGGTCGAACAGGTCGGCGCCGTGCTGCGTGTCGTCGAATGCGTACGCAACGGTCTGGTAGATCGGTACGGCGACTGCGCGCGTGGTCGGGTCGGGACGATAACCGCCGTGCACGGCGATGGTTTCGAGGCGCCAGTTCGATGCGGCCTGATCGGTCATGGGTGCTCCTTCTGTTGTTGTGGTGGTCGAGCGATTATAGGAGCACGCGCGCGGCTGTCCTTAGAACGAATGGTTTGTTGCTTATGGCGGCGCGGTGCATAAAATGCCTTCTTCCGCACACAAGGGGTACACGATGAACCAGGATCATTGGAACCAGGTGGATGCGTATTTCTCCGCGACGCTCGTGCCGTCCGACGACGCACTCGACGCCGCGCTGGCGGCGAGCGACGCGGCCGGGCTGCCCGCGATCAACGTCGCGCCGAACCAGGGCAAGCTGCTGCAGGTGCTCGCGACGATCCGCGGCGCGCGCCGGATCCTCGAGGTCGGCACGCTCGGCGGCTACAGCACGATCTGGCTCGCGCGCGCGTTGCCGCCGGGTGGCACGCTCGTGACGCTCGAACTGAACCCTGAACACGCGAAGGTCGCGACGCAGAACATCGCGCGTGCCGGGTTCGCGGAGGCCGTGACGGTGGTGGTGGGCAGCGCGAAGGACAGCCTCGCACGGCTCATCGACGCGGGTGGCGCGCCGTTCGATTTCATCTTCATCGATGCGGACAAGGACAACAACCCGGTCTATCTCGACGCGGCGCTGAAGCTGTCGCGGCCGGGCACGGTGATCGTCGTCGACAACGTCGTGCGCGGCGGGCGCGTAGCTGATCCGGACAATCGCGAGCCCGACGTGGTCGGCGTGCGCGACGGGTTCGCGCGTCTCGTGGCCGCCCCGAACGTCACGACCACGGCCGTGCAGACGGTCGGGCAGAAGGGCTGGGACGGGTTCTCGATCTCGATCGTCGGCGCGTAACGGGGTGCGTCAGCGCGGGCTGGCTGCCGCGTCGGCCCGTCGATACAGGCGTGGCCACTGATCGTCGTACAGGCCGTTGCAGGTGCCGTGCGTGGCGATATCGCTGAGCATGAAGTGCCGGCCGTCGAAGATCCACGTTGCGGTCGAGCCGCAATCGCCGGCACTGCGCAGCCTGACCTTGCTCGACAGCATCGCGCCGATCGTGGCGTAGCCGGCGTCGGTCAGTTCGTTCGCGAACGACGCCGAATCGAGTCCCGCATTCGCGTTCTCGCCGAAATTCATCGCCGTCGGCGTGAACGGTGCCGCGCGTCGCACGCGATACCACAGGTCGGTGTGGTTATACAGGCTGCTGGTCTGGCACGGAATCGAGACGAGCGCCTCGTCGGCGGAGATCGCGAAGGCGGACGACGCCTTCCTGCGATCGCTGGCGGACATTTCGTCTTCGACGTCGGTCGCACATTGTTTCACGTCGCTGCCGAATTTCGCGAGCACCGCGTCGACGAGCGGGCCCTGTTCGGCGGCCGACACGGCGGCGGCCGGGATCGGCGCCGGCACGACGGCGGGCGGTAGTACCGGTGCGGCCGGCACCGACGACGCGGGCCGGGTGCCGGGGCGCAGCAGCGCCGTGACCGTGCCGACGCGGCCCTGCGTGTCGTCGATCAGCAGCAGCGCGGCGCTCAATCCCGACAACGGCGTGCGGGCGGTATGCGCCGACGCGGGATCGCCGAAGCTCAGCAGTTGCCCGTTGCGCAATGCGGCGAGCCAGGTGGCAACCGTTGCCGGATCGCTGGTTCGCATCCGGGCACGCGTCCAGAACGAGGGCGCGTCGTCATTCTTGTCGCCGGACGCCCGCCATTGAGCGGGAGCCGCATCGAACGGCCGGCCGTCGACGCGTGCGGTGCGCAGGTCCAGCGGCACCGTCGCGTAGAGGTCGAGCCATGCTTGGCCGTCCGGGCCGGCATCGCGCGTCACGCGCAGGATGACGCGCGTGCGTGCGTCGTCAATATCGTCCGTGTGGCTTTCGGCAATGCAACGGTTGCCGTTGTCGCAGACGACCGACCAGTTCTTGAAGTTGCGCTCGACCGGCGGCCGCGCGAGCGGGCGAGCCTGGGCAACGATCGGGGAAACGGCGAGGAGGGCGGCGATGGCGAGCGAAAGGCGGTGCGACATGACGGTTCGGATCGGCTGTGGATGGGCGGGCGGAAGACGTCGGACTGCAAGCGCATCGTCAGCAAGCGGGGCAGGTCGAGGGCTGCGGCGCATGCGGCGGCGCGCGTTACCGAACGGCATCGAGTATACCGCCGCAATACGCTGCGATCGCGACGACGACGCGTAGTGTGCGGGCACGGACGTTGCTCGCCGGCATGGGTCGGACAAGTGCGGGTAAAAAAAACGGCGCGAAGCCCGCAGGCATCGCACCGTTCAACTGTCATCGACCGTCGACTACGTCGCGCAGGAACGTGTCGAGCATCGCCACGTCGCCCCACGGCCGCTTGTATTCGCGATCGTGCTCGGCATCGGCGAGCATCGTCTCGACGAGCGCGTGGATTGCCGGCCGGCGTGGCCCGTATTCGCTTTCGTTCGCGCTCATCTTCAGCGCGAGCAACGCGTCGAGCTCCGCGCGCACCGCCGGCTCATGCACGGTGCCGTCGACGAGATCCACGAAGCGCATCGGCGGCATGCCGAGCCCCGAGTCGATCCAGCGCACCGCGAGCAACGGCCGCAGTACGTACAGGTACTTCTTGTAACGCACCGTGTCGCCTTGCAGATAGCCGCGAAAGTTCTTCTTCGCCATCGCGAGGTAGTGGTGACGCCCGCGCACCGGCGAGAAGAACGCCGACGCCAGCGACCTGAGCCGCGGCGCCCAGCGCGCGTCTTCGCGATACACGACCGGCGAGTCGAGCCATTCGAGCAGCGTCGGGTTCGAGCGGCGCAGCAGTTGCAGCGCCTTGCGCAACTCCCAGCCGCTGACGTCGAGCTCGTCGTCGAGCGGCCGCTCGATCACGTCGCGTTGCGGTTCGACGCTCAGGTACCAATCGCGCCGATGCGCATACACGAAACGCACGTCGTAGTCGCTGTCGGGTGATGCAAACCCCCAGCCGCGGCTGCCCGATTCACACGCGAACAGCACGCTCACGTCGTGGCGGCGCTCGACTTCCGCGAGCTCCGCCATCACGCGCGCCCGCACGGCCGGGTCGACCGGGTGCGCGCTGCGCACGGTCGTCAATTTTTCCGTTTTCATTCTTGTTGCTTCCCTTTCGTTGTGCGCGGCCGCCGGCCATCGGCCGCGCACCGCGCTACCCTTTCACGCACACCACCTGGCGCAGCGTATGCACCACTTCGACGAGGCTGCGCTGGGCTGCCATCACCGCGTCGATGTCCTTGTAGGCCATCGGGATTTCGTCGACGACGCCCGCGTCCTTCCGGCATTCGACGCCCTGGGTTGCCTTCACCTGGTCGTCAACCGTGAAGCGGCGCTTCGCTTCGGTACGGCTCATCGTCCGGCCTGCACCGTGGCTGCACGAGCAGAAGCTTTCCGGGTTGCCGAGCCCGCGCACGATGAAGCTCTTCGCCCCCATCGAGCCCGGAATGATCCCGAGTTGCCCCTTCTGCGCGGACACCGCGCCCTTGCGCGTCACGAGCACGTCTTCGCCGAAGTGGCGTTCGCGCTGCACGTAGTTGTGGTGGCAGTTCACCGCGTGTTCGTCGACCGAGAACGGCTTCACGATCACGCTGCGCGCCGCGCCGATCACCGCATCCATCATGGCCTGCCGGTTGCGGCGCGCGTAGTCCTGCGCCCAGCCGACCGCTTCGACGTAATCGTCGAAGTGCCGGCTGCCCTCGGTGAAATACGCGAGGTTGCGATCCGGCAGGTTCGCGATGTGCTGCCGCATGTCGGCCTGCGCGAGTTCGATGAACAGGCTGCCGATCGCATTGCCGACGCCGCGCGAGCCGCTGTGCAGCATGAACCACACGTGGTCCGCTTCATCGACGCACACTTCGATGAAGTGGTTGCCGGTGCCGAGCGTGCCGAGATGCGCGTAGTGGTTCGTCTTTTCCAGCTTCGGATACTTGTCGACGATCCGCTGGAAGCCCGGTTGCAGCGACTTCCACGATTCGGTCACGGCGGCCGGCGTGCGGTCGCCCCATGCGCCCGGATCGCGGCGACCCGGCGCGCGGCCGTGCGGCACCGCGCGTTCGATCGCGCTGCGCAGGCCCGCGAGCGAATCCGGCAGGTCGGACGCCGTCAGCGTCGTGCGTGCGGCCATCATCCCGCAGCCGATGTCGACGCCGACCGCGGCCGGAATGATCGCGCCTTTCGTCGGGATCACGCTGCCGATCGTCGAGCCCTTGCCGAGGTGGACGTCCGGCATCACCGCGACGTGGCTGAAGATGAACGGCATCTGCGCGGTGTTGCGCAGTTGCGCGCGCGCTTCGTCTTCAACGGCGACGCCTTGCGTCCACATCTTCACCGGCTTGCCGTTGGCCAGTTCCATCACCTGGTAATCCATATCACTCATGTTCATCACCTTGCTGCTTCGTTCATCGGGCACGACGCCCGTGCGCCGTGCCCGATCATTCATTGCGCACCCTTGATGCTGACGAGTCCGTTCAGCACCTGGTCGAGACCGCCGAACACCGAGATGTGGTCGATCCGTTCCGCGACGCGCTCGAGCGTTTCCAGCTCCTTGAGCCGCAGCGCGGTCGGGTTTTCTTCCATCACCTTCGCGGTGTTCAGCAGCGAACGCGTGGCCGCGGTTTCCTCGCGGCGGCGAATCACGTTCGCCTGCGCGGACTTTTCTGCTTCAACCACCTGTGCGAGGATCGTCTTCATGTCGCCCGGCAGCACGATATCCTTCACGCCGACGCTGCGCACCTCCACGCCAGAATGACCGAGGCGTGCACGCACCTGGGTGATCACGACGTCGTCGATCGACTGCTTGTCTTCCAGCAGCTCGTCGAGCGAACGCGTGCCGACTGCCGATCGCAGCGCGAACTGCAGCTCGCGATACAGGTGTTCGACCGGCTTCTGCAACTGGCCGAACGCATGCAGCACGTCCGCATAGCACCACGTCGCCGACAGGTTCAGCCGCAGCGCGACCTTGTCGCGCGTCAGGATTTCCTGCCCGCCGACTTCGATCGCCTGCAAACGCAGGTCGACGAGTTCGACCGTGACGTCGCGGTTGAAGCGCCAGAACGCCGCAGTACCCGCGTCCAGCAACCGCTCGATCTTGCCGTCGATCTTCAGCACGCCGACGTGGTACGCCGGCACCTGCGCCAGCAGCACGCCCGCCAGGCCCGCCACGCCGCGCGCACGCAGCGCCGGTTGCGCGATGCGCTTCACGAGCGCGGCCGGCAGCATGCTGTCCTGCGCGAGATCGACGCGTTCGAGACGATGCGTGGCCAGGCCGCGCCAGTACAGCCGGCGCGTGCCCGGCGCCAGGATCTCGACGAGCACGTCGTCTTCGTAGCGCAGGCCCGCTTCATCGTCGGCGAGATCCATCGCGACGAAGTGCCGGGCGAGCACGTCCGGTGCGTCGTGACGCAGGTAGTCGGCCAGTGCCGCATCGGCGAGCGGCGCGTCGAGACGCGCGGTCTGCACCGACAGCCGCTTGAGCGGATCGAAGGCCTTGAACACACCCGGTTCGAGCACCTTCACGAAATCGCCCTCATTCATCAGCAGCGCGCGTTCGTTCTTTTTCACGACATGTCGCATCCACATATTCTTGTCCTTTTCTTCAATGGCCGCCGGGTGACACGCATCGTGCGGATCGCGGGGCGACGCAATCGGGCGGGCGGCGCGCTGGCCCGGCGCCGAAGGGTACGGTGACGCATCCTGCATCGCGTCGTCGTGCGCCTTCGCGCGGGCCGTGCGGCCGTCCGGCCGATCGCGCGGATCCGCAACCGGTCCGACGCGCGGCGGGCCTTGCGGCCCGCACCGGCGGGTACTGCTTCTATCAAGAGACTGTCCTTGCGGACAGCGTTCGGACGGGATTCGAACCCGCCACCGGCCGGCTTTCGCCGGCTGCTCCACCTGGCTGAGCTTCCGAACAATGGGCGCCCCGGGATTCGAACCCGGACGAAGCATCCTGGCGCGCGCCCGTTTGCCTTCATCTGTCCATGGCGGCATGCGCTGCCGCAACGAACTGGGTTCGGCGGCGGCGCACCAGCAGGGCTTGTTGAACCCTGGCTCGCGGGCCAGCGGGACATCCGGCGCTCTCTATTTAGCGAGGAGCGTGCCAGCGGGCGCGTTTGTGCTTTGAATGTTTTTTTAAGCGATTGAAAATAAAGAGGATTTATTTGTTTTGGGAGGTTGGGTGCCGATGCTTCCCGCATCGCGTCATCGTGAAAATCCGATACAATCGGATCGCTTCTTATCCCATGAGATAAACATGCGAAAGACTGTCGCCATCGGCTTTCTCGGCACCGTGCTCGACCAGGGCGGCCGCGCGCCGCGCCGTTACCGCAAATGGCGGCCGACGATTTCGCTGTGCGAGCAGCCCGAGCTGCCGATTGACCGGCTCGAACTGCTGCATTCGCTGGACTACACGCGTCTCGCCAACCAGGTGCGGGACGATCTCGCGCGACTGTCGCCGCAGACCGACGTGCGGCTCACGCCGGTCACGCTCCACGACCCGTGGGATTTCGAGGAGGTCTATGCGACGCTGCATGACTACGCGCGTGCGTATCCGTTCGACCTCGAGCACGAGGATTACCTGATCCACATCACGACCGGCACGCACGTCGCGCAGATCTGCTGGTTCCTGCTGGCGGAAGCGCGCTACCTGCCCGCGCGACTCGTGCAGACGGGGCCGCCGAAGCAGACCGACGAGGGGCCGAGCGGGCCGGGCACGATATCGGTGATCGATCTCGACCTGTCGCGCTACAACCGGATCGCGCAGCGCTTCACGCGCGAGCGCGACGAAACGGTGTCGTTCCTGAAGGCCGGCATTGCGACCCGCAACGCGCGCTTCAACGCGCTGATCGAGCAACTGGAGCGCGTGGCCGTGCGTTCGCGCGCGCCGATGCTGCTGGTCGGGCCGACGGGCGCCGGCAAGTCGTTTCTCGCGAAGCGCGTGTACGAGCTGAAGCGCGGCCGCCATCGGCTCGCGGGGCCGTTCATCGAGATCAACTGCGCGACGCTGCGCGGCGACGCGGCGATGTCGACGCTGTTCGGTCACGTGAAGGGCGCGTTCACCGGCGCGCAGTCGGCGCGGGCCGGGCTGCTGCGCGCGGCGGACGGCGGCCTGCTGTTTCTCGACGAGATCGGCGAACTCGGGCTCGACGAACAGGCGATGCTGCTGAAGGCGATCGAGGAGAAGCGTTTCCTGCCGGTCGGCGCGGATGTCGAGGCGACCAGCGATTTCGAGCTGATCGCGGGCACGCACCGCGACTTGCGGCAGATGGTGGCGGCCGGCACGTTCCGCGAGGATCTCTATGCGCGGATCAACCTGTGGACATACGAATTGCCGGGGCTGGCCGAGCGCCGCGAGGATATCGAGCCGAACCTCGAATTCGAGCTCGACCGTTTCGGCCGCGAGCAGGGCGAGCAGGTGCGGTTCAACGTCGAGGCGAAGCGGCGCTATCTCGCGTTCGCCGCATCGGCGCGCGCGGCGTGGGCCGGCAACTTCCGCGAGCTGTCCGCGTCGGTCACGCGGATGGCGACGCTAGCCGATGCGGGGCGGATCACCGAGGCGCTTGCCGAGCAGGAAGTCGAACGGCTGACGCGCACGTGGTCGTCGCCGGGCCCGGGCGGCGCGGGTGCGTCCGATGCTTGCGTCGATGCGGTGTTTGGTGCCCGTGCGGCGGAACTCGACCTGTTCGACCGTGCGCAGCTCGAACGCGTGCTCGACGTGTGCCGCGCATCGGCTAGCCTGTCGGAAGCCGGACGCATGCTGTTCGCGGTATCGCGGCAGAGCAAGAAGCAACCGAACGATGCGGACCGGTTGCGCAAGTATCTCGCGCGGTTCGGGCTGGATTGGGACGGCGTGCGGCAGGCGCTCGATGGGGTGCGGTGATGGGCCCGTGCGCGTCATGCTGTCGAGGCATTGTGCGTGCGGTATCGCGTGTGAAAACTTCAGGAGCGTTGTCGTGATCGAGATTCCGTCGACTGTCAGGCCGCTGTTCGTCGCAGCCGGTTGGCGCGGCGATGCCGATGGCCGCGTGTCGTCACGCGCTGACGACCATCCGGGCAATGCGATTCTGCGCGCGTTCGACGGGTTGATCGTGGGAACGGATCGCGCCGATCGCCGCGGGGAAACCTGCGCGCGGATGGGGATCGCGTTTCATGCGCTGGCGCGCAAGGATCGCCAGATTGCCGCGTGGGAACAGGCGCTCGGGACGACGATGATCGGTATTGCCGAGGACGATCTCGGCTACGTCGAGTTTTATGTCGATGCGCAGGGGCGTGTGTTCGCGACCAATTGCGTGGTCGATGGCGTGTATCTGTGCGGATTCACGTTCGGCGAAGCGGTCGAGCGGACGTTGTGCGGGCGGGTCGCGATTCCGCTAGTGCTCGACGATCGCGCGACGATTGCCTATTACGGCGAGGATCTGACGAGCGACGATCCGCGCGTGATGACGGCCGCGCAGCTTCTCGCCGGGCGCGACGGTTAGCGCCCGTGCCGTGATGCGCTTGCGCGGCCGGCCGTGCTTCAACCGGCCGCGGCTGCCTGCCGGAACGGCGCCAGGAATGCCCAGTCCGGTTGCGCTGCCGCGACATCCGCGAGCCCGCGCGCGAACGCGTGCGCCGGCAGCCACGGATACCCGAACGCCGCGTGCAGCGCATCGAGTTTCGCCGATCGCGGATCGTCGATCGTATCCATCCGTGCGATATGAATATGCAGCGCGGCGATCCGAGCGGCTTCGTCGTCGTTGCCCGCGAACTGCCAGCGGTACGTGCCATGCCCGATCCGCAACGCGCCGTTGTCCTTCTGCCGCATCACGACGAGCCACGACATCGCGCTGACGCCGTGTGGGTCGACCTCGGGTTCCGTGCAAACGTAATACGTCCGGCAGCGCTCGAACCGCTCGCCGAAATCCTCGACCAGCGTGCGTGCAATCGCGGCCGCACCCGTCACGCGCGGCGGAAAATCGATATCGTCGTTCGCGAGCGAAAAGCTCAGCTCGGCATCGGCCGCGAAGCAGTCGGCGATCAGCGCGGGCCGGTTCAGGTCCTTCGCGCGCAGATAGCACTCGAGCAGCGCGCGAACCGTTGCGGGATGAAGCGGGTAGGGCATGAGCGAGCCTCCTGTATCGGGAAATCGGGCCGCATGCGCCGGCCGGCCTTGGCCGTGGGCGTATGTGCCTTTGTCGTATAATTTCGTTTCAAAGCTAAATTCGCATGACCGTACGGAGCGTCGAAGTCATGGCCAAGCAGCAAGAGGAGTCCGTTCTGACCATTACCAACCCGGCCTGCCTGATCGATGGCACGGACACGGAATTTCGCCATCTGATCAACGGGCTGCTGCCGTTCGCGGCCCGCCTGCTGTCGGTGCGCGACGGTTTCGGCTCGCTGATGGGCCTCACCGGCATCCAGTATTCGCTGCTCGTATCGGTCGCGCATCTGTCGCACGACGACGTCGTGACCGTCAACCGCCTCGCCGATCACCTGCACCTGAGCGGCGCCTTCGTCACGATCGAGACCGGCAAGCTGAAGAAGCTCGGCCTGATCGACAAACGTTCGGATCCCGACGACAAGCGCAAGATGCGGCTCACGGTCACGCCGGCCGGTTCGAAGCTGCTGAAGGCGCTCGCCGATACGCAGCAGCGCATCAACAACGTGCTGTTCGAAGGTGTGACGAAGACCGAATTCAAGGCACTCTGCTCGGTGATCGACCGCCTCGTCACCAACGGCGACCGCGCGACGCTCGATCTCGCGCACCTGATCGCGCGCCAGGAAAAAGGCTGACGCACGCGAGCCGCAGGCCCGCCCGCGATCGCCGGCCGGCCTGACGCTTGGGCCACGCTCAGTGCGCGGCCCACTCGATCGTATTCAGGTCGACCCCTTCGAGATGCATGTCCCACAGCGGGCTCAGCTCACGCAGCTTGCCGACCGTGTCGCGCACCTGCGCGATCACGCTGTCCACTTCGGCTTCGGTCGTGAAGCGGCCGAGCGTGAAGCGGATCGAGCTGTGCGCGAGCTCGTCGCTGCGGCCCAGCGCGCGCAGCACGTACGACGGCTCCAGCGATGCCGACGTGCACGCGGAGCCTGACGATACCGCGACTCCCTTGATCCCCATGATCAGCGATTCGCCTTCGACGAAATTGAAGCTGACGTTCAGGTTGTGCGGAATCCGGCGGGTGAGATCGCCGTTCACGTAAACCTCGTCGAGCGTCGACAGGCCGGCCAGCAACCGGTCGCGCAATGCGCCGACGCGGCGGCTTTCCTCCCCCATCTCTTTCTTCGCGAGCCGGAACGCCTCGCCCATCCCGACGATCTGGTGCGTCGGCTGCGTGCCCGAGCGCATCCCGCGCTCATGGCCGCCACCGTGCATCTGCGCTTCGATCCGCACGCGCGGCTTGCGGCGCACGTACAGCGCGCCGATCCCCTTCGGGCCGTAGACCTTGTGCGCGGTCACCGTCAGCAGGTCGACGTTCAACGCATTCACGTCGACCGGAATCTTGCCGGCCGCCTGCACGGCATCGCAGTGGAACACGATGCCGCGCGCGCGGCACAGCGCGCCGATCTCGGCGACGGGCTGGATCACGCCCGTTTCATTGTTCGCGAGCATCACCGACACCAGGATCGTGTCGGCGCGCAGCGCCTGCTTTACGGCATCGAGATCGAGCAAGCCGTCTTCCCGCACGTCGAGGTACGTGACGTCGAAGCCCTGGCGTTCGAGTTCGCGGCACGTATCGAGCACGGCCTTGTGCTCGGTCTTCACCGTGACGAGGTGCTTGCCCTTGCCCTGGTAGAAGTGCGCGGCGCCCTTGATCGCGAGGTTGTTGCCCTCGGTCGCGCCGGAGGTCCACACGATTTCGCGCGGATCGGCGCCGAGCAGCGCCGCGACGTGTGCGCGCGCTTCCTCGACGGCCTGCTCGGCATCCCAGCCGTAGCTGTGGCTGCGTGAAGCCGGATTGCCGAACTGCTCGTGCAGGAACGGCACCATTTTGTCGACCACGCGCGGATCGACGGGCGTCGTCGCGCTGTAGTCCATGTAGATCGGACGGGATTGCATCGAAGCGGCTCCGGAAAGCGGTGTCTCCCGCGGTGCGCAACGCCCGGGGAATAGGGTAGCCGCAGTGTACGTGGACATTCGCGGGTGCCGCGCAACATCCATCACGCCAGTAGGGTTGTCTTTCAAACAAAGCTTTCAAGGTCAGGGTTTACGACAACTTGAACCCGCCTTTGTGTTTACATTTAATAAAAGCTAAATAACAAAGCTAAATAACGGTGCTTTGTTGGGCTGGATTCCGCAGCGGAATCCAGCGATGCAACCCAAGGAGGACGAGATGAGCGAGAACCATGCCGGAACCGGAGCAGGTGCCGACGCGCAGCGGCGCTTTCGCACTGCGCTGTCGATGTTCGCGACGGGCGTCGCGGTGATTACCGCTCCGCGCAAAGAGGGGATGCCGATCGGTATCACGGTCGCGTCGTTCAATGCGGTATCGCTGGATCCGCCGCTGATCCTGTTCTCGGTCGACCGTCGCAGCCTGAGCCTCGGCGATCTGGCCGGCGCGGGCGGCTATGCGGTCAACGTGCTCGACGAGACGCAGCAGCACCTGTCGAACTGCTTCGCGAAAGCGAACGGCGACAAGTGGGGCTGGCGTGCCGACGCGGCCGATGACGACGGCGCGGTGCTGCTGCCCGATGCGCTCGCGACGTTCGAATGCGAACCGTATGCGCAATACGACGGTGGCGATCACGTGATCTTCGTCGGCCGCGTGACGCGGCATTGCGCGCGCTCGGAAGGGCGCCCGCTGATCTTCTTCGGCGGTCGCTACCGCACGCTCGACGGCGTGCATGCGCCGTCTGCCTGAATGCAATCCACGCTTCATTCCACCCAGGAGGACATCATGATCAAGAACGGGACTCAGCACATCGCGTCGCTGCGCGACGGGCGGCAGGTCTATCTGAACGGCCAGCCGGTCGGCGACGTGACCGCGCACGCGGCATTCCGCAATTCGATCCGCAGCTACGCGAGCCTGTACGACTATCAGGCGCGCGACGAGAACGTCGAGAAGATGACGTTCGTCTCGCCCGATACGGGCAACCGCGTCAGCCGGATCTGGCAACTGCCGACGTCCTACGACGAACTCGTCGAACGCCGTGCCGCGATGGAAGCGTGGTCGGAGCTGCATTACGGCTTCATGGGCCGCTCGCCTGACCATGTCGCGTCGTGCCTGTCGGGGATGTATATGGGCGCGGACGTATTCGAGCAATACGATCCGGCGCGCGCGGGCGCGCTGCGCGACTACTACCGCTATGCGCGCGACAACGACCTGTTCCTGACCTACGTGATCGTGAATCCGCAGGCGAACCAGTCGAAGGCGGCGCACGAGCAGGAGGACAAGTATCTTGCGGTCGGCATCGTCGATCAGGATGCGGAAGGCATCACGGTGCGCGGTGCGAAGATGCTTGCGACGAGCGGGATCATGGCGAACGAAGTGTTCTGCAGCTGCATCCAGCCGCTGCGCGAAGGCGACGAGATGTATGCGCTGTCGTTCGCGGTGCCGATGAACGCGAAGGGCATGAAGATCCTGTCGCGCAAGTCGTACGAGGAGAACGCGACGTCGGTGTTCGACAACCCGCTGTCGAGCCGCTTCGACGAGAACGACGCGGTGCTGTATTTCGACGATGTGAAGGTGCCGTGGGAACGGATCTTCGTCGCCGGCAACCCGGCGATGTGCGCGAAGCAGTTCCACGCGACGCCCGCGCACGTGTACCAGAACTACCAATGCCAGGTGCGGCTGATGACGAAGCTGCGCTTTCTCGTCGGGCTCGGCCTGAAGATCTCCGAGGTCAACGGCACCAATGCGTTCCCGCAGGTGCGCGAAACGCTGGGCCAGCTCGCGGCCGAAGCGTCGATGGTCGAGGCGTGGGTCTACGGGATGGAAGCGAAGGGCACCGTCGTCAACGGCTTCTACGTGCCCGACCGCAACATGCTGTACGGCTCGCAGGTCGTCACGCAGCAGCTCTATTCGAAGGTGCTCAACACGCTGCGCGAGCTCGCCGGCGGCGGAATGATCATGCTGCCGTCCAGCGTGCGCGACTTCGAGAACCCCGACCTGCTGCGCATCATCGAGAAGACGCAGAAGTCGCCGGTGTGCTCGTCCGAGGAGCGCGTGAAGTTCTTCAAGCTCGCGTGGGACGCGGTCGGCTCCGAATTCGCATCGCGCCACAACCAGTACGAACTGTTCTATGCCGGCGCGTCGTTCGTCACGAAAGGGCACGCGTATCGCACGTACGACTGGCAGCGCGCATCGCATCTGGTCGATTCGATGCTCGGCAGCTATTCACTGAACCAGGAACTGTCGACGCCGCGCGCCGCCTGATGCGTCGCATCGCGCCCGACTGACCCGCTATCGCTACAGGAGAGACAGATGGCCATCAACAAGCTTCACGACGAATTCCATACGCTGGACATGCAGCGCGACTGGCGGCTGCCGGAAGGTTATGACCCGGCATCCGGCGCGCAGGAACTGATCCTGTCCGGCGCGCTCGACACCGAGCGCAAGCGCGGCAGCCGCACGCGCCTGTTGCGCCTGCCGGCCGGGCTGCACACGAAGAAGCCGTTCGTCCACGACTATTGGGAAGAGGTGTTTCTCGTCGAGGGCGATCTGACCGTCGGCAACGACGAGCACGGCAACGGCGGCACGCCGTTCAAGGGCTATACGTATGCGGTGCGTCCGCCCGGCGCATGGCACGGCCCGTTCAAGTCGAACGGCGGCTGCGTGCTGCTCGAGATCCACTACTACGACCCGGCGTAAGCGCGGCCGATCCATGACATACGGCGGGCGCGGCGCATCCTGCGTGCGCTGCCCGCCACGAGGAGCATTCGATGAAAACCATCACGTTCGCGATCGACGGTCGCGACGGCCGCACCGAGCGCGCGATCGCGATCGACACGCTCGTGATCGCGGGCTGGACGGGCCGCGACACGGTCGCCATGGAGAAGCACATCCGCGAGCTGGAGGAGCTCGGCGTCAAGCGCCCGGCGACGACGCCAGTGTTCTACCGCGTCGCGGCCGATCGTCTCGATCCGGCGCCCGCGATCCAGGTATCGGGCGGGCAGAGCAGCGGCGAAGCGGAGTTCGTGCTGGTGCGCGACGGCGGCGAGACCTTCGTCGGCATCGCGTCCGATCACACCGACCGCGAGGTCGAGACCTACGGGATCACGGTGTCGAAGCAGATGTGCGGCAAGCCGTGCGCGAACACGCTGTGGAAGTTCGACGACGTGGCCGGGCACTGGGATCAGCTCGTGCTGCGCGCGTACGCGACGATCGACGGCGAGCGCGTGCTGTACCAGGAAGGCAAGGTGACCGCGATGCGCGCACCGGACGACCTGCTCGCGCAATTCGCACGCCATGACGGCCGCTTCGTCGACGGCACCGCAATGCTGTGCGGCACGCTTGCGGCGATCGGCGGTATTCGCCCGGCCGAGCGGTTCGAGGTCGAGCTGGAGGATCCGGTGCTGGGCCGCACGATCCGGCACGCGTATGCGGTGGATACGCTGCCTGTCGCGGGCTGACGCGTTCTCGACGAAAACACCATCACGCGCGGCAGTTCGCGATGATCTTTGCGCGGGGCACGATGCCTGCGCGACCCGGCGGCCACGAAGCATCGTGGCACCGGTTCCGTTCGCAGTGGCGCTGCCGCGCGACCGCTCGTCGGTGCGACAGGATCGCGCAAGCGGTTGGCGTTTCCTTGCTTGAATGGATCGGTCTGCGGGCACGACGGAGGAGGTCGCCAGGTTTGGCAGTCTCCAACAAGTGGCACTGGCGATCAAAAAAGATTTGATATATACCTAGTCTACAAAGCTAAATGATGTGCCATCAAGGAGTGGCTGCCATGGCGAACCTGAACGATGAGCGCATCCTGTCCATCACCACCGGAGCGTGTCTGGTTGACGGGACGGATGCCGCGTTTCGTTGCCTGGTCAACGGGCTGTTGCCGTTCGCGGTACGGTTGCAGTCGGTGCGCGACGGTTTCGGTTCATTGATTGGGCTGACGGGCATCCAGTACGCGTTGCTCACCTCGATTGCCCATTTTTCGCCGGATGACGCGGTGACGGTGGATCGTCTGGCGGACCAGTTGCACCTCAGCGTCGCGTACGTCACGATCGAAACCGACAAGCTCAGGAAATACGGGCTGGTCGAAAAACAGCGCCGTCCGGAGGACAGGCGGAGCACGCGGTTGACGATCACGTCCGCCGGTTCAGCGCTGCTTCGGGGGCTTGCGCGTCGGCAACAGGACATCAATAACGTGCTGTTCGAAGGCATCACATCTGCCGAATTCAAGGTGCTTTGCTCGCTAGTCGACCGCCTTGTGATCAATGGCGATCGGGCGACGCTGGATCTGAATCAGTATCTGGCAGACTTGGGAACGATCTGACCCGCGCATGCATGCCGGTGGCGAAGCGCTGTCGGGTCGCGCTGCCGCAGTTGGCAGGATCGGATGTGCGTGGCGACGCATTGGCGTCACCCGTGTCCTCTGCAACCTCCTTGGTCGATCGGTTCATACGCACCCATTCCACCGGTCATCTCGCACACGCGATGAACAATGCAACGGCTCGCTGGCCGTGCATTGTTCGTGCATTCGTTTTTTTAGCGTCGTTTGCCGTCAAAATTTCCTTGTGTACGTGAGCGCCACGTAGTTGTTTTGCAAAAACGGGTTGGTCCCTGCACTCAGGCCGGTTCCGTTCACCTGCACGCGCGGCGAGATGGCATACGCGAATGACAGTTCCGACTGCTTGTTCATCCGATAAGTCGCGCCGACAGTGTAGGTGCGATTGAGCGTGATGGGAACGAGGAACGTAAATGCCGTATTCGCCGGTGTCACGAGCTGATTCGTGATCTCGAAACCTCCCCGCAACGTGAGCGTGTCAGTCACGTCGTATTGCACGCCGATGCGGTAAGCGTTGATATTGGCCAGGCCGAACCCCGGACCGTTCTCCGCACCGAGCGGCGCGGAGAACGTGACCGGATTGCCGAGCACGTGCGTACCGCCGTAGTTGAAGCGAATCCAGTCGAATCCGATCAGCCACTTCGGCGTCGGCCGGAAGGCGATGCCGATGCCGTATTGCTCCGGTTCGTCGAACCGGCCCCCGTCAGGGAAGATCGCGCGGTATTTGTGCCAGGGCGTGTACCGGATCTTCGATGCGTAGAACGCACCCATCGACAGCTGAGACGTGATCTGGCTCATCCACCCGATCTTGAAGCCGTATCCCGGCGTCCAGTCGCGACCCTGGTTCGGTAGCCCGGTCTGCGCCTCGACACCTTCGACGTCGATGGTCGACAGTGCGCCGACCACGGACAATGCAATCGCGTGGTTCCGTTCCGCGCCGAAGCGATACGCGATGGTGGGCGCGACGTGCATGAAGACGCCCTGCGCAAACGTGTTCGAATTCCCCGGGATGCCGCCGTATGGTGTTCGGTAACTCATCAATGCGCCCGATGCCCAGGATGCCACCCCGAACACGAGCGACGGAGACAGCGACTTGACATAGCCGAATTCGGGCATCGGCACGATGCCCGTTCTCGTGTCGTATGTCGCTCCGTTGACTTGTGCGCCGCCGTGGATCGCGAACAAACCGCCGCCAATTTCCACCCGATCGCCAGAAAACGCGATGCCGGCAGGATTTTCTGCCGGTGCCAGCGCCGACTCTCCGGTCGCGATGCCAACGCCGCCCATTCCTTGCTCACGGGTGCCATAACCGGTCGTATAGATTCCGGTGCTGGCGATGCACACATTCGCCACGCTCGCCGATAGTGCCACGGCCAGCGAAATGACTTTACGCTGTTCCATCATGTCTCACTTGTCCTGTTGTCGCTTTTGTTCTGTTTGCCATAGCGTTGCGTCTTGCTATGTCGATATGGGGTTAAGCTGTTCTTGCGATTAAATACGTAATCCTAATCATGGCGAAGAGATGGATTTCCTGAGTGATCGATCTGCTGAGAAGGTCCTTGCCACGACAAAGCGATCACTATCGATTTCCACCCATCGCGACGGCGTCTACGCGGATGTCGGTTTCAGTCATGGCAGGAAGCCACGACGCGGTGCATCGAGAAGACGATCGACCCGGATCGCGAACGCGTTGCCACGCTCAGAGACCGAGTGCGATTTCGCGTGGCGGGGGTGTCTCCCGTGTGCGATCCAGCGCACCGCCGGTGCTTGACGCTATCGAAAGCAGGCCAGCGTCGTTGCCGGAAGGCTTGAGCCGTGGTGTGCCGACGTGAGCAAATGCCAGCAGAGGCGCGTTGTTGCTCCAGCGATGTCCGACACAAGGCGGCATGCGCGGAGCAACCCATCCGACATTCGTGGCGGCCTACTTGGTCGGCATCGCGGGCGAAGGCGCCGTAAGCGTGATGGCCAACGTCAGGTGCTCGAACATCCACCGTCCGGCTTGCCGTGTCATCCGGCCGATCAGCTTCGCGCAACCGAGGATCTCCACGGGGCGCCGATCCATGCCGAACTTCACGACGTATCCATGAATCACCGGCGCATCGTTGCTGCCTTCAACAACGAAGTTGGTCACCGTATGCATCGCGCCGTTCTCCGCTCCCTTGTCGATATGGCTCTGAATGAATGCTTCGATTTCCGCGCGCCCGTGGAACGCGCCATAGATCGCTTCGAACTTGCCGTCCGGGGTGAAGGACTCGGCCCATGCGCGCGCGTTGTGACCGTCGAGCGCCTGATAGACACGCGCGACGGCCTCCTGGACTTCAAGTTTGGTTTCTGCCGATAACGTCATGTTGATTCTCCTTGGGGGTGGCTTCAGGCGGGTGCACGAGCAGCGCTTTGCCAGAACTGTTCGAGCACATCGTTGAAAGGTTTGCCGATCCGCTGGACTGCATGCGTTGAGCCGGGAAAGACTGCTCGTTGGGCACTCAGCTCAGCAGCCAGCGTGTCGCAGATGGCTTCGAACACCGGGCTGCACTGTCCCGAGACGATCAACTTCGGGAACCGGGCGCGCTTGATCTGCGCGAGCGGAATGTAGGTTGCCCACGGTGTCTCGGTCTTCAGGTTGGTCGTTGCCGCAGTAAGCCCCGGCGGAAGCGGTGAGGGCAGTTGCAAAGGCATCTGCAGCGCGGCGGCAAATCCGTCGAGGAAGGTGGCGGCGTTTTCCGTCGATGAACTGGCCCAGTGCCTTTGCATCGCCAGCGATGCTTCGGCCACGACCGGATGGCCCGCCGCGTTGGGAAATGCCGGTGGTTCGATGAGGGTGAGTGAACGAACACGATCCGGCGCGAGTGCCGCGGCACGCGCTGAAACAACGCCGCCCATCGACGTGCCGACCACATGCGCGCCGTCTTCCAGCAGTTCGACGATATCCTGGGCGTCCGCTTCGGGATCGACGCAGGTGACCGGCGGATTGTTGCCGTATCCGCGTCGATTCACGATGACCAGCCTGTAACGCCCGGCTAGCGAACGCTGTTCCGAAAAGGCCGCTCGCCCGTCGTTCAGGCTGCCGTGAACCATCACGACTCGGTCGCCGTGGTCGCCCAGTGTCTCGATATCGAGTTTCATTGCCATGCTCCTCATCACGTTGAATTCGCTCGTGATGGCGCGGAAGCATGTGATTGCTTCAGCACACCACGATTCAGGAGGATTGCGATGCCGTTTCAGCGGTGGTCGGCCGGAACAGCCAGGTGCGCAATTTCTGAAGACAGGGTAGGTGGCCGGAAATCCGTGAACTAGCGGAAACGCGAAGACTTGCTATCGGAATCGCGCAATTCGCAGCAGCGTGATGGATGCGGCTGGACGCATCGTCCTGTTGAGCCGGGAGCGACACAGGGCGGGCATAGGGGAGGACGTCGCGTCAGGCCGAATTTGTGGCTCACGACGCGCGACGTGGGGCGCAGTGCAGCTGCGTTCAGAGGAAGAGGGCAGAAGCAGGTGCCTGATCGCGCCTATTTGTTCAGGACTTCAGAGGGATTCTTTCCGTAGCGACGCTTGAAGTGGGTAGAGAACTCGCCAAGATGGGAGAAGCCGCATTGGAGCGCGACATCCGTCACGGAAGTGCTGCCCGGTGCGGCGAAAGCAAGCGATTCGTACGCGTGTTCGAGGCGCCGGGTGCGCAGCCACTGGGCTGGCGTCACGCCAAGATCGCGCTGGAAGCCGAGTTGCAGGCTGCGCAGGCTGACGTTGCATTCGCGGGCGACTTCGCTGAGCCTGACGGGCTCGCCAAGGTGCTCGAGCATGTAGGTCATGGCCCTCCGGATCTGTGCAGCAGGCGCGCGCTGTTGATTCGCGTTGATCGACGCGCTGAAATTGTTGGGTTGTGCCAGAAGGAGCGTTTCGATCAACAGCTCCTCGATCTGAACGAACAGCCGCGGGTGAGCTTGCGCATTGGCGAGTGCGGTCAGGCCCACGGCGGTTTCAATGAGCGTCAGCCACGGCGTGGGCAGGTCGACTAATGAAAGATTGAAATGCACGGGCTCGAATGTGGTCTTCCCCAGCATGCTCGCGCAAACCGACTCGACTCGCCGTCTATCCAGACGCAGCATGAGTTGGTCGAAACTCGCGCCGATATCGAGCCTGAAGTCGTGGTACGGTCCGACGATCGTGCCGCACCCCCTGGATAAGGGGGCCATCGACGAACCATAAGAGAAACTGGCTTTCCCGCCCAGCGGGATCGAAACGATGAACGTGTCTTCTTCCGGCATGGCCGGTACGATGGTGACATCGCCACCGTAAAGCAACCGGCTGAGCGATAACGGCCCCATTGGCAGGTGATGAAGACGCGCGGCAATCCGTCCATGCCGGCGCCTCAGCACGAGCTGGTGCGGGCGAAGCGCTTCGGCACAGCCGCGTACGACAGCATCCGGGTCTTCACTGGCGAGCATGAGGTGCTCGGCCTGCAAGAGATTGTCGGCAATTCTCGATACGGACGTGCTCATCGACTCGCTCCATCGTCGTCGGTCCTGACGGATCGCTCGCGCGTTCTGGCGTGGGCTGGCTCGCGGCCGTTGGCGCTTGTCCAGGCTTGATGTCGGCCCGCGCGGTGATGGGGGCGCCTGATCGCTTCCTCGCCGATGTTACAGGAGAGCCAGACCTTGTGTTGCCCGTTGTGTTGGCTGACGCGTGGCGCTTCGATGCGGTGCTCGTCTGATGAATCCGGGCACGGATTCAGGAGAGCGTAGTCGCCATGACGAGGTGCCCGATGTCCACGCAACGATGGGCATGTTCCCCGGCGTTCGAACAGCGGGCCGCGAGTCGGGTGCTCGACCTGTTCATGCCGGGCGTTGTTGGCCGCGTAGTACCGCATTCGCTCGATGACGGGTTGGCATCATCTGTTTCGGAAGCAACACCTCGATGCAATGTCCGGAAGCCGTTGGCCACGACACTCACGCGCGGCAGATCGCGATGATCTCCGCGCTGGTCGTTTCGTCGAACGGTGTGCGCTGCCAGTCGCCGAACCAGTCGACCGATGCGAAACCGGCTGCCGTCACGCGCGCGTGCAGGTCGGGTTGCGCGATGAAGCGCAGCCGGCTCGTGTTCGTCAGTAACGTGTCGTCGCGATCGAAGCGGTAGTGCGTGTCGAACGTCACGATCGCGCCGTCTGCCGAGCGCACCGCATGATGAAGATCGACGATGCCCGATTCGCGCGATTCGACGCGGCGTGCCGAATGCTCTGGCGTCCATGCACGCCACGGCGCGATGCGCGGATTGCGGGTGTCGAACAGGAAGCGGCCACTGTGGGCGAGCACGCGCCGCACGCCGCGCAGCGTCGCGTCGATCTCGGCGTCGGTCAGCAGGCACTGGAACGCATGCCCGGTCATCACGACCGCATCGAACGGCGCGCCGGGCGGCAGGCTGTCGAGCCCGCACGCGAGCCAGTGCACGGCATCGGCGCATGGCTGGCGTCGGGCGTAGTCGATCATCGCCGGCGCGGGATCGATCGCGACGACGTCGTGCCCGGCTGCCGCGAGCCGGCGCGCGAACGTGCCGGTGCCGCAGCCGAGATCGAGGATGCGTTGCCGCGCGGTGCCGATCGAGGCTGCGTAGAACGCAAAATCCCGATCGCCCGCGTTGAACAGGTCGTAGACCGCGACGAGGCGCGGGTCGGTATAGAGGGCTTCGCCGGCGGGCGCCGCGGCAGACGTCATGCGGCCGCGTGCGTCAGCGCTGCTGCACGGCCACGCGCAGCCCGAGCGCGATGAAGATCGAGCCGATGATCTTCCCCTGCCAGCGCGTGAGCCACGTGAGCCGCTTCACGATGCGGCCGAGCGGGCGGATCGAGCACGCGATCAGCGTCGTGTAGAGCGAACTGAGCACGACGAAGATCAGCCCGAGCACCGTGAACTGCACGAACGTCGAGCCGCGTTCCGGATGCACGAACTGCGGCATGAACGCCAGGAAGAACAGCGCGGTCTTCGGATTCAGCACTTCGGCGGGAATCGCCTGCAGGTACGCCTTGAGCGGCGTGACGGGCGACACGCTCGGCAGCGACGGATCGGACGGCTTCTCGATCAGCGCGCGCACGCCGAGGTAGATCAGGTACGCGGCGCCGACCACCTTCACGACGTTGAACGCGAGCGCCGACGTCATCAGCAGCGCCGACAGGCCGACGGCCGCGAACAGCGTATGCACGAAGTCGCCGCTCGCGACACCGAGGCCGGTCAGGATGCCGGTCTTGCGGCCACCCTGCACGGTGCGGCTCAGCACCAGCAGCACGGCGGGGCCGGGGATCAGGAACAGGCCCAGGACGACGGCCGTGAAGGTGGTCAGCGTGGTCAGGTCGAACATGGCGGCTCCGGCAGGTGGGCGCAGCGACGGGGGATCGGGGCATTGTATTCGCTTCGGCGTGCGGCTGCTGAGGTGGCACGGGCACCCGCCCGACGGCAGGGCCGCGCCGGCGCCTTTCTGGTATAAGCACGAAAGGGCGCGCGGGTAGCGCGTCCGGCTTCCTCCATCGCCCACCGTTTCATGCGCAAGCTTCCACCGACCACCGATCCCGCCGCGGATGACGACGTCTTCCACGTGCCGCGCCCGCTCGTCGTGTTCGGCGGCTCGGTCGTCGAGCCCGAATGGCGGCTGGAGCGGCACAGCCATCCGCAGGCGCAACTGCTCTACACGCTGAGCGGCGTCATCTACTGCGAGATCGACGGCGGGGTGTGGAGCGCGCCGCCGCAATGCACGGTGTGGATTCCGGGCGATGTCCCGCATGCGGCGCGCGGCTCGGCCGGCGCGACGTTCTACGCGGTGCTGGTCGAACCGGACGCCGCACTCGACCTGCCTGCGCGCTGCTGCACGCTGTCGGTGTCGCCGCTGCTGCGCGAACTGCTGCTGAAGGCGGCGAGCTTTCCGAACCTGTACGACGTCGACGGGCCGCAGGGGCGGCTGATGGCGACGCTGCTCGACGAACTCGTCGCGGCGCCGGTCGAGGATCTGTACCTGCCGATGCCGGTCGATCGCCGGCTGCGCAAGCTGGTCGACCATCTGCTCGACGACCCGGCCGACAAGTCGCCGCTGCCCGCACTCGCGCGGCGCGCGGGCATCAGCGAGCGCAGCCTGACGCGGCTCGCGGCCAAGGAACTCGGGATGAGCCTCGGCGACTGGCGCCGGCGGCTGCACGTCGCGCTGTCGCTGCGGATGCTGACGACCGGCCGCCGCGTGCACCAGATCGCGATCGACCTCGGCTACGAGAGCGCGAGCAGCTTCGTGACGATGTTCCGCAAGGCGACCGGCAAGTCGCCGACCCAGTACCTGACCGACCGGCAACGCTGAACGTCGACGTCCGCGTCGCCCGTTGTACGCGATTGGCCGGATTGAGCAAGCGGTTGGCCGGGACGATAAATGACGCGATGGGCCTCGATCCATAAAATGAGAATCGTTCTCATCTGGAGGCCAACATGCAGATCGTCACGACCGAATTCCCGTTTGTCTGGTTGCGTTATACCGGTTCGACGCACACCGATCCCGCCCGTCTGATCGCCGAACTCGACGCGTTGCTGGCGCGTCGCGAACCGTTCGTTCTGCTGACCGACGACGCGCCGTCCGGCGACGATCGCGGCGCGGACGATCACGAGTTGCGCAAGCAGCTTGCGAAGTGGAGCAAGGCCAACCGCGCGCAGTCGCGCGAATGGATCCCCGCGATGATCGCGATCGAGCCGGACGCGTCGCGGCGCGTGGCGCTCAACGCCTTCTCGGGCGCGTTCGAGAAGGTATGGGGCTATCCGCTGAACGCGACGGAATCCCGCGACGACGCGCTCGCGCTGGCGCAGCGACTGCTCGCCGAACCGGCGCGCGGTGCCGTGACGGCGAACGTCTGAACCGTCTGCCGCGCCGGCGGCGCGGCGTTCCTCGATACGCATGCACGGTGCGCGAGCGCGCCGTGGCATGCGGCAAACATGCAGGGGTGTCGGGTGGACAATCCGATCCGCGCGATGCGCATCTTCACGCGCATCGTCGAAATGAACAGCTTTACGCGTGCGGCGCAGGCGCTCGGCATTTCGCGCGCCACCGCGACGCGGACCGTGCAGGAACTCGAAACGGCACTCGGCATGCCGTTGCTGGTGCGTACGACGCGTGCGCTGCGCGCGACGCCCGAAGGCGACGCGTATTACCGGCGCTGCGTGCGCATCACGGCGGACGTCGACGAGCTCGAAGCCAGCATTCGCGGCGCCGCGCTGCATCCGAGCGGGCCGCTGCGCGTCGAGCTGCCGGCGGCGGTCGCGGACGCGATCGTGCTGCCGGCGCTCGGCGGGTTTCATGCACGGCATCCCGATCTGGTGCTGAGTTTGGGGGTGTCCGGCCGTGTGGCCGATCGCGTCGGCGACGTGATCGACTGCAGCGTCCGGCTCGGCGAGCTGCCCGATTCGTCGCTCGTCGCGCGCCGGCTCGGCATGCTCGAGCGCGTGACGTGCGCGAGCCCCGCGTATCTCGACCGACACGGCGCCCCGCGCACGCTCGACGACCTGGCCGTGCATCGAGCGGTCAGCGCGTCGTCCAATCCGGGCCAGCGTACGGCCGAACTCGATTTTCTCGTCGATGGCGCGGTGCGCAAGGTGCGGCTCGACGGGATCGTCAGCGTGGACGACGAGCACGCGTATCTGGCCTGCGGCGCGCATGGCCTCGGGTTGATCCAGCCGCCGCGCGTCGCCGCGCAGCCGTTGATCGACGCGGGGCAACTGCGGGAAGTGTTGTCGCGGTGGCCGCCGGCGGCGCTGCCCGTGTCGGCGGTGTATGTGAAGCGTCCGCATGTGTCGCCCGGCGTGCGCGCGTTCGTCGACTGGATCGCGGAGCGGTTCGAGGCGGCGGTGGGGGATCATGTGGGCATGGTCACCACGCGGGTGTGGCGGCCGATGACGGATGCCACGGACAGGGTCGATCAGGTGGATGCCCAGATGGCCGCCGCTTGATCGGCGAGCCTCGAATCAGGCGCGTTCAAGCATTCGCAAGGTGGAATGCGGGGCCCATGCGTTCCTGCTCGCGGTCGGGAAGCCCGAATCTCGTCGCCAGTGTTCCCCATTAGCCGACGATGTTGCGGAAGCTGTCGGTGAGCGCGTCGGGTTGTCCTGGGGAAGCGGTCGGCGGAAACCGCGCGCGGATTCGCGCGACTGCCGGTTCATATGAATGTGCCAATATTCTGGCGATTTTTGACGAAATAGCTGAAATATTGGCTCTTTTGATCGGGCTGCACGCCTGTCTCTCGCGGATCGACGTGCGTCGTTTCCTGCGCCCCGCTCAACCTGCCAGCTCCCCCGCCAGAAAATCGACGAACGCCCGAATCCGCGTGGACATCTGATGACGCTGCGCATACACCGCATAGATGTCGGCGCTCGGCGTTTCGTAGTCGGGCAGCACGACGACCAGGCGGCCGTCGGCGAGATAGTCGCGTAGATCCCATTCCGCGCGCATCAGGATTCCGTGCCCGTCGAGCGCCCACTTCACGGCGATCTCGCCGTCGTTCGTCGTCAGGTTGCCGTTGATCCGCACGGCTTCCGTATTGCGCGCCGTGCCGCGCCCGCTCGTCAGGCGCCAAATCCCGTAACGCTCGTCCCCCTGCCGGATGCCGATGCAGTTGTGCCGCGTCAGGTCGTGCGGCGTGCCGGGTGTGCCGTGCCGTGCGAGATACGCGGGCGCCGCGCACAGCAGCCGGCGGTTCGGCGCGAGCCGCCGCGCAACTACGCGCGTATCGGGCGGCTCGCCGAAGCGGATGCACACGTCGAACGCGTCGTCGGTGAGCGGCGGCGGCATCACCGACAGCTGCAGTTGCACAGACACTTCCGGATAACGCGCGACGAAGCGCGAGATCGCGGGGCCGACCTGGTTGCGCCCGAAGCCGAGCGTCGCGTTCACGCGCAGCAGCCCCTTCGGGCGCTGCTTCGCGCTGCCGAGCAGTTCGCCGAGTTCGTCCATCTGGTCGAGGATCCGGCGCGCGTAGTCGAGATACACGTCGCCTTCGGGCGTCAGCATCATCCGCCGCGTCGTGCGGTTCACGAGCGTGACGCCCGCGCGCCGCTCCATCTGCGTGAGCCGCTTGCTGACGGCCGCCGCGGTCAACCCGAGTTCTCGCGCGGCCGCGCTCAGGCTGCCGGATGCGGCGAGCGTCGAGAAGAAGCCGAGATCGGCTGGCTGGACGGTATCCGCCATGACGAGATTCATGAATTGAAGTTAAAGATGCTTTGAGTCTAGCACCGGTTCTTGCACTTCTGGTTCGGTAAAGTGCTTCCACGCTGACGATCAATCGAGGATGTGCGCATGAAGACCTACCGTATCGCAACGATTCCCGGCGACGGGATCGGCAAGGAAGTGGTGCCGGCCGGCAAGCAGGTGCTGGAAGCGCTGGCCCGCGCCAGCGACCGCTTCGCGTTCGAGTTCGAGGATTTCGACTGGGGCGCCGATTACTACCGCCAGCACGGCGCGATGATGCCGGCCGACGGCCTCGACGCATTGCGCGGCAAGGACGCGATCCTGTTCGGCTCGGCAGGAGACCCCGACGTGCCCGATCACGTGACGCTGTGGGGCCTGCGCCTGAAGATCTGCCAGGGCTTCGACCAGTACGCGAACGTGCGCCCGACGCGCATCCTGCCCGGCATCGACGCGCCGCTGAAGCGCTGCGGGCCCGACGACCTGAACTGGGTGATCGTCCGCGAGAACTCCGAAGGCGAATATGCAGGTGTCGGCGGCCGCGTGCATCAGGGGCATCCGATCGAGGCCGCGACCGACGTGTCGATCCTCACGCGCGCCGGTGTCGAACGCATCATGCGCTTCGCGTTCCGGCTCGCGCAGTCGCGCCCGCGCAAGCTGCTGACCGTGATCACGAAGAGCAACGCGCAGCGGCACGCGATGGTGATGTGGGACGAGATCGCGAAGCAGGTCGCGCAGGAATTTCCCGACGTGACGTGGGACAAGGAACTCGTCGACGCGGCGACCGCGCGCATGGTCAACCGGCCGGCGTCGCTCGACACGATCGTCGCGACCAACCTGCACGCGGACATCCTCAGCGATCTCGCGGCCGCGCTCGCCGGCAGCCTCGGCATCGCGCCGACCGGCAACATCGATCCCGAGCGCCGCTATCCGTCGATGTTCGAGCCGATCCACGGCTCCGCGTTCGACATCATGGGCAAGGGGCTCGCGAATCCGGTCGGCACGTTCTGGTCGGTCGTGATGTTGCTCGAGCACCTCGGCGAAACGGAGGCGGCCGCGCGCGTGATGCAGGCGATCGAAGCGGTGACGGCCGACCCGTCGCTGCATACGCGCGATCTCGGCGGCAGCGCGACGACCGCGCAGGTGACGGCGGCCGTCTGCGAGCGCGTCGCGAACGCGGCAGTCGCAGCCTGACGACAACGGAGGTGATGTGCCGGCGGGCCGCGACATTGCGGCTAGTGGCGGCGCGCGCGCGTAACCGGTAACCGGCCGTCGCCCGTTCATCATCACTCCGTTTTCCAGCCCGCGACTCGCGCATCCGACGCGAGCCGGGCGCCGGCCCGCGCGCTTCGCGGCGGTGCCGGCGAGCATTCATACACCGAGCACGACTCGACGGCTCGACCTCGAAGGAGGAGACACATGCAAGCGGATCTGGAAACCCGCGTCGCGCGGAAACTGATGTGGCGCATCATTCCGTTCGTGATGCTGCTTTACTTCGTCAGCTTTCTCGATCGCGTCAACGTCGGCTTCGCCGCGATGACGATGAACAAGGCGATCGGCCTGTCGCCGACTGCGTTCGGGTTCGGCGGCGGCCTGTTCTTCATCGGCTACTTCCTGTTCGAGGTGCCGTCCAACCTGATTCTTCATCGCGTCGGCGCGCGCATCTGGATCGCGCGCGTGATGATCACGTGGGGAATCGTGTCGGCCGTGTCCGCCTTCGCGTCCGGGCCGACGAGCTTCTACGTGCTGCGCTTCCTGCTCGGCATGGCCGAAGCCGGATTCTTCCCCGGCATCATCCTGTACCTGAGCCTGTGGTTCCCCGCGAAGCAGCGCGCGGTGGCCGCCGCGTGGTTCATGGCGGCCGCGCCGATCTCGACCGCGATTGGTTCGCCGCTGTCGGGCGCGATCATGCAGATGCCGCCGATGTTCGGGCTCGCGGACTGGCAGATGCTGTACGTCATCGAAGCGCTGCCGGCGGTCGTGCTCGGCTTCGTCGTGCTCAGGTGCCTGACTGATTCGCCGTCGCAGGCCACCTGGCTGCGCGCGGACGAGCGCGACTGGCTGGTCGCGAAGCTGAAAGCCGAAGCCGATGTGCGCCACACGCATGCCGGGCATACGGCTGGCGCGTGGCAGGCGCTGCGCGATCCGCGTGTGCTGGCGCTTGCGCTGATTTACTTCGGTACGTCGGCGGGGCTGTACACGCTCGGCCTGTGGGCGCCGTTGATGGTCAAGCAGTTCGGCTTCACCGCGCTGCAGACGGGCCTGCTCACCGGGATTCCGAGCATCGCCGCCGTCGTCGCGATGATTGGGTGGGCGCGGCATTCGGATCGCAGCGGCGAACGCACGTGGCACGTTGTGATTCCGTGCGTGCTGGCATGCATCGGCTTCGTGTTCGCGGGGCAGGCGAGCACCGCGCTGCTGACCGTGCTCGCGCTGGTCGTCGTCAACATCGGCATCAGCGCCGCGAAGGCGCCGCTGTGGGCGATGCCGAGCGCGTTCCTGTCGGGCGCTGGCGCGGCCGCGGGAATCGCGATGATCAACTCGATCGGCAATCTCGGCGGGTTCGTCGGGCCGTTCGCGATCGGCTGGCTGAAGCACGTCACGGGCGGGTATGCCGCGGGGCTCTATGTGGTGGCGGGCACGCTCGCAGTGTCAGCGGTCGTCACGCTGATGCTGAGTCGCAAGGGCGCGCGCGAGCAGGTCGTGTCGGGCGTGCAGCACCATCATTGACGGTGCGGTTCGTTGGCGTACGCGTGTCGAACCAGGCGGCTGCAGGCGGGCGCCACGGCCGCTGCTACACTCGTGCTCGCGGGCCGGCATGCAGGCCGCGTTCGACGACAGGGAGACGGCGAACCCGATGGAACCGATCACCGATGCATTCGCGCAACACTTCGCACAGGAATGGATCGACGCGTGGAATGCGCACGATCTCGACCGCATCCTGTCGCACTACGACGACGCGTTCGTCATGCATTCGCCGATGATCGTCCGGATCGCCGGCGAGCCGAGCGGGTGCCTGCACGGCAAGGACGCGGTGCGGGCGTACTGGGCGAAGGCGCTGCAACTGATCCCTGAACTGCGTTTCGAGTTCATCTCGGCGCTGGCGGGCGTGGACAGCGTTGCGATTCACTATCGCGGCGCGAACGGGCGCGGTGCGGTCGAGGTGTTCCGCTTCGGCGCCGATCATCGCGTGCGGGAAGCCTTCGCGCACTACGCGGCGTGACGTGTCGGCAGCGTCGTTCCTTCTGCGGCACCGCTAGGTCCCGGGCGCCTCGATGCTTCGCGCAATCTCCTGCGCGCACGCATCGGCCGATGCGCGCGACGTATCGAGGAAACGATCACTGAACGCACGCGACGCATAGCCTTCGCGATACATCTCGGCGATCCGGTTGCGCTCCCAGTCCGTCAGCGCGCGGGCGCCGCGATTCGACGACGCGATCGCTTCAGGCGGCGCGAGCGTCACGACGAACAACCGCGCAGCACGCGCATCGCAGGCAACACGCAGCCGCTCGAACTCCGTTTCGCCGATCGGATAGGCGATGACCAGATAACGCTCGCGTGCGTTGGCGATCTGCGTGACGAGACGTTCGAGCGCGATGGCCCACTGCACGTCGAACGGTGCGTGTTCAGGCGCATCGTGATCGTCGCCGTCGATGAAGCGCGCATCGGGCAGCACGCGGGCGAGCGCGAGACCGATCGTCGTCTTGCCGCTGTTGATCGGGCCGTTCAGATGGATGACTGTGAGCGAGGGCATGAGGCTGCGCATAGATCGGACGAATCGCAGCTTGCCACGATTGCGGCCGCGTTGCAGCAGTGTTTGCGCGATAGGACGGGGAGGGTGACAGCTCGCGTAGCAGGAGGCTGCGACGTCGATGCGCGGGAACCCGCGGGAGCACGCGGTCGCGACGGGAAAGGCGGGAAGGGGTAAGCGGAACAACCGGCAGGCCGCGATATGCGCCAGCGCACACACGGCCTGCCCGACCGGACTGCAATTGATGCAGCCCGGCCTCGGGCGTATTGCGACTTACTTGTCGTCGCCCTTGATCTGCGGCAGCGCCGATGTTTCGCCCGGCGTCAGCAGGCCGACTTGCGAGTACACGCGCAGCTTGTCGCGCGTATCGGTGATGTCGAGGTTGCGCATCGTCAACTGGCCGATCCGGTCGCGCGGCGAGAACGTCGAGGCCACCTTCTCCATCGACAGGCGTTCCGGCTGGTACGTGAGGTTCGGCGACTTCGTGCTCAGGATCGAGTAGTCGTTGCCGCGGCGCAGTTCGATCTTCACTTCGCCGGTGATCGCGCGCGCGACCCAGCGTTGCGCGGTTTCACGCAGCATGATCGCCTGCGGGTCGAACCAGCGGCCCTGGTACAGCAGGCGGCCGAGGCGGCGGCCGTTCTCGCGGTACTGCTCGATCGTGTCTTCGTTGTGGATGCCGGTGACGAGACGTTCGTACGCGATGTACAGCAGCGCGAGGCCCGGGGCTTCGTAGATGCCGCGGCTCTTCGCTTCGATGATGCGGTTCTCGATCTGGTCGCTCATGCCGAGGCCGTGGCGGCCGCCGATGCGGTTCGCTTCCAGCAGCAGCTCGACCGGGTCGGTGAACTCGACGCCGTTCAGCGCGACCGGCTGGCCGGCTTCGAAGCGCACCGTCACTTCTTCAGCGGCGATCTTCACGTCGTCGCGCCAGAACGCGACGCCCATGATCGGGTTCACGATCTTGATGCCGCTTTCGAGGCTTTCCAGATCCTTCGCTTCGTGCGTCGCGCCGAGCAGGTTCGAATCGGTCGAGTAGGCCTTCTCGGCCGACATCTTGTACGCGAAACCGGCCTGGTTCATGAATTCGGACATTTCGGCACGGCCGCCGAGCTCGTCGATGAACGTCTGGTCGAGCCACGGCTTGTAGATCTTCAGATCCGGGTTCACGAGCAGGCCGTAGCGGTAGAAGCGCTCGATGTCGTTGCCCTTGTACGTGCTGCCGTCGCCCCAGATGTTGACGCCGTCTTCCTTCATCGCGGCGACGAGCATCGTGCCCGTCACGGCGCGGCCGATCGGCGTGGTGTTGAAGTACGTGACGCCGGCCGTCGTGATGTGGAACGCGCCGCTTTGCAGCGCGGCGATGCCTTCGGCGACGAGCTGCGCGCGGCAGTCGATCAGGCGGGCGCCGGCTGCGCCGTATTCGATCGCGCGTTTCGGGATCGCGTCGTAATCGTCTTCATCGGGCTGGCCGAGGTTCGCCGTGTATGCGTACGGGACGGCGCCCTTGAGTTTCATCCAGTGCAGCGCTGCGCTGGTGTCCAGGCCGCCGGAGAAGGCGATACCGACCTTCTGGCCGGTCGGGAGGCTTTCGAGAATCGTGCTCATAGGAATTACCGTGGATTGAAGCCGGTGGGATCGTATTTCGCGGAATATGCGAGTATCGGCTGTCCGGGAGGTTGGGGCAAGGGTTGATTTTCGTGCGGAACCGTCGTCGGGCCTGTCGCGGCGGGCCTGACGGGCGGTTAACCGGGCGGAGAACGCCGCGCAAGCCGGGGCGAAATCGCGGCAGAAACAGGCATCGACGCGCCCGGCCGAGGGCCGTATTTCCGGGGCCGGAGCGGCCGAAGCGCGAGGCTGTTGCCGTCAGGGTGCCGGTTTGCCGCAAAGAAAGACAAATGAAAGGTCGGGGCGCGAAGCCCGGATTCCCGCAAATCTCAGATATTCCACGACTGTGCGGTATCGAGCAGCTTCTCGCGCAACTGGTCGACTTCCGCGGCCAGCTTGGCCGTGATCGATACGTACCCGGACAACTGCGGCGGCGGCGCGTCGTGCGGCAGGTCGGCCGGCCGGCGGCGCGGCGCGAGCCGGCTCGGCGTGCCGAACTTGAGCGCGCGGCTCGCGCCGACCAGCGTGTCGCGGATGCGCCGGTTCACGGCCTTCATGTCGACGCGCATGTATTCGCGGGCCGCGACGTCGTCACGGGCCGGCACCGCGCTCGACAGGATCTCCAGATACCCGATGCACAGGCGCAGGCTGCGCTGGATCGCCTCGAGCTGCGTCATCGACGTCTCACATTCCTTCGACACCGACGGCATCAGCGAGCGCAACTGCACCAGCAGCGCGCTCAGCGCGGCCATTTCCTTCAGGTGCGCGTCGTCGCTCACGTGGCGGTCGCCCGCGAGCCGCGTATGCACGGCGGCGCACGCGCGCAGCGCGTCGGCGAGCTTGTAGCGCCACGAGTAGGTGGCATAGAGCGGCAGCGCGAACGAGAACGCCAGCGCGATCGCGATGCCGGTCAGCACGTTCACCGCGCGCCACAGGCCGTCGACGATCTCGTTGTCGCCGTGCCCGGCGACGATCACCATCGTGATCGCCGACAGCAGCGCGATATAGCCGGCCTTGCCGATCGCGTGGTACGCGCAGAAGCCGCACGCGAGCGCCATCAGCAGGTAGATCGCGAGCGGCGCGTGCAGGAACGAATAGAGCAGGATCAGCCCGAGCCCCGCGAGCGCGCCGATCGATGTGCCGAGCGCGCGCTCGGCCGCCTTCTTGCGGATGTTGCCGTGGTGCTGCAGCCCGCCGACGACGATCAGCACGGTAATCGTCGACCATTCGCCGTGCGGCACGTTCAGGCCGGTGGACAGCGCGATCGACACGAGAATCGCGAGCGAGACGCGCGCCGCATGGATCAGTTTCGCGTGCCGGTAGCGGCGGTACGGGTCGAGCAGCGGGCGGAGCGCGTTGCGCAGGAGCGGCGGCAGCCGGGTAGGGAGCGGGGCGGTCATGTCGGAGCTGGGGTGGCCGGAATGCGCATGGCGGCCTGCGCGGGACGGCGCCGCGCCGCCTGTGCAGCAGACGTAACGCTAGCCGAACGCGGGAGGACTGTCCACGGCGCGGTCGTC
This sequence comes from Burkholderia sp. AU30198, assembly GCF_020419825.1. Classification (NCBI taxonomy): domain Bacteria; kingdom Pseudomonadati; phylum Pseudomonadota; class Betaproteobacteria; order Burkholderiales; family Burkholderiaceae; genus Burkholderia; species Burkholderia sp. AU30198. Next base: position 186,530 of record NZ_JAIZSA010000003.1, on the reverse strand, counting down.
CGGCCTGGCCGGCCGCCGCGCGACTTCACGTCACGTCATGGCGATGTCATGCGTTCGCGGTGGACGGCTGCGCCTCCAGCACGCGGTTGCGGCCGCCGGACTTCGCGCGGTACAGCGCCTCGTCGGCACGCCGCAGCAGCGTCGCGGCGTTCAGGCGGCCGTCGGCGGCGGTCGCCGCGCCGATGCTCGCCGTGACCCGCCCGTACGGGCTGTTCATGTGCGCGATGTCGAGCCCCACGATCGCGCGCCGGATGGCCTCGGCGACGATCGCGGCGCCTTTCGCATCGGTGTCGGGCAGCGTGACGACGAATTCCTCGCCGCCGTAGCGCGCGACGTGATCGCTGTCGCGGCGCAGGCAGCGCGACGCGGTTTGCGCGACGCGCCGCAGCACGTCGTCGCCGGCCGGGTGGCCGTAGTAGTCGTTGAACGCCTTGAAGTGATCGACGTCGACGAACAGCACCGACAGCGGGCGGCCGCTGCGCGACGCGCGCTGTGCCTCCTTCGCGAGCACCGTGTCGAACGTGCCGCGGTTGTCGAGGCCCGTCAGCGCGTCGGTGTGCGCGAGCCGGTACAGCTTCGATTCGGCGATCTGCCGACGCTTCAGCTCGCGCGACAGCGCCAGCGACCCCCACGCGATGAAGCCGGTGAACAGGCACATCAGCACGACGGTCCAGACCGCGCGGTGGTGCCACGACGCGTAGATGTCGATCTCGGCGGGCGCGACGTCGACGATCAGCGGCAGGCCGGCGAGATGCTTGTAAACATAGATGCGCCGGATCCCGTCGATCGCGCCGGTGCCGGTCAGCACGCCGGCGCGGGCGCGTTGCGATTCGATGAACAGTTGCGAGTCGTGCAGGTCGAGGCCGACCACGCGCGCGTCGTACGGCAGGCGTGACACGAGCGTGCCGTTGTCCTCGACGATCGCTGCGCTGCCGTGCTTGCCGACGGCGAGGCCGTCGAGCAGCGCGCGGAAGTAGTCGATGCTGAGCGTGCCGACGACGATGCCGGCGAACGTGCCGTCGGGCCGGCTGATCCGGCGGCTCAGCGCGATCGTCAGGGCGCCCCCGCGCAGCCGGGACGCATACGGCCGGCTGATGTAGAGGCCCTGCGTGAGCCCGTCACGATGCACGGCGAAGTATTCGCGGTCGGCAAAATTGCCTTGCCGCGCGGGCGATGCGCTCGAATCGATCGCGATATTGCCGTGCGCATCCATGACAAAGATCGACCCGAGATACTCGCCGGTCGCCGCGCGGTCGAACAGCAGCCGGTGGCGCTGGCGCGGCGGCAAGGTCATCAGTTCCGGGTCGGCCACGCCGTCGACGACGTTCTGCAGCGACAAATCGTAGAGTTCGATATTGCGCGCGATATCGCGTTCGATCAGCAGCATCAGGTTGCGCGCATTTTCGACCGCATGGTCATATGCGTCGCGCCGCGCCTCGATTAAAAGCGACGTCGAAAGCCCCCAACTGAACACCAGCAGCACGATCCCCGCAACGAGCACGCCGCGGGGCGACAGAATGCGTGCCACGATCGACGCGGTATGGCGGCGCAGCGCGGCGGGCAGCGTGAATGACTTCATCCTCGGGGGTGGCGGGCGGCGGATTTTCGCGTCGTTGGCGATTCCGCGCGCTGTTTATTTCGAATTGGCTCGCATTATCTCGCGATTTCCTGACATTCGCGTGCGCATGCAAAACATGCATGCGGATATGGCGATTCGAAATTGTTACGCATCATTACCGCTTTACGCTCGGGTGATTTGATTTGAATCAATGATCGATATTGATTGTTTTGTCTGAATAATGACGCGATTATCTGGCGATATTGCGTATCGGCGCGGGTTCGGGAGGGTTGCGACAGGACAGCGGCGACACACCGGGCGGATCGGAAAGCCGGATACCCGCCCGCAACGCGTGGTTTTGACGCCGGCATCCGGCCACGGCCCGTTCCGATGCGGCCAACTCCTTGATTCTGCGAAATCTCCGTGATGGCGGCGGGTGGCGGCACCTGAACTGCCCCCGTGACGAATCAGGTAGAATCCGCGCTTCGCCGCAGGCGCCCGCCGCGCAACGCGTATCGGGGCCGCATCGAATGCATCGCAGGACGCGCACCGCGCTCCGATTCCGCATGCGCCGGCTACGGATGCCGGCCCGCTCAACGTTCGTCTCGTTTATGTCCGCAATTCCGAAATCCGACCCACCCGGTTCGCCCGCGAACCCACCCAAGCTTCATCGCGCGCTGAAGGCGCGCCACCTGACGATGATCGCCATCGGCGGCTCGATCGGCACGGGCCTGTTCGTCGCGTCCGGCGCGTCGATCTCGCAGGCCGGCCCCGGCGGCGCGATGGTCGCGTACATGGCGATCGGCCTGATGGTCTACTTCCTGATGACGAGCCTCGGCGAAATGGCCGCGTTCATGCCCGTGTCGGGCTCGTTCGCGACCTACGGCGCGAAATACGTGGACGAAGGCTTCGGCTTCGCGCTGGGCTGGAACTACTGGTACAACTGGGCCGTGACGATCGCGGTGGAGCTCGTCGCCGCGCAGCTCGTGATGCATTACTGGTTTCCGGACGTGCCGGGCGTGTGGTGGAGCGCGGCGTTCCTCGGCGTGATGTTCCTGCTCAACGCGCTGACCGTGCGCGGCTTTGGTGAAGCCGAATACTGGTTCGCGCTGATCAAGGTCGTCACCGTGGTCGCGTTCATCGGCGTCGGCCTGCTGATGATCTTCGGCATTCTGAAGGGCGCGCCGAGCAACGGCTGGGGCAACCTGACGATCGGCGACGCACCGTTCGCGGGCGGCCTGCCGGCGTTGATGGGCGTTGCGATGATCGCCGGCTTCTCGTTCCAGGGCACCGAGCTGATCGGCGTCGCGGCCGGCGAATCGGAAAACCCGCGCACGACGATTCCGCGCGCGGTGCGCCAAGTGTTCTGGCGGATCCTGCTGTTCTACGTGTTCGCGATCTTCGTGATCGGCGTGCTGATTCCCTATACCGATCCGAACCTGCTGAAGACGGACGTGACCGACATCGGCGTGAGCCCGTTCACGCTCGTGTTCCGCCACGCGGGCCTCGCGTTCGCGGCCGGCGTGATGAACGCGGTGATCCTGACGGCCGTGCTGTCGGCCGGCAACTCGGGCATGTACGCGTCCACGCGGATGCTCTATAACCTCGCGACCGAAGGCCGTGCGCCGAGGATCTTCGCGAAGCTGTCGCGCGGCGGCGTGCCGCGCAACGCGCTGTACGCGACGACGGCCGTCGGCGCCTTGTGCTTCTTCACGTCGCTGTACGGCGACAAGACCGTGTACCTGTGGCTGCTGAACACGTCGGGGATGACGGGCTTCATCGCGTGGCTCGGCATCGCGGTCAGCCATTACCGGTTCCGCAAGGGCTACGTGAAGCAGGGCTACTCGCTCGACCAGTTGCCGTATCACTCGAAGTGGTTCCCGTTCGGCCCGCTGTTCGCGTTCGTGCTGTGCCTCGTGATCGCGCTCGGCCAGGACTATCAGGCGTTCCTCGCGAACCGGATCGACTGGGCGGGCGTGGCCGCGACCTATGTCGGCATTCCGCTGTTCCTCGTCGTGTGGCTCGGCTTCCGGTTCCTGAAGAAGAGCCGCTTCGTGCGCTACGAAGACATGGAAATCGCGCCGTGGATCGCCGCGAGCCGCGGCGCGCAGCGGCAGCCGGTGGCGAACCGCGAAACCGCGGGCTGACACGGGCGCGGCCAGCGGCCGCGCGACATGCGACGAAACGGGAAGCCTTGCGCTTCCCGTTTTTTTTGCCCGGCTTTTGCCTGCACGGGGTCAAAGCCGGTTATATTGCCCGACCCTACCGGGCCACGGCCCGGCCGGCGCGAGGCGTGCAGCGCGGATCGGCATCCGGCGCGCGCGAGGTGCGGCGGCCGGCGCGATGCCCGGCGTTTTCATCGTTCCATCCGGGCCGATACGGCCCGCGGAGCGCGCAACCCAGAGGAATCCATGAGCGCATCACCCGCCGAGCGGAAGGCCGGACCCGTTTCCATCGTGCGACTCGAAGCCGCGATCAACGCGTGGCGCGAGGTGTACCCGCCGGCGCCGGACGGCGAGGACGGCTACGCGCTCGACGCCGGCAGCAATTGCCTCGCGGAGCTGTACGGCACGATGATCTGCTACCAGCTGCCGGACGTGCCGCTCGACTCGCTGAGCGACGCGCAGCGCGACGCGCTCTACGCGACCGAAGTGTGACGGGCGGTCGAGACGCCGCTGTGATGCGGCGTCGATGAAACTAACGGGAAGCTCGCGGGCTTCCCGTTTTGCTTTGGGCGGCGCGGGGCCGTGCGCGTGGCGGTTTCCGCCGCCTGCGGTATCGTGATGACATCATCCGGCCCGGGTTGAACGCCGGATCGCTGTCCGGGAGGCATCGAACATGGAGTTGAGACACCTCCGCTACTTCGTCGCGGTCGCCGAAGAGCGGAATTTCACGCGGGCGGCCGAACGGCTGCATATCGCGCAGCCGCCGCTGAGCCGGCAGATCCAGCAGCTCGAGGAAGCGCTCGGCGTGCCGCTGTTCGAGCGCAACGCGCGGCCGCTGAAGCTGACCGACGCGGGGCGCTTCTTCTATTCGCACGCGGTGCAGCTGCTCGCGCAGACGACCGAACTCGAATCGATGACGAAGCGGGTCGGCAAGATCGAGCGCAGCATGTCGGTCGGTTTCGTCGGCTCGACGCTGTACGGGATGCTGCCGAAGATCATCCGGCGCTTTCGCAGCGAGTATCCGGCCGTCGAGCTGAGCCTGCACGAGATGTCGACGATGGACCAGATCAAGGCGCTGAAGGAAGGGCGCATCGACGTCGGGTTCGGACGCATTCGCCACGAGGATCCGAGCGTGCGGCGCGTCGTGCTGCGCGAGGAGCGGATGATCGTCGCGCTGCCAGTCGGCCATCCGCTCGACAGCGCGAAGCCGGTGCTGTCGCTGCACGATCTCGTGAACGACACGCTGATCATCTTTCCGAAGGCGCCGCGCCCGAGCTATGCGGACCAGGTGCTCGCGGCCTTCCACGATCGCGCGTTGCAGCCGCGCAAGATCTACGAGACGCGCGAACTGCAGATCGCGCTCGGTCTGGTCGCGATGGGCGAGGGCGTGTCGGTCGTGCCGCACAGCGTGTACGGGCTGAAGCGCGACGACATCAGCTACAAGCCGCTCGACGATCCGAACCTCGTGTCGCCGATCATCATGAGCATGCGGATGCTCGACGAATCGGAGGATCTCCGCGCGATGCAGGCGCTGATCTACCGGCTGTACGACGAGGCGCAGATGGAGTATCTGCCGCCGCAGCCCGAATGAACGCGCGAGCGGTGGGGGCTTGCTTGACGCTGTGTGCGGGCGCGGGCCAACATCGCAGGATCCAGTGTGGCCGCCGAGGGGCGGCCGCTTTCATGCAGACGACAGACACATGACCGATATCGTGACCGAGGAGACAACCGTCGAGACGCCGCAAGGGCGCCTCTTTGCGAAACGCTGGCGCGGCGGTCCGGCGCAACAGGCAGCGGGTGCGTTGAATGTGGGCGCGCCTGAGCCGGCCGCGCCTACGCCGGCCGCACCTGAGCCGGCCGCACCTACGCCGGCCGCACCGATCGTGCTGCTGCACGATTCGCTCGGCTGCGTCGAACTGTGGCGCGACTTCCCCGCGCAGCTCGCGAGCGCCACGCAGCGCGACGTGATCGCCTACGACCGCCTCGGCTTCGGCCGCTCGGATCGTCATCCGGGCAAACTCGGCACGACGTTCGTGCGCGACGAGGCCGATCGTGCGTTCGCGGCACTGCTCGAACAACTGGGCGTCGACGCGTTCGTCGCGCTCGGGCACAGCGTCGGCGGCGGCATGGCGGTCGGGTGTGCGGCCGCGCATCCGGAGCGTTGCCGCGCGCTCGTGACGATCGCCGCGCAGGCGTACGTCGAGGATCGCACGCTGGCCGGCATTCGCGACGCGGGGCAGCAATTCGACGAACCGGGCCAGCTCGACCGGCTCGCGCGCTATCACGGCGACAAGGCCGAATGGGTGCTGCGCGCGTGGGTCGATACGTGGCTGTCGCCGGCCTTTCGCGACTGGAGCCTCGACGACGTGCTGCCGCACGTGCGTTGCCCGACGCTGGCGATCCACGGCTCGCAGGACGAATACGGCTCGTCCGTGCACCCGAACCGCATCGCGTCGCGAGTGGCCGGAACGTCGTCCGTCGTGATGCTGAAGGAATGCGGGCATGTGCCGCACCGCGAGCGCACGGCCGACGTGCTCGACGCGGTGAAGGATTTCCTGACGCGGCATGGGGTGTGAGCGCAGGATGGTCGTGCGATGAGTTGTCGATCCGCCGTCCTGGCCTGAAAACAGGGGAATCGTTCGCGCCTGCGCAGCGTATATTGGCCCGCGCGAGACCGGCGAGGGGGACTGCATAAGGCGACAACCATCGGGTTGAAAAAAAATGGCGACCTCACGGACGCCGAATTGAGAATGTGACCGCGCTGTGTCGGTATTTTAAATGATGAAGAGTGCGAAGCGATTTTTGATCGGGGCGGTCATGACGATGGCGGCCACATGCACACAGGCCTTCGAGTTCGAAGATGCGGTGCCGCTGACGATCGGCGCGATACAGCGCAACGCCCGGCCATCTGACGTCGAGATGTCGCTGGATGGGAAAACAATCACCGTCTCGGCGCGATTGAGCAATGAAACACATGCTTTGGTGAAGAGAGGGTATTACGCATACACGCCACTGTTTCACCGTCTTGGCGCTGGCGAGGAGAATTATGACAAAAGCTTTTCTGATTTGAAGGTGACCTTCGACGGAAAAGCGATTCCGCTCGTCACCGGGCGGCGCGCGTTCTTTCTCGGCAAGGACGTGACCGGCGAGGTAAGGGCGGCAGGCCTGGATCCGCTTCCGAGTGAAGAGAGCGATCTCGCGAAAGTTGCTCGAATTAAACCTCAGTTGGGAATGAAACTGAGCGATGGCCGCGATTGGGAAGGTTTCGTGTCGTACTCCTGGGCCATTCCGGTGCCGGCTGATTCGACGGGCGTATTGACCATCCGCTATCAGGCGCTGCCGCAGTTCAGTCTGGATGAGGTGACGAGTGCGCGTTTTGCCCGTCTCGTCGAGCAGCACTGCGGCGACGTCGCGCAAGTGACACAAAGGCTGCACGCGATGGATGCGGGATCCGGACAGATTCTGGTTCAGCGATACGTCGTGCCCGTTTCCTTCATAAACAGGGCGCCGGTCAAAGTGAGCCTGTCGCAGCCAAGCCCCGACTGGATGGGCGGACGACCGTTGTTGTCGCTCACGTGCGGCTTGACCCCGCGCGACGGTGCGTCGCTTCCTGCAACAGGCCGGATCGACGATTCGGATGCGAAGTTATCGATTCTGGTTATTTCGAGCCCGGCCCGTTAACTATCGCTGCAAATCAGTAAATCGTACGACGAACGGCTTACAGTTCTGCAAGTGCATCAGGAGAAACAGGCAATGGCCCAGGCACAAGGAAAGGTCACCCCTAAAAATGATTCGGCAGGCGTTGAGGTCAATATTTGTCAACCCCAATGGATCGCTGAGCAAGAAACGTTCAAGATCGCCAACAGTCCTCCGCGTACGGCAAATCTGACGTTCTCTGGGGCAGACCTGAATTACCTGGCCCGGGTGTTGTATGCGGAGTCGAGCGGAGCAGGGATACTGCCCGATGAAAGCGACCGCCGGATCGAGAAAGAGGCTCTGCTGAACGTTTTCTATTTCAGATTGAATCGAAAGGGCTATCCAAGAAACGATTACATTGCCAAGACTTTTTCCATGGTTTGCAATGCTGCCGGTCAATTTGACTCGTTGCAGCCGAAGCCGAGGCCGAAATTCATTAATTCTGGAAATCCGAAGTATAAGGCGTTGGGAAAGAGCGAGTGTTCTGATTTGCAGGAATCAATCGACGCAGTGCAGGCTTTCATTGCAGGTGGGCTGAACTCGAAATATATATACGATAACTTCAGATCCCGCTCGGCGCGTCATAGTGGCACGATTATCGGCAACTCAAAGTTTTGGCTTTCGGAATTGGGTAAGGAAGAATCCGATGCAGTGCGCTAAATGGATCAAGACTACGCTCGCTGCAGCCTTGTTTGCATTCGGGGGCGCGGCAAGCGTCGCTGATGCGGCGAATTCAGGCGCAGACAATCCGGTACACAAGCTGGAGATCGGTCGGCTGACGATTTTCCAGAAGTACTCGGAGTACCTGCGGTTCGTCTTGACTGATGACCGGCAAATCGCCGTGACAGATACGGCGGGTTTCTATTGGCCATTGGTGAGCGCCGACACGCAGGGGCGCTTCTACATCGGCAACAGGGTCATCGATAGCGCCAATGGTCGTGTGGTAAAAACCGACGCAGATCGACGAGCCATCGTCCTCGGCGCTCATTACACCGTGTCTGCTGACGATGTTCGTCATTCGGTGAAGGTCCGGCGTGGTGGGCACGTGTGCGAAGTCAATGTCAGGAAACTGGGCCTTGATCCGGCAGACGGAAGTGCCAGCGAGTTCCTGCGCGGTGTCATCCGCTTCGTCGATGCGGACGGGCCGCTGGTCGGCCTGGTGACGTTGGGCGGCAATCAGGCCGGCGATACCCGTTATCTTGCCGTCAGTATTTCGCCCGAGACATGCGCCGTAAAATCGACCGATCTCGGCAACCCGGATTATCTGTTTGAACTGGGTTGGACACCGAACGGACATTGGTGGATAACGGGCACGACCGAGGGAACGTTGATCCGCTCCGACGATGGCATGACGTGGGTCACGACCCAATTGCCCGATACGATATCCCAGGCTGTCAGTGCGTACGTTGCCGATCCGAACCATGTCTGGCTCGCAGCCAATTATGCGCATATGGCGGACAAGGACAATCCCGAGATCGTGTATTCGGAGGATGGTGGCAAGACATGGACGCCGCTCACGTGGCAGAGCAGCTTGATGTCCCGTATCCCGCCATACTGGCTGGAAGGGCAAATGCGTTCTAGAAGCAAGCCTGTCATGAACGAGTCCAAGACTCGCTGACATAAGTCATCGAGCGACGATGCGGGCGGACGGTCGACGTGCTCGCCGCGGTCTGCGATTTCCTGCACCGCTCGGGCGCCTGAGCCCCCGAGCGGGCAGCGGGCCCTCAGAACGCGAGCTGGATCGCGAGGTCGATCGCGAGCAGTGCGATCGAGCAGCCGATACCGAGGATCACGTTCGGCAGCCGGTGCTCGAAGTCGCGATTGTCGCGGCGCATCGCGGCGCCGAGCAGGAAGATCGCTTCGACGAATATCTGCAGCCCGACGAACAGCAGCATCAACAGATACTCGTAACCCATCTGCTTGAACCCGGCGAAGTGCATCCCGTGATCGCGGATCCATTGGCCGACGCGCAGCAGTTCGTAAACGAACAGCAAGGCGGGAAACAGGTAGCTGATGAAATAGGTCGGCGCGGTGGCGTGCCGTAGTTCGAGGTGGAAGTGCTGATGCGTGGTTGCCATCACGAATCCCTCCTTGCAACGCATGATTGCGGTCGCGACGGCGGCGCGACAACGTGCAAATAAAGGGATTACCCGAGGCGTCGTGCGCAGCCGTACGACATCAGCATACTGCTGCACGGGAAATTTGGCATGCGGTGAGTGCGGTCGTCGCAAAAATGCATCTGCGCGGCGAGACGCGTTCATCGTGTCGTATTCGCCGTATTCGCAGGATGCGCTGCATCGGCCGGCTCGGTGGCGCGCGATGCATTCGGCATCCACCCCTCCGGATGCTGCTCGAGATCGTCGGCCAACGCGCGCAGCGCGCTCGAAGTTCGCGCGAATTGCGTCAGCGTGCGGCGGATGTTCGATGTATTGGCACCTTGTTGCGCGAGCATCGCCTGCGCGGCCGTGAACGACTGCCGCGCGGTGCCCAGCGCCGCGCGTGCATGCGGGGCGAGTTCGGTATCGAGTTGCCTGAACAGCGCATCGGTATTCACGAGCGCGGCGTTCAGATCCGTACCCATGCGATCGAGCGGCAACCGGGAAAGCGTGCCGGCGATATCGGTCATCTGGACGCGCAGGACGTCGAGCGTGCCGGGCACGGTCGGCAACACGATCGGCTCGCGATGCGTGTCGACCGAGGTGGGTGGGGCATTCGGGAACATGTCGAGCGCGACATACGAGCGGTTCGCGATCGGGTTGCCGACGCGCAACTGGCCGCGCAAGCCGCGCGCGACGAGCGTGCGCAGCAGTGCCTTGCCGGCTTCGGACTCGCCGTTGCCGAGCGTGTCGCGGTAGCGCTGCCCGAGGCGATCGGGGTAGAGCGCCATCGTCACGCGCATCGCGACGTCGCCGCGTGCCGCATCGTATTCGGTACCGACGGCCGTCACGTTGCCGAGTTCGATGCCGCGAAACTCCACCGGCGCGCCGATCTCGAGGCCACGCAGCGAACGATCGAAACGCATCACGACGGGCGCAGGCTGCGCGTTCGGCGTGCGCATCGCGTCGATTTCATCATCGGCTACGCGAAAGCGTGCGCCGTCCGGTGCCGCGCGGCCCGGTGCGCGTCCGGGCGGCGAGGCGAACGCAAGTGCGCCGCCGAGCAGCGCGGCGAGCGACGGCGTGTCGAGCTGCATGCCGCCCGCGCCGAGCCGCAGGCCGAGGCCGCCGGCCTGCCACCAGCGCGCATCGACGTCGACCGCTCGATCGAATGGCGCGGCGACGAACACGTCGATCGAGACGCCGTGCCCGTCGGCGTCGAGCGCATAGCCGGTCACCTGGCCGACGCGTGCGCGCCGGTGATAGACGGGCGAACCGATCGCAACCGAGCCGAGCGAGGTCGCGCGCAGCGTGTAGTGACGGCCGCCTTCTTCGGTGACGGGTGGCGTATCGAGCCCGGTGAACGTCGTGTGCGGTTCGCGCGAATGGCCAAGCGCGGCCGCGATGTACGAACCGGACAGCACCGTATCGAGACCGGAGAGGCCGCCGGGCCCGATGCGCGGCTGCACGATCCAGAAGCGTGTGTCGGCCACCGCCAGTGCGTGCGCGTCGGCGTTCAGATGCACATCGATCGTCACGCCTGGTTGTCCGCGCAACGCGCGAACGCGCGTGACGCGGCCGATGTCGACATTGCGCAGCCGCAGTGTCGATTGGCCGGCTGCGAGCCCGTCGGCGGTCGCGAAGGTGATCGTGATCGTCGGCCCGCGACTGCCGAACGACGCGATGCCCCATGCGATGCAGAGCGCAGCGGCCGCGAGCGGCACGATCCAGACGAGCACCGCCCGCGTGCGGGCCGGCACGCATCCGCGCAACACGGGCCAACGTGTGCCGGCGGGTTTCAGTCGAATTGCGCGACGAGTGCATCGGCGCCCTTGTCGATGCCCGTCCTGGCCGCGCTGAGCGCGCCGAAACTCGCGCCGATGTTCATCGCATTCGGATACTGCTTCGTCACGTATGCGTTGATCAGCCGGTTCGTCGCGGCATCGCGGATCTCCACCGCATACATGACCGAGCCCGTGAACGCGCCTTCACGGCCGCGGATCGCCTGCACGCCGTTGTACACGTTGCCCGCGAGGTCGAAGTGCGCGAATGCGCCGGCAAACGTCGTCGTCGTCACGGCGCCCGTCAGCGTCAGCTTGACGCGCAGCGTGCCGGGGCTCGGCGTGGTCGTCAGTTCGAAGCGCTTGCCGAGCTTCTTCGCGAACGTGTCGCCCATGTACGCGGCGAGCGTCGATTTGTCCTGGTCGGTCAGGTCGCCGAACTGGTGGTCGGTGCCGCGATAGATGGCCACCGGGTCGAGGATCAGCTTGCGGTAGCTGTGCCAGTCCGCCGGCAACGCGTAGCGGTAGGGCACGCGGCCGGACTTGTCCTGCGGATCGCTGCGCAGGTACGGCGACGATTCGATGCTGCTGTAGCGGGCGGGCTGGACGCCGGCGCATCCGGCGAGTGCGACGCAGAGCGCGGCGTTGAGCAGGTGGCTGGGCTTGATCGATCGGTTCATCTGACTCTCCGGGTCGGGATTCGCGCCGGTAGTGCCGGGCGAAGGGTGGTGAAACAGGGCGGTGTCGCTGCTTCGGGCTGACTAAAAAAACCAACCAGACGGTTTGTTTTTGGGGCGAAGTAACCCCATGAATGCCGGGAGCAACAAGCCGTCGGGCAGGGATGATCGGCCGTGCAGCCAGGCTGCGGGCGGCGCTTGTACCGCGCCGTGCGATGCGCGGTGCGGTTCGGCATCCGGCCGGGGCCGATGCGGGAGCCGATCGTAGCACCGCCATTTCTGGAAGTAAACCGACCAGGCGGTTTGTTTGTGATAGACTCCGCGCACTTCCTTCATACGATCGTGCCGGTTCGGCGCGGTCGCATTGCATGACTCCATAGCGGGGACAGTTCATGGACAACCCGACGCGTTCCGAGCGAACGCGCACTGCCGCGATCCAGGCGGCGCTCGCGATTCTCGAGCGCGACGGCCCGGGCAAGCTCACGTTCGATGCGATTTCGCGCGAAAGCGGCATCAGCAAGGGCGGGCTGATGCATCAGTTCCGCACGAAAGGCGATGTGCTGAACGCGCTGATGGAACATCAGCAGGACTACTACCAACGATTCCAGCGCGACTATCTGGCCGCGCGCGATCCGGGCGCGGGGCAGCCGACGCTGTCCGCGCAGATCGCGACGATGCGTGAAGTGATCGACCAGCAGCCGTCGGCGGCGCTGGCGATCATGGCGGCGCTGGTCGAGGATCCCGCACCGCTGCAGCAGGTGCGCGATATCGATGGCGAGAACGCGAAGCGCATCGCGGCCGAATCCGGCGATCCCGATCTTGCGTTGCTGCGCTGGAAGGCGGCCTGGGGGCTCGCGCTATCGGCGATGTTCGGGTTGTGCCCACTGTCGTCCGACGAGCGCGCACGGCTGTTCGACCGGCTGCTCGACGAGACGCAATGGCCGTCGGGCGGCGGCGCTGCCGCACCGGCCGCGCAATCGTCGCGGAAAAAATGAAGCGGGCATTCGTCGCATGCGGGATGGCGGTCGTCCGTTTCGGGCGCTCGCTGCTCGCGGTCGTGCTCGGGCGCTTGTGATCCGGTGAGCGCCTGGCCGGCCACCGGCCATTGACCACCGCCGCCGCTCAGCCTTTCGCTTCCGCGCCTTCGACGAACAGCTTCGAGACCGCCTGGAACTCCCGTTTCAGCGATAGCCCCGGCACGGTCAGCCAGCGCAGCATCGCCGCGAGATACAGGTGATGGAACCACGTCGCGAGCTGGTCGGCCCGCAGTGTGCCGTTCAGTTCGCCGGATTGCTGCCCGGCTGCGATCAGTTGCTGCCACACGAGCGCGATATCGCTGCCGTTCTCTCCACCGCTTGCCGGTTCAACCGCGCCGATGCTCAGGAAGCGATGACGCAAATACGCGAGCAGGTACGCGGGATGCTGCTCGCACCACGCCGCCGACGCATCGAGCACGCAGCCGATGCGCGACGCGAAGGTCTTGCGCCGCGCGACGTCGCGCTGCAGATGCGCAAGATCGCGTGCGAGTTCACCTTCCAGCCAGTGCGCGAGCACGGCTTCCTTCGTTGCAAAGTGGTTGTACAGCGTGCGCTTCGCGACATCGGCCTGCGCGGCGATCTGTTCCATCGTGACGGCGTCGTAGCCGTGCGCGTCGAACAGGCGTGCGCCGGTGGCGGCGAGATGCGCGAGCATCTGGATGCGCTTGCGCGCACGACGGCCCGGATCGTCGGTCGGAATCGGCATGGCGGGGGATTGGCTGAAAGTGCACGAATTGCATTAGTATACGACGTGCATTTTTTTGAATCCACCCGTTCCCGCCGTGCACGAGGAGTCACGCATGAAGCTCGTCATCGCCACCTACGGCACCGAAGGCGACACGCGCCCGCTTGCGGCGCTCGGCCGTGCGCTGATCGACGCCGGCCATGAGGTCCGGCTGCTGGCCGACGCGGCGACGCTCGGGTCGGCCGCGTCGCTCGGCGTGCCGTCGGCGCCGTTGTCCGGCGATATCCGCCGGGCGATTGCGCCGGATGGCGCGTTGGCGGATGCGGTGCGCGGGCGCGGCGGTTTCAACGACACGTCGAAGGCGCTCGCGGCAATCGCGAATGCGAACACGGCCGCGTGGATGCGGGAAATCGTGGAGGCGTCGGAAGGCTGCGACGCGATCCTCGTGTCGGGGCTCGCTTCGTTCGTCGGTTTGTCGGTCGCCGAGTTTCGAGGCGTGCCGGCGATCGGCACCGGCATGATCCCGATCACACCCACTACGGCATTCGCGTCGCCGTTCCTGCCGCCGGGGAAGCTGCCGCGCTGGCTGAACCGCGCGAGCCACCGGTTCGTGAACGCGCTGTTGTGGCAGGCGTTCAAGAAGGCGACGAATGCGGCGCGAGCGAGCGTGTGCGGATTGCCGCCGCGCAAGCATGTGTGGACCGATCATCCGATGCTGTACGGCGTGTCGCCGGCACTGCTGTCCGGCCCTGGCGACTGGCCGTCGAACGTGCGGGCATGCGGCCAGTGGCGAATGGATGCGCGGGCATGGGAGCCGCCGCCTGAACTTTCGGCTTTTCTCGAAGCGGGCGATCCGCCCGTGTACATCGGCTTCGGCAGCATGGCCGGCTTCGATCGCGCCGCGATGGTCGATGCGCTGACGCGTGCGCTCGCCGGCCGCCGCGCGTTGTTCTATCCGGGCTGGAGCGGTATCGACGCGTCGAGGCTGCCCGCACACGTTCACGTGATCGGCGATACACCGCATGACTGGCTGTTCCCGCGCGTGTCGATGGCGATCCATCACGGCGGGTCGGGCACCACGCATTCGGCTGCGCGGGCCGGCATTCCGTCGGTCGTCGTGCCGTTCGCGGGCGATCAGTTCTTCTGGGCGAACCGGTTGCAGCGGCTCGGCGTCGCGGATGCGCCGGTCGCGGGGCGGCGCGTGGATGCTGCCGCGCTTGCGCAGGCCATTGCCTTTGCCGAACGGGACGAAACGAAAGCGCGTGCGCTCGAACTCGGCGCGCGCATCGCGCAAGAGGAAGGGTTGAAGCGGGCTGTCAGTGCGATCGAGCGATGGGGGCGGCCGGGCGCGCGGTAAGCCCGCGCATCACCCTCAGAAATGCCCGGTGAACCGGTAACGGCTGCCCGGGTGCCACAGATTGGCGACCGACGCGACCAACCCCTGCGACCACGTGCGCCGATGCAGCAGCAGGCACGGCTCGCGGTCGTCCATCGTCAGGTGGCGGCGCGTTTCGGTGTCGGGCATCGCGGCCTCGATCCGGTATTCGACGCGCTGCAGCGGCGCGACGCGCGTCAGGTACTGGTTCGGCGTCGTCGTCGTGAAGTCCTGCAACGCGTACTCCGGCGCGCAGGCCGGATTGACCCAGCGTTCCTCGAGCTGCACGGGCGTGTCGTTCTCGAAATGCAGCACGCGCGAATGGAAGATCGGGCTGCCCGTGTCGATCTGCAGCTCGTCGGCGAGCTTCGCATCGGCGACGGCCGCGCCCACTTGCAGCACCTGCGCGCGATAGCCGTGGCCGCGCGCGGCGACTTCGTCCGAGATGCTGCGGATCGCGACGAGCGTCGATTCGTACTTCGGCGAAGCGACGTATGTGCCGGAGCCGCGTGTGCGCGTGAGCACCTGCTCGGCGGTCAGCTCGCGCAGTGCGCGGTTGACGGTCATCCGCGCGACGTTGAATTCGCGTGCGAGCTCGTTCTCCGACGGCACCTGGTCGCCTTCCGCCCATTCGCCGGCATGAATGCGCGCGAGGATGAAGTCCTTGATTTCCTGATAGATCGGTGTGGTCATGGGATCACGATTCGAGAGTCGGCAGCGGCCCGCCGCCGAATGCCGATCCGGCGCGCGCCCGGCGCCGAGTGTACCGGTTTCGCGGACGCGCGGGCCCGGATTCCCCGAATGATCCCTTTTTGGCCGGCGCGCGTCCATGCGGGATTGCACAGAGCGGCCGGCCTTGGAGCGCCGGCGTGCGGTCAGAACCGATGCCGGATGCCGACCGTCCCGACCACTTGCGTGTTGTTCGACGAAGCCGCGAGCCCCGTGACGTTCGCGAAGCCGAGCGTCGCGCCCGACGGCACGCCGAACTGGTGCTGGTAGACGGTTTCCGCATACACGTCGGTGCGCTTGCTCAGCGCGTAGTCGGCCATCAGCGTCACCTGATGCCATTTCGGCCGATGGCTGCCGGTTGCGTCGTCGTAGCGGCCGTTGGTGAACGTATAGGCGCCCGCGAACGACACGGCCGGCGTCAGCGCATAGCGCGCGTTGACCTCGAAGTTGTCGAAGCGCAGCGCGTTCAGCGCGCCGGGCAGCGACGACGCGGCCGTTTCATCGAACATCGAATGCGTCCACAGCGCGCCGACCGTCAGCCGGTCGAACGCGTAGCTGCCGCCCGCGCCCATCACGCGCTGGCGCACGGCCGGGAAGTTCGGGCCGTCGTTGGTCGACAGCGCACCGCCGGCCGTCAGCCCGCCGCGGTTGAGCTGCAGGTACGCGGCGCCGAGGCTGACCGGCCCGTTCGCATACGACACGCCCGCGCTGTACGCGCGGTTGTTCGCGAAGCCGCCGGCCGCGTTGCTGAACCCGTACAGGCCGCCGAACTGCCAGCCGGCGAGCGTCGGGCTCGTGTATTTCACCGCGTTGTCGATGTAGAACGAATCGTCGATGTTGTCGTTGTCGAACGGGTGCGACGCGAGGTTGTTGCCGTCGCCGTTGTTCGCCATCGCGAGCGGGCCGAGGTAGTCGACCACGGCGTCGTACTGCCGGCCGAGGGTCAGCGCGCCGTACTGGTCGCTCTGCAGGCCGACGTACGCGCGGCGGCCGAACATCGTGTTCTTGTACGACTGCGTGCCGTTGTTCAGGTTGAAGCCGTTCTCGAGGCGGAACAGCGCATGCAGGCCGCCGCCGAGATCCTCGTTGCCGCTCAGGCCGAAGACCGTATTCGATAGCAGGCCGCTGCCTTGCTGCCACGCGCTTTTACCCGACTGGTTGTTCGTATAGACGATACCCGCATCGAGCATCCCGTAGAGCGTGACGCTGCTTTGCGCATGCGCGGCGGCACTGAGGAACGCGAGGGAGAGGGTACCGACGACTGCTTTTTTCATTGTGAGTGTTTCCTGGAAAGGCCCGTAGCGACGGGAACGACGATCCGGCGCGCGCACCGGCGGCGAACCGGCGCGGCTCGTGACGAACCGCGCGCGTTCGCATCGGAGACGCGCGTTCGAATCGATGAAAGGGGAGCGGGCGCGTGACGCGTGCCACGCGCGGCCGCAATGGATATCGGCTAGTGCTGCAGCAGGCGGATCGTGCCGAATTCGGCGGCCGGCAACAGGCGGAGGATCGACAGGATCGCCGGCGATGCCTGCGAACGCGCGACCTCGAGCTCGATGCACGCGCGCCCGGTACGGTTGTCGATCGCGGCCGTATAGAAATTGAGTGCGGTGCCGACTGCCTGATGCAGCAGGCGCCGCACGACGGCGAGGTTGTCCGATTCGACACGGATCGACAGCAGCACGAGTTCGTCGGCAGGGGACCGGCGCCGCGCACGAACGGGCGGCAGATCGCGTGAAGCGGCGGTTTCGGTTCTGGTCGGTTTCATGCTGGCACCCCGGTCGCATCGTGCTCCGCACCGCGGAGATCTCGTCTTGGACATGCCGCTCATTCTAGGAATCGTGGTGACGAGATGGTGTATAGACTCGAACCGGCCCTGAAAAGAACGCATAAAAACGCCATGGCCACCGGCTTTCGTCTTTACAGCTTTTTTATTCCTTGTAAAGAAATTGAACACCGCTTTGATACGCGGATTTCTACACTGTCGCATCCCATTCGCCAGATGAGCATGGGGGCGTCACACGGGCCTGCGCCGGTACGGCAGGGCCCGGTACGCCAACGATCGCGCGGAGATATCGCGCATATGAAAAAAGGGGAAAGCCATGTTGTGGATCACCGGCGCGTTGTCGCTCGCGCTCTTTATCTATCTGTTTCATGCTTTGATCAAGCCCGAGCGGTATTGATCGGCACGATTCAACAGGAATTCGAAAATATCGGTGGATGTCATGAGCGATCTGCTTTTCATTCTGTTCACGCTCGCGTTCTTTGCCTTGACGGCGGGTTTCATCACCGGCCTTGACCGGATCTGAGCGAGCGTCGACATGTTCAACAATCTCATTCAATTTGCGATCGTTCTCGCGATCATGCTGGCGCTGGTGCCCGTCGTCGGGAAATGGCTCGCCCACGCCTTTACGAGCCCGCGCCACGCGTGGGTCGAACGCCGTACCTATGCGCTGCTCGGCGTGAACCCCGACGAAGCGATGTCGTGGCAGCGCTACGGCATGGTGCTGCTGCTCAGCAATGCCGGGATGATGCTGGTCGGCTACCTGCTGCTGCGCATCCAGGACGCGCTGCCGTTCGATGCGCTGCAGCGTGCCGCGCAAAGCCCCGACCTCGCGTTCAACACCGCCGCGTCGTTCATCACGAACACGAACTGGCAGGCGTATGCGGGCGAGAGCAGCCTGTCGAACTTCTCGCAGATGGCTGTCATCACGTTCCTGATGGTGGTCAGCGCGGCGACCGGCGTCGCGGCCGCAGGCGGCTTCATCCGCGGGCTGAGCCGCAAGAGCGCGGCGGACCTCGGCAACTACTGGGTCGACTTCACGCGCGTGACCTATCGCGTGCTGCTGCCGCTCAGCTTCGTGATGGCGCTCGTGTACGTGTGGCAGGGCATGCCGCAGACGCTCGCGTCCGATGCGTGGGCGACCACGCTCGAAGGCGCGCGCCAGCAGATCGTGATGGGGCCGGTGGCCAGCCTCGAATCGATCAAGCATATCGGCACGAACGGCGGCGGCTTCTTCAGCATGAACGCCGCGCATCCGTTCGAGAACCCGACGCCGCTCACCAACACGCTGCACATGCTGTCGATGCTGCTGATTCCGTCCGCGCTGACCTATGCACTCGGCACGATGATCGGCCGGCGCCGCCAGGGCTGGGTGATTCTTGCCGCGTTCGTCGTGATGTTCGTCGGCTTCCTGGCCGTGATCTATTCGGCCGAGCAGCACGGCAATCCGCTCGTGACCGGGCTCGGCGTCGACCAGCAACTGAGCGCCACGCAGCCGGGCGGCAACATGGAAGGCAAGGAGATGCGCTTCGGCATCGCGCAGACGAGCCTGTTCGCCACCGTCACGACGGCCGCGACCACCGGTTCGGTCGACGCGATGCATGACTCGCTGACGCCGCTGGGCGGGCTCGTGCCGATCGCGCAGATGATGCTGAACAACGTGTTCGGCGGCGACGGCGTCGGGCTGATCAACCTGTTCACGTTCGCGATCCTCACGGTGTTCCTGGTCGGGATGATGATCGGGCGCACGCCGGAGTTTCTCGGCAAGAAGATCGAGGCGCGCGAGATGAAGCTCGTGATGCTCGCGGTGCTCGCGCATCCGTTCAGCATCCTCGGCTTCACCGCGGTGGCGTCGATGCTGCACTCGACGATGGACAGCCTCGCGAACCTCGGCCCGCACGGCTTCAGCGAAGTGCTGTACGCGTACACGTCGGGCACGGCCAACAACGGTTCCGCATTCGCGGGCCTGAACGCGAACACGCCGTTCTTCAACACGACGATCGGCTTCGCGATGCTGATCGGCCGCTACCTGACACTGCTGCCGATGCTCGCGGTCGCGGGCAGCCTCGCCGCGAAGAAGAGCGTGCCGGAAAGCGCGGGCACGCTGTCCACGTCGACGGGCCTGTTCGCCGGCCTGCTGATCTTCGTGATCCTGGTCGTCGGTGGTCTCACGTTCCTGCCGGCGCTCGCGCTCGGCCCGGTCGTCGAGCACCTGATGATGTCGGGCGGCCAACTGTTCTGAGGAAAACATCATGATGCAAGGCAATCGCCAGGCAGCGGCCGCCGCCGCGCCGGCACCCGGTTCTTCGTTCGGCGCGGCGACGCGCGGCCTCGTGCGGCCCGTGATCGCGTCGTCGGTGCTGTTCATGCTCGTCACCGGGATCGCGTATCCGCTGCTCACCACGGGCGTCGCGAACGTGCTGTTCCCGTCGCAGGCGCGCGGCAGTCTCGTGCAGCGCAACGGCACGACGGTCGGCTCGGCGGTGATCGGGCAGAACTTCACGCACGCCAGCTACTTCCACGGGCGGCCGAGCGCGACGACCGGCACCGATCCGGCCGATCCGTCGAAGACGGTCGACCAGCCGTACAACGCGGCGGGCAGCGGCGCCAGCAACCAGGGCGCCACCAGCAAGAAGCTGCTCGCGGATATCGCGCAGCGTGTGCGTGCGTACCGGCAGGAGAACGCGCTCGCGGCCGGCACGCCGGTGCCGGCGGATGCGGTGACCGCATCCGCATCGGGGCTCGATCCCGAGATCTCGGTCGCGAATGCGCGGCTGCAGGTGGCACGCGTCGCGCAGGCACGCGGCGTCGAGGCCGCGCAAGTCACGGCGCTGGTCGACCGGATCGCCACACCGCGCCAGCTCGGCGTGCTCGGTGAACCGCGCGTGCGCGTGCTCGACCTGAACCTGGCGCTGGACCGCGCATTCGGCCAGGCGGCCGGCGCGAAGCAATAGCAGGAACCACGGAGTCACTCATGTCCCATATCGAAACCCCGATCACCCCCGCGGCCATGCCGCTCGGCGGCGTGCCGCCGATGCGCTGGACGGCCGTGCTGCGCGAGGCGTTCCGCAAGCTCGCGCCGCGCGTGCAGTTGAAGAACCCGGTGATGTTCGTCGTGTATCTCGGCAGCATCGTCACGACCTTGCTGTGGCTGCAGGCGCTGACCGGCAAGGGCGACGCGCCGGCCGGCTTCATCTTCGCGGTCGCGTGCTGGCTGTGGTTCACCGTGCTGTTCGCGAACGCGGCCGAGGCGCTGGCCGAAGGGCGCGGCAAGGCGCAGGCCGACGCACTGCGCGCGGCACGCAAGCGCGTGTATGCGAAGGTGCTCGACGAGCCGAAGCAATTCGGCAGCACCAGCCATCGCGTGCCGAGCGACGAACTCGCGGCCGGCAGCATCGTGCTCGTCGAGGCTGGCGACACGATCCCCGCCGACGGCGAAGTGATCGACGGCGTTGCGTCGGTCGACGAATCGGCGATCACCGGCGAATCCGCGCCGGTGATCCGCGAGTCGGGTGGCGATTTCTCGTCGGTGACGGGCGGCACGCGTGTGCTGTCCGACTGGATCATCGTGAAGATCACCGCGCAACCGGGTGAGGCATTCCTCGACCGGATGATCGCGATGGTCGAAGGCGCGAAGCGCGGCAAGACGCCGAACGAAGTCGCGTTGACGATCCTGCTCGTCGCGCTGACGATCATCTTCCTGCTCGTGTGCGTGACACTGCTGCCGTTCTCGCAGTTCAGCGTGCTGCTGAACGCGTCGGGCACGGCGGTGAGCCTGACCGTGCTGATCGCCTTGCTCGTCTGCCTGATTCCGACGACGATCGGTGCGCTGCTGTCGGCGATCGGCATCGCGGGGATGAGCCGCATGATGCGCGCGAACGTGCTCGCGACGTCGGGCCGCGCGATCGAGGCGGCCGGCGACGTCGACGTGCTGCTGCTCGACAAGACCGGTACGATCACGCTCGGCAACCGCGAGGCCGTGCAGTTCCGGCCGGCGCCGGGCGTGGACGAGCGTGCGCTGGCCGAGGCCGCGCAACTGTCGTCGCTTGCCGACGAGACCCCGGAAGGGCGCTCGATCGTCTCGCTCGCGAAGCAGCGCTTCTCGCTGGACGTGGCGGCAGCCGCTGGCAGCATCACCGTGCCGTTCAGCGCACGCACGCGGATGAGCGGCCTCGATATCGGCGAGCGCCAGGTGCGCAAGGGCGCGGCGTCGGCGATCCGCGCGCACGTCGATGCGCTCGGCGGTGTGTTTCCTCAAGCGGTCGAGACGGCGGTCAACGATATCGCTCGACGTGGCGGTACGCCGCTCGTCGTCGCCGACGGATCGCGCGTGCTCGGCGCGATCGAGCTGAAGGACATCGTCAAGCACGGGATCGCCGCGCGCTTTGCCGAACTGCGCAAGGTCGGCGTGAAGACCGTGATGATCACCGGCGACAACCGGCTCACCGCGGCGGCGATCGCGGCGGAAGCCGGCGTTGACGACTACCTCGCCGAAGCGACGCCCGAAGACAAGCTGCGGCTGATTCGCGAGCACCAGGCGAAGGGCCATCTCGTCGCGATGACGGGTGACGGCACCAACGACGCGCCGGCACTCGCGCAGGCCGACGTGGCCGTCGCGATGCACAGCGGCACGCAGGCGGCGAAGGAAGCGGCCAACATGGTCGACCTCGACAGCAACCCGACCAAGCTGATGCAGGTGGTCGAGGTCGGCAAGCAGATGATCATGACGCGCGGCGCGCTGACCACGTTCAGCGTGGCCAACGATCTCGCGAAGTATTTCGCGATCATCCCGGCCGCGTTCGTCGCGACCTATCCGGCGCTCGGCGCGCTGAACGTGATGGGGCTGCACAGCCCGACGTCGGCGATCCTGTCGGCGGTGATCTTCAATGCGCTGATCATCGTCGCACTGATCCCGCTCGCGCTGAAAGGCGTGAAGTATCGCGCGGAGCCGGCCGAGAAGCTGCTGGGGCGCAACCTGCTGATCTACGGTGTGGGCGGGATCATCGCGCCGTTCATCGGCATCAAGCTGATCGACATGCTGTTGACGCCGTTTATCTGACCGAACGCGCCGTCGCGGCCCCGCTCACGCCTTCGTGGCGTGTGCGGGGCCGTTCGGCGTTTCAATTGCCGGAAGCGATCATGGATGTGAATGTGAACGTGAGCGAAGCGAATCGACGGGCAACAGGGCAGCGGGACACCGCCGCCCGCCGCAGCGAGGCCGGCACGCGCCGCGACCGCTGGCGCGGCGTGCTGCGCGCGTGTGCGGCGCTGGCCGACCGCATCGCGGGCGCAGGGCCCGACACGCGGCCGACGCTGGCCGTGCGTGAAGCGCGACCGCGCACGCACGTGTGGGTGTCGCAGTACGCGGTGCCGCTGCTGCTCGCCACGCTCGTGTGCGCGCTGGCGACGCTCGCGGCGAGCGCGCTGCTGCGCGTGTTCGACCTGTCGAACGTCGTGATGCTGTTCCTGATGACCGTCGTGCTGATCGCGCTGCGGCTCGGTCGCCTGGCCGGCGCGTGGGCGGCGTTCGTGTGCGTCGGCTGCTTCGACTTTTTCTTCGTCGAGCCGAGACTGTCGTTCGCGGTGTCCGATACGCAGTACGTGTTCACGTTCGCGCTGATGCTGGCCGTCGCGCTCGCGATCGGCCAGCTCGCGGCGCGCCTGCGCGCGGAGGCGCGGGCCGCACGCGCGAACGAGAAGCGCTCGGCCGCGCTCGCGCGGGTCGCGCATGACCTGTCGGCCGCGATCGAGACCGAGCAGATCGCGTCGATCTGCACCGGCACGATCGCGCCGCTGCTCGGTGTGCGCGTCGCGCTCGTGCTGCCGGATGCGGATGACCATCTGATGCCGGCGCAGCACGCCCGGTTCGTCGAAGCGCCGATCGCCCGCTGGGTCTACGAGAATGCGCGCGGCGCCGGGTGCGGGCTGCCGCCGTTCGAGCGTGCGGCCGCGCAGTACCTGCCGCTGAAGGCGCCGATGCGCGTGCGCGGCGTGCTCGTGCTGTTCGGCGACGCGCAGCCGGTACCCACCGACCCCGACGATCGCCGCCTGATCGACGCATTGTGCTCGTCGATCGCGATGGCGCTCGAACGCGTGCACTACGTCGGCGTCGCGCAGCATACGCTGGTCCGGATTGAAGGGGAGCGGCTGCGCAACGCGCTGCTCGCCGCGGTGTCGCACGATCTGAAGACGCCGCTGACCGCGATCCGCGGGCTCGCCGAAACGCTGGAGCGGCCCGAGCGGCTGGCCGACGGGCAGCCGGCCGCACTCGCGCACGGCATTCGCAACCAGGCCGAGGCGCTGCACGGGCTCGTCGTGAACCTGCTCGACCTCGCGCGGATGCAGAGCGAGGGCGTGCGGCTGAATCGCGAGTGGCACATGCTCGACGAGATCGTCGGCAGCGCGCTCGCGCATTCGGCCGGCGTGCTGGCCGGCCGCGACGTGAGCGCCGACTTGCCGGCCGACCTGCCGCTGATCGACGTCGACGCGCTGCTGATCGAGCGGGTGCTGATGAACCTGCTCGACAACGCGGCGAAGTACGCGGGCACGGATGCGGCCGTAGCGGTGCGGGCACGCGTGTTCGGCGAAACGCTGTACGTGTTCGTCGAGGACGACGGGCCCGGCTTCGTCGCACGCAACACCGAGCCGCTGTTCGAGCCGTTCGAGCGCGAACGCAAGGAATCGTCGATCAGCGGCGTGGGGCTCGGGCTCGCGCTGTGCCGCAGCATCGTCAACGCGCACGGCGGCTCGATCCGCGCGGTACCACTCGATCCGCACGGCGCGCGGTTCGAGATTCGCCTGCCACTGGGCGCGCCGCCCGATATCGAACACGAGAGCCGGACATGATCAGATCGCGCGTACTTATCGTCGAGGACGAATCGGACATCCGCCGTTTCGTGCGGATGGCGCTGGAACAGGAAGGGCTCGACACCTGCGAGGCGTCGACGGCCCGCGAGGCGCGAATGTATGCGTCGAGCAGCAAGCCCGATCTCGTGATCGTCGATCTCGGGCTGCCGGACGACGATGGCAAGACGTTCATCCGCGAATTGCGCGAGTGGTCGACGGTGCCGGTGATCGTGCTGTCGGCGCGGCAGCAGGAAGTGGAGAAGGTCGCGGCGCTCGACGCGGGCGCGGACGATTACCTGCCGAAGCCGTTCGGCGTGCCCGAACTGCTGGCGCGGGCGCGCGCGCAGTTGCGGCGCGCGGCGTTCGTGTCGGCCGACGGGCAATCGTCGTCGATCGTGCGGTTCGGCGACGTGACAGTCGATCTCGGCAAGCACGAAGTCGCGCGCGGCGGCGAGCCGGTCCACCTGACGCGCCTCGAATTCCGGCTGCTCGCCGCGCTGATTCGTGCGCGTGGCGGCGTGATCGCCGCGCGGCAATTGCTGGCGGAGGTGTGGGGCATCCACGACGCGGAGCGCGCGCACTACGTGCGCGTGTACATGACGAACCTGCGGCAGAAGCTCGAACCGGTGCCGGCGCGCCCGCGGCACCTGCTGACCGAGCTGCAATTCGGCTACCGTCTGGTCGGTCTGGAAACGGTCGGAATGGCGGACGGGCCGCGCGGTGCGGCGTAGGCAGGTCTAGACAAGTGAAAGGCGCCCCTGGCGGCGCGTGTACGTCTGGAGAAAGCTGTTGTTTAGCTTGTCGTAATTCGCAATTAATTGAAATTTAAGGAAAAATCGCATTCATGAAACAATCCGCCGACAACTAGTGATAAACACGGATTGCTGGCAAACCTGCAGAAAAGGCAAAGTTGTATGTACAACTTGGGGTGTCGCCGGAAGGGGCGATCTCCGGGTTGGAAGGGTTCACGGCGGCGCGGATCGCCCGACGGGACCCCTGCCCAGTTCGCCTCTGACAGGAACGCCATGAAGAAACTCGCGCTCAGTATTGCCCTTGCCTGCATCGCGGTCGGTGCCCACGCCAAGGATTGGTCGACGATCCGGTTCGGCGTCGACGCCAGCTATCCGCCGTTCGAATCGAAGGACGCAAGCGGCAAGGTCGTCGGCTTCGACGTCGATCTCGGCAACGAGATCTGCGCCCGCCTGAAGGCGAAGTGCGTGTGGATCGAGAACGACTTCGACGGGATGATTCCCGCGCTGAAGGCGAAGAAGTTCGACGGCGTGCTGTCGTCGATGTCGATGACGCCGGCGCGCGCCGAGCAGATCGCGTTCTCCGACAAGCTGTTCAACACGCCGACGCGCCTCGTCACGAAGAAGGGCGCGAACCTGCAGCCGACGGCCGAATCGCTGAAGGGCAAGTCGGTCGGCGTCGAGCAGGGCACCATCCAGGAAACCTACGCGAAGGCCTACTGGGCGCCGAAGGGCGTGCAGGTCGTGCCTTACCAGAACCAGGACGGCGTGTACCAGGACCTGATGTCGGGCCGCCTCGACGCAGCGCTGCAGGACGCGGTACAGGCCGACATCGGCTTCCTGAAGACGCCGCGCGGCGCGAACTTCGACTTCGCCGGCAAGGACATCGACGATCCGAAGACGCTCGGCAACGGCGCCGGCATCGGCCTGCGCAAGGACGACGCCGACCTGAAGGCGAAGATCGACCATGCGATCGCCGACATCATCAAGGACGGCACGTACAAGAAGATCGAGAAGAAGTACTTCGCGTTCGACGTCTACGGCGGCTGACCGTCCATGCGGCGCGCACCGGCTGTGGCGCGCGCCGCGCTTTTTTGGGTGCAACCCGTTTCGCGTGATGCGTCCGACTTGATGAGCAGGTCGCATCAGGTAGTGCGCAGATATCGTTTGATGCGGGGTTAATGGCTGTCGAAAATCCAGCCACCTCGTTCTGGATCCCTCATATGATCTTCCAAGGATTTGGTCCGCTGTTGTGGGCCGGCACGGTGGAAACCGTGAAGCTCGCGGTGCTGTCGCTTGCCGCGTCGCTCGTGCTGGGCCTCGTCGGCGCGAGCGCGAAACTGTCGACAAATCGTGTGCTCAAGTCGATCGGCACCTTCTACACGACGCTGATCCGCGCGGTGCCGGACCTCGTGCTGATGCTGCTGCTGTTCTACGGGATCCAGATCCTGCTGAACAACTTCACCGACATGCTCGGCTGGGACCAGATCGACATCGATCCGTTCGTGGCGGGCGTCATCACGCTCGGCTTCATCTACGGCGCGTACTTCACCGAGACGTTCCGCGGCGCGTTCCTCGCGGTTCCGCGCGGCCAGCTCGAAGCGGGCTTCGCGTACGGGATGAGCGGCTGGCGCGTGTTCCGCCGCATCCTGTTCCCGCAGATGATGCGCTTCGCGCTGCCCGGCATCGGCAACAACTGGCAGGTGCTCGTGAAGGCCACCGCGCTCGTGTCGATCATCGGCCTCGCCGACGTCGTCAAGGCGTCGCAGGACGCGGGCAAGAGCACGCTCGATTTCTTCTTCTTCACGCTGGCTGCAGGCGCGATCTACCTCGCGATCACGACGGTGTCCAATGTCGTGCTGCATCACCTCGAGAAGCGTTATTCCGTTGGCGTCCGGAGGCTCGCACTGTGATCGAACTCGTCAGCCAGTACTGGCAAAGCTATCTCTACACCGACGGCTACCGCTTCAGCGGCCTCGCGATCACGCTGTGGCTGCTGGTCGTGTCGATCGCCCTCGGCTTCGCGCTCGCGGTGCCGCTCGCCATCGCACGCGCGTCGTCGAACCGCTGGATCTCGACCCCCGTGTGGCTCTACACGTACGTGTTCCGCGGCACGCCGCTCTACGTGCAGCTGCTGATGTGCTACACGGGCATCTACAGCCTGCAGGTCGTGCACAACCACGTCTTGCTCGACACGTTCTTCCGCAACGCGATGAACTGCACGCTGCTCGCGTTCGTGCTGAACGAATGCGCGTATGCGACCGAGATCTTCGCGGGTTCGATCAAGGCGACGTCGGCCGGCGAGATCGAGGCCGGGATGGCCTACGGGATGTCGCGCTTCAAGCTTTATACGCGGATCATCCTGCCTTCCGCGCTGCGCCGCTCGCTGCCGAGCTACAGCAACGAAGTGATCCTGATGCTGCACGCGACCACGCTCGCGTTCACCGCGACCGTGCCCGACATCCTGAAAGTCACGCGCGATGTCAACTCCGCGACCTACATGTCGTTCCAGGCGTACGGCATTGCGGCCGTGATGTACGCCCTCGTCGTGTTCACGCTCATCTGGGCGTTCCGCAAGCTCGAGACGCGCTGGCTCGCGTACCTCTCGCCGCGCGGCCATTAACGCTTTCGCAAGATTCGCAAGGAAGGACCAAGCATGTACAAGCTCACCGTTGACAACCTGCACAAGAAGTTCGGCGACAACGAGGTGTTGAAGGGCGTGTCGATGAAGGCGAAGGCCGGCGACGTGATCAGCATCATCGGCTCGAGCGGCTCCGGCAAGAGCACGTTCCTGCGCTGCATCAACTTCCTCGAGCAGCCGTGCTCCGGGCAGATAACGATCGGCAGCGAGCCGATCCAGACCACGCGCGACCGCAACGGCTCGCTGCGCGTGACCGACCAGAAGCAGCTGCAGCGGATGCGCACCAAGCTGTCGATGGTGTTCCAGCACTTCAACCTGTGGGCACACATGACGGTGCTCGAGAACGTGATCGAAGCGCCGATGGCCGTGCTCGGCGTCAGCAAGGACGAAGCGATCGCGCGGGCGCGCAAGTATCTCGAGAAGGTCGGCCTCGCGCCGCGTGTCGAGGGGATGTATCCGTCGCATCTGTCGGGCGGCCAGCAGCAGCGCGTCGCGATCGCACGTGCGCTCGCGATGGAGCCGGAAGTGATGCTGTTCGACGAGCCGACGTCGGCGCTCGATCCGGAGCTCGTCGGCGAAGTGCTGAAGGTGATGCAGAAGCTCGCGGAGGAAGGGCGTACGATGGTCGTCGTCACGCACGAGATGGGCTTCGCACGCAACGTGTCGAATCACGTGATCTTCCTGCACCAAGGGAAGATCGAGGAGGAAGGGGATCCGCAAGAGATTCTCGTGAATCCGAAGAGCGAACGGCTCGGGCAGTTCCTGTCGGGGCGGTTGAAGTAAGCCGGCTGGCGGCGTCGCGGACTGCCCGGGACGCCGCACACTGGAACGCTAAATGCTTGTCACGCGTGATCCTTTCGATGAAGGAGCACCGCGATGAGCACACCCACCACCACTGCCTTTTCCCATGTAAAGCCGCAGGACACCGCCTATCACGGCGAAGGCCTGCGCGATTTCTTCCTCTATCGCGATCTCGGTATCGCGGCCGCGACGAACGGCAAGGTCGTCGCGCAGCTCGTCAGGGCGAATCATGCACCGGAGGCGGGCACCGGCTGGCACCGCCACGAGGCCGAGTTCCATATCGTGATCATGCTGAAGGGCTGGGCGCGCTTCATGTACGGCGAGCGCGAGACGCTGGTGAGCGCCGGCGACTGCGTGCATCAGGCGCCGGGAATCGTCCACTACCTGTTCGACTACTCGCCGGACATGGAGTACCTGGAGATCGTCGGGCCCGCCGATTTCAAGTCGATCGACGTCGAAGGGCCGTGCGCCGTGCCGCCGCCGACGCCGTGGGGGGAGGTGGGGGCATAGCTTCGTGATTTCCCGACAAGCATCATCTGTCCACTTGCGATAAACCGCCTTCGGGCGGTTTTTTCGTTGCGCGTTCCACAAAAGCTTCCGTGCGTTCTGCTCGCACCTGCGATCCGCTTGCCCCTTCGTCACATTCTTTCGAATTCCGAATGGTTGCGAAGCTGAAGATCTGGAAAGAAAGGAAAGGCATTCGTCAGCTTCGATCCGTCGACAGCGCCGCGTTGTCAAAGATCGTCAATTGCGGGTGGATGCGGTGCACGGCCTGTCGACGACCGGCGTTAAGGAAGTACCAGCCGGATCACCGGTTGACTTACCCGGGAGAGTTTCATGAAGCGCATCGCGAAGATCCTGACGGCCACCGCAGTGGCATGTGCCGTTCTTGCTCCGGCACTGGCCGAAGCGCATTCGCACCGTGTGTGTCATTTCGATCACCACCACCATCGCGTGTGCCGCTGGGTGCGGTAACCGCGACTTTCCCGGGGATCCCCGGAACGCATTCTTCATTCAGGCAAATCAGGAGAGGACTATGAAAAAGACGATGTTGATCGCCGCGCTGGTCGCCGGCATGGGTATGTCGATCGGTGCGTTCGCGCAGGTTCCGGCCAGCGCGCCGGCCGGCACGACCGGTCTGTGCAAGGACGGCTCGTTCTACTCGGGCGCGTCGAAGAAGGGCGCATGCGCGGGCCACAAGGGTGTGAAGACCTGGTACGGCGCATCGTCGGCGGCAGCCGCGAGCGCACCGGCCGCAGCGCCGGCAACGGCAGCCTCCGCAGCCCCTGCATCCGGCACCGCGCCGGCGAAGAGCGCGGCCGCGACGACCGCGGCGGCAGCACCGGGCGGCGGCGCGGGCAAGGTGTGGGCCAACGACAGCACGAAGGTCTATCACTGCTCGACCGACAAGTACTACGGCAAGACGAAGCACGGCAGCTACATGTCGGAAGCCGACGCGAAGGCGAAGGGCTACCACGCGTCGCACGGCAAGGCCTGTTCGTAACGCAGGCTGACGCGCGAGGCCGCTTCCTCGCGCGTCGTCCGCACGCTGCTGCACCTCACGCCCCGCCTTCCCCGGCGGGGCGTTTCATTTTCAGTGCCGTCCGGCTTCAGTGGGCGTGATTCGATTGCGTGTCGGTCGCTGCATCGTGCGCGGTTGCGCGGGCATCGAGCAGCGCGCGCAGCGTCACGTAGTGCGTGCCGTCCGCGTTGCCTTCCGCACCCGCGGTGCGATCGTACGGCTCGTTGTCATGGATCGTCGCCCGCACGATCGGGTAGATCTGCGTTTCCCATCGGCTGCCGTTGAACACACCGTAGTGGCCCGCTCCAGTCTGCACGTGGTGCGTCTTCAGATACGGTGGTAACCCCGAACACAGTTCCTGCGCGGCCACCGTCTGGCCCACTGCGCAGATATCGTCCTTCTCGCCTTCGATCGTCAACAGTGCGGTGCGATGAATCGCCGCCGGTTCGACGAGCCGGTCGCCGACCGTCAGCTCGCCACGCGCGAGCGCGTATTGCTGGAACACCTTCTCGACCGTTTCCAGATAGAACTCGGCAGTGAGATCGGCGGTGGCGAAGTATTCGTCGTAGAAGTGCCGCAGCGTGTCGGCTTTCGCCGGATCGCCTTTTGCGCGCTCGTAGTACATGTCGGCGAACGATGCCGCATGGCGATCCGGATTCATCGACATGAACGCGCCGACCTGCACGAAGCCCGGATACACGCAGCGCTGCGCCCCGACGAAGCCCGCCGGCACGACGCTGATCAGGTTCCGCGCAAACCATTCGATCGGCTGGCTCGTCGCGAGCGCGTTGACCTTCGTCGGATTCACGCGGCAGTCGATCGGCCCCGCCATCAGCGTCAGGCTCGCGGGCTGCGCCGGATCGCCGCCGGCGGCCATCAGCGCGACCGCCGCGAGCGCGGCGACGGTCGGCTGGCAGATCGCGAGCACATGCGCGTCCGGGCCGATCTGGTGGATGAAGTCGATCACGTGCATCACGTATTCGTCGAAGCCGAATCGTCCGGCCGTCAGCGGGATGTCGCGCGGGTTGTGCCAGTCGGTGATGTACACGTCGTGGTCGGCCAGCATCGTATGCACCGTGCCGCGCAGCAGCGTCGCGAAATGCCCGGACATCGGCGCAACGATCAGCACGCGCGGCTGGCGCGCAACCGGCAGCGCCTTGCGGAAATGCAGCAGCGTGCCGAACGGCGTTGCCGCGGCGGCCTCCTCGACGATCGGCACCGTTTCGCCGTCGACGACGATCGACGCGATGCCGAACGGCGGACGCCGGTGCGAGAACGCGCAGCATTCGAGCAGTTCGCACAGCGCGTCGAGCATGCGGCCGGTCGGCGTCGCGGTGGCGGGCGGCCACAGCGACATCGTCGCGCGTGCGGCGGCGGCCCATGCGCGCGCCGGGCGCGTGCATTCGGCAGACCATTGATAGAACGGATAGGCAAGCAGATTCATGACCGTCGCTCGTTGTGCCGCGTTGCATCGAACGAGGCAAGCCATGTGCCAGCCCGCGGCTGGCACGCGCGTTGCACGTGGTTCGGGAGCGCGGCGACGCAGGCCGCACGCGACAACCGGCAACGGCACGCGATGCGTGGCCATGCCGATCTGGCGTGCGGCACGTGCCGCGCCAGTGTGCGGCGTTGCGCCAGTT
This sequence comes from Burkholderia sp. AU30198, assembly GCF_020419825.1. NCBI lineage: Bacteria > Pseudomonadati > Pseudomonadota > Betaproteobacteria > Burkholderiales > Burkholderiaceae > Burkholderia > Burkholderia sp. AU30198. The sequence goes on along the minus strand of NZ_JAIZSA010000003.1, from coordinate 154,749 downwards.
CGGCGAATGTGCCGCACCGGCATGGTGCGGATGACGCCGCGTGGCGTCCGTTTTCGGTGCAGGGGCACGAACGGCTTTGGACAGGGGAGCGACATGGAAGTCACCGGACAGACGACGTTGACCATCAGCAGCCGCAATTACTCGTCGTGGTCGATGCGCGGCTGGCTGCTCGCAAAGCTGAGCGGGATTGTGTTCGAGACGGTCAGCGTGCCGATCGATGCCGCGTCGCGCGCGGAGTTGCTGCTGCTGTCGCCGTCGATTCTCGTGCCGTGCCTGACGCACGACGGCAACACGGTGTGGGACACGCTCGCGATCGCCGAATACCTGAACGAGATCCGGCCACAGGCGCGGCTGTTGCCGGAAGAACGGCAAGCCCGCGCGCATTGCCGCTCGATCTGCGGCGAGATGCATTCCGGTTTCAGCGCGTTGCGATCCGCGTTGCCGATGAACCTGCGCGCGCATTTCCCCGGCTTCCGGATCTGGTCGCGCGCGCAGCACGACATCCAGCGGATCGTGACGATCTGGCGCGAGTGCCTGGCCGCGTACGGCGGCCCCTGGCTGTTCGGCGCGGAGATCGGCATCGCCGACGCGATGTATGCGCCGGTCGTCACGCGCTTCCTGACCTACGACGTGAAACTGGAGCCCGATGTGGCCGAGTACTGCATGCGGGTGCTCGCGCATCCGTTCGTCGCGGAGTGGATCGAGGCGGCGAAGGCGGAGCACGAAGACATCGACGAACTCGACATGGAGTTCTGACGCGCGGAGTGGCTTGGCGCTTTCAATTGCACTACACGAATACGCATCGAAACGAACTTTTTGGTGTGGCTTCGAGCCTCGCAAACGTTTTACCTTGATTTCGCGTCGAAACGAGGACGAATTCCCTAAAGGATGTTGAGCCCGATGACGTAAACGGGTCACGGGGATGACTCGCGATCGCATGCTTCCGACCTGCGACGCGCAGTCCGCAACATTCAGCGCAGCAGGGGAATCGACTTGAATCGTCAGCAATCGTGGACGCGTACGGCGGCGCCCGGGGAAATCATTTACGCCGAGGGGTTCGCGGGCGAGCCCGTCATCTTTCTGATCACCGACGGCAAGGTCGAGCTGTCCACGCGCTGCGACGACAAGCGCGTCGTCGTCGCGACGCTCGGCCGTGGCGAGTTCTTCGGTGAGTCGGCGCTGCTCGGGGCCGAGCCGCGTGCCCAGACCGCGAAGGCGCTTTCATTCTGTCAGCTCACGGTCGTGCCGGTCGGCACGCTCGACGAAGAAATCGAGCGCGTGTCGGCGCTGCTGCGCCACATCGTGCGGACGATGATCCGGCGCGTGAAGCGCAAGGACGACCAGCTCGCGACCTATACGCACGCCGACTTCATGCCGGGCGTGCTGTCGTATGCGCATGTGCTGGCGCTGATGGCGGGCACCGAGGCGCGCGAGGGCGGCGATGCGTGGACGCGCCGGCCGATGCAGGCCCATGCGGCCGAAACCTCGGTGCCGCTCGCTGACGTAATCCGCAAATGCCGCGCGATTGCCGGCCACTCGCGGCCGCACGTGCTCGCGATGCTGCGACGCATGGAGAAGCTCAATCTCGTCACGATCGAAGCCGCGCAGGCGGACCATGCGGGCGGGGCAACCGACTATGCGGCGTCGTCGGACGCGCGCCAGGTCGTCACGTTCGACGCCGCGCGCGTGATCGATCGTGCGCAACAGGTTGCCGATCACGATCTCGACCTGTCGATCAACAGCGAACTCGAACTCATCGAGCTGGCCGATCTCGAGTCGCTGATCGGCGTCGAGAAGACCATGCTGCTCAACAAGCTGTCGAACGGCGAAATCGCCGACGAAGTGTTTGCGTTCCGCAAATCGAAGGTGCTCAGTTACGTCGAACAGAAGGGTGTCGCGTACTTCTCGCGACGCAATGCGCGTCGTGGCGAGGTGCGCTCGCTGGAGGATCTCGTGTCGATCGACCAGCGCACGCTGTTCGACGTCATCAGCGCGTTCGATACCTACGATCTCGCGAAGCTGATCGCGAATCTCGACGATCGCGCGGTGGCCGACAAGCTGTTCTCCGTGATGACCGAGGCGCGGCGCAACGAGGTGTCGTGGGTGATGCGACGCGAGCTCAAGCTCGATCCGGTCGAGATCGAGGACATCGAGCAGCGCGTGCTGGATGCCGTTCGCGCGGCGAAGGCGCCGGCGGCGGGCGCAGCGCCCGTCGCGTCGGCATCGGATGCATGACAAGGGGGCGCACATGGATCTGTTGACGCTGGCCGGCGTGGTGCTTGGGGGCGCTGCGATCGTGTTCGGTTTCGCGCTGGAAGGCGGGCATTTCTCGATGCTGTTCCAGTTCGAGGCGCTCGTGATCGTGCTCGGCGGCACACTCGGCGCGGTGATGATCCAGAACACCTGGGCGCGCTTCTTCGACGCGGTGAAGCAGTTGCGGCTCGCATTCGTGAGTGCGCGCGAGGTCGATCGCAAGAACCTGTCCGACCTGCTCGAATGGGGCGACCGCGCGAAGCTCGACGGGCTGCTCGCGTTCGAATCGATGGACGTGAGCGGCATCCATCCGTTCGCACGCCGCGGGCTCGAACTTCTGGCGAACGGTGTGTCGACCGCCGTGCTCGAGGATGCCTTGCAGCGCGAACTCGACGCCTACGAACGCAGCCGCCTGGCCGCCGCGCGCGTGTGGCAGCAGGCCGGCGGCTATGCGCCGACGTTCGGCATTCTCGGGTCGGTGCTCGGGCTCGTGCAGGTGACGAGCCATATTCTCGAACCGGCGCAGCTCGGGCCGGGCATCGCGGTTGCATTCATCGCGACGCTGTACGGGCTGGCGTTCGCCAACCTCGTGTTCCTGCCGCTTTACGGCAAGCTGCGCGCGCAGATCGACAGCGAGCTGCGGTTTCGCAAGCTGTATCTCGACGGCTTGCTGGCGATTTCGCGCAAGGAGTCGCCGCATACGATCGAAACGCGCCTGACCGGCGACGTGCGCGGGCGCGCGGCCGAGTCGCTCGCGTGATGAGCGTGCGTCGCACGACGAACCCGGAATTCCAACCGCATGACTGCTCGAACTGACGGCGCCTCCGCTGCCGATCGCGACGACGAACACGACGGCGCGCAATCCGGCCGCTGGCTGATTTCGTACGCGGATCTCATCACGACGCTGATGGTGCTGTTTCTCGCGCTGTATGTGCTCCAGCTCGCGAAATACAACGCACTCGATGCGCGGTACCAGACGCTCGCGCGGCATGCCGAAAGCGCGGCGAGCGCATCCGCTGCCGCTGCCGTGACGCCTGAGCACTCGCCGCCCTGGCTCGCGTTGCTAGATTCGTTGAAGTCGAACGGCCGGATCTCGCTCGTGAAAGCGCCCCATGGCGTGGAGATCGGTATCGACGCGAAGATCCTGTTCAATGTCGGCGATGCACGCTTGTTGCCCGATTCGTCGCCCGTGCTGAACCAGATCGCGCAGGCACTGAGCGATCACGCGACCGGCGACATTCTCGTCGAAGGGCATACCGACAGCGTGCCGATCGCGAACGCGAAATACGAATCGAACTGGGAGCTGTCGTCGGCGCGCGCGGGGAGCGTCGTGCGTTACCTGACCGAGCGCGGCGTCGCCCCGCACCGGCTCGCGGCGATCGGGCGCGCCGATACGCAGCCGCTCGTCGCGGGTGACGATGCGGCCGCACGGGCGCGAAACCGGCGGGTCACGATCTTCGTTGCATACTGATTGGCGCTGAATTTTTGTTGTTCGCGCATCTATAGGCGGCCGCCTACGCCCACCTGACAAGAACATAACGAATCTCGCATGATGAACATCTGAAATCAGCGATGCGGTTCTGCGCGTGCATGCCGATAACCCAAACTGGCTCAGACCGAGCGGTTATCGAGGGTTCCCCATGCATTTCTGGCGCAAGCTTTCCATACAGAACAAGCTGATTCTCAGCATGACGAGCTGCCTGCTCGTGTTCGTCGCGATCTCGAGCGGACTCAGCCTCCGTCTGATCGGCAACGCGGTGCGCGATCGCGTCGTCCGCGAAGAGCTGCCGACGGCCGTCAATGGTATCCGCGCCGACGTGCAGCGGCAGATGGCCGGGCCGATCGCTGCTTCGCGGATTCTCGCGCGCGATGCGTTCCTGCTGCAATGGGAAGCTGACGGCGAGCCTGATGCCGGCACGCGCAACTGGATCCAGCTCGCGAAGAACGTGAAGGATGAGCAGAAGGCTGCGTCGGTGCAGTGGGTGTCTGTGAAGAGTGGCAACTACTACAACGAGTCCGGGCTGCAGCGGAAGGTGACTGACAAGGATCAGTGGCTGACCGGCTTTTTGTCGTCCGGCAAGGCGTTCGACGTGAACATGGACCGTGAGGTGACGGTCGGCGGTTACATGATGTTCATCAACAGTCGTGTCGAGCTCGACGGTGTGCCGATCGGTGCGGCGTGTATGAGCTTGTCCGTCGATGCGCTCGCGAAGGGTATTGCTGCCTATCGGATCGGCGAGACCGGGTTCGCGTATCTCGTGCGTCCTGATGGCGCGATCATGATGCATCGCGATACGGCGCTGATCGATGGGAAGCATTTCATGAAGGACCAGCAGGGGTTGCCGGGCGATGCGTCGTCGACGCTGCTGGCCGGTCAGCCGTATGCGTACCTGAGCTACAACGGCGACGGCGGCGCGCGTTTCATCGCGACGTCGTTCATTCCGGAGTTGAATGCGTATGTGGTCGTCGAGGTGCCGCAGGCGGAACTGCTCGGGCCGGTGACGCGTGCGATTCGCAGCGCGGCGCTGGTTGCGGCGGTGGTGGGGCTTGGTGTCGCGCTGCTCGTGATCTGGCTGGTGGGTCGTGCGATTGCCGCGCCGATTCGTCGCGCGGCGACGCTGCTGTCGGAGATCGCCAGCGGTCAGGGTGACCTCACGCGCCGGATGACGGTTGAGAGCCAGGACGAGATCGGGCAGTTGTCGGATGCGTTCAACCGGTTCGTGTCGTCGCTGTCTACGCTGGTTCATAGCATTCGCGCGGCTTCCTCGTCGATTGCGACCGGGTCGGCGCAGATTGCGACGGGGAATGCGGATCTCAGCGAACGTACCGAAGGGCAGTCGAGCAACCTGGAACGCACGGCTTCGTCGATGGAAGAAATCACGGCCGTGGTGCGGAACAACACCGAAACGGCGACGACGGCCGCGAAGATGATCAACGGTGCTTCCGATACGGCGGCGCGCGGCGGGCAAGTGGTGGGTGAAGTCGTGACCACGATGCAGGAGATCAGCGACGCGTCGCAGCGGATCTCCGAGATCATCGTGATGATCGACAGTATCTCGTTTCAGACGAATATTCTTGCGCTGAATGCGGCTGTGGAAGCGGCGCGGGCTGGCGAGCAGGGGCGCGGATTTGCGGTGGTGGCTTCGGAAGTGCGGAATCTGGCGCAGCGTAGTGCGCAGGCGGCGAAGGAAATCAAGGTGCTGATCGAGCATAGCGCGGGGACGGTGAATACCGGGTCGCGGCTGGTGAGTGAGGCCGGGAAGGTGATGCGCGATGTTGTCTCGCAGGTTCAAGGCGTCAGCGCGATGATGAGCGAGATCGCCGAAGCGAGCCTGGAGCAGAGTGCCGGGATCGATCAGATTGGCGATGCGGTGCAGTCGCTCGATCAGATGACGCAGCAGAATGCTGCGCTGGTGGAGGAAAGCGCGGCGGCTGCGGCGAGCTTGAAGCAGCAGGCGGCAGAATTGACCCGGCTGGTGTCGGCTTTCAAGGTGGATGAGTAAAGTCTTGGTGACGCTTTAGAATGTGTCGCTATTGAAGGACGGCTACCGTGGAGTCACGGCAGCCGCTTTGCCATTCAGGCGCTCATAGTTGCGCTATCGCGATTATTTAGCGAAATAAAAGGATGTGATCATTTGGTTAACTATTTATTCTCAGGTTGCCATGTCAAGTAACCCTGCTTGGATCGCGTCTTGGAGTACAGAGGACGGACTTGCGCCCGTCGATAGCGGGATGACGAGGCGAAATCTGGCCCTTGTGATAGTAAGGTAGAGTTCACGAAGAGTCTGCTGCTCAATCGCAGTAGCAAGCGCATCGTTGTTAGAGACACGGGGTGGTACAACTCCTTGCTCCAACCCGACGGCGACAACGGCGTCAAACTCTTGCCCGCCGACATATGCGGGCCTAGTTAGAACGACCAGAGGTTGAGTCGGCGGCAATCTTACGCCGCGCTCTTCCAGCACCTGAAGGGGCAGATCTGTTCCGCGTAGTGCACTCAGGACATCATCCCAGTATTGATCTGCGTGGCAAATTACTCCTATTTGACGGATGTTTGCTTTGCGAAGGTCGCGGATGCGTCGCAGAACAAATTTCCCTAATTTACTTTCGGCTCCGCCAATTTCGACTTTCGGTCGAGCAACAAGAGGATGGTTTTCATCCTCCATTTTATCTGCTATGCCGGTGAAGTCCGGGAAATCAGCCCCGAAGAGGTCCGTGCTTCGCTGAATAACGAAGAATGCCAATCTAACAATATCACGAGTTGAGCGATGAATAGATGATAGATTTTCACTGGCCATGCCTGTAATTCCAAGCGAGGCGAAACCGGCGCTTGATTGACCATATATGTCTTGCGCCTCGTCGAGTGCAAGGACTATGGGGACGTGTTGAGATTTTCCGTTTGTCAGGAATGGAAATACTCTGCGTTCGTTTTCGTTGAACAGCTGGGTCTCGTCAACAAATACGTAATCGTACCCAAGGTCTTTTCTTTTCAGTTCCCATATTGGCGTGCGCAGCCTGCCTAGAAGCGACAAGGCGATATCGTCAGTGTCAAGAACTTGAAGTCCTTCAAATATGGTAGCTCGATAGCGCTCGAACACGTAGAACATAAAAAGTCTTTCGCTTTCGCTGAGCAATCCATGTAGGCGACTCAGTTGCTGTTCGGATTCTACGTATCGACGCTTGTCATTTTCCAGTCCATGTCCTTTGATGGCACTGGAGATTTCGGCCATGGCAAGTTTTACGAATGGGCGCATTAAATCCGGTTCTCTTTTTATCTCGGATAGTAATGTGCTGTTTCGTACAACTACTTCCATGTCTATAAATGCTTGTCCGATCGAGGACGTTAACTCATTAAACTGAAATTCTTTGGCGGCCTCGGCATCAGGGTCAATAATGGATGAGAATTCTAGTCCTAGTTGTTGGATGCCGTATTCGGTTAGGGTCATTACGTCAATGATCCTGTTGGTACCCCTCATCTCAGATCCATTCTCGAGGACGTCGAATTTCTCGATGACCTTCGTTGCCATGGCTGCGTTATGAGCTATGTAAAGTACGCGCACCGGAGTATTTCTTTTTTTTGCAATGTCTAAGCATCTAAGTGCGAGCAATTGCATGAGTAGGGTTTTCCCAGATCCCCCTGGCCCGACAATGCGTAAAGGATGCAAATCAATTGCCTGAGAGTTCAAGATGCGACGTTGATTGTTTGACAATGGACTCGTTGAATCTAGCCACTGATCGAAGCTTAGGCCGATTGATTTGATTAAATCTACACTGGCGAAAGCCCGATCCGATGCGCTAACTTCGACGTTGGCATATTCGTCCCAGTGGCCTCCATCCAGCCATGTGAATGTTGATAGTGCATCGGATAAACCTTTCAAGTCATTTTGATCCGCGGCAGGAATCCTGCGTGGTGACATTAAGATGTCGGATACATCCCGGTAAAGAGAGTTGATGTGAGAGAATTCCTGCTCTGCGGTTTCTGAAAGCTTGTTGAAGTCGTGCATGGGGCCAGCGCAGACAAATGCCCTATTGCCGGTGCTAACTGCGTCGATATTTCTCTCGATGAAGCCGACGCTATACTGGCGCGCGGTAGAGCCCCGTCCAGCCAAACAAGTATGAGTGCCATTGGCATAGGATCGATGAATAAATGCACCATCAATTCGATAACCGCGTAAGCGTTGATTGAGAACATATAAGCAGCGCTCAAACACCTCACGGGAAATTTCGGGTCTGTTTGCTAAGCCGGCAGCTGAGTCTAATCTAATAAATCCCCAAGCTTCTGCTCCGGTGCCGCTTAAATAGTCAATATTCCAAAATGCTAGAACTTCACCGTTTGTTGTGCCAGCAAGGCGCGCGGGACCTTGTGAAAATTCTTTTCCTATTAAGTTGTCGCTCGAGCTTGGGTTTAATGAAAAGCGCACTAACTCATCGACTACAGTTGGCTTGCTCAGTAACCAATCGGCTGTCGGTTGGGTGATTGCAAAATATTTCATTTTGGAAATCCAAGGTCAGAAATGTAGTTTCCGATTGTTGTCTGAGTAAAATCTGGTGAGCCGACGCGAACATGCATGGCAGCATATCTGGTAAGTAGGTCGGCAAAAAAGCCACTTTTTAGTACCGCCCGCTTCATTGGTCGAATCTCTGCAAATGCAGCCGCGGCTGGAACTTTTTTTGCCACTTTCGCGACGGAGGAATGCCAATCTCGGGTCGCGATTTCTTGCGCTTCATCGAATAAATCGACAGGGGCAGTAATCGGATAGCGAAAAAGAACTAACGAGTGAGAGTCGATTGCCGACCACTCTATTGGTTGGTTGTCTTTTGGGAGAAAATGTAAGTCGATGGAGTGTGAATTTTTTATTATATTCTCGTAGAGTGTTTTTGCTGATTTTGTTCCGAGTGCGTTGCATATCAATTTCGCGTCGCATTCAGATAATTCGCCATCGTGAATTTTCTTTAATATTTCAATACAGGCAATTGATTTTTCGGCGGCCGATTTTTCTTTTAATCCGGTTTTTGTGTCGGATGTGAGGTCATTTAGCTTCACTTCCGTGCGAATTATTGTGTCGATTGGTGGGGGTGAGAAGCGGCCGTTCGATGTAGCTAAGTCACCGATGTTCAATGTGGTTAGCTGTCCACGTAATTCCCGCATCACCACGGGTAGAAATGCGCTCGTGGAGAAATAGCTGCTCAAACTTATGATTGGTAGATAAGTGATTGTTTCTACTTTTCCTTGTGCAAGATCGCAGGGAGGGGTAATTACAATTCCCGCGCGACGACGCATCCCAAGTAACCCGTAGGTCGGGAGGTTTACCCAGATATCTCCGGCGGAGTGCTGAGTTTCGGGATTTGAATCGTAATAGTCGTTTGCACCTATCGGGAGGTTTGGTGGCATATTTTTTTGTGGTGTGGTCTCTAAGGGACTGTACACCACTGTCGATGAAAAGTGTGGCGTTAGAGCTATTCCGAATGATGAATCGGGTAAACCATGATTCTTATCTTGAGGTTGAATTTTGATGGGTGTGACTATTTGCGAGCGAAGTCGCTATTGCAATAGAGTCTTGTGCGAAAACTGTCGAATTGCTTCATCCATGAGGTTGTCTAATAAGTGATGTCCGACGAGTTTCTGGATAGACCAGGCAAGGTGTGGTCGACATAGTGTGATTGATTAAAAGCGCCAGTACCGCACCGATTGCAAACCCTCGCAACACGTCTCCCTCTACCTAACGGCCAATTCCCTTCAATTCCCCATTTCTGAGATGCCAGCCCAACTACACTGGTCATGAGGCCTCGCCTCTAGACCATCGAAAGTTGAACGCATCCCCCTTCGCCACGACGGTCGAAAAGCTCGTTTTGACCAACAAGACACAGGGGAAGAGGAGAAAGAAGGGGAAACCCAAGGCATCAAAGAAGCGCGGGCCGCATGGGCGGCAACCCATACGACCCGCTGACCACCACCAACTCACACAAGGAGTCGGCAATGGATAACGCCTATATTAAGATGTCCAAAGAAGCTCAAACGGTATCCCGAGGTTGAACTGATCCTCGACAACAAACCGGACCTTCCGCAGGAGGGCCAGCCGTACATGCCATGGATGCGCGCCATCGACGCGCATTTCGATATGTTCGGATTCCTACCAGGTGATCGCGTATATCTCGTATTCGATTTCGATCTTCGGATCATCACCATCAAACCTGATCGGAGCGCGCTGAACTGGCGAGAGCAGCCTTACGGTGCGGCTGCCCAAGAAGAGGAACAGTCATAATCAACAAGGGCCGCTTCGCGCGGCCCTTGTTGCAGGATTGCTATTTCGGCCCGAACACAACCGAGAGCGGGGGGCTATTGCGGGAGCCGTGTCCGTGTTGATGCTCACCTTTAACGATTGTCGTGACTGGTGTATGCGGAGGGACCCACGCAACCGCGAACCCTAACCCGCCCGCACTTTTACGATCTTCCCCCGCTGCAACACATATTCGACGCGCTCCCCCTGACCGGCCACCACGCCGATATCCTCAAGCGGATTCCCATCGAGCACGACCAGATCCGCGATCGCTCCCGCCGCAACCACCCCGAGCTGCCCCTCCATGTTGACGATCTCCGCCGCCACGGTCGTCGCCGACCTGAGCGCTTCCAGATTCCCCAGCACCTCCGCCCGAATCCGAAACTCTCCGCACTGGAATGCGTGCATTTCCCCGAGCAGATCCGACCCGAACCCCATCTTCACGCCGGCGTTCGCATAGATTTCCAGCGATTCGCGCCCTTTCTGCTGAACGGAAGCCACCTTTGCGCCCGATTCGGGCGGCATCCCGAACTCCGCGCCGTGTTTGGCAAGCGCGTCATAAGTGACAAGCGTGGGCACCACAAACGCCCCATGCTCATGCATCAGCTTCGCCGCAGCCTCATCCACAAGATTCCCATGCTCAATCGTCCTCACCCCACAGCGCACCGCCCGTGCAATCGCCCGCCCCGTATACGCATGTGCCATCACATAAGTATTCGCAGCCTCGGCTTCATCCACGATCGCCCGAATCTCATCCTCCGAATACTGCGTGTTCGCAATCGGATCGGTCGGCGAAGCAACGCCCCCTGACGCCATGATCTTGATCTGCGTCGCGCCTTTCTGAATTTCTTCACGTACCGCGAGCCGCACACCCTCAACCCCGTCCACCACCCGAGCAATCGCCCCCGTCCTGAAACAGCTCGAGCAAGGCTCCAGCAAATCCCCGCGCGGCCGAAAGTCCCCATGTCCGCCGGTCTGCGACAACGCCTTTCCCGACGGAAAAATCCGCGGCCCCGACACCAGCCCGGTCTCGACCGCCTGCATCAAACTCCAGTCCGCACCGCCTGCATCACGCACACTGGTGAAGCCACGCGACAACATCGCATCGAGAATCGGCAACGACCGAATCGCCGCAAGAATATTCGGCTGCGTCGCATTCGCGCCGAGATTTGCATTCGAAGCCAGCACATGCACATGGCAATCGATGAACCCCGGCATCACGGTCTTGCCGCGCACGTCGATCACCAGCGCATTCGGAAAATCCACCGGCCGATCGGTGACTTCGACGATCCGGTCGCCGTCGATCACGACATGATGATGGTCGAGCAGCACGCCCCGTTCGAGATCGAGTACGTTGCCGCCTTGAAGCACGGTAATGGTCATGGAGAAGATCCTTATCGAGTCGTTGACGTGTTGCGCCGTGCGTCCTTCACGAAGCGCGTCCCGATGAAGCTGACGGCCGCCGCGAGGGTCACGTAGAAGGCCGGCGCCATGTTGCTGCCGGTGCGTGCGATGAGCCACGTGATCAGGAACGGCGCGAAGCCGCCGAAGATCGTGACCGCGAAGTTGTAGGCGACGGACAACCCGGTCGACAGCACCTTGGTCGGGAACAGTTCGGCGAACGCTGCGAGGATCGGCCCCGTGTAGGTCGCGATCAGCACGCCGAACACGGCCTGGAACACGATCAGCGACGTGAACCCGGGCGCATGGTTGATCCACGCGAACATCGGCCACGCGAGCACGAAGATGGCAAGCGCCGATCCGGACAGGAACACGCGTCGTCCCCACACGTCGGCGAGCCGGCCGACGATCGGCGAGCAGCACATGATCATCAGCCCGCCGACCATGCCGGCCGCGAAACCGGTCGATTGCGGCAGATGCAGCGTGCGCACGGAATAAGTCGGCATGTAGAAGAGCAGCACGTAGGTGCAGACGGTCCACAGAATGACCATCGAAAAGCTCGCGAACGTCTCGCGCGGGTAGGTGGAGAGCACTTCCTTCAGCGGCGAGCTTTCTTTCGCCTGCGCTTCGACGGCACTGAACGCGGGCGTCTCGTCGAGATGGCTGCGGATGAAGTAGCCGACGGGCCCGACGATGATCCCGAGCAGGAACGGCAGTCGCCAGCCCCAGCTATGCAGCGCCTGCACGTCGAGCGACGTCGTGACGAACGTGCCGGTCGCGGCGCCGAGCAGCACGGCGAAGCCGATGCTCGACTGGATCCAGCTCGAGTAGTACGCGCGCTTCTCCGGCGGCGCGTATTCGGTGAGGAACGCGGTGGCGCCGCCCATCTCGCCGCCGGCCGAGAAACCTTGCAGCAGCCGCGCGACGACGATCAGCAGCGGCGCGGCGATACCGGCCTGTTCGTAGGTCGGCGCGAGCCCGATGAGCGCGGTGCCGGCGGCCATCATGAGGATGGTGAGCGACAGCGCGGCCTTGCGCCCGACCTTGTCGGCGTAGATGCCGAGCACGATGCCGCCGACGGGCCGCATGAAGAAGCCGACGCCGAACGTCGCGACGGTCAGCAGCACGGACGTCAGTTCGTTGCCGGTCGGAAAGAACAGTTTCGCGATGATGACCGCGAAGAAGCTGTAGACGGTGAAATCGAACCATTCGAGACCGTTGCCGATCACGGTCGCGACGATGGCGCGGCGGCGCTGCTGCACTGCCGCATCGACGGCAGGCGCGGCGCGCGGGGAAAGCGTTCCTTGCATGGTCTCTTCCTTGGTCAGAAGACGGGACGGGCGCCCCGCGTGAACCCCATGCTAAGGACAGCGCGATTTTTTTCTGAAACGAAAGATTCGCATGCACGCATGCGCTGGGCGCATGCGTCGCGTTCAGGGTAGGTCAGGGCGCCGTCTGCCGCTCCGCCTGTTCGAACAGCCAGCGCGTGAACAGGCGTGCGGCGTGGTTCTGCGCGCGGTCGTTGGGCGAGATCACGTAGTAGCCTCCACCGTGGCTCGCGGATGCGTCGGTCACGCGCACGAGCAGCCCGGCCTCGATGCATGCGTCGATCATGTAGCGCCAGCCGAGCGACACGCCCTGGCCGAGAATCGTCATCTGCACGATCTGCGGATACGAGTTGATCGTGATGTCTTGCGGCTGCGCCTTCTGCCGGTCGATGTCGTTCTGGTTGAACCATTCGGACCACGACATCCACTGACGCTGCCCGTCCTCGAGGCGCAGCAGCGTCTCGTGCGCGAGATCGGCCGCGTCGAGCGTGCGGCCGGCCAGGTAGCCCGGCGCGCAGACGGGAAACACTTCCTCGTCGAAGAGGCGCCGCGCGGTGTATTCGGCGGGCGCCTGCTGGCGCACGTAGTAGACGCCCACGTCGAACTCCGCCGGCGACATCGACGCGAGCCCGTCGCGCACGATCAGCCGCAGCTTGATGTTCGGATACGCGGCGCGAAATTCGGGCAGGCGCGGCGTGAGCCACAGCAGCGCCACGCCGGACGAGCATGCGATCGTCAGTTCGAGATCGCCGTAGGGCTTCATCACGTCGTGCGTGGCTTCCGCGCATAGCGTGAGCAGATGGTGCACCTGCGCCGCGTATTGCTCGCCGGCGATCGTCAGGCGCAGCGAACGATGTTCGCGCACAAACAGCGAGCGGCCGAGGAATTCCTCGAGCTGCTGGATCTGCCGGCTGATCGCGCTTTGGGTCAGGTGCAGCTCGGCGGCCGCGCGCGTGAAGCTCGCGTGCCGCACGGCGGCTTCGAACGCGACGAGGCACTGGAGGGGCGGCAGGGGCGTGATGCGCATGGCGGGCGTGAGGGTCGTGTGGCTCGCGACATCATAAGCGCGGATCACAAGAGAATCGCAAACCCGCGCATGGGTGAAAGCCCGCCCCTCGGGTTGTCGCCTGCCGCTTCAACGCGGGCTTTCGTCGGCCGTCTCGCGATCGTCGATGCGAAAAACGATCGGCCCTCGCGGATAGTTCTTGATATCCGGAGAGAAGTCGTACTTTCCCTCGCCGCAATAATATAAAAACGAAACGATCCAGATCGCGAAGGAGAAGATCAGGGAGAGGCGCCCCCAGATGAAGAAGGCCAGCAGGCCGAGCGCGGCGAGAATGGAGAAAAAGACGACGGCCTTGCGCCACGGCGTCCTGAGTTTCAGCCAGGTCTCCGGGTGAATGCCGGCGGCAATGAAGGTATTGCGATCGAAGCGCAGCCCCTGATGCGCGAGGCCGCACAGAATGGCGACGAGCAGGTCGTGACGATTCTTGAAGCCCGCGCAGCGAATGGCATCGTCGGCGTCGGTCGGGATGAGATTCATGCGCAGCGTATAGGCCGTGGCGGGTTCGCGCGTGGCGCGTCGCCAGAACTGGAAGTTCGCGGGGCTTCTGGTGACGCCGGACGCCGTGTTGTATTCGACGTCATAGGGGCGGTCGGGGTTGGCAACGGCTTCGCGCCATTCGACGCACTGTTCTTTCGGGATGGCGGCCGGTTCCGGACGTGTGCCGAGGCCATAGCGGAAACCGGTCGAGTCGACCTCGAACCAGGCGCCGGCATGTCTCACGCCGCGAATGACGATCCTCACGGCCCACGCGCACACACCCAGTATCGCGAGCCACAGGACGAACACGATGGGGCCTTTGTCGAAAAAGGAACCGTCGTAAAACGGACCGACGAGCAGCCCCGTGAATATCGTGCCGAACAGCAGCGCCAGCCCGATATTGGCCAGGTAGGTGTTGAACAGATCGGGAACGCCTTCGCAGGAAGGGATGCTGTGCAGATGCGCCGGCAGCGTAATGATCCGCGGCGTCGATTCCGCATCCCGGTCCGGTCGAGTCGGCGTGCTGTCGAGTTCGGGCGAGGCGGGGTCGTCGGAAGGTGTCGTCATGGCGCGCGGGATGGCTGTCGAGACCGATTGGATTTGTCATATGGTAGTCGATCTGGCGGGCGTGTCTGCCCACCACCCGGAGGCCGGTAGACGGTAAAAAGCGATACGACGGGCGCGGACTGAAAGGCAATCACATGCCGAAAGGGCGCTGTAGCGCTGCCGTATTCATGCGAAGATTGACCGCACAACACACTCGCCCGAGAACGACGTGACCCCATTCAACGCTGAGAGCAAACCGGACGCCGACCATCCACCGTGGATGCCCGTCGCGATGGCCGAACTCGGCATCCGCCGCCACCCACCCGGCAGCATCAACCCGCGCATCGTCGAATACAACAACCAGACGAACCTGGTCGGCTACGACGACAAAATTTCCTGGTGCTCGTCCTTCGTCAACTGGTGCATGAAGCACGCCGGCATTGGCGGCACCGGTTCCGCACTCGCACGCTCATGGCTCGAATGGGGCCGGCCGCTGGAGCGCCCCGTCTACGGTTGTATCGCGATCCTGACGCGCGACGATCCCGCGAGCTGGAAAGGGCATGTCGGTTTCTACCTGCGTCACGACGACGAACAGGTGTATCTCTTCGGCGGCAACCAGCTGGAAGAAGTCCGTGAACTCGCGTACCCGTTGAACGAAGTGATCGGATACCGCTGGCCCGACGCTGGATGACCTCGCAGCGGCAGCGGACACAAAACTGCAATCTCCGCCGTATCTGCCGCTGCTAATCTGTCACGCACTGTATTGACCCACCCGGAGCCCGTCGGCGCGCCAACCCGCAGCCGCCGGCCTCAGCACCCTCAAGGAGCCAGCAGTGCAAACCGGTAATCTCCGCCTCTACGCAGATACGCAATACACGAGCCCATACGCAATGTCGGTCTTCGTTGCGCTCGAGGAAAAAGCGCTGCCTTACGAACTGGTAACCGTCGATCTCGGCAACCGCGCGCATTTCGCCCCCGACTATGCGGCGACGTCGCTGACGCAACGCGTGCCGACGCTCGTGCACGACGATTTCGCGCTGTCGGAATCGTCGGCGATAACCGAGTATCTCGACGAGATATTTCCGGGCACGCGGCTCTATCCGGTCGAGCCGCGCCAGCGTGCACATGCACGACAGGTGCAGGCATGGCTGCGCAGCGACCTGATGCCGGTTCGTACGGAGCGGTCGACCGAAGTGCTGTTCTACGGGCCGTCGAGCGAGCCGCTGTCGAGCTTGGCGCAAGCCGCCGCGCAGAAGCTGTTCGCGGCTGCCGACAAGCTGCTCGCGCCGGGCGCGGCCAACCTGTTCGGCGAGTGGAGCATTGCCGATGTCGACCTGGCGGTGATGCTGAACCGTCTGGTGCTGAATGACGATCCGGTGCCGCAGCGCCTCGCCGACTATGCGCGTGCGCAGTGGGAGCGGGCGTCGGTGCAGCGCTGGGTGAAGCTGAAGCGGCCGCCGTTGTAAATCGCGGGGGCAAGGGGCGCGGTGCGACAGAGAGGGGGCTGGCTGCCCGCGTGCCGCGTCTCAGACCGTCCCCCATGCAACCAAAATCGGCGTGCTAGAGTAAGCCGACTTTCCCCCTTCACCCGAATCCTCCCGAACCGCCATGAGCTATCTTCCCCAACTCGCCGCAGTCGGCGGCGTGATGTTGCTGGCGTGCGTCAGCCCCGGTCCCGACCTGATCGCCGTTTCATCCCATGCGCTAGGCAATCGCCGCGCGGGCCTGCTGGCTGCGCTGGGCATCGCGTCGTCGCATGCGGTCTGGGCCGCGATGGCGATTTTCGGGCTCGGGCTGATCGTCGCGAAGCTCGCGTGGCTGTACGAGGCGATTCGCATCGCCGGTGCCGCGTATCTGATCTATCTGGGCATCAAGACGCTGTCGGGCCTGCGTCAGTCGGCACAGCAGGCTGAAGCCGCGAGCCAGCCGGTCGTTCGCGGCGGCGTGCATGCCTACCGGAAAGGGCTGCTGGTCGGCCTGACCAACCCGAAAGCCGCGGCGTTCTTCGGCAGCCTGTTCGTCACGCTGCTGCCCGCGCATGCGCCGGCATGGGTGCATGGCGCGACGCTGGCCGTGGTCGTCGCCGTATCGGTGACATGGTTCTGCACGATCGCCGTGCTGTTCTCGACGAACCGCGTGCAGACGGGCTACGCGAAACTGCGCAAGCCGATCGACGCGGTGATGGGGACGATCCTGCTGGGGCTCGGCGCGAAGCTGGCACTCGACCGATAACGCTGTAATGAGCGTGCTCGGCCCGATCCTCGTCGTGCTCCTGCTGGCAGCCGGCGTGTTCGTTGCGATCCGGTTCTGGCACAAACCCATCACGCGTATCTTCACCGTTATCGTCGCCGTTGTCGCAGGACTGGGTATTGCGTGGGCGGCGGTTTATCTGATCGCGTTGTCGTCGGTCCAATGTCTGGGATCGTGTGGCTGACGGGCGGGGCGCCGGCAAGTGTTGATGCCGGCGCCGTATCGTGATCACGCTCAGTTCTTCGCCACCGCCTCCACCTCCGGCCCACCCGCCGCGTCATTCCTGCTCCACCCACCCCCAAGCGACCGATACAGCGCCACCGCTGCCAGCGCATGCTCGCGCTTGACCTGATTCAACGAATCGGAATCCCGCAGATAAACCTCCTGCGCGGACAGCACATCCAGAAAATCAGTCGCGCCACCCTTATAGAGCTGATTCGCCAACCCAAGCGCCTTATCCGAAGCAGAAAGCGCACTACCAAGCCTGCGCGACGCCTCATCGGAGCTGACGAGGTTCGCGCGCGCATCCTCGACTTCCCTCAACGCCTGCAGCATCGTCTGCCGTAACCCGAGTTCCGACTCGCGCATCCGGCTTTCGCTCTGCGAGATATCGGCGGTAATCCGTCCCGCATTGAAGATCGGGCTAGTCGCGCTCAACGCGGCACTGAACAGGTTATCGGTCAACGTAGGCAACCCGAGATAGGAAGCGGCGAGAATCCCGTCCGTCAGGTTCAACGAAAACTTCGGATACCGCTCGGCCTTTGCCACACCGACTTGCGCCGCCCGCCGCTCGACCTGCGCATACGCGGTCAGCACATCCGGCCGCCGCAGCAACGCCTGCGAAGGCAACGTCCCCGGCGCACCCACCGGCGGCGCCGGAATCTCGCCGGCCTGCGCAAGCACGAGCCGATCGACCGATTCCGGCGTGCGCCCCGAATACACGGCAATCAGATTGAGCTGATGTGCAATCTGCGCCTGCGTCGGCGGAATCCGCGCTTCGAGTGCATCGAGCTGGTTCTGCGCACGCGTGACGTCGAGCTCAGTCGACAGCCCGAACGCCTGCCGCTTGCGCGTGAGTTCGAGCGCATGCTGCCGGATCTTCGCGTTGTCCTGCAGGATCTTCAATTCCTGCTGCGCCCAGCGCAGATCGACATACGCGGAAGCCGCATCCGCCGCGAGCGCGAGCCGCATCGCATCTTCCGCATGCTTCTGCCCGACGAGTTCGGCCTGCGCGGCGAGCAGGTCGAGCCGTTCGCCGCCGAACACGTCGGGCGACCAGCTCAGCGCGAGCCCCGCACCCGCCTGCCGCACATACCCGAGCGGCGGCGGCGTGTTCTGGCGCGCGTCGGCCGCATGCGCAGTCGCGTCGAGTTCGGGCAGCAGCACCGCACGCTTCTGCACGGTCAGCGCCTGCGCCTGCTTCACGCGTTCGGCTGCTGCCTGCAGATCGAGGTTGCCGTCGAGCACGGTGGCGATCAGCCGGTCGAGCACGGGATCGTGGAATTGCGCCCACCACGCGGCGGCGTCGATGTCCGCGCGCGGCACATCGGTATCCCAACCATCCGGCGCGAGCGTGCGAACCGAATCCTGAAGTGCCGGATGCTGCGCGGGCTGCACCGCACATCCTGCGGCGAGTGCGCTGACGGCGAGGGCGACGAGAAGTTTTTTCATGATGGTGATGACCTCAACCTCAGTGTGCGTCCGGCGGCGGCGCGTTCAGGGAAATGGGTTTGGAGAAGACGACGGCGATCAGCGCGACGACGAAGCACAGCGACAGCGCGTAGTACGCATCTGCGTAAGTGAGCGTCAGCGCTTCGCGATAGATCAGGTGGTGCAGGTTCGCGAGCCCGGCTTGCGCGGTGTCCAGCGTGTTGCCGGCCACCGACGTCCAGTACGCGGCCTGGCGATCGAGCAGCGACGCGACCTGCGGCTGGCCGGCGCTCACGTGCTCGTTCAGGCGCAGGTAGTGAAAGTTCAGCCGGTCGTTGAGCATCGTCGCGCTCACCGCGATGCCGATCGCACCGCCGAGGTTGCGCATCAGGTTGAACAGGCCGCTGGCCGATTTCAGGCGCGACTGCGGCAGCGAGCCGAGCGCCATCGTCACGATCGGCGGCACGCTGAACTGCTGGCCGATGCCGCGCAGCGCTTGCGGCAGCAGCAGTTCGCGCCAGCCCCAGTCATGCGTGATCGGCGTGTACAGGTAGCAGCCGAGCCCGAAGCAGATCAGCCCGAACACGAGCAGCGCGCGCAGGCTGAAGTAGCGCGCGGCGAACGCATACGCACAGAGTGCGACCAGCTGGAACGCACCGACCGACAGCAGCGCCATGCCGATCTGCAGCGAGCTGAACGCGCGCACCTGCGCAAGAAACAGCGGCGTCAGGAACACGGTCACGAAGATCCCGATGCCGGTCACGAACGACAGCAGGCTGCCGATCCCGAAGTTGCGCACCACGAGCGCACGCAGGTCGACGATCGGATCCTTCGCGGTCAGCGCATGCACGATGAACAGGAAGCCGCAGATGCCGGAGATCCATGCGCAGATCATGATGACGTCGTCGCCGAACCAGTTCTTGCGCGGGCCTTCCTCCAGCACGTATTCGAGGCAGCCGAGGAAGCCCGACATCAGCACGATGCCGAGATAGTCGCCGCGCTTGATGAGGCTGAGGTCGGGTTCGTCGATGTGCACGTAGCGCGGCACGAGTGCGGCCACCGCGATACCCGGCACGAGGTTCAGGTAGAACAGCCAGTGCCACGACCACTGGTCGGTGATCCAGCCGCCGATCACGGGGCCGATCGCCGGTGCGAGCGACGCGAGCGCGCCGATGGTCGTCGATGCGATCAGCCGCTGCTTGCCGGGGAACAGCACGAACGCTGTGGTGAACACGGTCGGGATCATCGCGGCGCCGAGCGCACCCTGCAGCCCGCGAAACAGGATCATCGAGTTGATGTCCCATGCGACGCCGCACAGCATGCTGGTGATCGTGAAGCCGACCGCCGATGCGGCGAACAGCCAGCGCGTCGACATCACTTTCGACAGCCAGCCCGACATCGGGATCACGATGATCTCGGCGATCAGGTAGGCCGTTTGCACCCACGACAATTCGTCCTGGCTGGCCGACAAGCCGCCGCCGATGTCGCGCAGCGACGACGCGACGATCTGGATGTCGAGCGTCGCCATGAAGAAGCCGACGCACATCAGCGCGAACGCGAACACGCGCTGTTTGGTCGGTTGCGACGCCGGGTCGCCGGAAAACGCGGTGGTCATCGTCGTCTCCCGTTCAGCTCGCGCGGCCGGTATGCACGGTCACGACCGCGGACAATCCGGGGCGCAGCACGTGATCGAGGCCCGGCTGCGGATCGAGATGCACGCGCACGGGTACGCGCTGGACGATCTTCGTGAAGTTGCCGGTCGCGTTCTCGGGCGGCAGCACGCTGAAGGTTGCGCCGGTGGCGGGCGCGAGGCTGTCGACGCGGCCGTGCAGTTTCGTGCTCGACGCATCGAGCGACACGTCGACGCGATCGCCCGCGTGCATCTTGCGCAGCTGGTCTTCCTTGAAGTTCGCGTCGATCCACAGCCCGGCAGCCGGCACGACCGTCAGCAGCGGCACGCCGACGTTCGCGAGCATCCCGACGCGGCCCGTGCGATTGCCGACGTAGCCATCGACCGGCGAGCGGATCGTCGTGTATTCGACGTTGAGCGCGGCGACGCGCTGCGCGGCGAGCGCGGTGTTCACGCGGGCCTGCGCATCGGCGAGCTGCGCGCCGAGCACGTCGAGCTGACGTTTCGACGCGAGCAGCGCGGCGTCGCTGCGCTCGACGGCGGCACCGGCCTTCGAGTAATCGGCGTCCGCGCGTTCGACGATCTGGTTCGACACGGCGTCGGATTTCACGAGCTCGCGGTAGCGCACGCGATCCGATGCGGCACGCGTGAGTTCGGCCGACGACGCGTTCTTGTCGGCTGCCTGCTGGCCGATCACCGCGTATTGCAGTTGCTGCTTCGCCGCGAGTTCGGTCACGGCGGAGCGGGCGCTGTCGACTTCGGCGCTGGCCTGCGCGAGCTTTGCGTCATAGTCGCGCGCATCGAGTTGCACGAGCACGTCGCCGGCCTTCACGCGCTGGTTGTCGGTCACGAGGATCTTGTCGACGAAGCCGTTGACCTTCGGCGCGAGCACCGTCACGTCGCCGCCGACATACGCATCGTCGGTGCTTTCCTGGAAACGCAGCACGAACAGCCAGTCGAGCGCGGCGGCGGCGGCGACGATGACGACGGCACCCACCGCGATGCGCATCCACGGCACGCGGCGCTGTTGCTTCGCGGGCTGGTCGAGTGTGGCTGCTTCACGGGATGAGGCAGCGGCTTGGGTCGTATCCATCGATTCACCTATGTATATGCACTTATCAAGTCGATCGACGGCATGTCGTCGATCGGGGAAAGGGCTAGCGTTCCGGCAGGTTGTGCGTGATCCGGAACAATTCGTCTCTCAGGCGGGCCGCCTGCGTCGACCCGAACCGCTGCTCGAACGCTTCCTGCGCGGCGAGCCAGTGCACCTGCGCGTCGGCGATCTTCGTTTCGCCGTGCGCGGTCAGCGCGAACGTCTGGCGGCGGCATCGTGGCTCGATCCGGCCGGCCACCAGCGCCGCGCCGACGAGCGGCTTGAGCGCGCGCAGCAGCGCGGTGCGTTCGATCACCAGCACGGTCGACAGTGTCGCCATCGTCAGGCCCGGCCGGTCGCGCAGCAGCGCGAGAATGCTGTACTGCGACGGCGTCACGCCCGCCCGCGACAGATAGCGCTCGTAGAACTGCGAGATCCGGCGGGCGGCTTGCCGGACCGCGAAGCAATCGTCATCGGTGAGCGTCGTCTTGTGCATGTACACATATTAGGGTGAGGGGCGGTGCGAATCGATGGTCGGGGCAGGATCAGATTGGTGTCGTGGCTGTACCAATCGGCGGCAGACCGGGGCGTTCGCGCGCCGGATCAGGCCGCCGCCGGAACAATCCAGCCTTCGCGGTCGCAGTAGGCGGCCGTGTAGTCGATGAACGCCTTGACCTTCGCGGGCAGCAGCGCGCGGTTCGCGTACGCGAGCTTGATCTCGACGAACGCGTCGACGAGATCGGCGTCGGCCAGCAACTGCACGAGCGCGCCCGACGCGAGCTGGGCGCCGACGAGCGTTTTCGGCACGACGCCGATGCCGAAGTCATGCAACACCATTTCGCGGTTGAAGACGGGGCTGTTCGACGAGATGTCGAAGCGGAACGGCACGGTCAGCGTGTTGCCGTCGACGCGGAACGACAGCGCGGGCCGGCGCAGCGACGGCGACATCGGCACGAACAGATGGTCGGCGAGGTCGGCGGGCGTGACCGGGCGCGAATGGGCGCGCAGGTACGCGGGCGTCGCGACGATCACGAGCGGAATCCGTTCGACGAGCCGCACGACGGTCGATTCGTTCGTCAGCATGTACGGCACGACGATGCCGATGTCATAGCCTTCGCCGACCAGATCGACCGGGCGCTCGGTCAGCGTCACGTCGAGGCGTACCTTCGGGTGTGCGGCCTTGAAGCCGGCGATCAGCGGCACCAGCTGGTTCAGCGCGGCCGTCGTGTGTGCGACGAGGCGCAGCAGACCCTCGGGCTCACGCGTGTGCGTCTGCGCTTCGGCTTCGAGCGAGTCGAGTTCGTCGAGCACGGCCGCGCAGCGCTCGTAAATGCGCTCGGCCGTTTCGGTCAGCGACACCTGGCGCGTGGTCCGGTGCAGCAGCCGGCTGCCGAAGCGCGCCTCCAGATCCGCGACCGCGCGCGACACGACAGGCCGCGCGAGGCCGTGCATGTCGGCGGCGCGCGTGAAGCTGCGCATCTCCACCACCGACCGGAAAATCCGCAGCTTGTCGATGTAGTCCATGTCCGTCTCCTTGACGCGAGGCCGGCCACCGGCCTTGTTACGGCGGAGTGTACATTGACTTTATGCATATGCACATATAAATTGCCAAGCATGAACGACACCTCGATTGCCCACGCGTGCAACTGCCTCGCGCTGCGTCAGGCGGCGCGCTTCGTCACGCAACTGTACGAGCGCCATCTGGCCCCGGTTGGCGTCACGCCCGCCCAGTTCTCGATCATGGCGAACCTGACGCGCACGCCTGGCCTGCTGATGAGTGAACTCGCCGATGCGCTCGTGATGGATCGCACAACGCTGCTGCGCGCGCTGAAGCCGCTGCAGCGCGACGGCTTCGTCGCGACGGCCGCGTCCGAACACGATACGCGCGCGCATGCGCTGAGCCTCACGAAGCTGGGCGAGCGCACGTTCGCGCAGGCAAAAGTCGCATGGCAGGCCGCGCAGGACGAATTCGAGACGCAGTTCGGTCGCGACCGCGCGAAGGCGCTGCGCGACGAACTGTTCAGTGTGACCGCGGAACGCTAGACGAGCTGGCGGCAAACTGGAGCGGAATTCGAGCCATTGGCCTCTTTAGTGGCGCTCGCGGGAGGGAATTGGTTTTTGAAACTGTCCGGTTCGATGGCGATCTGGACAGTTTTTATTTCCAGTTGTAGAGTCCCCTGACGGATTTCACGGGCCGGCGCCGCCGGCACGCGTCAGAGGAGCCACCGATGCTGCAGTTGAGTGACCGCGACAGCGCGATGCTGCGCGGGGATTTCGGCGAGGGCGTCGCGCGCGCGATGCGGATCGTCGTGCGCACGGCGCAAGTGATGTCCGCGCCGCACCTGATCGACATCACGTCCGCGCATATCGACGGCTGTCTTTACCACGGCCAGACCAGCCTCGACTTCGTCGAGTATTTCGTCGACACCGGCGCGAAGGTCGCGGTGCCGACCACGCTGAACGTCGGTTCGCTCGACCTGATCCATCCCGAGCTCTACCACGGCGACCGCACGATCCAGCGCGACGCGCAGCGCCTGATGGATGCGCATCTGCAGCTCGGCTGCGAATCGAGCTTCACGTGCGCGCCGTACCAGTTGAAGAACCGTCCCGCGAAAGGCGAGCAGATCGCCTGGGCCGAATCGAACGCGATCGTGTTCGCGAACTCGGTGCTCGGCGCGCGGACGAGCCGGTACGGCGATTTTCTCGACCTGGCCGCGGCGATCACCGGGCGCGCGCCGTATGCGGGGCTGCATGTCGAAGCGAACCGCGCCGCGCGGATCGTGTTCAACGCGCCGGACTTCCGCCGCCTGGCGTCGCGCGACATCTATTTCGCCGCGCTTGGGCTGCTGATCGGCAGGATCGCGGGCGCGGTCGTGCCGGCGATCGTCGGGCTGCCGGCGGACACCACCGAAGACGAACTCAAGGCGCTGGGTGCGGCTGCCGCGTCGAGCGGTGCCGTCGCGCTGTTCCATGCGGTCGGTGTGACCCCCGAGGCGCCCACGCTCGATGCCGCGTTGCACGGCCAAGCGGCGCAACGCACGGTCGACGTCACGATGGCCGATCTCGACGCGATTCGCCACACGCTGAACCACGGCGCGGCCGGCGACGCGCTCGTCGCGGTGGCGCTCGGCACGCCGCATTTCTCGCTGGCCGAATTCCGCACGCTCGACAGCTTGCTCGACGCGTTCGACGGCAAGCCCGCCTGCGATTTCTACGTGAACACGAGCCGGTTCATCCTGTGGGAGCTGGAGGAGGCCGGTCTCGCGGAGAAATTCGCGGCACGCGGCATCCAGATCGTCGTCGATACCTGCACGTACATCACGCCGGTGATGAAACAACTGTCGGGGCTCGTGATGACCAATTCGGGGAAATGGGCGTCGTATGCGCCCGCGAACATCGGCGTGACGGTCGCGTACGGCAGCATGCGCGAATGCGTGCGCTCGGCGTATGAAGGAAAGGTGCGATTCGATGACTGACGCGACAGGCAAGCTGTTGACGGGCGACACGCTCGTGCCGGGCAGCGCATGCGCGCTGACGTTCGTGCTCGACAAGCCGCTCAGCTTCTGGGGCGGCTACGACTCGGGCGCGGGAAAGATCGTCGATCGCGGGCATCCGCAGGCCGGCGCGAGCCTCGCCGGCAAGGTGATGGTGATGCCGCATGCGAAGGGCTCGAGTTCGAGCAGCAGCGTGCTCGCGGAGGCCGTGCGCAACGGCACGGGGCCGGTCGGGATCGTGCTGAAGGAGCGCGACCTGATCATCTCGATCGGCGCGATCGTGGCCGCCGAGCTGTATGCGATCGCGGTGCCGGTGGTGTGCGTGACCGATGACGTGTACGACGCGATCGTCGCCGCGACGGGGGACGTGCGGATCGAAGCGGCCGAGGGTGACGGTGCTGCGAAGATTTACGTCGGCGACGCGGCGCCTGACGCCGGCTCCCCCAATCCGCCTGCTGCCTCCCGGTAAGCACTCGGCGTCTGCCCGGCCCAGCGCCGGAACGCGCGCGTGAAATTGGCCGGGTCGGTGAATTGCAGCCGCTCGGCGATCGTCTTCAGGTCGAGATCCGACGCGGCGAGCAACTGCTTCGCGTCGCGAAACCGCGCTTCGTCGAGCAATTGCCGATAGCTTGAACCGGCTTCCTCCAGGCGGCGCCGCAGCGTGCGCGTCGACACGAGCAGCGCGTCGGCGAGCGTCTCCGGCCCCGGGTAATCGCCGGCGCCACGTGCCAGCTCCGCGCGCACGCGTTCGACCAGATCGCCTTCCTCCTGACGCACCTGCGCATACTCGCGTTCCACCTGCACGAGCGCCTGCCGGTGCGCGACTTCGTCGGCGAGCGGCAGCGGCCAGTCGAGCACATCGCGCGCGATCCACAGCGCGTTCGCGGCACAACCGAATTCGACCGGCGGCAATTGATCGCGATAGCGCGCGAAATAGGGCGGCTCAGGCCACACGAATTGCAGCTTGATCGGTGGCGATGCGCGCCCGGCCCATTGCGAGATGTTCTGCGCGAGCCCCGTCAGCACGAATTCGAACATCACGTGATGCTGCAGCACCGGGCTGGCTTGCACGCCGTGCAGTTCGAGCGTCGCGCCGCGTTCGTCTTCGTCGTAGGTCAGGCGATATTGGCGGTTGCGCATCCGGAAGTAGCGCTGCGTGACGGCGAGCGCCTCGCGGATGTCCCGCGCGGTCAGCGTCGCGTAGCCGAGAAAGCCGTGCACGGTCGGCTTCAGCAGCAGCCCGAACGCGAGCCCGATGCCCGGATCGCCGCCGATCTCGATCGCGTTGAGCACGAGCCGCCCCCATTGCGACGGCGCGACGCGCGCGTCCGGTTCGGCCAATACGGCGTCGCGCAGGCCCGTGCCGGCGCGCACCGCGGCCAGATCGACACCGCGCTCGGCCAGCGCCTGCAGCAGCAGGCGCGTATAGGCGACCGGAATCGTCGGCCGGCGCAGCCCGAGGCGGTCCTTGGCGAGAGGGGAGGTCATGTCGTCTTGGCCGGAAATGACAAGCATTATGGCTGTTTGCCCCCTCACGTTCAAGGCGGCGCGCGCCTACGATGTCACGCATCGCTTATTGGCACGAATTGGCACGCTCATCATGACCACGACCTTTCCCCACCTGCTCGCCCCGCTCGATCTCGGCTTCACGACGCTGAAGAACCGCGTGCTGATGGGCTCGATGCACACGGGCCTCGAGGACAGCCGCAAGACGCTGCCGCGGCTCGCCGAATATTTCGCCGAACGCGCGCGCGGCGGCGTCGGCCTGATCGTGACGGGCGGTTTCGCGCCGAACGTGGCCGGCTGGACCAAGCCGTTCGGCGGCACGCTGATGACGTCAGCCGCCGCGCGGCGGCATCGCCAGATCACGGATGCCGTGCACGCGGAAGACGGCAAGATCGCGCTGCAGATCCTGCATACGGGCCGCTACGGCTATCACCCGTTCGCGGTCGCGCCGTCGAAGATCAAGTCGCCGATCTCGCCGTTCGCGCCGCATGAACTGAGCGCGGGCGGCGTCGAGCGGCAGATCCGCGCGTTCGTCCGCTGCGCGAAGCTCGCGCGTGAGGCCGGGTATGACGGCGTCGAGATCATGGGCTCCGAGGGCTACCTGATCAACCAGTTCATCTCGATGCATACGAACAAGCGCACCGACCAGTGGGGCGGTTCGTACGAGAACCGCATCCGGCTGCCGATCGAGATCATCGAGCGCACGCGCGAAGCGGTCGGCCGCGATTTCATCCTGATCTACCGGCTGTCGATGCTCGACCTGATTCCGGACGGCAGCGACTGGAGCGAAACCGTGCAGCTCGCGAGGGCCGTCGAGCGCGCGGGCGCGACGATCATCAACACGGGGATCGGCTGGCACGAGGCGCGCGTGCCGACGATCGCGACGTCGGTGCCGCGCGGCGCGTTCGCCTGGGTGACGAAGAAGATGAAGGGCGAGGTCGGCATTCCGCTCGTGACCACCAACCGGATCAACCGTCCCGAAGTGGCCGAGCAGATCCTCGCGGACGGCTGCGCGGACATGGTGTCGATGGCGCGCCCGCTGCTCGCGGATGCCGAGTTCGTGGTCAAGGCCGCGCAGGGCCGCGCCGACGAGATCAACACCTGCATCGGCTGCAACCAGGCGTGTCTCGATCATGCGTTCAAGAACAAGATCGCGTCGTGCCTGCTGAATCCGCGCGCGTGCCACGAGACGGAGCTGAAATACACGCCCGCCGCGCAACCGAAGCGCATCGCGGTGGTCGGCGCGGGTCCGGCCGGGCTCGCATGTTCGACCGTGCTCGCGCAGCGCGGCCATCAGGTCGACCTGTTCGACGGCGCGGCCGAGATCGGCGGCCAGTTCAACATGGCGAAGCGGATTCCGGGCAAGGAAGAGTTTCACGAAGCGCTGAGCTACTTCGGCCGCCAGGTCGAGCTGACCGGCGTGAACCTGCACCTGAACCGCCGCGTCGACGCGAGCGACCTGATCGCGGGCGGCTACGACGAGATCGTGCTCGCGACCGGCGTCGCGCCGCGCGACCCGAAGATTCCGGGGCAGGACGGGCCGAACGTGCTGAGCTACATCGACGTGCTCGCGGGCAGGCAGCCGGTCGGCCGGCGTGTCGCGGTGATCGGTGCGGGCGGGATCGGCTTCGATGTCGCCGAGTATCTGGTGCAGGAAGGTGAATCGCCGGCGCTCGATCTGGAAGAGTGGAAGGCCGAATGGGGAGTGACCGACCCGGCCGCGACGCGTGGCGGCGTGACGCGTGCGCAGGTGGCGGCGCCCGCGCGTGACGTGACGCTACTGCAGCGCAAGGCCGCGCCGCTCGGCAAGGGGCTCGGCAAGACGACCGGCTGGATTCACCGCGCGACGCTGAAGATGAAGCAGGTGAAGATGATCGGCGGCGTGAACTATGAACTGATCGACGCGCGCGGGCTGCATGTGTCGTACGGTGAGCAGCGCACCGATCACGAGTTGATCGAGGCCGACACGATCGTGCTCTGCGCGGGGCAGGAGCCGCAGCGCGCGCTGCTCGCGCCGCTGCAGGCGGCCGGGCGCTCGGTGCACCTGATCGGCGGCGCGGAACTGGCCGCCGAACTCGACGCGAAGCGCGCGATCGATCAGGGCGCGCGGCTCGCGGCCCGGTTGTAACGGGCGGTTGCTGCCGCGTTCGTGACGATGTTCGTCGCGTGACGGCGCGTTGCCGGCGCGACGAACCACAATTTGCCATTTGATCCGCTGATCCGCTGATCCGCCGACACGCCGACACGCCGACACGCCGATACGCCGATACGCCGATACGCGCGCACAGGCCATCAATGTAGCGGGTGTCCCGCGCCACCACGCAACGTGGCGGCACGACCCCGGCAAGCGCGAGCGGCCGGCGCCGTTCAGGCCGCCTCTGCCCGCTCTTCCTCTTCCGCGTCGAGCATCGCCTTGACGATCAGGTAGATGGCCGGCAGATCATCATCGTCGCGACGCCAGTCGACCGGCTCTTCGACGTCCGAGGCGACCAGGCGGCTGTCGCGTAGCCGGATGAACGCGTCGACGACGGCCGGATCGTTGCGGTTCAGGAAGCCGGCATTCGAGAATGCCAGCTCTTCGACGTTCAGCAGCGCCTGCCAGCTCATCGTGCGGACGGCCGCAGGATGGGTGCGGCGCCGCAGGCCGAGCGCCCGCTGCGCGGGGCCGCCGGCGACACGCTGCAGATCGACGACCGCCCGTTGCGCGGCGCGCTCGAAGTGGACGGGGTTGAAGCCGGGTTGCTCGGGATCGAATGCGGATGCCTGGAACATGGTCGCCTCACAAAAGTCCGTTCGTCTGTGAATGACGGAATTCGGGTCAAATGGTGCAAAAGCACTGTAAATATATACAGTGTTTGGCGCGGTTTCAAGCCCCGGATGAAGGATTTTGTGCGATGGCCACCGAAGCGGGCGGCCGCACCGGGCAAGCGAACGATCTACACCGCTGCCGCGATCGTCTCCCGCAACCACCGGTGGGCCGGATCGCGATGCACGCGTTCGTGCCACAGCATCGACATTTCGTAGCCGGGCACGTCGACGGGCGCTTCCACGACCCGCAACGCGGGCACGTCGCGCACCAGCCGCTCGGGCACCATCGCGACGAGATCGGTGCTGGCGACGGCCGACATCACGAACAGGAAGTGCGGCACCGACAGCACGACGCGCCGCGTGGCCCCCACCTTTGCGAGCGCTTCGTCGGTCACGCCGAAGAAGCCGGCGCCGTCGGGCGACGTGATCACGTGCTCGAGCGTGCCGAACTGCGCGAGCGTGGGGCGCCGTTTCAGCTTCGGGTGACCGGCGCGGCCAATGAGCACGTAACGCTCGACGAACAGCGGCAGCCGCCGCATGCCGGCCGGCGATCCTTCGGTCGTGTGGAAGGCGAGGTCGATGCCATTTCGTTCGGTATCCTGCTCGATTCGTGGCGGCACGAGCTCGACGATCGCGAGCCGCGTGCCGGGGGCGGTCGAACGCAGCGTGTTCAGCGCGGGCAGGACGATCGTCGATTCGCCGTAGTCGGTCGCCGCCACCCGCCACGTGTTCTGCGCGGTGGCGGGATCGAACGGCGTGGCGGGGATCACCGCGCGTTCGATCGCTTCGATGGCGTCCCGCAACGGCTCGCGCAGCGCCTCCGCGCGCGCGGTCGGCCGCATCCCGCGCGGCCCCGGCAGCAGCAGCGGATCGCCGAACAGGTCGCGCAGCTTCTGCAACTGCACGCTCACCGACGGCTGCGACATGTTCAGCTTCTCGGCCGTGCGCGTGACGTTGTGCTCGGCGAGCAGCACGTCCAGCGTGACGAGCAGATTGAGATCGAGTCGCCTGAGATTATTCATGGCTATACCTGCAATATCAGGAATTCATTTCAAATATACCTTCGGTCGCGGCATCCTGCAGTCATTCAATCAACGGAGTACCGAACATGAATGTGCTGATCGTCTATGCCCATCCCGAACCGCGTTCGCTGACCGGCGCGTTGCGTGATTTCGCCGTCGAGCATCTCGAAGCGGCCGGCCACACGGTGCAGGTGACCGACCTGTATGCGATGAACTGGAAGGCGGCGTTCGACGCGGACGACATGACCGGGCGTGACCCGGACGCGCGTTTCGATCCGTCGAACGACTCGAAGCACGCGTTCGCAACCGGCACGCAGCGCGAAGACATCGTGCGTGAGCAGGACAAGCTGAGGTGGGCCGATGCGGTGATCCTGCAGTTCCCGCTGTGGTGGTTCTCGATGCCGGCGATCATGAAGGGCTGGTTCGAGCGCGTGTACGCGTGCGGCTTTGCCTACGGAGTGGGCGAGCATTCCGACACGCATTGGGGCAATCGTTACGGCGAAGGTTCGTTTGCCGGCAAGCGCGCGATGCTCATCGTCACGGCAGGCGGGTGGCAATCGCATTACAGCCCGCGCGGCATCAACGGACCGATCGACGACGTGCTGTTCCCGATCCAGCACGGGATGCTGTATTACCCGGGCTTCTCCGTGCTGCCGCCGTTCGTGATCTACCGGGCGGGGAAGATGAACGAAGCGCGCTTCGACGAAACGCGTGCGGCGCTCGGCAAGCACCTGGACGAACTGTGGACGACGCAGCCGATTCCGTTCCGGCGGCAGAACGCGGGAGATTACGAGATCCCGGCGTTGACGCTGAAGGACGAAATCGCACCGGGGAAGGTGGGCTATGCGGCGCATCTGGCGCACGAGTATTGATGACGCATGGCAGGCCCGCGCGAGAGGGCGGCGCGCGGGCATGTCGACACCTGCGCCCGAATCAAGTAGTTTCCGGAGATCGACGCGATTCGTCTGCACAATAGGCCGGCATGGCCCGCGCAGCGAATCGGTCTCGACGGAGAACAGCAACGATGACTTTCGAACAACCGGGCCAGGCAGAACCGATCGATGACAACCGCGCCGTCCTGCTGATCACGCTCGAAGCCGGCGGCTATCTGACGGAGGAGCAGGCGGCGCGTGTCACCCAGCGTCTGAGGGACGCACCGGCCGAGTTTCCCGATACCGATTCGGCGCGCAACATGCTCGACTGGCTGATCGCCGAGGGCTACACGACGGCGGACGCCGAGGCGAAAGCGACGCATGAGCTGCTGGACGGCAGCTACGCGAGCGCCGACGAGAAACTCGTCCTGATGACGATGCTGGAGGAGATCGATCCGCCCCGGTTCAAACAACGTCTGGATGAAACGGTTGCGTCGATCCGGCGCGAGCAAAAGAAGAAGCAGATGCTGATCGGCTTCGGCGGCCTGGCTGCCGCGCTGGCGGTGGGCGCCTACCTGTTGTGGCCCGCATCGGCGCCCGCGTGCGGCGCGTCGAGCACCACCACGGCGCTGAATTCGCTGTTGTTCGACGCGCGCAGGGACATGATGCGCAAGAACCCGATGCAGATGCTCGAGCAGGGCAGCAAGTCGTTTCCGCACGTCAGCAACCCGCGTGAAGTCGGCTACGACGAGGCCAATCGCGCGCGCGGCTGCCTGGTGGACGTGAGTATCGCCGACGAGCACGCGACGATCGGCTATGTGGTCCGGCACGACGACAAGGACAAGAGCGCCTTTGTCGTGCAGATGTTCCCGCCCGAATACGTGACGGTTCGCTACAGTGCGCAGGGCCTCGATCCGAAGCTCGGCGCACCGCTCGGCCGCGACGTCATCAGCACGGCTTTCATGGCGGGCGTCGCGCAACTCGACAAGGCGGTGTCGGCGCGCATGCCGAGCTACGGCAAGCCGATGTTCGGCGACGACAAGCCGACGACGCTGGCGAGCAGCGTGCTGGGCGTCATGCCGGCCGCCGACTGCCGGCAGATCGACGGCGACCATGTATCGTGTCCGCTGCTGATCGATTATCGCGACCGGCTGCTCGGCGCGATCGGCGCGCCGTCGATGCTGCAGTTGAAGGGGGATTTCACGTTCGTCAAGGACGGCAACGGCTGGAAAACCGCCGACGATTTCGACAAGACGCTGATGGAAGCGATCGTCGCGCGACGCGTCGCGAAAGTGTATGGCGACGAAGTCGCCGACAAGATGGAGGCGCAGAAGCAGAAGTAGGTCACGCGGCAACCCGATCTACCGCTGCGAATGACGAAATGAAACGGGCGGCCCGCGAAGCAATCGCGGGCCGCCCGTGTTTTCAGTGCTCGACCGCCTGCTTAGCGATCGTCTTCCCGCACCGACGACGGATGCCGGCACAGCGCCCGCACTTCCATCTCCATATACGGGAACAGCGGCAGCTGGCTCAGCAGGTCATGCAGTTGCTGCACGCTTTCGACGTCGAAGATGCTGACGTTCGCATACTGCCCGGCGATCCGCCACAGATGCCGCCAGGTTCCTTCGTTCATCAGCCGCTGGCACATCGCCTTTTCTTCCGCCTTCAGCGTGGCCGCCTTGACCGGATCCATGTCCGTCGGCAGACGGACGGTCATTTCCACATGAAACAGCATCCTGCACTCCTTGCGTTATCGGTTCGTCGAATCGGAAGGCCGCTCACGCCTGCGCGCGGGCCCGCTCGACGTCGCTGCCCGGTACGTCCTGCTTTTCCTTGAGCAGCGAGAAATCGAAGTCGATCAGCGCGAACTGCCCGTCGACGCCATACGGCTTGCCTTCCGCGCCTTCGGCCTGCTTCACCGGCGGGATCAACCCGTCGCGCGTCGCGAAGGCGAAGTCGTCCCACAGATGCGGATCGCCATCGATGTTGATCTGCGTCGTCAGCTTACGATAACCGTCCGCCGAAACG
Organism: Burkholderia sp. AU30198; assembly: GCF_020419825.1. Classification (NCBI taxonomy): domain Bacteria; kingdom Pseudomonadati; phylum Pseudomonadota; class Betaproteobacteria; order Burkholderiales; family Burkholderiaceae; genus Burkholderia; species Burkholderia sp. AU30198. The sequence goes on along the minus strand of NZ_JAIZSA010000003.1, from coordinate 121,550 downwards.
AAGAAGTGAATGTGCGCCGGACGATGGCCGTGGCGGCCGAGCTGGTCGAGCAGCTGCTCGGTCTTGCTGCCCGGCGGCACGCTGTAGCCGACCGGCAGCACGCTGCGGAAGCTGTAGCGGCCTTCGGCATCGGTGCGGATCGAGCGGCGCAGGTTGAACGCGGGCTGCGACTGATCGAAGTACGAGTAGTTGCCGAGATGGTTCGCGTGCCACACCTCGACCAGCGCGTTCGCGAGCGGCGCGCCGTCCTGGCCGAGCACCTGGCCGCGCATGATGAGCGTCTGGCCCGGATCGGTGCCGTCGTCCAGACGCGCATGGCCGACCGATTCCGGCGCACCGGCGACATACAGCGGCCCTTCGATCGTGCGCGGCGTGCCGCCCTGGATGCCGGCCTTTTCCTCGGCTTCGTCCATGCGCACGTCGAGGAAGCGCTCGAGGCCGAGGCCCGCGGCGATCAGCCCGAATTCGCGGCCGGCTTCGTTCAGGTAGTTCAGCGCCGTCCAGAATTCGCTCGGCTGCACGTCGAAGTCCTCGATCGTGTAGCAGATGTCCTGCACGATCCGGTTGACGATCGCGCGCACGCGCGGGTTGCCCGGCTTCTCGGCGGCGTCGTCGAAGGTCTTCAGCAGTGCGTCGATGGCTTGCTTGTTCATCTGTGTCTCCGGTTTCGGTTGTCGTGTGGGGTCAGCGGGCGTCGCGTCGCATCCGTTCGATGCGGGCCCAGTCGAAGGTGATGCCGAGGCCGGGCGCTGCCGGCAGGTGCAGCTTGAAATCCTCGTAACGCAGCGGCTCGACGAGGATTTCCTCGGTGAGCAGCAGCGGGCCGAACAGTTCGGTGCCCCATTTCAGCGAGTCGAACGTGCTGAACAGTTGCGCGGACGCCATCGTGCCGGCCGCGCCCTCGAGCATCGTGCCGCCGTACAGTTCGATGCCGGCCGCCGTCGCGATCGACGCGACACTCGCCGCACCCTGCAGGCCGCCCGATTGCGCGATCTTCACCGCGAACACGTCGGCCGCGCGGTCTTGCGCGAGCGCGAACGCATCGACGGGGCCGTGCAGCGCCTCGTCGGCCATGATCGGTACCTGCGCGAGTTGCGTGAGGCGTTTCAGCCCCGCGCGGTTGGTCGCGGCGATCGGCTGCTCGACGAGGCTCACGCCGGCTTCCGCCAGCCGTGCGCCGGCCCAGATCGCGTCGGTTTCGCTCCATGCCTGGTTCACGTCGACGCGCACGTCGCCGCGCTCGCCGAGCGCGCGCTTGATCGCGATCACGTGCGCGACGTCGTCGGCCACGGCGTTCGAGCCGATCTTCAGCTTGAACGCGCGGTGGCGGCGCGCGTCGAGCATCGCTTCGGCTTCCGCGATGTCGCGCTGCGTGTCGCCGCTCGCCAGCGTCCAGGCGACGTCCACCGCATCGGTCCGGCGGCCGCCGAACAGCTCGGACAGCGGCACGCCGAGGCGGCGCGCCTGCGCATCGAACAGCGCGGTCTCGATCGCGCATTTTGCGAAACGGTTGCCCTGGAACAGCTTGCGGGCGCGCGCCAGCGCGGCGCCCGGACGCGTTGCATCCATGCCCTGCAGCAGCGGTGCGAAGTAGGTGTCGATGTTGACCTTGATGCTTTCGGGGCTCTCCTCGCCATACGCGAGACCGCCGATGGTCGTCGCCTCGCCGACGCCTTCGATACCGTCCGTGCATCGAACACGCACCAGCACGAGGGTCTGGCAATTCATCGTGGCGACCGACAATTTGTGGGGCCGAATCGTTGGCACGTCGACGAGCAGCGTCTCGATGCGTTCGATGGTGGCGGCAGTTGCTATCATGCGATTCCTCCTGTTGGTGCACATGGTAGGAATTCCCGCCCCGCGTCGTCCAACACTCTTTCCGACTACTTCCATACCTTTGAGGCATGAAATGGAATTGCGTCAGCTCCGCTACTTCATCGCCGTCGCCGAGGAAATGAACATCACGCGGGCGGCGGAGCGGCTGCACATGACGCAGCCGCCGCTGAGCCGCCAGCTCCAGGCGATCGAGGACGAGATCGGGTTGCCGCTGTTCGAGCGCGGTGCGCGGCCGCTGAAACTGACGGATGCGGGGCGCGTGTTCTATGCGCAGGCGAAGCGCCTCGTCGACCAGGCCGACGAGCTCGGCCCGCTGACGCGGCGGCTCGCGCAATCGTCGGAGCGGATCGTGATCGGCTTCGTGCCGTCGACGCTGTACGGCGCGCTGCCGGACGTGATTCGCGCGTTTCGCGAGGCGCAGCCGGACGTCGAGCTGTCGCTGATCGAAATGTTCACGCTCGAACAGCTCGGCGCGTTGAAGGGCGGGCGGATCGACGTGGGGTTCGGCCGGCTGCGGTTCGACGACGATCAACTGGTGCGCGAGGCGCTGATCGAGGAAAAGCTGATCGCGGCGCTGCCGCTCGGGCATCCGCTCGCCGATCCGGCCCGGCCGCTGACGCTCGCGGATATCGCGAACGAGACGCTGATCGTCTATCCGAGCACGCCGCGGCCGAGCTTTGCCGATCAGCAGCTGTCCGCGTTGCGCGACGGCGCGCTGGTGCCGGCGGCCGTCCACGAGGTGCGCGAGCTGCAGACGGCGCTCGGGCTCGTGGCCGCGCAGGTCGGCGTGTCGCTGGTGCCGGAGAGTGTGGAGGGGGTGCGCGTGAAGGGCGTGGTCTACCGGCGGTTGCCGGAGCCGGCCGCGACGTCGCCGATCATCATGAGCCGTCGGCTGCACGGCGAAAGCGCCGCCACGGCTGCGTTTTGCGCGATTGCACGGGAGATGATCGTGCCGGCGGCGTGACGATCGTCATTGCTTCCATAAATCGCAACTAACGGTCTGTTTCAGCAGGCGTAGATAAATGCGGGGAGGGTGGCGCGGTTTCATGTCGTGCCGTGCAACGTCGCGACCGGCCATGCAAGCCGCCGGGCGCGCGAGCGTACACGGCGCTAGCGCTTCCCGTCGAGCGTTTCCGACGGCGATTCCCCGAATTTCTCCCGATACGCGATCGCGAACCGGCCGAGGTGCGTAAACCCGCAGTCGAGCGCGACATCGGCGATCCGCCGGTTGGACGTCGCGCCGCGCAGCAGTTCGCGCGCATGGTCGAGCCGCGTCGCGCGCAGGTATTGCATCGGGCTCATCCCGCGGAACTGCAGGAACGCGTCGCGCAGCGTCCGTTCCGGCACGTTGGCGGCCTGGACGATATCGGCGAGTTGCAGCGGCTGCGCGTAGTGCGCGTTCACGAACTCCTGCGCGCGCCGCACGAAGCCCGGCGCCGGGTCGCGGTGCGACGCCTGCAGCACGGACGGCGGGTGGCCTTCGATCAGCAGGTCGATCAGCAGGTGCTCGAGCTGCGATGCGACGCGCGGGTTCGCGTTCGCGCGTTCGAGCAGTTCGGGCGAGCGCGCGACCAGCATCAGTTGCTGGCGCCATGCGGCGAGCGCGGCGTCGCTGACATGCAGCACGGGATCGAGCATCGCGCGCGGGTCGCCCGTCAGCGAGCCGACGGTCGCCGCATCGATGCGCAGCACGAACTGCTCGCAATCGGCGGACAGCACCGCGTCGAAGCGTTCGCCGGGCGCACACAGCACGCCGGTCTGGCCGTCGACGCCGAGCTGCCGGCCCATCGCGCGCACCTCGGCCTGGCCGGACAGGCAGAACATCAGCAGGTAATAGCCGTCGACCGCGTCGACCTGCACGCGCATCGCGTCGCCGAATGCGATCGTGCCGATCCCGAGCCCGCCGAGCCGGACGAAATCCATGTGCGACGCACCCCGCGTGCGGCCGCTCGGCAGCAGCGCATGCGGCTGCATCACGCGCGAGATCCGCTCGCGCGTCTCGTCGAGATCGCGGGATTCGAACAGCCGGTGCGCGCGCAGCGCGAACGGCTCGAACGACGTTGGGGACATGGGCCTCAGCCTTGGTATGGGCGACATGCGCGTCGATCCGATCAATGGGTCGCGATCGTGCGCCGGGTCGTGTGTGCCGTCATGCTAGCGCAGAAATCCGCCGAAAGTGGATATTGCACCGCCGCAATCGCACTTTCCGGATAGACGGCGAATATTAGCTTTTCAAAAATCGGCTCCATGCATTCAACGAAACGGATCGACCAGGAGTCCGACATGGAGCAGACAGAATCGCCCGTCGTTTTCGCCGCCCGCGGCGACGCGTCCGACGTGACCTTCCCGCACGAAGACGGCTCGCGCGTGCCGTACAAGGTGTTCAGCTCGCGCGCGGTCTACGATCGCGAGCAGGAGCGGATCTTTCGCGGCCCGACGTGGAACTTCGTCGCGCTGGAAGCGGAAATCCCGAACGCCGGCGACTTCAAGAGCACGTTCGTCGGCGATACGCCGGTGGTCGTCACGCGTACCGAGGACGGCACGCTTTCCGCGTGGGTGAACCGCTGCGCGCACCGCGGCGCGCAGGTGTGCCGCAAGTCGCGCGGCAACGCGAGCTCGCACACGTGCGTCTATCACCAGTGGAGCTTCGACAATTCGGGCAACCTGCTCGGCGTGCCGTTCCGGCGCGGCCAGAAGGGGATGTCCGGGATGCCGGCCGACTTCGACCCGAAGCAGCACGGGCTGCGAAAGCTGCGCGTCGACAGCTATCGCGGGCTCGTGTTCGCCACCTTCAGCGACGACGTGATGCCGCTGCCCGACTATCTCGGCGAGCAGATGCGCCCGTGGATCGACCGGATCTTCCACAAGCCGATCGAGTATCTCGGCTGTACGCGCCAGTATTCGAAGTCGAACTGGAAGCTGTACATGGAGAACGTGAAGGATCCGTATCACGCGAGCATGCTGCACCTGTTCCATACGACCTTCAACATCTTCCGCGTCGGGATGAAGGCGCGCTCGATTCCGGATGCGAACCACGGGCTGCACAGCATCATCACGGTGACGAAGACCGGTGACGACACGTCGGCCGCCTACAAGCAGCAGAACATCCGTTCGTTCGACGAAGGCTTCCATCTGGAAGACGAATCGATCCTCGATCTCGTGTCGGAATACGACGAGGACTGCACGAACCATATCCAGCCGATCTTCCCGCAGCTCGTGATCCAGCAGATCCACAACACGCTGGTCGCACGCCAGATCCTGCCGAAAGGCCCCGACAACTTCGAACTGATCTTCCACTTCTTCGGCTACACGGACGATACGCCCGAGCTGCGCGCGCTGCGCATCAAGCAGGCGAACCTCGTCGGGCCCGCGGGCTATATCTCGATGGAGGACACGGAGGCGACCGAGCTCGTGCAGCGCGGCACGGTGCGCGACGGCGACGCGACGTCGGTGATCGAGATGTCGCGCGGCAATCCGGACCAGCAGGACACGGTGATCACCGAAAGCCTGATCCGCAAGTTCTGGGTCGGCTACCAGAAGCTGATGGGCTATTGAAGCGGGAGCGCGGAACGATGGAAAACCTGACGGAAGACATGAAGACGTGGTTCGAGATTTACATGCTCCAGAACCGCTATATCGGGCACCTCGACAACAACCGGCTCGAAGCATGGCCGACGATGTTCACCGAGGACTGCACATACGAAATCGTGCCGAAGGAAAACGCCGACCTCGGGCTGCCGGTCGGGATTGTCCACTGCACGAACCAGCGGATGCTGCGCGACCGCGTGGTGTCGCTGCGGCACGCAAACATCTACGAAGAGCATACGTACCGGCACATGACGTCGGGCCTGACGATCGTTGCGGAACGTGACGGCGAGATCGACACGGAGAGCAACTACGTCGTCGTGCAGACGCGCAGCAACGGCGAGTCGAACGTGTACCAGGCCGGCAAGTACTACGACACGGTCGTGCGCACGCCGGACGGGCTGCGCTACAAGACCAAGCGGGTGATCTACGACACGTCGCGCGTGCAGACGCTGCTCGCCACGCCGATCTGATACGCAAGCAAGGAACAGACATGACCGAAGCAACGCTTACCGAGTGGCATTCGCTCGGCGCTTTCGACGAATTCTCCGAAGACGAACCGGCGGCGCGCGTCGCCGGCCAGAAGCCGATCGCCGTGTTCCGGATCGGCGACGAACTGTTCGCGATGCACGACCTCTGCACGCACGGCCATGCGCGGCTGTCCGAAGGCTATGTGGAGGACGGCTGCGTCGAATGCCCGCTGCACCAGGGGCTGATCGACATTCGCACCGGCGCGCCGAAATGCGCGCCGATCACCGAGCCGGTGCGGACCTATCCGATCCGGATCGTCGACGGGCAGGTGGAAGTCAATGTCGGCTGATCCGTTCGTGATCGTCGGCGCCGGCCACGCGGCGCGGCGCACGGCCGAAGCGCTGCGCGAGCGCGACGCCGCGGCGCGCATCGTGATGATCGGCGCGGAACGCGAGCTGCCGTACGACCGGCCCGCGTTGTCGAAGGATGCGCTGCTGACCGACGGCGGCGAGCAGCGTGCGTTCGTGCGCGATGCCGCGTGGTATGACGCGCAGCGCATCGAGTTGCGGCTCGGCACGCGTGTCGATGCGATCGAGCGGGATGCGCAGCGTGTGCGGCTCGACGACGGCGCGACGCTGCCCTATGCGCGGCTCGTGCTTGCGACGGGCTCGCGGGTGCGCACGTTCGGCGGGGCGATCGACGAAGTCATCACGCCGCATTACGTCCGCACCGTCGACGATGCGCGTGCGCTGCGCGCGCAGCTTTCGCCGGGCCGTCGCGTGGCGGTGCTCGGTGGCGGCTTCATCGGTCTGGAGGTCGCGGCGGCGGCGCGTCAGCTCGGTTGCGACGTGACGGTGATCGATCCCGCGCCGCGCTTGCTGCAGCGTGCGTTGCCGGACGTGGTCGGCGCGTACGCGCATCGGTTGCACGATGCACGCGGCGTGGTCTTCCAGATGGCGACGCTGCCGCGCGCGATCCGTCGCGCACCGGGCGGCGGCGCGATCGTCGAGACCGATCGTGGCGATGTGCAGGCGGACATCGTCGTGATCGGCATCGGCGTGGTGCCCAACGTCGAGCTCGCCCAGGCGGCCGGGCTCGAGGGCGACAACGGGATACGCGTCGACGCGGGCTGCCGCACGGCCGATCCCGCGATCTTCGCGGCGGGCGAGGTGACGATGCACTTCAATCCGCTGCTCGGGCGTCACGTGCGGATCGAATCGTGGCAGGTCGCCGAAAACCAGCCGGCCGTCGCGGCCGCGAACCTGCTCGGCGCCGACGAGACCTATGCCGAGTTGCCGTGGCTGTGGTCCGATCAGTACGACTGCAACCTGCAGATGCTCGGGCTGTTCGGCAGCGAACGCACGATCGTCGTGCGTGGCGATCCGGCGAATGGGCCGTTCACGGTGTTCGGGCTGGGCGACGACGGCAGGATCGTCGCGGTGGCCGCGGCGAATCTCGGGCGCGACATCGGCGCATCGCGCCGGCTGATCGCGGCGGGGGCCGTGCCCGATCCGGTGAAGCTCGCCGATCCGGCGGTGAACCTGAAGACGTTCATGTAGCAGGCGCACGGTCGTCCGGCCCGGCATGCAGTCACGATGCCGGCCGGCGCCGCCGTGTGCGATCCGCCGGTCCGATCCGGCGGGGTGCGGCCCGCTCGACGCGCGTCGCAATGTTTGTCGGCAACACCGCAACCGGTGCATATTAGCGGCATCGTTCGTCCGACCGGTTGCCCATGACGCCAGACAAAGCCCTCGAACTGAAACGCAGCAAGCGCCGTGCGCTGTGGCTGCTGCTGGCCGCCGTCGCGGTGTTCGTCACGACGATCCTGCTGCCGCGCGGCCCGTGGGTCGACGGCTTCAAGGCCGTGGCCGAAGCCGCGATGGTCGGCGCGCTCGCCGACTGGTTCGCGGTGGTCGCGCTGTTCCGCCGCGTGCCGATCCCGTTCGTGTCGCGCCATACCGAGATCATTCCGAAGAACAAGGACAAGATCGCCGACAACCTCGCGGTGTTCGTGCGCGAGAAGTTCCTCGGCCCCGACGCGCTCGCCGCGCAGATCCGCCAGCACGATCCCGCACGGAAACTCGGCGCATGGCTCGGCGAGCCGGCGAACACCGAGGCGCTCGGCGGCTATGTGACGAAGCTGATGAGCTTCGCGCTCGACATGACCGACGACGCACGGATCCAGTCATTCGTGCACGACGCGTTTCGCGCGGTGATCAACCGGGTCGACCTGTCGCAATCGGCCGGCGCGATCCTCGACACGCTGACGAAGGACGGCCGCCACCAGGCGCTGCTCGACGACGCGATCGAGCAGGTGGTCGACGTGCTCGACAAGGAGGAGAACCGCGAGGTGATTGCGGGCTTCATCGTCGAATGGCTGAAGACGCAGTACCCGAAGGTCGAGAAGATCATGCCGACGCAGTGGTTCGGCGAGAACGGCGCGCGGATGCTGGCGAGCGCGGTGAGCCGCGTGCTGGAAGGCGTGGCGGCCGACCCCGAGCACGAGCTGCGGCAACGCTTCGACCGGACGGTCGTGCGGCTGACCGAGCGGTTGAAGCACGATCCCGCGTTCATCGCGAAGGGCGAGGAGATCAAGCACTATATCCGCGACGGCGCTGCGTTCAACGAGTACGTGCGCGATTTGTGGGATCAGTTGCGCGCGTGGCTGAAGGCCGATCTCGCGCGCCCCGATTCGGCGCTGCACCGGCAGGCCGCGACGCTCGGCGGCTGGCTCGGCGCGCGGCTGGCGGAGAGCCCGGCATTGCGCGCGTCGCTGAACGAGCACGTCGAGAAGGCCGTGCACGAGATGGCGCCGGATTTCGCGGATTTCCTGATGCGTCACATTCGCGACACGGTGCGTAACTGGGATGCGCGCGAGATGTCGCGGCAGATCGAGCTGAATATCGGCAAGGATCTGCAATACATCCGCATCAACGGCACGCTGGTCGGCGGGCTGATCGGGCTCGGGTTGTATCTGGTGTCGCTGGTGCCGCGCTGGGCGGCCGGCTGGCTGCACTGACGCGGCCACGGGTATCGCGCGGCGGGCGTGCCGGGCCGCGCCCGTGCATCATGCGTGCGCTTTCGCGCCGTGCAGTTGCAGGCCGAGTGCCTTGATGACCTTCAGGATCGTGCCGAAGCTCGGGTTGCCGTCGTGCGACAGCGCCTTGTACAGCCCTTCGCGCGACAGGCCCGCATCGCGGGCGACCTGCGACATGCCGCGTGCGCGCGCGATCACGCCGAGCGCGTGCGCGATGAAGGCCGGATCGTCGCCGGCTTCCTGCAGACACGCTTCGAAGTAGTCGGCCATGTCGTCTTCGGTTTTCAGATGGTCGGCCGAATCCCACGGCCGGGTGCTGATCTTGTCCATCGATTACTCCATGTCGAGATGCGCGAGCATCGCGTGGGCGGCGCGGATGTCGGCCTGCTGCGTCGATCTATCGCCACCGCAGAGCAGGACGACCCAGATCGTTCCGCGCCGGACGTAGTAGACGCGATAGCCGGGGCCGTGGTCGATCCGCATCGCGACGACCGGCGAGCCGGCGGACTTCCAGTCGCCCGGATTGCCCATCGAGAGACGGTCGATGCGTGCCTGGATGCGGCGCTTCGCGACGCGATCCGGCAGGCCGGCAAACCAGGCGTCGAAGACGCCGGTGGTCCGGATGCTGAACGTTGGGGCACTGTAGGGCATGGATTGCAATGTGTCAACCATGGTTCACATGTCTGATGTGTTGTTTCGTTGCCGCTACAGTAGGGCCGCGCGCTTCGTTTGCGTGCTGAATGGCCGTTCGGCCGAAGTCGGGATCTTCCGAATCCGTCTACAATCAAAAACGTCTTTGCCGCCCGTGCGTGCCTGCCGCGCGCGGGCGGGTCCGTTTGTCCTCCGGTCTCCGGAGGCGCCGCCGTGCAGCGTGTGTCGCGCGGCGGGCAGTGCCGTGGTTTGTGTCCAGTAGGTAAGCGTCCGCGTGCCGTAGGCCGGCGCGCGTTCTGAACGCCGCGTGTCCGTAGGCCGGGCAGGCGGCATCAACCGAGAGTCCCCCATGAAAGCATCGGATTTGTTCGTGAAGGCGCTGGAAGCCGAAGGCGTCGAGTACGTGTTCGGCATTCCCGGCGAAGAAAACCTCGATCTGCTCGAATCGCTGCGGCGATCGAAGATCAAGCTCGTGCTGACCCGGCACGAGCAGGCGGCCGGGTTCATGGCTGCCACCTACGGCCGCCTGACGGGCCGCACCGGCGTGTGTATCGCCACGCTCGGGCCCGGTGCGACCAACTTCGTGACGGCCGCCGCGTATGCGCAGCTCGGCGGGATGCCGATGCTGATGATCACCGGGCAGAAGCCGATCAAGTCCAGCAAGCAGGGCCACTTCCAGATCGTCGACGTGGTCGACATGATGCAGCCGCTCACGAAGTTCACGCGGCAGATCGTGTCGATCGGCAACATCCCGTCGGCCATACGCGAGGCGTTCCGTCGCGCGGAGGAAGAGCGCCCGGGCGCCGCGCACCTCGAGCTGCCGGAAGACATCGCGCACGAGGAGGGCGACGGCAAGCCGATTCCGCGCAGCTACAGCCGGCGGCCGGTGGCCGAGGAGAAGGCGGTCGCGCACGCGGTCGACGCGATCCAGGCCGCGCGCCATCCGCTCCTGATGATCGGCGCGGGCGGCAACCGCAAGACCACCTGCAAGATGCTGCTCGAATTCGTCGACAAGACGGGCATCCCGTTCTTCACGACGCAGATGGGCAAGGGCGTGATCGACGAGACCCACCCGCTGTGGCTCGGCAACGCGACGCTGTCCGACGGCGATTTCGTGCACCGTGCGATCGAGCAGGCCGATTGCATCATCAACGTCGGCCACGACGTGATCGAGAAGCCGCCGTTCTTCATGCGTACCGACGACAAGACCGTGATCCACGTGAACTTCCTCGGCGCGCAGGTCGATCCCGTCTACTTCCCGCAGATCGAGGTGGTCGGCGATATCGCGAACGCGGTGTGGCAGATGAAAGAGGCGCTCGCGCCGCAGCCGCACTGGGATTTCGCGCGCTTCGCGATGATCAAGGAGCATTTCGACGCCCATCTGGCGAAGGGCCAGCACGATCCGCGCTTTCCGATGTACCCGGTGCGGATCGTCAACGATCTGTACAACGCAATGCCGGTCGACGGCATCGTCTGTCTCGACAACGGGATGTACAAGATCTGGTTCGCGCGCTACTGGCGTGCGCACGAGCCGAATTCGCTGCTGCTCGACAACGCGCTCGCGTCGATGGGCGCCGGCCTGCCATCGGCGATCGCGACGAAGATCGTGCATCCGCAGCGCAAGGTGATCGCCGTGTGCGGCGACGGCGGCTTCATGATGAATTCGCAGGAGCTCGAAACGGCTGTGCGGTTGAAGCTCGACCTCGTCGTGATGATCCTGCGCGACGACGCATTCGGGATGATCCGCTGGAAGCAGGAGAACATGAACTTCCCCGATTTCGCGATGACGCTGCAGAACCCCGATTTCGTCGCGTATGCGCAGAGCTACGGTGCGCACGGGCATCGCGTCGAATCGGCCGACGATCTCGAGCCGCTGCTGCGCGAGTGTTTCTCGTCGCCGGGCGTGCACGTGATCGATGTGCCGATCGACTACTCGGACAACGAGCGCGTGCTGAACCGCGAGATCAAGCGCCTGTCGGCGCAACTCTGAATGTCCCGTTCACAGGAAGGAGTCGTTCCATGTTGAAGGAAACCTATCCGTACTACCTCGCCAACGAAGCCGTCTACGCGAACACCGATCTGGAAGTGACGGACAAGTTCAGCGGCAAGGTCGCGACGCGTGTCGCGCTGGCCGACGCGAAGGCCATCGACGCGGCGATCGGCGCGGCGGTCGACGCCGCAAAGCCGATGCGCGAGCTGCCGGCCTACAAGCGGCAGGCCGTGCTCGACCATTGCGTCGCGCGCTTTCGCGAGCGCTTCGACGAGCTGGCCGAGGCGCTGTGCATCGAGGCCGGCAAGCCGATCAACGATTCGAAGGGCGAAGTGACGCGGCTGATCGACACGTTCCGCGTGGCGTCCGAGGAATCGGTGCGCATCGACGGCGAGATCATCAACCTCGAGATTTCCGCGCGTGCGCAGGGCTATACGGGCTACACGAAGCGCGTACCGGTCGGCCCGTGCTCGTTCATCTCGCCGTTCAACTTTCCGCTGAACCTCGCCGCGCACAAGGTCGCGCCCGCGCTCGCGGCCGGTTGTCCGTTCGTGCTGAAGCCCGCGAGCCGCACGCCGATCGGCGCACTGATCATCGGCGAGGTGCTCGCGGAAACCGATCTGCCGAAGGGCGCGTTCTCGGTGCTGCCCGCGCACCGCGACGGCGCCGACCTGTTCACGACCGACGAGCGTTTCAAGCTGCTGTCGTTCACCGGTTCGCCGGCCGTCGGCTGGGCGTTGAAGGAGAAGGCCGGCAAGAAGAAAGTCGTGCTGGAGCTCGGCGGCAACGCGGCCGCGATCGTCGATGCGGACCAGCGCGACCGGCTCGACTACGTGGTCGAGCGTCTGGCGTTCGGCGCGTACTACCAGTCGGGCCAGAGCTGCATCGGCGTGCAGCGGATCCTCGTGCATGCCGACCTGTACGACGTACTGCGCGAGAAGCTGATCGCGAAGACGCGTTCGTTGAAGATGGGCGATCCGAAGGATCCGTCGACGTTCGTCGGCCCGATGATCTCCGAATCCGAATCGCGCCGGCTGTCGGGCTGGATGGATGCGGCCGTCGCGGCGGGCGCGAAGATCGTCGCGGGCGGCAAGGTCGATGGTGCGATGTTCGAGGCGACGCTACTGGAAAACGTTGGGCACGAGCAGGACCTGTACCGGAAGGAGGCGTTCGGCCCCGTTGCGATCCTCGAGAAGTTCGACCGGTTCGACGATGCGCTCGCGCGCGTGAACGACAGCGACTTCGGGCTGCAGGCCGGCGTGTTCACCGATTCGCTCACGCATGCGCAGCGCGCGTGGGACGAACTGGAGGTCGGCGGCGTCGTGATCAACGACGTGCCGTCGTTCCGCGTCGACAACATGCCCTATGGCGGCGTGAAGGATTCGGGCCTCGGTCGCGAAGGGATTCGTTACGCGATCGAAGACATGACCGAGCCGCGGCTGATGGTCGTGCGGCGCCGGTAACGCGCGGGCAGCAGCAGGGTGCCGCGACGGCACGCGGGCGGGCGATCGGGCCGGCCCGCGTGCCGTTTTTCATGGCGGCGCGCGCATCGGGCCGGCACCGGGCGGGCGTGGTGCCCGCGCTGCGTGGCGGGCTGCCCGGCCGCGCTCGACTGCGGGCCTCGCCTCGTGATGTAATCGCGCGAAACTGCCGACCGGGGTACGACGCCGGAAAGCGCAATTCATTCTTCACGAGGTCGATTCATGTCTCCCGTCTCGGCATTCAAGCTGGTTTTGTTGTCATTCCTCGCGATCGTCGCGCTCGAATGCATCGCCAAGCGGCTGCGGCTGCCGCCCGCGGCCGCGCTGCTGATCGGCGGCATCGGCATCGCGTTCATCCCCGGCCTGCCGCCGATCAATCTCGATCCCGAACTGGTGCTGCTGGTGTTCCTGCCGCCGCTGCTGATGGACGGTGCGTACTTCTCGGTGTGGGAGGAGTTCAAGCGTAATGTCGGCGGCATCCTGCTGCTTGCGATCGGCGCGGTCGTGTTCACGACGTTCGCGGTCGGCTTCGCCGTGCACTGGGTGGCGCCGTCGCTGCCGTGGGCCGCGTGTTTCGCGCTCGGCGCGATCGTGTCGCCGCCCGACGCCGTTGCCGCGAAGGCCGTGCTCGAACGCGTCGCGTTGCCGCGCCGGCTGATGGTGCTGCTCGAAGGCGAGAGCCTGCTGAACGACGCGGCCGGGCTCGTGCTGTTCCGCTTTGCGGTCGCGGCCGCGCTTACCGGCGCGTTCAGCCTCGAGCACGCGGTCGTGCGCTTCGCGGAGCTCGGGCTCGGCGGCGTGGCGATCGGCTTCGCGGTCGGCAAGCTCGTCGTGTGGTTCCTGAAGCAGCTCGACGACGACTACCTCGTGATCACCGTCGCGGTGATCGCCGGCTGGATCGCCTATATCGCGGGCGAAATGGTCGAGGTATCCGGCGTGATCGCCACCGTCACGGCCGGCATGATCGTCGGCTGGCATCAGCACGAGGTGTTCTCGGCGGCCGTGCGCACGCGCGGCACCGCGTTCTGGCAGGTCATCGTGTTCCTGCTCGAAGCGATGGTGTTCGTGCTGATCGGGCTGTCGCTGCGCGGCGCGATCCACCGGCTCGGCGGCTTCGAGCAGGTGCTTGCCACGATGGTGCCGCCGATGCTCGCGGTGCTGGCGGCGGTGATCGTGTCGCGTTTCGTGTGGATCTACGCGGTCGAGGCGCTGAAGTGGCCGGTGCGCGGGATCGCGCGGCGCGGCGAAGCGCCCGACTGGAAGGCCGCGACGATCATGAGCTGGGCCGGGATGCGCGGCGTCGTCACGCTGGCGATCGCACTGTCGCTGCCCGAGGCGATGCCCGGCCGCGACGTGATCCTGGTCGCGTCGTTCGCGGTGATCCTCGTCACCGTGCTGCTGCAGGGCACGACGATCGGGCCGTTGATCCGGCTGCTGCGCCTGCCGCAGCGCGAAGAACGTGCGGCGCATCACCTGACCGAGCCGCAGACGTGGGCGTACATCGAGGCTGCGCAGCTCGCGGCGATCCAGCCGCTCGTGCGCGACGAGAACGGGGCCGTGATTCATCCGCGCCTGCTCGAGCAGTACACGTATCGCGCGGAGCTGACCGAGCGGGCGAAGAACGAGCCCGCGTATCCGGCAGAAGTGCGTACCGCACACTACGATGTCGTGCTGGCCGCGATCCGGGCCGGGCGCGCGGAACTGTTGCGCCTGCACCGTTCGGGGCACATCCACGACGAGATGCTGCATGCGCTCGAACGCGACCTCGACCTGCAGGAAGTGTCCGCGCAGCACGCGCGCGGGTAAGGCTGCTCACCACCGTCATACCGCCGTCGAGCGGCCGGCTCCGGCCAGCCCGATGCGCGCGGGCCGATCGTTGCCTGGCGCGCCATTTTTTCTTCCGCCGGCGCGCCGATTCGGCGGATTTCCATCCGGCCCCCAATGCGGCGGGCAGCCGGCCTTGCAGCGCATGCAAACCTTATGGCGCCGGTCTCGCAAACGTTACCGCCTTTCGAATTCCGAAATGATCCGATTTAACTGATTCCGGCTCGTTCGTCATATTTGGCAAAACTAAACCGGAAGGAGATAGATGCTGTGTTCTAATTTCATTTAGAATCAGCCGGTTATGTTTATTGAGAGAAAGGATGCGGAGGTAATGCGGCCGCCAACGGGGAGAAATCGGCGTCCGGAGCCCCGCTAGGCAGTGCCGACAGGCCAAATCGGCGGAATCGGGCGGGATTTTCAACCGCCAGAATGAGATAGCATCCAAGCCGGATAAACAACTCCTATGAAAGAATCGACTGGAGAATCGGCGTTTGAAGCTGTATTTATGAAAGAATCGAGCGGTGATAATGCCTCGGATTGTCTTGAATCGGGGTTATCGGTCCTTCTCGTCGACGATCAACCGTTCGTCGGCGAGGTGATCCGCCGCGCGCTGCGCAGCGAACACGACATCGACCTGCACGTGTGCACTGACGCGCACCGGGCGATGGCGGTCGCGCGCGACGTGAAGCCGACGGTCATCCTGCAGGATCTCGTGATGCCGGAGATCGACGGCCTCGATCTCGTCCGCGCGTGGCGCGCGGATGCCGGCACCGCTCGCGTGCCGATCATCGTGCTGTCCGCGAAGGAGGAGCCGATCGTCAAGCGCGAGGCGTTCATTGCCGGCGCGAACGACTATCTGGTGAAGCTCCCCGACGCGATGGAGCTGGCCGCCCGGATCCGCTATCACTCGAATTCGTACCTGATGTCGCGGCAGCGCGACGAGGCGCTCGATTTCCTGTCGCACGACATGCGTTCGCCGCAGACGTCGATCCTTGCGCTGCTCGACGTCTACCGGACCGAGCACGGCGACATGCCGGCGATCATGGAGCGCATTGCCGGCCATGCACGGCGCGCGCTCGCGCTGGCCGACGGCTTCATCCACCTGACCCGCGCGCAGTCCGAGCGCCGCGCACACGAGGTCGTGAGTCTCAACGAGATCGTGCTCGACGCCGTCGACCAGCTGTGGGAGAAGGCAGCCGGGCTCGGCAGCCGGGTCGCCGCGCACGTGCCCGATACCGAGTGCGTGACGATGGGCGACCGCATGATGCTGACGCGCGCGGTCGCGAACCTGATCGACAACGGGCTGAAGTACGGCCCGGCCGGCACGGACGTGCACTGCACGCTGAGCGGCGAGGACGGTGCCTGGCTGATCGGTGTCGAGGATACCGGCGCCGGGATCGCGCCGGAGCAGCGCACGGCCGCGACCGAGTCGTTCGTGCAGCTCGAATCCGTGCATGGTGCGGCACGCGGCGGCTTCGGCCTCGGGCTCGCGTTCGTCCGCGCGACGGCGGCGCGGCATCGCGGCCAGATCCTGATGCGCAATACGGCGCGCGGCTTCATGGTCGCGCTTCGGCTGCCGGCGCAAGCGGAGCGGTGATTTCGCGGCGCGGCCTGCCGGCGCCGCGCTGCCCGCAGACCCCGATGCGCTCGTGGCGCGCCGTCCGGCGCACAGGCGGGCGCGAATTTTTTCAACGCTGATTTTAGAAAGCCCATAACGAACATGGCCACCGTGACGCCTCGCGCGACCAATGAAAGCCTGCATCCGACGATCGGCGCTGGCCGGCTGACGCTCGGCAATCGCATCCTGCTCAGCTTCGGCGTGCTGTTCGTGCTGATGCTGGTGACAGCCGGCGTGTCGTACGAGCGACTGCGCGCGATCAATACCGAAGCCGTCAGCATCGAGCGCGACTCGCTGCCCGGCGTCTACCTCGCGTCGTCGCTGCGCGGTTCTGTCAACGAATCGTTCACGCTGCTGCAGCAGGCGACCTTCGTCGACACCCAGCCCGAAACCGCGCAACGCGATCTCGCGAAGATCTCCGACGCGCTGAAGGAGATCGAGTCGCTGACGATCGACTACCAGAACACGACGTTCCGCGATGACGACCGGCAGCGCTTCGCGGCATTCCGCGGCGCGTACGACCACTACGTGCCGCTGCTGAACGAAGCCGTGCAGAAGAGCCGCTTGTCGCGTGAGGAGGCCGTCGCCGCCTACGCGAAGACGGTGCCCGCGTGGACCGAGGTCGTGCGCAACGCGAACGTGCTGGTGCAGGAAAACCGCAAGTTCGCCGAGCAGTCCGCGAAGCTGATCCGCGAATCCGTGCAGGACACCGAGGTGGTGCTCGCGACCGCACTGGCGTTCGTGCTGCTGTCCGCGCTCGGTCTCGGCTACTTGCTGTTCCGTTCGGTGACCGTGCCGATGGCGCGGCTCGTCGAGGTGCACGACGTGATGCGCACCGGCAACCTGACGCGGCGCCTCGACCTGCGCCGCCGCGACGAATTCGGCACGCTCGAGACGGGCTTCAACCGGATGGCCGACGAGCTGACCGAGCTCGTGGCACGCGCCCAGCAGTCGTCGCTGCAGGTGACGACGTCGGTGGCCGAGATCGCGGCGACGTCGCGCGAGCAGCAGGCAACCGCGAACGAGACCGCGGCGACGACGACCGAGATCGGCGCGACCTCGCGCGAGATCTTCGCGACGTCGCGCGACCTGCTGCGCACGATGAACGAGGTGGCCGGCGTGGCCGAGCAGTCGGCGACGCTCGCGGGCGTGAGCCAGAGCGGGCTCACGCGGATGGGCGAGACGATGCGCAGCGTGATGGACGCGGCCGGTTCGGTGAACGCGAAGCTCGCGATCCTCAACGAGAAGGCGCTGAACATCAACCAGGTGGTCGCGACGATCACCAAGGTGGCCGACCAGACCAACCTGCTGTCGCTGAACGCGGCGATCGAGGCCGAGAAGGCCGGCGAATACGGCCGCGGCTTCGCGGTCGTCGCGACCGAGATCCGCCGCCTCGCCGACCAGACGGCGGTGGCGACCTACGACATCGAGCAGACCGTGAAGGAAATCCAGTCGGCGGTGTCGGCGGGCGTGATGGGGATGGACAAGTTCTCCGAGGAAGTGCGCCGCGGCATGCTCGACGTGCAGCAGGTCGGCGGGCAGCTGTCGCAGATCATTGCCGAGGTGCAGACGCTCGCGCCGCGCTTCCAGATGGTCAACGAAGGGATGCAGACACAGGCGAACGGCGCCGAGCAGATCACGCAGGCGCTGTCGCAACTGTCGGAGGCCGCGCAGCAGACGGCCGAGTCGCTGCGTCAGTCGTCGCAGGCGATCGACGATCTGACGCTCGTCGCGAACCAGTTGCGCACCAGCGTGTCGCGTTTCAAGGTCGACGCGTGACGCGCGCCGACGCGCAGAACGGCGCCCACGCGCTGTTCCTGATGTTCGAGCTCGACGGCGAACGCTATGCGCTCGACGCGGCCGGCATCGACGAGGTGCTGCCGCTCGCGGTCACGAAGGCCGTGCCCGGTGCGCCCGACTGGATCGCCGGGCTGCTGATGCGCGGCAGCCAGCCGGTGCCGGTGATCGACGTGCCGATGCTGGCGCTCCGGCGCCGCGCGCATGCGTTGCGTTCGACGCGGCTCGTGATGGTTCGCTACCGCGCGAACGGGGCCGGCGGCGAGCGCACGATCGGGCTGATCGTCGAGCGCGCGACGCAGACGATGCGGATCGACCGCGCCGCGTTTCGCGCGAGCGGCATCTCGACCGCGCGCACGCGCTGGCTCGGGCTGGTCGCGAACACGCCCGACGGCGTCGTGCAGCAGGTGTCGGTATCCGACCTGATCGACGACGTCGCGCGCCTGTATCTGTTCGACGGCCTGCCGGGCCACGGGGGAGAGTCTGCATGAAAGAGTCCGAATCGCGATTTCGCGGTTGGCTGCTGCGCGAGACCGGCATCGACCCCGATTCGCTCGGCAACGATTTCCTGATCCGAGCGCTGACGGAGCGCGTGCATGCGCTGCAGACGGACGGCGAGCGCCTGCCGTCGGCGGCGCGGCCGCCCGTGACGCAGGACGCGCTCGACGCATACTGGCAGCAGCTCAACGCGTCGGCCGACGAGCGGCGTGCGCTGATCGAGCTGTTCGTCGTGCCCGAGACCTGGTTCTTCCGCGACCGCGAGGCTTTCGCGACGCTCGCGCGGCTCGCGGTGGAGCGGCTCGCCGCGCTGCCCGGCCGCGTGATCCGCGTGCTGAGCGCGCCGTGCTCGACGGGCGAGGAGCCGTATTCGGCGGCGATGGCGCTGCTCGACGCTGGGCTCGACCCGGCCAGCTTCACGATCGACGCGATCGACCTCAGCGCGCGCGCGATCGAGCAGGCGCGGCTCGGCTGCTACGGGCGCAATGCGTTCCGCGGCACCGCGACGGAATTTCGCGCGCGGCACTTCATGCCGACCCGCGACGGCTGGCTGCTCGACGAGCGCGTGCGTGCGTGCGTGCAGTTCAGTCAGGCGAACCTCGTCGAACCGGCGGTGGACACGGGCATTCGCTACGATTTCGTGTTCTGCCGCAACGTGCTGATCTACTTCGATCGCGACGCACAGGATCGCGTGATCCGCTCGCTCGACGCGCGTCTGGCCGGCGACGGCATGCTGTTCGTCGGGCCGGCCGAAACGGGTGTCGCGATGCGGCACGGGATGCGCTCGGCGCGCGTGCCGCTGGCATTCGCGTTTCATCGCGAGCCCGCCGGCGCGACGGCCGACGCATCCGCGGCCCGGCCGCTGGCGTCGTTGTCGGCGGCGGCGTCGAATCGGCGCACGGAGCGCTTCACGGTCGCGCCGCTCGCGGCGACGCGCTCGGTGCTGGCAGTCACGCCGCCGGCCTGGCTCGACGGCGCACGCCAGCCGTTCGCGGCGGCGCAGCCGGCCATGCACGCAGCTGCGTTCGATACACGGGCCGACCTGCCGGTGGCGATGGCCGAACCGGCTGCGCCGGTTGCCGACAGCGCCGCGCCGACGCTGGAAGAGGCGCAGGCGCTGGCGAATGCCGGCGCGTTCGACGAGGCCGAGCGTGTGCTCGCGCAGTTCTCGGCGCGTGTCGGGCCGCATGCCGATGCGTTCTACCTGAACGGGCTGATCGCGGATGCGCGCGGACGCGCCGCGGAAGCCGGCGACTTCTACCGGAAGGCGCTGTACCTGCGGCCCACGCACCACGAAGCGCTGACCCATCTTGCGACGCTGCTCGACGTCGGCGGCGATCGCGCGGGCGCGCAATGGCTGCTCGAGCGCGCCCGGCGTTCGGCCGGCTGACAAGACTAGGGGTTGGGGACCGACATCGCGATGACCAGAGGAACTCATGAACCGCGCCGCCGCTGCCATTGACGAGACGACGATCGACGTCGACGATTGCTGGAACCGGATCGGCACGCGCGGCGACCGCACGTGCGAGCGGCTGAACGACTGCCTGCGCTGCCTGAACTGCCCGGTGTACGCGTATCACGCGGCGAAGCTGCTCGAGCGCCCGCTCGACGGCGCGGAGATGGCCGACGCGACGCGCCGGATGAGCGCGTCCGGCGCGCCGCACGTGCGCGATGCTGACGCCGACGCCGATACGCACCATGCCGCGCTGGCGTTCCGTGTGGCCGACGAATGGCTCGCGCTGCCGATCGGCGTGCTGCGCGAGATCGCCGGCACGCGCCCGATCCATTCGCTGCCGCATCGGCGCAATTCGGCCGTGCGCGGCGTGGTCAACATCCGCGGCACGCTGCGCATCGCGATCTCGATCGGCGCGCTGCTCGGCCTCGACGCCGCCAAGGGCGGCAACGGCCACGGTGGTGACGATGGCCGCTTCACGCGGCTGCTGGTGGCGGCGCACCAGGGCGAGCCGGTCGTGTTTCCGGTCGACGAAGTCGAGGGTGTGCTGCGCTTCGGCGCATCCGACTGGGTGCCGGTGCCGGCGACGGTCGGGCGCGCGAGCGCCGGCCTGTCGCGCGGCGTGTTGTCATGGCGCGGCAAGTCGGTGGGTCTGCTCGACGACGACCGTCTGTTCGACGCCGTGACACGGAGCATGCGATGAGCGGCGATGACGACCTGAGCCACCTGTCGCTGCTCGAGCTGTATCGCGAGGAGACGCGCACGCAGACCCAGGCGCTGTCCGAGCGGCTGCTCGCGCTCGAATCGGGCGAGCCCGATTCCGTCGCGCTCGAGGCATGCATGCGCGCCGCGCATTCGCTGAAGGGGGCCGCGCGCATCGTCGGCGTGCCGCTCGGCGTCGAGATCGCGGGGCGGATGGAAGAGTGCTTCGTCGCCGCGCAGGCCGGCACGATCGCGCTGACGGCCACGCACGTCGACGTGCTGCTGGCCGGCGTCGATTTGCTGGTGCGCGTCGGCGATCCGCAGGGGCAGCCCGTCACGCAGACCGAGATCGACGTGTTCGCGGCGGCGCTGACGGGTGCCGACGGCGCGCAGACGATGCAGGCGCCGGCCGCCGTCCCGCCGCCGTTGCCGCCGTCGGTCGTGCCGTATCGCGAGCACGACGGCGCGGCGAACGAGCCGGTCGGCGCCAACGCCGCGGTGCCGCCGCTCGCCGTGTCGGGCACGGTGCCCGATCCGGCCCAGGCCGGCCGCGTGGCAGGCGCCGGCGCGATGCGTCGCGTGCGGGCGGACACGCTGAACCGGCTGCTGAGTTTGTCCGGCGAATCGCTGGTCGAATCGCGCTGGCTCAAGCCGTTCGCCGAATCGATGCTGCGCGTGAAGCGCGCGCAGCGCGACGCGGCCCGCTCGCTCGATTTGATGTACGAACAATTTGCCGACGATCTCGACGCGGGCATGCTCGCGTCGATGAACGAAGTGCGGCACATGCTGAACGACCTGCAGCGTTCGCTCGCCGAGCGCATGGACGAATTCGACCGCTTCGAGCGGCGCAGCACGCATATCGCCGAGCAGCTTTACGACGAGGCGCTGCAGTGCCGGATGCGACCGTTCGGCGACGCGACGCGCGCGTACCCGCGCATCGTCCGCGATCTCGCGCGCTCGCTCGGCAAGCAGGTGCGATTCTCGATCGTCGGCGAGGGCACGCAGGTCGACCGCGACATCCTCGACCTGCTCGACGCGCCGCTCGGCCACCTGCTGCGCAATGCGATCGACCACGGCGTCGATTCGCCCGAGGCGCGGCGCGCGCGCGGCAAGCCGGACGAGGCGAGCGTGACGCTGGAGGCGCGCCACAGCGCCGGCTCGCTGCTGGTCAGCGTGATCGACGACGGCCCGGGCGTCGACATGGACGCGCTGCGCGCGGCCGTCGTGCGCCAGCGCCTGACCGACGACGAGACAGCCGCGCGGCTGTCCGATCCCGAGCTGCTCGAATTCCTGCTGCTGCCGGGCTTCTCGATGCGCGACGCGGTGACCGACGTGTCGGGTCGCGGCGTCGGCCTCGACGCGGTGCAGGAGATGGTGCGCGGCGTGCGCGGCGCGGTGCGGATCTTCAACGAGCCGGGCGCCGGCATGCGCTTCGTGCTGCAGTTGCCGCTCACGCTGTCGGTGATCCGCAGCCTGCTCGTCGAGGTCGGCGGCGAGCCGTATGCGTTCCCGCTTGCGCACGTGCGGCGTACGCTCGAACTCGCGCACGAGAACATCGACGTGCTCGAAGGGCAGCCGCATTTCCCGTTCGACGGCCGGCGCGCGGGGCTGGTCGCCGCGCACCAGCTGCTCGACGCGGGCGAACCCGACGCGGCGCGCACGAGCACGGCGGTCGTGGTCGTCGGCGGCGAACCCGAGCTGTATGGTGTCGCGGTCGACCGCTTCCTCGGCGAGCGGATGCTCGTCGTGCAGCCGCTCGACAGCCGCCTGCACAAGATCCAGAACATCGCGGCCGGCGCGCTGCTCGAGAACGGCGACCCGGTGCTGATCGTCGACGTCGAGGACCTGATCCGCTCGGTCGACAAGCTCGTGCGCGGCGGGCAGCTCGCGCGGCTCAAGCGCGACCCGCAACTTGCGCTGGCCGACCGGCGCCGCCGCGTGCTCGTCGTCGACGATTCGCTGACGGTGCGCGAGCTCGAACGCAAGCTGCTGGAAAAGCGCGGTTACGACGTGACGGTCGCGGTCGACGGGATGGAAGGCTGGAACGCGGTGCGCAGCGATGCGTTCGATCTGGTCGTCACGGACGTCGACATGCCGCGCATGGACGGCATCGAGCTCGTCACGCTGATCAAGAGCGATCCGATGCTCAAGCGCGTGCCGGTGATGATCGTGTCGTACAAGGATCGCGACGAGGATCGCCGGCGCGGGCTCGATGCGGGCGCCGACTACTACCTCGCGAAGAGCAGCTTCCACGACGAGGCGTTGCTCGATGCCGTGCACGACCTGATCGGAGATGCACGCGGATGAACATCGGCATCGTCAACGACCTGCCGCTGGCCGTGGAGGCGCTGCGCCGCGTGATCGCGCTGCGCACGGACCACCGCGTGCTGTGGGTCGCGACCGACGGTGACGAGGCGGTGGATTTCTGCGTCGCGCATCCGCCCGATCTCGTGCTGATGGATCTCGTGATGCCGAAGGTCGACGGCGTCGCCGCGACGCGCCGGATCATGGCGCGCGCGCCGTGCGCGATCCTGATCGTGACGGCGAGCGTCAGCGCGAACACGTCGTCGGTCTACGAGGCGATGGGCGCCGGCGCGCTCGATGCGGTCGACACGCCGACGCTCGCGCTCGGGCTGTCGGCCGACGCGTCGCCGCAGGCGCTGCTCGCGAAGATCGACCAGATCGGCCGGCTGCTCGAAAGCCGCACCGCGGTGCTCGTGCCGCCGGGGCCGACGCCCGAGCGCGGCCAGCCGACGCTCGTCGCGATCGGCGCATCGGCGGGCGGGCCGACCGCGCTGACCGCGCTGCTGCGAGCGCTGCCGGCCGACTTTCCGGCGGCGATCGTGATCGTCCAGCACGTCGACCAGGCGTTCGCGTTCGGGATGGCCGAGTGGCTCGACGGCTATACGCGGCTGCCGGTGCGCGTCGCCCGGCAGGGCAGCGTGCCGCAGGCCGGCGAGGTGCTGCTCGCGGCGACCAACGATCACCTGTATCTGTCGCCGCGCGGCGTGCTCGGCTATACGCAGCATCCGGTCGAGACACCGTACCGGCCGTCGATCGACGTGTTCTTCAACAGCGTCGCCGACGGCTGGCAGGGCGAGGCGTTCGGCGTGCTGCTGACGGGCATGGGGCGCGACGGCGCGCTCGGCCTGAAGGCGATGCGCGCGAAGGGCTGCTACACGATCGCGCAGGACGAGGCGACCAGCGCCGTCTACGGGATGCCGAAGGCGGCCGCGGCGATCGGGGCGGCGTCGGCGATCCTGCCGCTCGAGCGGATCGCGCCCCAGTTGATCTCGCGAATCAAGCGCCCGCTGCGCGACTGACGCCGCTCGCGGGGCGCGCGATGCCGTCCCGTTCCGGTGTGCCGCTGGCCGCATTGCGGGCGTCGCGCGGCGTCGCGTACAATGGCGGCCAGCGGAGATGGCATGCCTCCCTGCGGTCGTATGCGGCGCGTTGCGCACGGTGCGGCCCTCAACCGCCGGTTCGCCCGGCTGATGATGCCTGCGTGTTCCTGGGTTGTCAGGAGGTCGCAGGCCGTCCATGCGGATTTCTACCGCCCAGGTTTTGATGTTCCGTCGAATCTGGAAATCATGTTTTTCACGACTTCTGCCGATCTTCTCGCGACCGTGCGCTATGTGTGCCGCTGGCTCGCGCTCTCGGCCCTGCTTGGCACGCTGGCCGGCACGGCTTCCGCCTTGTTCCTGATCGCGCTCGACTGGGCGACCGGCACGCGCGTGGCGCACCCGTGGCTGCTGTGGGGGCTGCCGGCCGCCGGTTTCGCGACCGGCTGGATCTACCATCGCTTCGGCCAGTCCGTCGCGCGCGGCAACAACCTGCTGATCGACGAGATTCACGACCCCAAGGCACTCGTGCCGAAGCGGATGGCGCCGCTCGTGCTCGTCGCGACCGTCGTCACCCACCTGTTCGGCGGCTCGGCCGGCCGCGAGGGCACGGCCGTGCAGATGGGCGGCGCGCTCGCCGATCGCGTCACGCACGTGTTTCGTCTCGATCGCGAGCATCGCCGCGTGCTGCTGATGGGCGGCATCGCGGCCGGGTTCGCATCGGTGTTCGGCACGCCGCTCGCGGGTGCCGTGTTCGGGCTCGAGGTGCTGGCGATCGGGCGCGTGCGGTATGACGCGCTGCTGACCTGCGTCGCCTCCGCGATCGTCGCGGACGTCGTGTGCCGCGCGTGGGGCGTGCATCACACGGCCTATGCGATTCCGTTCGTGCCGGCCGTGTCGGCGACGGGGCTCGCCATGACGGTCATCGCGGGCATTGCGTTCGGCATGGTCGGGCGGTTGTTCGCGTTTGCGACGCATGCGCTGACCGCGTGGTTCCGGCGCGTCGTCCGCTATGCGCCGCTGCAGCCGGTGCTTGGCGGCCTGCTGGTCGCCGCGGCCGCCACCGCGCTGAACGTGCCGCAGTATCTCGGCCTCGGTATCCCGACGATCGAGGCCGCGTTTCACGGCCCGCTGCCGCTCTACGATTTCGCGGGCAAGTTCGCGTTCACCGTCGTCACGCTCGCGTCGGGGTTCAAGGGCGGCGAAGTGACGCCGCTGTTCTACATCGGCGCGACGCTCGGCAACGCGCTCGGCCAGGTGCTGGCGCTGCCGGTGCCCGTGCTCGCGGGGCTCGGCTTCGTCGCGGTGTTCGCTGGTGCGGCCAATACGCCGATCGCGTCGACGATCATGGCGATCGAACTGTTCGGCGCGGATATCGGCGTGTATGCGATCGTCGCGTGTGTCGTCGCGTATCTGTTTTCGGGGCACGCGGGGATCTATCGCGCGCAGCGCGTGGCGGTGGGGAAGGGCGCGCAGGCGGAGGCGGAATGATGCGGGCGCGGAAGGCAGAGTCGTCGCGCATCCTCCGGGAACGCGATGCATGCGATGTCGGAGGGGGAACGTGTCGTTGCGGGTACATCTGATCGGGCCGGGCGGCGCCGGCAAGACCACGGTCGGGGAGATCGTCGCGGCGCGCCTGAACTGGCGGTTCGTCGATGTGGATCGATGCTTCCTGGCCGCGCACGGGAACATCGCCGATTTCATCCGGAGCCACGGCTATGCCGGGTATGCGTCGCACAACGTCCGGCTGTACGAGCAACTCAGGCGCGGCATGTCGGCGCCCACGATCTGCGCGGTGTCGTCCGGGTTCATGCTGTACCCGGACGATGTCGCGCCGGCCTATCCGGCACTACGCCGTGGCATCGAGGCGGACGGATTCACCGCGCTCCTGCTGCCGTCGTTCGACCTCGAACGCTGCGCGAAACTGATCGTGGGCCGGCAAATGTCCCGGCCGTATCTGCATGCGAATGAAGCCGACGAGATGCGCAAGATCCGCGATCGGTTCCCGGCGTTCATGCGCCTGAACTGCAAGCGGTTTGCGAGCGACGGCCCACCCGAACACGTGGCGACCGACATCGAGCGCTTTATCGTGGCGTCGATGGCTTCGCGTGAACACGGTTCGCATCCGGCCGCGGCCGGTACGCGGTGATCCAGCGGATCACCTGGGGCGTGTTCACGCTAACGACGGGCTTGCGCTTGCGCCGGCACCCGTTACGGCTTCGGCAGCCGCGCGACATGGCGCGCCAGCAGTTCCTCGATATCGATGCCTTTTTCCGCCAGCAATGCGGTGACGACGCCGTTCAGTTCGCCGAGCGTTTCCTTGACCGATTCCCGGATCGTATCGACGACCACCTGTGTGCTGCGTTCGATCTCGATGTTGACCGTGTCGTTGACGCCCTTCGCATCGAAGGTCGTCGCGCGGCGCGTTTCGGGAATCAGCCAGACATCGAACCAGCCTTCGTCGCGGTTGACGTCGGACACCGTCAGGCTGCAGCCGTTGATCGCGATATAGCCCTTCGCGAATACGTACCGCTTGAACGCCTCCGGCACTTCGATGCGCACCATCCGGTTGTGTTCGGACATCGCGATGTGCCGGATGGTCCCGGTGAAGTCGACATGGCCGGACAGCGGATGCCCGCCGATTTCCGCGCCGTCTTTCGCAGCCCGCTCCACGTTGATGTGCGCGCCCGTCGCGAGATCGGCCAGCGTGGTGATCCGCAGGCTCGGCAGCATCACGTCGAAGTCGATCAGCTCCGGCGAATGGATGGTCGTCACCGTCAGGCAGACGCCGTCGACCGACACGCTGGCGCCGATCTCGATGTCGTCGGTAAAGCGCTCCGGGAATTCGATGCTGAAGGTTCTCAGTTCCCCGTGGTCGGCGATGGTCTTGATGGTGGCAACGCCCTGGACAATTCCTGTAAACATGGTCGATCCCTAGTCGCAAATTTCCTGATCGACATGATAAGTGATCCCGGAAGCGGCGGCCTTGCGGCCCGCGCCTGGGGGCGAGCGACGAGATTCGCGGGCGCAAAAAAAGCCGTGCACCTGGCACGGCCTCGATCCGGATCCATTTGCCGACGCGCGCCGGCGGTGATGACCGCACCGCCGGCGCGCGCCGTGACGCGCTTGCGTTACACCTCGGCCGGCTCGCCCAGCGGCCCGGTGTCGTCATCCGCCGTGCGCCGCGGCGAATCGGCGAGCCCCTTCGCGAGCTCCAGCGCCTGCCGCTCGAACAGCCGGCGATAGATGCCGCCGTCGATCCGGATCAGCGCGTCGTGGCTGCCTTCCTCGATCACCTTGCCGCGATCGAGCACCAGCAGCCGGTCGAGCGCGCGCACGGTCGACAGCCGGTGCGCGACCACGAGCGTCGTGCGGCCGACCATCAGCCGTTCCATCGCCTGCTGGATCAGCAGTTCGCTCTCGCTGTCGAGGCTCGACGTCGCTTCGTCGAGGATCAGGATCGGCGCATCGGCGAGGAACGCGCGTGCGATCGCGACCCGCTGGCGTTCGCCGCCCGACAGCTTGATCCCGCGTTCGCCGACGAGCGTGTCATAGCCGTCCGGCAGCGTGGCGATGAAGTCGTGCGCGCTGGCCAGCCGCGCGGCGCGCTCGATGTCGGCCCGGCTTGCGTCGGGGCGCGCATACGCGATGTTCTCCGCGAGCGTGCGGTGGAACAGCACGGGCTCCTGCTGGACGATCGCGATCTGGCTGCGCAGCGAGTCCTGCCGCACCCGCGCGATGTCCTGGCCGTCGATCGTGATGCGGCCGCCCGACACGTCGTACAGGCGCTGGATCAGCTTGATGAACGACGTCTTGCCCGACCCCGAGTGGCCGACGAGGCCCACGCGCTCGCCCGGCGCGATCCGCATCGAGAAATCGTCATACAGCGGCACCGGGTGGTTGTCGTAGCGGAACGTCACGTGCTCGAAGCGGATCTCGCCTTGCCCGATCCGGATGGCCGGTGCGCCGGGGCGATCGTCGATGCCGAGCGGCTGGCGTTCGAGCGCGACGAGCTCTTCCATGTCGTTCACCGAGCGCTGCAGGTTGCGAATATGCATGCCGACGTCGCGCAGGTAGCCCTGCAGCATGAAGAACATCGTCAGCGCGAACGCAATATCGCCGACGCTCGCCTCGTTGTTCGCCCACAGCCGCAGCGCGACGCCGATCATCGCGGCCTGCATCGCGACGAGCATCGCGCCCTGCAGCCCGCCGTTGAGCGTGCCGCGCACCCACGTGCGGCGCGTGCGCTGCCGCCACTTGCCGATCACGCGCGCGAGCCGCGCTTCCTCGCGCGTTTCCGCGCCGAACGCCTTGACGACCGCGTTGCAGCTCACGGCATCGGCGAGCGCGCCGCCCATGCGCGTATCCCACAGGTTGCCGAGCCGCGCGGCCGGCGCGACGATGCCGAGCGACACCGCGACCGTCACCGTGATGTACAGCAGCGAACCCGCGCCGACGACGAGCCCCATCACGGGCCAGTGCGTGCCGAGCAGCACGGTGGCGCCGACGAGCATCGTGACCGACGGCAGCAATGCGATCAGCACGGTGTCGTTCAGCAGGTCGAGCGCCCAGATCCCGCGCGTGATCTTGCGCACGGTCGAGCCCGCGAAGCTGTTCGCGTGCCAGTCGGTCGAGAAGCGCTGCACGCGATGGAACGACGCGGCCGCGATCTCGCTCATCATCGTCAGCGTGAGCTTGATGATGTTCAGGTAGACGCCTTGCCGCAGCACCGTCGCGCCGAGGCCGAGCGCGGCGAGCGTGCCGAACGCGACGAGGGCCGCATGCCATGCGGCGGCGCGGTCGGTCAGGCCCATCGACAGCGCGTCGACGAGGCGACCGGCGAACAGTGGCGTGAGCACGTCGGCGAGCGCGGCGAGCAGCGCGAGGCCCGCGACCGTGGCGGTGCGGGCCGGCTGCTTGCGCCAGTAACGGAAGGTGAAGCCGAAGACGGCCTGGAATGCCTGGCCGCCCAGATGGGTGGTTTTTCTGGTCATTTATCGTTGCCCGGCGCATCGCGCGACGGGACTTTCCGGTTCGGAGAACATCGAAAACGCAACAGCCGGACCGCGCGAAAATCGCGGGCGGAAAACGAAACGGGCTGTCGGGAAACGGCGCGGCTGACGGGTTAGCGGAAAACTCGGGAGCCGGCGCGGACGGCGGGCTGGATCAGCTGTGCCGTGGGACCACGTTCGGGAAGGTTGCTGGCATTGGGAACATCTGCACCTCCCCTGAAGTGAACGGTTGAAAGGACGCCGAAAAGACGTGAAAAGATTCTATCAGCAGAGCCGGGCGCGCCGCAACGTCTGACGAATGGGCGTTGCAGTGTCGATACGGTTAGTATTCAGGGTTTCGGCCCTTCTTTTGCGGCCCTTCCACAGTGCGGCAGCGCAAGGGCCGGCACGCGCATCGATTACACTTCAGCGTCTGCGGCGCACGACGCCGCGGCCCTCGCAGATTCACCACGATACATTCCTGAGGAAACGATGAGCGACGTTCAGCAAGGCATCCTGACCCCGATCGATACGGTGTCCCGATACCTCACTTTCACGATTTCGAATGACGGCAATGTGGCAGCGGCACTGGCCGCGCTGCGCGAGATCGTCGACGGACGCGACACGGTGGTCGGGTTCGGGCACGCGCTGGCGGCGCACCTCGGGCACCCGGTCCCGGGCCTGACCGAATTCCCGACGTTCGCGGTGAAAGACCGCACGCTGCCGGCCACGCCGGCCGACGTGTGGGTCTGGCTGCGTGGCGACGACCGCGGCGAGATCGTGCTGCGCGCGCGGGCGATCGAACGCGCGCTGGCGCCGGCGTTCGCGTTGCAGGACGCGGTCGACGGTTTCCGCTATTCGACCGATCGCGACCTGTCCGGCTATGAAGACGGCACCGAGAATCCGGACGGCGACGAAGCGGTGGCCGCGGCGATCGTGACGGGGCAGGGTGCGGGGCGCGACGGCGCGAGCTTCGTCGCGGTGCAGCAGTGGCTGCACGACTTCGACCAGATGGAGCGCATTCCGTCGGGCGACATGGACAACATCATCGGGCGCCGCCGCTCGGACAACGAAGAACTCGACGACGCGCCCGAATTCGCGCACGTGAAGCGCACCGCGCAGGAAAGCTTCGAGCCCGAGGCGTTCATGCTGCGCCGTTCGTCGCCGTGGTCGGACGCGCGCCGCGCGGGCCTCTACTTCGTGGCGTTCGGCTGCTCGTTCCGCGCGTTCGACGTGCAGATGCGCCGGATGAGCGGCGCGGATGACGGCATCGTCGACGGCCTGTTCCGCTTTACGCGGCCGCTGACGGGCGCGTATTTCTGGTGCCCGCCGATGAAGGACGGCAAGCTCGACCTGTCCGCGCTCGGACTGTAAGCGCCTGACGGGTTCGATGAAACGGGGGGGCCGCGCATCGTGCGTGGCCCCCCGTTTTTTTTCGCGGCGATCGTGCGTTGCGTGCGCTGTGTGCGTTGCGTGTCAGCTCAACGTCGTCTCGATCCGCGTGCCGCGCTTGATGAACAACGTGACCGGTGTTTTCTCGCAGATTTCGGCGAGGCGCTGGCGTTGCGCGTCGTCGAGCGGGCCGTCGAGCGTCACGACGCGGCGCACGTATTGGGTACCGTCGCGATCCGCATGCAGCTCGGTGCGCACGTCGATGCGCGCGGCAGGCCACGCCTTGCGCTGCATATACATGCGCAGCGTCGCGGCCGTGCATTGCGCGAGGCCGGCCAGCACGAACGCGAACGGTGCCGGCCCGCGATCCTGGCCGCCTTCGCGTGGCGCTTCGTCGCCGGTCAGCGCGTGGGTGCCGGCTTGCAGCTGGACGACGTAGTCGGGCGCATCGGCGTCGAGGACGGCGGCGGCATGGATGAGCGACATGGCAGGTCTCCGGTCAGCGGGAACGAGAAAGCGGGCGCCGCGGGGCGGCGTGCAGCCGTCAGCATACCGCCCCGATCGCAACGGCGCGCCGTGCGGCTACGCGTCGGCGACGCCGGCGCTGCTGCGCACGAGCGCGGCGATGCGTTCGCGCACCCACTGGTGCGCGCGATCGGCGTCGCGCGATTCATGCCAGTACGCGAGCAGCGGGAACGGCTTGAGCCGCAACGGCAGCGGCCGCACGACGATAGGCAGCAGCGCGGCCATCCGCAACGCATAGGTGTGCGGCAGCGTGACCAGCAGGTTGCCGGTCGCGGCGATCTGGCACGCGGCGAAATAGTGCTGGCAGGTGAGCCGGATATCGCGGAAGCGTCCGTCGTTGCCGAGCAGCACGTCGAGCGATTGCGGCTCGCCGAGCGACGACACCGCGACATGCTCCGCCGTGAAATAGTCGCTGCGTCGCAGCGGGTCGCGCGCCAGCGGATGATCGCTGCGCAACGCGACGACGAGCGAATCGTCGAGCAGGTGTTCGGTGGCGATGCGCGGGCCGGTCGGCACGCGGCGATCGACGGCGAGATCGAGGTTGCCCGACGCGAGTTCGCGCTCGATGTCGGCCACCGCGATGCGGCGGCTCACGAGCCGCAGGCCCGGCGCTTCGTCGGCGAACGCGGCGACGATCCGCGGCAGCGCGATCGATTCGAGCACGTCGCGAATGCCGACCGCGATGCTCAGGTCGAGCGTCGCGGGATCGAATGCCGATGGCGCGCGTGCGGTGCGTTGCAGGCCCTTCAGGTGCACCTGCACGTCCGCGATGATCGAACGCGTGCGTTCGGTGGCCACGACGCGGTTGCCCTGCCGCACGAACAGCGGATCGTCGAAATGCGCGCGCAGCCGGTTGAGTGCATGCGTGACGGCCGGCTGCGTGAGATGCAGCGCGCGGGCGGCCGCGCCGATGCCGCCATGTACGTAGACGGCGTCGAGCACGCGAAACAGGTTCAGGTCGAGACGGTGATCGGCGGGCACGGGGCGTGGGCGGCGTGATGAATCGTGGCTCGATTCTAAAGGATGCGCAGGCAACGGATACGCGGGCGTTCCGGCGTGGCGGTCGATCGCGCGGGACAGGCGCCGATATCGTTTGGGCCGATATCCGGCTGCGCATTTATCCGGATACCCGAGGCATTATGTCGTCATGAAATGCGCAAAGTGCGCCGCACATAATCGCAATAATCGGCGAGAACGGCCCGTGCGACGCGGCGCCCGCCCGCCAGTCACCCCCGACAGCCTGTAGTAATCCGCCATCATGCTGTCCCGGTCGGCCATTTCGCGCCAAAGGCGCGACCCGTTCGGCTAAGATGCCGTCGCTTCATATTTCGGGATAGCCGTCCTGTCGCACGCATTCAAACCAAATATAAGCCTGACAGTTCGACGGTAATAAAAGAAGTCGAAACAAGTCGGGGGCTTGGCCAGTGAATGCAGCAGATCAGAGGTGGGTCGTTATCTATTTGAGTACGGGGTTTTCGTTGGCCCAGGCCGCGCGTCTTGGCGAGGCTTTCAACCTGGCGAATCGCCTGCACGCATACAGTGCGGATTACCAGTTGAAGTACGTATCCGAAAGCGGGGGGCTGTTG
Organism: Burkholderia sp. AU30198; assembly: GCF_020419825.1. Taxonomy (NCBI): domain Bacteria; kingdom Pseudomonadati; phylum Pseudomonadota; class Betaproteobacteria; order Burkholderiales; family Burkholderiaceae; genus Burkholderia; species Burkholderia sp. AU30198. The sequence continues at coordinate 88,772 of NZ_JAIZSA010000003.1, read as the reverse complement.
CAGTCGTCGTCCGGCGTGAGCATCGCGGCCGATCCGCTCGGCGACGAGCACGGCCGCCGTGCGCTCGCGTTCTTTCATCTTCACGGCGATCGCGCGGCCGTCAACTGGGACGGCGCATTGCAGCGCCGCCTCAGCGACATTCGCCGTCATGCGCGCTGGATCGTCGACGCGATGGATCTGCCCGCGCTCGCGGCCATGCAGCGGCCGTCGGCGACGCTCGAAGAGCGGCCGGGCCGGGCCGGGCGCCGGGTCGCCACGACGGTCGAGCTGCAGGCCGGCGAAACCGACGTGTTCGCCGCCGTGCTCGACATGTTCCGCGTCGACCTTGGCGACAGCGCCGCGCAGGAGATCGCCAGCAACATGCTGCGGCCCGTCGAGCAACGCTATACGCAGTCGATGTGGGCCTTTCGCGAGCTGAGCGCGAGCCCGTCGATCCGGATGTCGGCGCAGCGGCTGCGCGCGCAGAGCGTGAACCGCATCTCGATCGCGAACGCCGCCCAGGCCGCCGCGATGAGCGAGCGCAATTTCCTGCGGCGCTTCAAGAAGGAGATCGGCGTGACGCCGACCGAGTTCGTCCAGCACGTGCGGCTCGAGCGCGCCTGCCACATGCTGGTTCATACGACGCTGCCGGCCGACAAGGTCGCGCGGCGCACCGGGTTCGGCAGCGGCGAGCGGCTCGCGAAGCTGTTTCGCCAGCGCATGCTGATGTCGCCGACGGAATTTCGCGTCACCGAACGCGAAAGGATCCTCACCCGAGGCGCCATGCCGCCCGATGCGGATGGGGGGGCCTGCGACGACGCCGGGGGGCAGTGCGCCGCGTGCGCCGCCGCGCGGGAGAAAACAGGTCGGATACCCGTAGAATCGTCCTGTCGCGATCTCGATCCCCGGTTTCCATGCCCCTCCTCCCCACTACCGCCACCGCCCCTTTCTGCCCGTCGGAAGTAAAGGGCAGCATCACGATCGATGCCGGCGCGCCGCGCTGGCAGAAGCTCAAGCGCTTCTTCGGCCCCGGCCTGCTGGTCGCGATCGGCTACATGGATCCCGGCAACTGGGCGACCGACATCCAGGCCGGCTCGCAGTTCGGCTATTCGCTGCTGTGGGTCGTCGCGTTCTCGAGCCTCGCGGCGATCTTCCTGCAGATGCTCGCGGCGCGGCTCGGCCTCGTCGCGGGCAGGGATCTCGCGCAGGCCAGCTACGACCGCTACGGCCGGCTCGGCCGCATCGTGCAGTGGGTGACCGCCGAAGTGTCGATCATCGCGTGCGACATCGCGGAAGTGCTCGGCTGCGCGCTCGCGTTCAAGCTGCTGCTCGGCGTGCCGCTCGCGTGGGGGATCGTGCTGACCGCGCTCGACACGGTGATCGTGCTCGGCCTGCAGGGCAAGGGATTCCGGCAGATCGAGGCGATCGTGCTCGCGCTGATCGCGACGATGGCGTTCTGCTTCGTCGCACAGGTGGCGATCACGCCGCCCGACTGGCATGCGGTGGTCGGCGGGCTGGTGCCGGGCGATCCGGGCCACGACCGCAAGGACGCGATCGTGCTCGCGCTCGGCATCGTCGGCGCGACGATCATGCCGCACAACCTGTACCTGCATTCGTCGGTCGTGCAGACGCGGCGCGTGGTGGGCGGGGCACGCGGGACGATCCGCGACACGCTCGCGCTGGTGCGCATCGATACTTTCGTGTCGCTGTTCGTCGCGATGCTCGTCAACGCGGCGATCCTGATCGTCGCGGGTGCGGCGTTCCATGCGACGGGCCAGCACAACGTGACCGACATCGAGCAGGCGTACAAGCTGATTACGCCGATCGCGGGCGGCGCGGCCGCGCTGCTGTTCGGCATCGCGCTGCTCGCGTCGGGGCAGAGCTCGACGCTCACCGGCACGATCGCCGGCCAGGTGATCATGGACGGCTTCCTGCATACGAAGATCCCGTGCTACCAGCGCCGGCTGATCACGCGCGGGCTCGCGCTCGTGCCGGCGCTGATCGGCGTGCTGTGGCTCGGCGACGGCTCGGTCGGGCAGTTGCTCGTGTGGAGCCAGGTGCTGCTGAGCCTGCAGCTGCCGTTCGCGATGTGGCCGCTGATCCGCTCGGTCAGCGATCGCAACACGATGGGCGAGCACACGATCGGGCGCGGGATGCAAATCGCCGCGTGGGCGCTGTTCGTCGTCATCACCGGCACGAACCTGCTGCTGATTACCGGTGTGGCGGGCTGATACAGGCTGTCACAGGCTGAAACAGGCGCGCTGCGCGCATGCGGTAAACTGCGGCCTTTCGATCGTCGTCCGAAGTCCGTTATGTGGAGTGAAATCAGCAACATCGGCGATGCCGCGCTGACCCTGCCGATCGCGCTGACGTGCGCGGCGTGGCTCGCGCTGACCAACTGGCGCCTCGCCGTCCGCTGGGGCGTGCTGCTCGCCGCCGGCATGGGCCTCGTCGGCGCAACGAAGATCCTGTATGCCGGGTGCGGCATCGAGCTGCCGCAATTCGATTTTCGCGTGATCAGCGGCCATACGATGCTGTCGACGTCCGTGTGGACCGTCGCGCTGTCGATGCTGTGGCAGGCGTTCCGGCCGGGCAAGGCGCCCGGTATCGCGGCCGGGCTGGCCGTCGGTGCGATCACGGCCGTCGCACGCGTGTTCGATCATTCGCACACCGTTCCGGAAGTGATCGTCGGCTGGATGCTCGGCGCGTTGGTCGCGCTGCTGTTCCTGCGCGGCTATGACGGCGCGCGGCAGCGTGCATTCTCGCCGCGCGTCGCGGCCGTCTGCCTGCTGCTCGTGTCGGGCATCGCGTACGGACACCGTGCGCCGTTCCAGCAGATGATCGATACCCATTCGCCGCAACTCTGCGCGTTCGTGCGCGCGCCGTCGGGCGACGGCTTCTGACGGTCGCCTGACGCGGCGCCCCGGCGCCGCTTGCTTGCCGCCGGCGTTCGCCCGGCGGTGCCACGATGGCACGCCGATTCCGCTTCCCGACCGCTTCCTCGCCCGCGTGGAACGCAACCCCCGTCATTCCCTGAATCAATGAACCAGCCGGCCCACGCGGTTGGTGGCGCCGGCCCGTGCTTGCATGCCGGCACGCGAAGGTCATGAACCGGGTCTATGACCGGGCATAACGAATATTCATTTCATCGATTGGCACCATTCGCGTACGCTGGCTGTCGTTCAACCGGGGCCGGCTACCTGGCCTGCCCGGTGCGCGTCGCGTTCATCTCGATATACTCGCGGAAACCGTGCGGTGTCTCGTGATGTCGAGGCGCGGCCAACCGGCCCGCAGCGGCCGGAGCAGGCACGGCAAACCCGTCGCGGTCGCCATCCGCGACGACGATTCACGATAGGAGCAGGTCACATGACAGTCGTTTCTTCGCGCCTTGCCGGCAAGTGCGCATACATCACGGGCGCCGCCGGCGGCCTCGGCCGCGCGATCGCGCGCCGGATGGTCGAGCAGGGTGCGCGCGTGTTCGTGACCGACATCGCCGACGCCGCGGTGCTCGACGCGTTCGCGCAGGAACTCAACGCAGGCCATGCGGCGCCGGTCGCGTTCGCCGCGACGCAGGACGTGCGCGACGAGGCGCGCTGGCAGGCGTTGCTCGCGCAGGCGGTCGATGCGATGGGCGGGCTGTCCGTGCTTGTCAACAACGCGGGCGTCGGCTCGATCGGCTCGCCTGCGCAGATCGAACTGGACGAATGGCGGCGCGTGATGGCGATCAACGTCGAGAGCATCGTGCTCGGCTGCAAGCATGCGCTGTCGTACCTGGCCGAGAGCCACCCTGCGTCGATCATCAACATCTCGTCGGTCGCCGCGTTCAAGGTCGAGCCGGATTTCACCGCGTACAACGCGTCGAAGGCGGCGGTCGCGTCGCTGACGAAGTCGGTCGCGATCGACTGCGCACGCCGCGAGATCGACGTGCGTTGCAACTCGATTCACCCGGCATTCATCCGCACGGGGATCGTCGAGCCGCTGTTCCAGTCGCTCGGCGAACGCGACGCCACGCGCAAGCTCGCGCGCGGCATTCCGCTGCGCCGGCTCGGCGAGCCGGACGACGTCGCGCACGCGGCCGTGTATCTCGCATCCGACGAGAGCCGCTTCGTGACGGCCGCCGAACTCGTGATCGACGGCGGCATGTGCGCGGTCTGACGCGCATCCCGAACAACAACACCTGGAGGAGAACATCGTGTCGACACCCGTGAACCGCCAACTGCTGCTGAAGACGCGCCCGGAAGGGCGGGTCGGCCGCGAACATTTTTCGCTCGTCGAGACGCCGGTGCCGGCGCTCGCGGACGGCGAGGTGCTCGTGCGCGTGCTGTATCTGTCGATGGACCCGACCAACCGCGTGTGGATGAGCGACGTGCCGCAGTACCTGCCGCCCGTCGCGATCGGCGAGGTGATGCGCGCGCTCGGCATCGGGCGCGTGGTCGCGTCGCGCCATGCGGGGTTCGCGGAAGGCGATCTCGTGCAGGGGCTGGTCGGCTGGCAGGACTACGCGGTCGTGCCGGCCGAGCAGGCCGCGCAGCTCGTGAAGCTGCCCGCGCAGTCGGGCCTGCCGCTGCCGACGCTACTCGGCGCGTGCGGGATGAGCGGGCTGACCGCGTACTACGGGCTGACCGACATCGCGCCGGTGCAGCCCGGCGAGACGCTCGTCGTATCGGCGGCGGCCGGCTCGGTCGGCTCGATCGCCGGGCAGATCGGCAAGATCCACGGCGCGCGCGTGGTCGGCATCGCGGGCGGCGCGGACAAGTGCCGCTACCTGACCGAGACGCTCGGCTTCGACGCGGCCGTCGACTACAAGGCCGACGATTTCCGTCAGCAACTGAAAGCGGCGACGCCGGACGGCGTGCACGTGAACTTCGAGAACGTCGGCGGCGAGGTGATGCGCGCGGTGCTGTCGCGGATGGTGATCGGCGGGCGCGTCGCGCTGTGCGGCGTGATCTCGAACTACAACAGCGGGCGCGCGGCGGACGACGTCGGCGTGCTGATCTCGAAGCGGCTGACGATGCGCGGCTTCCTGATCCTCGACTATCGCAAGAGCCGCGAGGCCGTGCAGACGCTCGCGGGCTGGCTGCGCGACGGCCGGCTCAAGGCCGAGGAGACGGTGGCGGACGGTCTCGAAAACGCGCCCGACGTGCTGAATCGCCTGTTCGACGGCGACCATCGCGGCAAGCTCGTGCTGCGCGTCGATCCCGACGCGTGACCGGCCCGCGGCACGGCGTGCGAGGTCGTTCGTACGCTGCCGCGAGCGGGTGGCGGACGCGGTGCGTTCGAGCAACCGTGTCTTAGTTTCGGACTTGTCCCATATATTGTCCGGGCTTCTCTCCCTAAAGTGATTGCCAGCAGACAGGCGGCGTGACCGACGCGTCACGCCGCCTTTTTTTCTGGGCACGCGGCAGAGGAGAGGGAACATGCGAAACGACGCGAAGCAGCTGGCATCGGTGGCGATGCGCAATCGAACGGTGCGGGGCGCCGGTGTCGCGCGGCGGATGGCGATCGGGCTTGGCGTGGCGTTCGCGGTGTCGAATGCGGTGGCGGCCGGGCACGCCGCGTCAGGCGGCGTCGTGCGGTTCGCGGGCGCGCTCGTCGATTGCTACGACGTGACGCTCGATGCGCGGTCGGGCGTGGTGGTCGAAGGGCGAGAGAGGGTGAACGGCGGGGCGGCGGCAACGCTGCGATTCGATGCGCATGGCCGGCGTTTGCCGGGTGCCCATGTGGCACTGGTCGGGCCCGACGGTGCACCGTTCGCGCCGGATGTCGCTTCGCGTGTGCGTGCAACGTGGCGCGATGCGCACGACGATCGACGCGTGCCGCTGGTATCGGGCCGTACGTATCGCGTAGGGCCGTATGGCGGCGTGATGATGCTGGCGGCGGATGAAGAAACGGGCGCCGTGGCGCCCGTCGTGATCCGCATTCGTCATCCGTGACGGCGAATGTCCGCCGATGCGCGGCACGTGGCCGCGCGGTGGGTCATTCGGCCTGTTCGGCCCGCGCGTAGATGTCCCAGCTCGCCATGAACAGCGCGGCGACGAGCGGCCCGATCACGAAGCCGGTGATGCCGAACAGCGCCATCCCGCCAAGCGTCGAGATCAGCACGACCCAGTCGGGCATCTTCGTGTCCTTGCCGACGAGGATCGGGCGCAGCAGGTTGTCGACGAGGCCGATCACGCCGACGCAGAACACGACGAGGATCACGCATTTCCACACCGCGCCGATCATCAGCAAGTAGAGCGCGGCCGGCACCCATACGAGGCTCGCGCCGATCGCGGGCAGCAGCGACAGGAACGCCATCAGCGCGCCCCACAGCACGACGCCTTCGATCCCGAGGATCCAGAAGATCAGGCCGCCGAGCGCACCCTGCACGAGCGCGACCGCGATGTTGCCCTTCACGGTCGCGCGCACGACCGTCGTGAATTTTGCCAGCAGCAGGTTCTTGTGCTCGTCGTCGAGCGGCAGCGCGCGGCGCACGCGGCGGCCGATCTCGCCGCCGTCGCGCAGCAGGAAGAACACCATGTACAGCATCACGCCGAAGCTCACGACGAACTGGAACGTGTTCTGGCCGATGCTGAGTGCCTGCGCTGCAGCGAGCTGGCTGATCTGCGCGGCGCCATCGGTCAGTTTCTTCTGGATGCCCGGGAGGTTGCTCAGCCCGTATTTCTGCAGCAGGTGCTGGATCGACGACGGCAGCGCGTGGATGATGTCCTGGAAGTATTGCGAATAGTTAGGCTGTGCGGTCTTGATTTCCTGGTACACGTACGCGATTTCCTGCACGAGCGTCGCGGCGACGAACACGAGCGGCAGGATCACGATCAGGACGATCAGCGACAGCGTCACGAGCGCGGCCAGGTTGCGCCGCTTGCCGAAGCGCGCGGCGAGCCAGCGTTGCACGGGCTGGAACAGGATCGCGAGAATGGTACCCCAGAACACGGCTCCGGAAAACGGCGCGAGGATCCAGCAGAGTCCGACGGTGACCGCGGCCAGCAGGAAATAGAAGAATTTTTGGTGGTCGTGTCCGCTTTCCATGGATGACATTCGCGCAGATTGATGCGTGGTTTGATTGAATCTCGTTGCCCCGCGCACGATCGGTTCACGATCGTCACGGGTTCGCGCCGAAATGCGCCGTCGGGCGGCCCGAACCGGAGTATGCCCGCAAAGGTGCCGCCATCATAGCCGCTGCGCGCGGCACATGCGAAAACGCCGCGGCCGGGGCCGCGGCGCTGCCGGGAAGCAAACGCGGCGCAACGCCGCGTGTCGCATCGTCAGATATTGAGCTTCGTGACCTTGGTGCCGTTCACCGACAGGTCGCCCATCAGGCCCGCGTTGGTCAGGACCAGCACCTCGACCGGTGCGGTGGCCGTGGTCGTATCGACCGCGCCGTTCGCACCGACCTTCACGACCGCGACCGATGCGTCGGCGCCGGCGGCCCAGCCATCGGACTTGCGGAACGAGTCGAGCGCATCCTGCGTCATGAACAGGAACACGATCGCCTTCGATTGCGCGCCGGCCTGCAGGCCGACCGACAGCGACGACGTGTTGTAGTAGCCGACCGTGCTGCCGCCGACGCGCAGTGCGCCGTTGCCGGACTGGCCGCCGACGATGAAGCCGGCCTGCAGCACGTTCGGGAACACGAGCACGCCGCGCGATTTCCCGACGAGTTCACGCGAACCCGGCACCGTCGAATAGAGGCGCGACAGCGTCGCGTTGACGCTGGCGTCGATCGACTCGCGCTTCGACGCGCTGGCCGCGGCGCCTTCCGGTTTGTCCGGCGTGGTCGTGCAGCCGGCGAGCGCGAGGCTGCCGAGCAGGACGGCGGCGGCGGCTTTCATGGCAAAGGTCTTCTGCATGGCGTTTCTCCTTCGTTTGTCTGATTGAGGACGGACGGTACGGGCGCGGGGCGGCCTGCTCCGTTCAACGGCGGGCAAGGAGCAGGCCCGCAACGAACGCGAGGCCGGCGACGACGCCGGCGGTTTGCCACGGGTTGTCGTGCACGACCTGCGACACGCGTTCGGCCGAATCGCGCAGCCGGGCGGCCGCGCTGCCCGACGCATGGTCGAGCGTGCTGCGCGCTTCATCGAGCCTGGATTGCACGCGCTTGCGCAGCGCGGCGATATCGCCGTCGCCGTCGTTTTTCAGCAGATCTTCGAGTTCGTCGACCAGCCCGCGCAGATCGTCGGTGACGTCGGCATGCAGGTCGCGGGCCGCCGAGCGCGTCGTGCGGCCCACACGCCGGCCCGTGCGACGAATGTCGGAGAGGCCGCGATCCAGTTTGTGTTCGATCGAGTCAGTGAGCGCCATGGTGTTTATCCTCCTTCGATTCAAGGCCAATTTGAAGATAAGACGAATCCCAGCAACTTATGTGATTCACGTGGCCCAATTTTGTTTCGAGACAAATTTTCAATTCGTCGGCAGGATCGCCGCGAAGCCCCGCCGCACGGGGCGGCACGGCCGTTGAAAAAAATTCGCATTCCGGGCGAAGCGGCATATCGGGCGGCGGTAGGCGGTGAAGGCCAGGTAAATATGGCGTCGCCAGGGCTGCCAGGTAAATAGTGCCGTTGCAGGCCTTGTGCTGATGCAAATGCACTAGTCGATGCTGTGTGGACGAGCATGGTTCGTGCCCGGGGCCGCCCATATGCGGCCGTCGCCAAGCGCGACGTCGATCACGACGGGATCGTGGTCCGATGAGCGGTACGCGTCGGGTGCGTAATAGGACGACCGTTGCGCGGACGTTTTGTAATCGGGCACGGGTTGCAGGGCCACCGGTTCGTCGGCGTTGATGTGCCAGACGTGCACGGCCTTCACGCGCGCGGCGAGTGTCGGCGTGGCGAGCGCGTGGTCGAGGTTGCCCGCTTCGCCGCGAAATACGTAGCTGTACGCAGCATCGCCGCCGAAGCGGGCCACCAGGTTCGCGTAGCCGCGCGATTCGAGCGCGCGAACCGGATCTTCCTTCGCGTAGCTGTTCAGGTCGCCGATCAGCAGCACGCCGTCGGCCGCGGTGCCTGTCGGCGACGTGGCGAGCCAGTCGGCGACGCGCGCGGCGGCCCGCGTGCGCGCTGCGTTCCAGCAGCCCTGGCCGTCCGACTGGTCGCGATCGGCGCCGGTCGCGTTCGGGCAGTTCTTCGATTTCAGGTGATTGACCGCGACCGTGAATGCGCGCGTGCCGCCGATGCGCCGGAATGTCTGCGCAAGCGGCGGGCGGTGCCGGCCGCCGAGCGCGACCGTCGCCGCGCGCCCGGCCGGCTCGACGGTGCGGCTGTCGTACAGCAGCGCGACCGCGATCGCATCGCGGCCGAGCCGCGCGGTGCCGGGATCGACCGCGCGCCAGCCGTCGCCAAGTTGTGCGGCGAGACGCTGCACGGCGCTTGCGTCGCCGTAGCCGTTGTTCGCGATTTCCATCAGCCCGATCACGTCGGCACGCAGCGCGCGCAATGCCGCGACGATCTTCGCCTCCTGCCGCGCGAACGCGGCGGGCGTTTTCGCGCCGCGGTTGGCCGGGGCATCGAATCCGCCGCCAGTCCCGTCGCCGTTGAAATAGTTGAATACGTTGAACGACACGATGCGCACGTCGGCAGCGGGATGCCGGGCCGGCGCCTCGGTACGCGGATTCGCGGCGGCATCGAACACCGGTGCCGCACCGGCAATCGGTTGCAGCCGCCACACGCCGTAGCGCGGTTCGAGCACGCCTTCGACGCCGCGCACCGTGTAGCCCGCGCGCAGCGTGTTGGCGGCGCTCAGCGCGGGCGGCGGATAGCGCACGGTCGCGGGATCGCGGCGGTTCGAGCCGTCGTCGAGCACGATGCGGTTGCGGGCGTTGGCGGCCGCGCGTTCGGCGGCTTCGGCCGGCGGTGCGACGTGGGTCGGGATGCGCAGCCGGCCGTTGCTGAGAACGACGCTGCCGTAGCGGCCGAGTTCGTGGGTATCGCTGACCGTCAGCGTTTGCGGCAGGCGCACCCGCATGCCTTCGTGCGCGGCCAGCACGGCAGGCGTGGCGACCGGCAGCGTGAGCGTTGCCGGTGTGACCGTCTGCCCGCGTGCGCAGACTGTCATGCCGCCCGACAGCGTGAATTGCGTCCGGCCGTATCGCTCGTCGACGCGACCCGTGAGGTGCATGAGATCGCCGGCCTTCGCGCGCGCGTTCGGTGCGTACACGAACACGCCTTCCGGGACGCCCGGCCGGTGCCGTCGCTGCGCGTCGGCCTGCTGGACGAAGAAGCCGCCGAGGCCGTCGGCGCCGCCGAATGCCGCGGTGACGACCGCTTCGATCGAGGTCGTTTGGCCGGCCAGCGGCGACGGGCCGCCGGCGCCGCGGAGGTCCGCAATCGGCGTGGTGGCGCCGCCGCAACCGGCGCTGATCTGCGGCGTGACCGCGGCCGGCCGGGTGACGGCAGCGGCCGGAGCGGCAGCGGCGAAGAGGGCAGCCAGGGCGATGAACGGTGCAACGGCAAGCGGCGGAAGCAGGCGTGACATGGGGCGGTCCACAGGAAGAAAATCCGAAGGTTCGGGAAGGCATCTTGACGGCAAAATGTCAGGAAGCGGCCGAATTGGCCGTCCGGCCAGTGCCGATTGGCCGACGATGCAAGCCGCCCGGCGGCTGCTACGCTTTTGCATCGGTCGGCGCATCCCGATCGCGCAGCGAACGCTGCCGCGCCCCGTTCCAACAGGAGAAATCCATGTCTTACATGCTGTTGATTGTCGAACCGACCGACCAGCGCGCCGAACGCACGCTCGACGAAGGTCAGGCGCTGTACGCGCGGATGGTCGATTTCGCCGAGACGCTGAAGGCGCGCGGCGTGCTGCGCGGCGTCGAGTCGCTGGAGCGCTCCGAGCGCGGGACGCGCGTGCAGGTGCGCGACGGCGAGACGCGCCTGCTCGACGGCCCGTTCGCGGAGGCGAAGGAGATGGTCGGCGGCTTCTTCCTCGTCGACGTCGACACGCGGGAGGAGGCGATCGAAATCGCGCGCGAGTGCCCGGCCGCGCAATGGTGCACGGTCGAGGTGCGTGCGGTCGGCCCGTGCTTCCTGTGATTGCCGTGACTCGGTATTTACCCTGATTTGTCGCGGAATATGTCGATCCGGCCGTCATCCGGCCGTCGTCCGGATAAGGCGCCGATGAACGGGCGCCGCCCTCCATCGATGACAAGGAGTAAACGATGCGATTCATGATCATGATCCGGGCGAACGCCGTCAGCGAGTCCGACGCGTTGCCCGACAACCGGCTGGTCGAGGCCATGACCGTCTATCACGAGGAACTGGCCAGGGCCGGCGTGCTGCTCGACGCGAACGGGCTGCGGCCGAGCGCGAGCGGCTGGCGCGTGCGCTACTCGGGCGGCAAGGGCACGGTGGTCGACGGCCCGTTCGCCGAAACGAAGGAGCTGATCGCCGGCTACACGCTGATCCAGGTGCGTTCGCGCGAAGAAGCGCTCGAATGGACGCGCCGGTTTCCCGCGCCGTTCGGCGCCGAGATGGATTGCGAGATCGAGGTGCGGCCGCTGTTCGAGCTTGACGACCTCACGCCGAGCGACGCGGTCGAGCGGTTCCGCGAACTCCACGTCGGCCGCACCGGCGCCTGATTGATTGCCCAGCTGAATCCAACCTCACCGGGAGCACCCGACATGCACAAGATGGTCTTCATCAACCTGCCCGTGGCCGACCTGCCGCGTTCGAAGGCGTTCTACCAGGCGCTCGGCTTCGAAGTCGTGCCGGCCTATACCAACGACCAGGCCGCCTGCATCAAGATCAGCGACACGATTTTCGCGATGCTGCTCGTGCGACCGTTCTTCCAGACGTTTACCGGCAAAACCATCATCGATCCGGCAACGCAGGTGCAGGCGCTGTCGTGCCTGTCGTGCGAAAGCCGCGCCGAGGTCGACGCGATCGTCGCGAAGGCGCTGGCGGCCGGCGGGTCCGCGCCGCAAGCGCCACGCGAGTACCCGAACATGTACGGCCACGGGTTCGACGATCCGGACGGCCACGCATGGGAGCTGATGGCCATGCCGCTGGACGCGTCCGCCGAGGGGCAGGCGTCGTGACGCGTGAGGCGACTCACCGTGCGATCGAAGCGGTCTGGCGGATCGAGGCGCCCAAGATCATCGCGCGCGCCGCGCGCGTGGTGCGCGACGTCGGCGTGGCCGAGGAGCTGGCGCAGGACACGCTCGTCGCGGCGCTCGAGCACTGGCCCGTCGACGGCGTGCCCGACAACCCGGCCGCCTGGCTGATGACGGCCGTGAAGCGTCGCGCACTCGATCGTGTCCGGCAGGAGTCGCTCCATGCGGCCAAGCGCGACCAGCTCGGCCACGAGATGGACGCGCTCGAAGCGCATGTCGTCCCTGACATCGCGGAGGCGCTCGCCGACGCGCGCGACGACGACATCGGCGACGATCTGTTGCGGCTGATCTTCACGTCGTGCCACCCGGTGTTGTCGACCGATGCGCGCGTCGCGCTGACGCTGCGGCTGCTCGGCGGGCTGACGACGGGCGAGATCGCGCGTGCGTTCCTGACGCCCGAGGCGACGATCGCGCAACGGATCGTGCGCGCCAAGCGCACGCTCGCGGCGGCGCACGTGCCGTTCGAGGTGCCGGCCGCCGATGCGCGGCCCGTGCGGCTCGCGTCGGTGCTCGAAGTGATCTATCTCGTGTTCAACGAAGGCCATGCGGCGACCTCGGGCGACGACTGGACACGCCCGGCGCTGTGCGACGAGGCGTTGCGGCTCGGCCGCGTGCTGGCCGGGCTGGCGCCGGACGAGAGCGAGGTGCTCGGGCTCGTCGCGCTGATGGAACTGCAGGCGTCGCGCATGCATGCGCGCACCGACGCGCAGGGCCGGCCCGTGCTGCTGCTCGACCAGGATCGCAGCCGCTGGGATCCGCTGCTGATCCGGCGCGGCCTCGCGGCGCTCGAACGCGCGACGAAGCTCGGCGGCGTACGCGGGCCGTATGCGCTGCAGGCCGCGCTGGCCGCTTGCCATGCGCGCGCGCGGCAGGCGTCGGATACGGACTGGGCGCAGATCGTCGCGCTGTATGACGCGCTTGCCGAAGTCGCACCGTCGCCCGTCGTCGAGCTGAATCGTGCAGTGGCCGTGGGGATGGCGTTCGGGCCCGCTGCGGCGCTCGAACTCGTCGACGCGCTGCGCGACGATCCCGCGCTCGCGCGCTATCACTGGCTGCCGAGCGTGCGCGGCGACCTGCTGGCGAAGCTTGGCCGCACCGATGAGGCCAAGGCCGAATTCCGCCGCGCGGCGGAACTGACGCGCAACGAGCGCGAACGCGAATTGCTGCTCAGGCGCGCGACGGACGCGTGACGCACGCAGCACGCACTGACGCACTGACGCACTGACGCACTGACGCACTGACGCACGGACGCACGGACGCACGGACGCACGGACGCACGGACGCACGGACGCACGGACGCACGGACGCACGGACGCACGGACGCACGGACGCACGGACGCACGGACGAACGGACGAACGGACGAACGGACGAACGGACGAACGGACGAACGGACGAACGGACGAACGAGCGGACGCAGCAAGCAGCAAGCAGCAAGCAGCAAGCAGCAAGCACACCGCACCCCGCACCCCGCACCCCGCACCCCGCACCCCGCACCCCGCACCCCGCACCCCGCACCCCGCGCACTTATATACCCGGCGCACCCGGCACCACGCCCCACGCCCCGCGTCCCCCCGGGCACTATCGCCCGGATTGAAAAAGCCTATTGGGGGATGCGAACGCGAGCGCCTAGATTGAAGAGCACGATGCGCGCGCCCCGGCACCCGCATCGTTCCCCACATACCTGATCGGTCCGGCTTCGCACGCGGCCGCGCCGACTCGAACGGAGGCGCAAATGGCTCAACTCAAGGGCAGCAAAACCGAAGAGAACCTGAAGGCTGCATTCGCGGGCGAATCGCAGGCGAACCGGCGTTATCTGTATTTCGCTTCGAAGGCTGACGTCGAAGGCCAGAACGACATCGCCGCGCTGTTCCGCTCGACCGCCGAAGGCGAAACCGGCCATGCGCATGGCCACCTCGAATATCTGGAAGCGGTCGGCGATCCGGCCACGGGCTTGCCGTTCGGTTCATCGCGGCAGAATCTCGAATCGGCGATCGCTGGCGAAACGCACGAATACACCGACATGTATCCGGGCATGGCGAAGGCGGCGCGCGACGAAGGTTTCGACGAAATCGCGAACTGGTTCGAGACGCTCGCGAAGGCTGAACGCAGCCACGCGAACCGCTATACGAAGGCGCTGGACAGTCTCGTCGACTGACGGGCCGCCGCGGGTCGCACGGCAGGCGGTGCGACCGGCAAGCGGCTGGCTGTTCGTTCATCGCTGCCCGCAGCGCGCGGGCGGCGCTGGCGCGCACGCGCGCCACGCTGGAGCGCCCCATGCCCCACAAGGAAGGCAGTCTCGAAGCCCCGACCCGGCATCCGCTCGACTGGCAGTCCGAAGCGTTCTACGACCAGGCCGCGATCGATGCCGAAATGACGCGCGTGTTCGACATCTGCGCCGGATGCCGGCGCTGCGTGTCGCTGTGCGGTGCGTTTCCGACGCTGTTCGATCTGGTCGACGACACGCCGATGGGCGATATCGAGGAAGTGCCGAAGGACGCGTTCGGCAAGGTCGTCGACCAGTGCTACCTGTGCGACCTCTGCTACATGACGAAATGCCCGTACGTGCCGCCGCACGCATGGAACGTCGACTTCCCGCACCTGATGCTGCGCGGCAAGGCCGCACGCTACAAGCGCGGCGAAGCGACGCTGCGCGACAAGGTGCTGTCGAACACCGACGCGCTCGGCCACTTCGCCGGCATTCCGATCGTCACGCAGGCGGTGAACGCGGTGAACCGCACGCCGCCCGCGCGCCATGCACTCGAAGCGGCGCTCGGCGTCGATCGCGATGCGTGGCTGCCGGAATTCGCGCCGCGCAAGTTCCGGCGCACGGCGAAGCCCTCGGACGGCGTGCCCGTGCGCGACGGCGAACGCACGCCCGGCAAGGTCGCGGTCTACGCGACGTGCTACGTGAATTTCAACGAGCCGGGCATCGGTCACGACCTGCTCGCGATCCTCGCGCACAACGAGATCCCGTACGAGCTCGTCTCGCGCGAAGCCTGCTGCGGGATGCCGCTGCTCGAGCAGGGCAATCTCGCCGGCGTGGCCGCGAAGAAGGAGGTGAACCTGCCCGTGCTCGAACGCTATGCGCGCGAAGGCTATGCGCTGATCGGCGCGATTCCGAGCTGCGTGCTGATGTACAAGAGCGAGCTGCCGCGGATGTTCCCCGGCGACGAAGCCGTGCGCGCGGTGGCCGACGCATTCTGGGATCCATTCGAATACGTGATCGCGCGCCATCGCGACGGACTGCTGAAGACCGATTTCAAGACGGGCCTCGGCACCGTGTCGTATCACGTGCCATGCCATGCGCGCGTACAGAACATCGGCCGCAAGACGGCCGACGCGCTGTCGCTTGTGCCCGATACGCGCGTGAATGTCGTCGAGCGCTGCTCGGGCCATGCGGGCACGTTCGGCGTGAAGAAGGAGTTTCATGCGGACGCGATGCGGATCGGCGGGCCCGTGTTCAAGGCGATGGCCGAGCCGCAGCCGGATTTCGTGTCGTCGGACTGCGCGCTGGCCGGCCATCACATCGTGCAGGGCATCGACGACAAGGGGCTGCCGTCCGCGCCGCTCGCGCATCCGCTCACGTTGCTGCGCCGCGCGTACGGCATCTGAGCCGCCGCCGGCCGACCCACGAGGACCTCCCATGACGTTGACCCGCGACTCCCTGCTGACGCTCGAAGCGTACGCGAAGATCCGCAAGGCCGAACACGCGCGGCTCGTCGCGTACAAGCGCCGCCGCGCGGTGGCGCTCGGCAATCACCTGCGCTTCCTGTTCGAGGACGAGACGACGATCCGCTATCAGATCCAGGAAATGCTGCACATCGAGAAGATCTTCGACCAGGCGGGCATCGAAGGGGAGCTGGAAGCGTATCTGCCGCTCGTGCCGGACGGCACGAACCTGAAGGCGACGATGCAGATCGAGTATGAGCACGAGATCGAACGGCGCGCGGCGCTCGCGCGGCTGATCGGCGTCGAGGATCGTGTGTACCTGCAGGTCGACGGGCACCCGAGCGTCTACGCGATCGCCGACGAGGATCTCGAGCGCGACAACGCCGTGAAGACGTCGGCGGTGCACTTCGTGCGCTTCGAGTTCGGCGCGCCGATGCGCGCGGCGCTCAAGGGCGGGGCGGCGCTGTCGATCGGCTGCGATCACCCGGCCTACACGATGCCGGCGCAGCGCGTGGATGCGGACGTGACCGCATCGCTGGCCGGCGATCTGCGCTGACGCGTCCGATGCGCGACCTGCGCACCGTTTTCCGTTTTTCTGTTCCGACCCGAAACGGGATTTCCGCCCACGAGGCGGCGCGGTCGCGCGCCTGCCGCCGCGCAGATGTAACAGGCGTCACGGGCTTGCACGCGGCGAAAAATGTGCATCCCGCGTCACCGTGCTTTCATCACCCGCAGAGAAACAATAAAAAGATTGTGCACGGAGATAATTAAAATCGGCCGAATTTGAATGATTTACCGATTCGTGAATATCTTGTTACGCTTTTTTCCCTGATTTACCGATGTTGGGCAGCAATGCGCCGGATTGTTGCCGGCAGGGGTCTGAGCAGCCCGAAAATGCTCATAAAAAGCTATTCTTCATACGCTGTAGAGCCCAGCCAGACGGGCCTTTCCAGCGATGGGCATAAAGATCTCTCAAAAAAATTCATGCGTAAATACATTACGCATCCATGGCTGGTTGTTTCAGTGCGTAACATTAAATCATTGTCATATTGAGATTAACCCTAGGGATGGTATGCTTCGTGCACAAAAATTCCCACATTGGAGTGAGACCGTGATTTGTGCGTCATTGCCGGGAATCGCGGCACCGTGAAAGTGCGGTGCCGCACCGGCGTGCACAACCCCGGATAACCATAATGTGCAACCTGGCCGCCCCGCGACGCGATGTGTCGCGACGGCGCCGCCAATCGCAGCCCCGGCCTGGCTGCGTGGAGAGATCTACTATGTTCTTCGATGAGCTTAACGATGAAGAGTGGTTTCGTCTTTCAACGCTGATCGCCGATGAACCCATCCGGCTGAACCGTCGTGGGCGTCCACGCGCCGAACCGCGCGTCGTTGCCAATGCGGTGCTCTGGATCCTGACGACCGGGGAAGCCTGGTCGAAGCTGCCCGGTCGTTATCCGTCCGGGCCGACGTGCCGTCGTCGCTACGAGGAGTGGCTCGCGTCCGGCACGCTGCTGCAGATGATCGACGCGTTGACCCAGTTCAGCGGGCGTACGTTCGCGTATATCCCGCCGCCGCCGGTGCCGGTCGTGCCCGCGCGTCGTGCCGAGCCCATGCCCGACAACGACCGCTTGCGCGGCGTGTTCTGGCAGAACCCCGAATCGTGGCAATTGCCGGTCGCTCAGGCAAACGTTTGGGAGGGCGAGGGCGCGTCGCTGAGCGCGATGCCGGTCGACGAAGTGGTCGATCCGTCGGCCGTGTCGTTCTCGGTGCCGGGTGCGCCGTCGGTGGAGTTGCGCCATGCGCATGCACATGCGTCGTCGGCGAGCTTCGCCGCGGCCGAGCCGCAAATCGACGAGTATCGCGGTTATACGATCTGCGGCATCGCGCAGCCCGTGCAGAACCTGATGTATCGCGCCTGGGCCGAGATTACGCAGGACGACCGGCGCGTCGAGCGCTCGGGCCTCATCGGCCCGCGCTTCACCGATGCCGAGGAAGCCGAGCAGTTCGCGCTCGACTGGGCGCGCCAGTGGATCGATCGCCATGGCGCGAGCGACGAACCGGCGCGCGAGCCGCAAGGCGAGGTGCTGGCCGGCCTGTCCGCGCTTGCGCGTGCGGAGTCGGACATCCAGCGCTTCATCGCCGAGCGTCATGCGGGCGCACTGTCCGAAAGCCGTAACGATCCGGTGCAGTCGGAGCGTCGCGAATACGTGTACCGCGTAGGCTGATCGCCAACCTGCTGAAACGCGCGGGCCGTCGTGTGCCACGACGCCCGCGCGGAAGTCCCGTCCTTTCATGTCTGCCTCGCCCGGGGCGCCGCTGTCGAAGCGGCGCCCCGGGCGTACGACGCATTGTTACTGCCGGCCGTAGGTATCGTCGAAGCGGACGATGTCGTCCTCGCCGAGATACGCGCCCGACTGCACCTCGATCAGCTCGAGCGGCATCTTGCCCGGGTTCTCCAGGCGGTGCGATACGCCGAGCGGGATGTACGTGGATTCGTTTTCGGACAGCAGGAACGTTTCGTCGCCGCGCGTGATGCGCGCGGTGCCGCGCACGACGATCCAGTGTTCGGCGCGGTGGTGGTGCATCTGCAGCGACAGTCGCGCACCCGGCTTCACGACGATGCGTTTCACCTGGAAGCGCTCGCCCATGTCGACCGAGTCGTAGTGGCCCCACGGGCGATGGACCTTGCGGTGATCGGCTGCTTCCGCGCCGCGTTGCGCCTTGATTTGCCCGACGATTTTCTTCACGTCCTGCACGCGCGACTTGTCCGCGACGAGCACGGCATCGGGCGTTTCGACGACGACGAGGTTCTGCGTGCCGACGCAGGCGACGAGCCGGCTTTCCGAATGCGCGAACGTCGATTCCGCGCCTTCGAGCAGCACGCGGCCGCGGCCGACGTTCCCGGCTTCGTCCTTCGGCGAGATCTGCCAGATCGCGTCCCACGAGCCGACGTCCGACCAGCCCGCGTCGAGCGGCACGACGACGCTCTCGCACAGTTGCGGCAGGGTCGCGAGCCGCTCCATCACCGCGTAGTCGATCGAGTTCGACGGCGACGCGGCGAATGCGTCGCGATCGACCCGGAAGAAATCGCCGTCGGCCTTGCCCTGGGCGACCGCCTGTTCGCAGGCTGCGTAGATCGCGGGTTCGAGCTGGCGGATCGCCTTCAGCCAGACCGACGCGCGCACGATGAAGATCCCGCTGTTCCACCAGTATTCGCCCGATGCGACGTACTGCTGAGCGAGTTCGAGATGCGGCTTCTCGACGAAGCGGTCGAGGCGGCGCACGTCGAGGCTGCCCGTCCCGGCATCGCCGAGCGGCGCGCCGACGCGGATGTAGCCGTAGCCGGTTTCCGCGTGCTTGGGCACGATACCCATCGTCGCGATCTTGCCTTGCATCGCGCAGTGCACGCCGGCCGCGACGGCCGCGTGGAAGCGCGGCAGGTCGGCGACCGCATGGTCGGCCGGCATCACGGTCATCACGGCATCGTTGCCGCCGGCGACGAGCCGCAGGGCGGCGAGCGTCAGCGCGGGCGCGGTGTCGCGGCCGATCGGCTCGAGCATGATCGACGCCGATTTGCCGGTCAGGCGCAGCTGTTCGGCGGTCGTGAAGCGGTGATCCTCGCCGCATACGATCAGCACGTCGTCGTTCAGCGGATGGGCGGCCGTCAGGCCGTCGAGGCGCAGCGCGGTCGACTGCAGCAGCGAATGTTCGCCGAGCAGGCCGATCAGCTGTTTCGGAAAACGTTCGCGCGACATCGGCCACAGGCGCGTGCCGGAACCGCCGGCGAGAATCACCGGTTGCACGGCGACGCGCGTGCCGGCGGCGGGGGCGGCGGAAGAAGAATGGCGCGTTTCGGCAGCCACGGCCGGAGCATTCATGAGGACACTCTCCACGGTTGAAGTCAGTGCCTATCTTTGTAGCACGAAGTAAATCGACAATAAAACCGAACCCATTTTCCGGATATTCGCCAGGCATTCATCAGGAAGAATTTTCCGCGCTAGCATCCGATGCAAATAAAAAAATAAAAAATAAATCCGGGAATCGGCCGGTCTTGACCGCCCGCAAAGGGTGCACGGAAATCGTAAAGGTTCTGAAAAATTCCCGATTTCTGGGCATTTCGGGAAAACCTGCCGATTTAATTAAAAAACTTCCCGGCAAGAATTTCCGATTATTTTTCGAAATACTTGTGCGCTTGAGGAGGAATTTTCTTACCGCTTCAATAGCGTCATGCAACGTTTGAATCGAATGTGCGGCACGGGTCGCACAAGGAGCTGTTCGGCAAACGCCTGTTCAAAGAGGAAGCAGACATGTTGAGCGTGCTGGCGAGAGTCATCGATATCGCGATGGTCGTGATGGGGGCGTTGATCGCCGCCACGCTGCACGGTGGCAGCATCTGGCTCAACGACCTGCAGCGCACGATGATGCTGTTCGATTGCCTGCTCGTCGTCGTGTGCTTTCCCGCCTTCGGCATCTACCAGTCCTGGCGCGGCAAGCGTCTCGTCGGGCTGGTGGGGCGGGTTGCGTTTGCGTGGCTCGTGGTCGAGCTCGCGGGCATCCTGTTGAGCTTCAGCTTTCATCAGTCGGGCGACCTGTCGCGGCTGTGGCTGGGTTACTGGGCGCTCGTGACGATGGCGTTGCTCGTCGGCTCGAAAGCCTGCGTGCACGTCGTGCTGCGGCAATTGCGCCGCGGCGGCTACAACCTGAAGGCGGTCGCGATCGTCGGCGGTACGCCGGCGGCGCGGCGGCTGATCGCGCAGATGCGGGCGCGGCCGGAAGCCGGTTTCAATCCGGTGTGCGTGTACGACGAAAGCGAAGCGCCGGGCGAAGTCGCGCTCGACGACGTGCGCATCGAGCGGCAGTTCGACTCGCTGGTGTGGCTGGTGCGCAGCCGCGCGATCAGCGAGCTGTGGCTCACGCTGCCGATTACGGAAGAGCGCCGGATTCACCAGATCGTGACGGTGTTCCGCCACGACTTCGTGAACATCCGCTTCATCCCGGACGTGCGCACGCTGTCGTTCTTCAACCAGGAAGTGGTCGAGGTGCTCGGCGTGCCGGCGATCAACCTCGCGGCGTCGCCGATCACCGACGTGCGGATCCTGCCGAAGTTCGTGTTCGACCGGGCGTTCGCGCTGGTGGCGCTCACGGGCCTCGCACCGGTGATGCTGCTGATCGCGTGCCTGATCAAGCTGACGTCGCGCGGGCCGGTGTTCTTTCGCCAGAAGCGCAAGGGCATCGACGGGCACGAGTTCGAGATCTACAAGTTCCGGTCGATGAAGGTGCACCAGGAAGTGGCGGGGCAGGTCACGCAGGCGAAGAAGAACGATTCGCGCGTGACGCCGGTCGGCCGGTTCCTGCGCCGCACGAGCCTCGACGAGCTGCCGCAGTTCATCAACGTGCTGAAGGGCGAGATGTCGGTCGTCGGCCCGCGCCCGCATGCGCTCGCGCACGACGACATCTACAAGGATCTGGTCAAGGGCTACATGTTCCGCTACCGGATCAAGCCGGGCATCACCGGGTGGGCGCAGATCAACGGCTTTCGCGGCGAGACCGACCAGATCGAGAAGATGATGGGACGCGTGAAGCTCGATCTGTACTACATGCAGAACTGGTCGTTCTGGCTCGACATCAAGATCGTCGTGCTGACGCTCTGGAAAGGCTTCACCGGCAGCAACGCTTACTGAGTCTCGACGCCGCGCCACGCAGGCATTCCGGCTTTACGAATTTCGAATCATTGGTCAAGAGGTCCGACACATCATGAATCTGACTATCATCGGCAGCGGTTACGTAGGTCTTGTCACCGGCGCCTGTCTCGCCGACATCGGGCACGACGTGTTCTGTCTCGACGTCGACCAGGCAAAGATCGACATCCTGAACAACGGCGGCGTGCCGATCCACGAGCCGGGTCTCAAGGAAGTGATCGCGCGCAACCGCTCGGCCGGCCGCCTGCGTTTCTCGACCGACATCGAGGCCGCGGTCGCGCATGGCGACGTGCAGTTCATCGCGGTCGGCACGCCGCCCGACGAGGACGGCTCGGCCGACCTGCAATACGTGCTCGCGGCGGCGCGCAACATCGGCCGCCACATGACGGGCTTCAAGGTGATCGTCGACAAGTCGACGGTGCCGGTCGGCACGGCCGAGCGTGTGCGCGCGGCGGTGGCGGAAGAGCTCGCGAAGCGCGGCGCCGACCAGATGTTCTCGGTCGTGTCGAATCCGGAATTCCTGAAGGAAGGCGCGGCGGTCGACGATTTCACGCGGCCGGACCGCATCGTGATCGGCTGCGACGACGACGTGCCGGGCGAGCGCGCCCGCGAGCTGATGAAGAAGCTGTACGCACCGTTCAACCGCAACCACGAACGCACGCTGTACATGGACGTGCGCTCGGCCGAGTTCACGAAATACGCAGCGAACGCGATGCTCGCGACCCGCATTTCGTTCATGAACGAACTGGCGAACCTCGCCGACCGCTTCGGCGCGGACATCGAGGCCGTGCGCCGCGGGATCGGCTCCGATCCGCGCATCGGCTATCACTTCCTGTATGCCGGCTGCGGCTACGGCGGCTCGTGCTTCCCGAAGGACGTCGAGGCGCTGATCCGCACGGCTGACGAGAACGGGCAGGCCCTGCAGATCCTGAAGGCCGTGTCGTCGGTCAACGCGACGCAAAAGCGCGTGCTCGCCGACAAGATCGTCGCGCGCTTCGGCGAGGACCTGACCGGCCGCACGTTCGCGATCTGGGGCCTCGCGTTCAAGCCGAACACCGACGACATGCGCGAAGCGCCGAGCCGTGAGCTGATCGCCGAGCTGCTGTCGCGCGGGGCGCGCATCGCCGCGTACGACCCGGTCGCGCAGCAGGAAGCGCGCCGCGTGATCGCGCTCGATCTCGCCGATCACCCGAGCTGGCTCGAGCGCCTGACCTTCGTCGACGACGAGGCGCAGGCCGCCCGCGATGCCGACGCGCTCGTGATCGTCACCGAATGGAAGATCTTCAAGAGCCCCGACTTCGTCGCGCTCGGCCGCTTGTGGAAAGCGCCGGTGATCTTTGACGGCCGCAACCTGTACGAGCCGGAGACGATGAGCGAGCAGGGCATCGAATACCACCCGATCGGCCGGCCGGGCTCGCGCCAGGCCGTCGCCGCCCGTGTGCCGGGCACCGCGCCTGCAAGCGCGTAACCCGTTTCCTGTCACTCGTTACGAGACGCCATGTTCCGGAACATCCTGATCGTCTGCCACGCGAACGTCTGCCGCAGCCCGGCAGCGGAAATGCTGTTCAAGTCGCACGCCGCGTCGCGCGGCGGCCCGCGCCCGACGTTCCACTCGGCGGGCGTGCATGCGAATGACGGCGACGGCATCGATCCGGTGATGCGTCAGCTGCTTGCCGAGCGGGGCGTCGATGCGACGACCCACCGCTCGCGGCGGCTGTCGCGCCGGATCGTGCGCGACGCCGACCTGATTCTCGTCAGCGAGCGCGGACAGATCAAGGCCGTCGAATCGGTCGATCCGTTCGCGCGCGGCAAGGTCCACCTGCTCGGCAAGTGGGAAGGGGCCGAGATTGCCGACCCGCACGGCGGCCCCGAGGCCGATTACCGCAAGAGCTACTCACTGATCGAACGTCTGGTTCAAGGATGGCTACAGAAACTATGCTGAAACGCCCGATGCGCCCGGTGGCGCTTGCCGTCGCGCTGACGACTTTCCTGTCAGCCTGTGCAACCGCGCCCGGCAACTACCTCGACTCGTCGAACCTGAAGGACGAAGGCCGGCAGCAAGCGGCCGAAACCTATCCGGTTCATTACATCGACGCCAAAGTGGTGATGGATCAGCTGCAGAAAGCGCAGGTCGACCATCCGCTGCCGCCCGGACGTTACACCGATCCGTCGGAGTACGTGTACCGCGTCGGCCCGCAGGACATCCTCGGCGTCACCGTGTGGGACCACCCCGAGCTGACGACGCCGCAGGGCCAGTCGTTCTCGAGCGGCGGCAACACGACGCAGACGGTCGCGGGTGCGCTGCAGCAGCCGTATACGACCGCGCTGCCGGGCCAGGCCGATCCGTACGGGCAGACGGTCGCCGCCGACGGCACGATCTTCTTCCCGTTCGTCGGCCGCATCAAGGTGGCCGGCAAGACGGTCGCGCAGATCCGCGAGCAGATGGCCACCACGCTGTCGCGCTACGTGAAGAATCCGCAGCTCGACGTGCGGGTGCTGTCGTTCCGCAGCCAGAAGGTGCAGGTGACGGGCGAGGTGAAGCAGCCGGGCCCGCTCGCGGTGAGCGACGTGCCGCTGACGCTCGTCGACGCGATCTCGCGCTCGGGCGGCTCGACCAACGAGGCCGACCTGCAGCGCGTGCGCCTGACGCGCGACGGCAAGCTCTATACGCTCGACGCGAACGGCGTGCTCGATCGCGGCGAGGTGCGGCAGAACGTGATGCTGCAGCCGGGCGACATCATCAACGTGCCGGACCGCAGCGACAGCCGCGTGTTCATCATGGGCGAGGTCAAGACGCCGGTCACCGTGCCGATGCTCAAGGGCAAGCTGACCCTCGCCGATGCGCTGACGTCCGGCGGCGGCATCCTCGACACCGATGCGAATCCGCGCAAGATCTACGTGATGCGCGGGATGCGTGACAACCCGACGAAGCCGGAAGTGTTCCGTCTCGACATGACGCAGCCGGATGCGCTGATGCTGTCGAGCCGCTTCCCGCTTCAGCCGCTCGATGTGGTCTACGTCAGCACGGCCGGCTCGGTGCAGTTCAACCGTGTGCTGCAGCAGGTGTTGCCGACGATTCAGACGATCTTCTTCATGCGGCAAATCACGCGCTGATAGCCCGCCGGGGCGGCGCCTCCGCCCCGGCACCACTCAAGCGGGAACGAATGGTGAACACGCAAGCGAAACACTCCTACGCGGATCTGTCCGCGAAAACCGAGGAAGAGGACGTCGTCCTCGGCCAGTTGCTCCAGGTGATCATGGACGACATCTGGCTGTTGCTCGGCATCGCGGTGACGGTCGTCGCGCTCGCCGGCCTCTACTGCTACATCGCGAAGCCGGTCTACCAGGCCGACGTGCATGTGCGGGTCGAGGGCAACGACAACACGTCGCAGGCGCTCACGCAGACGCAGACGGGCGCGATGATCAACAGCGGCCCGCAGCAGGCGCCGACCGATGCGGAAATCGAGATCATCAAGAGCCGTGGCGTGGTCGCGCCGGTGGTCGAGCAGTTCAAGCTGAACTTCTCGGTCGTGCCGAAGACGCTGCCGGTGATCGGCAGCTTCGCCGCGCGCGTCGGGACGCCGGGCGAACCGGCGAAGCCGTGGCTCGGCCTGAAGTCGTACGCCTGGGGCGGTGAAGTGGCCGACGTCGATTCGATCAACGTCGTGCCCGCGCTCGAAGGCAAGAAGCTGACGCTGACGGCCGGCCCGAACGGCACCTATTCGATCGTCGACCAGAACGGCATGCGGCTGCTGTCGGGCCACGTCGGCGAATCGGCGCAGGGCGGCGGTGTGACGCTGCTCGTGTCGAAGCTCGTCGCGCGCCCGGGCACGCAGTTCACGGTGGTCCGCTACAACGATCTCGACGCGATCAGCGGCTTCCAGACCGGCATCCAGGTGACCGAGCAGGGCAAGCAGACGGGCGTCGTGCAGATCTCGCTCGAAGGCAAGGACCCGGACCAGACCGCCGCGATCGCGAACGCACTCGCGCAGTCGTACCTGAACCAGCACGTGGTCGCGAAGCAGGCCGAAGCGACCAAGATGCTCGACTTCCTGAAGGGCGAGGAGCCGCGCCTGAAAGCCGACCTCGAACGCGCGGAAGCCGCGCTGACGCAGTACCAGCGCACGTCGGGCTCGATCAACGCGAGCGACGAGGCGAAGGTCTACCTCGAGGGCAGCGTGCAGTACGAGCAGCAGATCGCCGCGCAGCGCCTGCAGCTCGCGTCGCTCGCGCAGCGCTTCACCGATTCGCACCCGATGGTGATCGCCGCGAAGCAGCAGCTCGCGGAGCTGCAGGGCGAGAAGGACAAGTTCAGCAACCGCTTCCGCAGCCTGCCGGCCACCGAAGTGAAGGCCGTCCAGCTGCAGCGTGACGCGAAGGTTGCCGAGGACATCTACGTGCTGCTGCTGAACCGCGTGCAGGAGCTGTCGGTGCAGAAGGCCGGCACGGGCGGCAACATCCACCTCGTCGACTCGGCGCTGCGTCCGGGCGATCCGGTCAAGCCGAAGAAGGTGCTGATCCTGTCGGCCGCGGTGTTCCTCGGGCTGATCCTCGGCACGGGCGTCGTGTTCCTGCGCCGCAACATGTTCCAGGGCATCGAGGATCCGGACCGCATCGAGCGCGCGTTCAACCTGCCGCTGTACGGGCTGGTGCCGCAAAGCGCCGAGCAGGTGAAGCTCGACGCGCAGGCCGAGAAGAGCGGCAGCCGCGCGCGGCCGATCCTCGCGAGCCTGCGTCCGAAGGATCTCAGCGTCGAGAGCCTGCGCAGCCTGCGCACCGCGATGCAGTTCGCGATGATGGATGCGAAGAACCGCGTGATCGTGCTGACGGGCCCGACGCCCGGCATCGGCAAGAGCTTCCTGACGGTCAACCTCGCGGTGCTGCTCGCGCATTCGGGCAAGCGCGTGCTGCTGATCGACGCGGACATGCGTCGCGGCCTGCTCGACCGCTACTTTGGCCTCACGTCGCAGCCGGGGCTGTCCGAGCTGCTGAGCGACCAGTCGGCGCTCGAAGATGCCGTGCGCGAGACGCCGGTGCAGGGCCTGTCGTTCATCTCGTCCGGCACGCGCCCGCCGAACCCGTCGGAGCTGCTGATGTCGTCGCGCCTGCCGCAATACCTCGAAGGGCTCGGCAAGCGCTACGACGTCGTGCTGATCGATTCGCCGCCGGTGCTGGCAGTGACCGACGCGACCATCATTGGCCGCATGGCCGGCTCGACGTTCCTCGTGCTGCGCTCGGGCATGCATACCGAAGGCGAGATCGCCGACGCGATCAAGCGCCTGCGCACCGCGGGTGTCGACCTGGAAGGCGGGATCTTCAACGGCGTGCCGCCGAAGGCGCGCGGCTACGGCCGCGGCTATGCGGCCGTGCATGAATACCTGAGCGCCTGATCCGCATCGCACGTAACCGGGCGGGCAGCCAGTGTCGCCCGCCCGGCCGACAGGAGAACCAACGATGAAAATTTCCGTGCTCGTTCCGACCTATCGGCGCCCCGCCGACCTCGCGCGCTGCCTGCTGGCGCTGCAGCGGCAGCATCGGCTGCCCGACGAGGTGATCGTCGTCGCGCGCCCGGAGGACGACGCCACGCACGAACGGCTCGCCGATCCGGCGGTCGGCGGCGCGCTGCCGCTGCGCATCGTGCCCGTCGAAGTGCCGGGCCAGGTCGCCGCGCTGAACAAGGGGCTCGACTCGGCGAACGGCGACATCGTCGCGATCACCGACGACGACGCGGCGCCGTACCCCGACTGGCTCGCGCGCGTCGAGTCGGTGTTCGCAGCCGATCCGCGCGTGGGCGCGGTCGGCGGGCGCGACTGGGTGCACGAGAAGGGCCGCGTGCTCGACGAATCGCGCGAACTCGTCGGCCAGCTCACGCTGTCCGGCAAGATCGTCGGCAACCATCATCTCGGCGTCGGCGGCATGCGCGAAGTCGACATGCTGAAAGGCGCGAACATGAGCTATCGCCGTGCCGCGATCGAGCGGCTGCGCTTCGACACGCGGCTGCGCGGCGCCGGTGCGCAGGTGCACAACGACATGGGTTTCAGCATGCACGTGCAGCGCGACGGCTGGAAGCTCGTCTACGACCCGGCGATCGCGGTCGATCATTTTCCGGCCGAGCGCTTCGACGACGACCGGCGCGATGCCGCATCGCTGAATGCGATCAGCAACGGCGCGTACAACATGCACCTGATCCTGCGTGAGCATCTGCCGCCGGTCCGGCGCGAGATCGCGTGGTGGTGGTGGACGCTGGTCGGTACGCGTGTCTACCCGGGCCTCGCGCACGTGCTGCTGTCGCTGCATACGGCGAAGCGCGAGCGGATCCGCGAGCACTGGCGCGCGGTGCGCCGCGGCGCGCGCGACGCCCGCCGCGCGAACCTTGCCCCCCATCGTGCGGCGATGCCGCCGGTGACGTCTTGAACGAGCCGCGCGCGCAACGCCGCGCGGCCGAACCCGGAGGAGGGCTCGAATGACTGCAACCAAGGTCCATGTCCATCTGTTTTATGGCGCCGATCCGCGTACCTACCGGAAAGGCGAGAACATCGGCTGCCTGTACGGCTATCACCATGCCGAATCCGACGAATTCCGGCTGACCTATTCGCAGGACGGCGGCGAGAACCGCGTCGCCAGCCTCGCGCGCCGTGCGCTGAAGGCGGCGCTCGGCTTCGACGTCGTGCATGCGTGGCGCAACCGCGCGGCGCTGCTGAACACCGACGTGATCTGGACGCACACGGAGCAGGAGCATCTTGCCGCTTCGCTGATCCTGAAGCTGGCCGGTGCGCAGGGCAAGCGCCCGCTGCTGCTCGCACAAAGCGTCTGGCTGTTCGACAAGTGGGGCAGCTTCGGCGGCCCGCGCCGCTGGCTGTACCGCAAGCTGATCGCGCGTGCCGACGCGCTGACCACGCTGGCGCGCGACAACGCGGACCTGTGCCGCCGCTATCTCGGCCGCGACGCCGAGTTCGTCTACTACGGGCTGAACACGCAGGACTTCCCGATCACCGAGCCGCGGCAATGGCAGCCGAACCGGCCGCTGCGGATCGCGGCGATCGGCAACGACCGCGACCGTGACTGGCGCACGTTCCTGGCCGCATTCGGCGGCGACGAGCGCTACGACGTGCGGCTCGCGACGCGCCGCCGCGTGCCGCGCGAGTGGCATGCGCCGAACGTGAAGATCGGCTCGGCATCGGGGCTCGCGAAGCAGCACGAGCTGTACGCGTGGGCCGACGTGATCGTCGTGCCGCTGCGGCCGAACTTCCATGCGTCGGGCATCACCGTGATGCTCGAGGCGGCGGCCGTCGGCAAGCCGATGATCGTGTCCGACGTCGGCGGGCTCAGCGATTACTTCCCGCACGATACGGCTGCCTATGTGCCGGCGTTCGACGCGCAGGCGATGCGTCAGGCCGCCGATCGCTTCGTCGCCGATCCGGGCGTGGCGCTGGGCTGCGCGCAGGCCGCTGCCGCGTGCCTGCGCGAGCGCGACCTGACCACGCAGGCGTTCGCCGAGCAGCACGTGCGGATCACGCGCGACATGCTGCGCCGGCGCCGGACACCGGCAGCCGCGGGCCTGGCGATGCCGCTCGCGGATTCGCGACCGTCGTCGCGGTGAGAGCGGATCGATGAGTACGATTACCGCCGAGCGCGCACCGTCGCGCAACCGCAACTGGCTACCCGAACCGAAGCACTGGGTCGGGCAGGCCGGGCTGTGGACGTTCACCGCCGCGCTGATCGCCATTCACCAGGGCAAGGTACTGACGCTCGCGTTTCCGGTGCTGGCCATCGCGGTCGGCATCTGGCTGTATTTCAAGAGTCCGGCGCGCTACGTCGGCTTCATGTGGTGGGTGTGGTTCCTGAGTCCGGAAGTGCGGCGTCTCGCCGACTGGTCGAAGGGCGCATTCACGCCAACGAGCCTGATCCAGGTCGCGCCGCTCGCGGTGACGATGATCGCCGGCCTCGGGCTGATCCGGCATTACCGCGTGCTCGCGCAGCGGCGCGGGATCCCGATCCTGCTGATGCTGTTCGGGCTCGCGTACGCGTACCTCGTCGGGATCGTGTCGAGCGGCGTGATGGCCGCGACCTATGACCTCGCGAACTGGGTGTACCCGGTGCTGATCGGCTTTCACATCATGGTCAACGCGCGCGACTACCCGGAGTACCGCGACGTGCTGCTGTCCACGTTCATGTGGGGCATGCTGGTGATGGGCGTGTACGGCGTCGTGCAGTACTTCGTGATGCCGCAGTGGGACGTGCTGTGGATGATCGGTTCCGACATGGGTTCGCAGGGCGAGCCGGTGCCGTACGGCGTGCGCGTGTTCAGCACGATGAACTCGTCGGGGCCGTTCGCGTTCGCGATGATGGGCGCGCTGGTGTTCGTGCTCGCGGCGCCGCAGAAGATCCGCTGGTTCGCGGGGGCGGCGGGCTTCGTGTCGTTCGCACTGTGTCTCGTGCGCTCGACGTGGGGCGGCTGGGTGATCGCGCTCGCGATCCAGCTCGCGCAGTCGAACAACCGCGTGCGGATGCGGATTCTCATCAGCGGCGTCGTGCTGGTCGGGCTGTGCGTGCCGCTGCTGACCGTCGGGCCGGTGGCCGACCGTCTCGGCGCGCGTCTCCAGTCGATCACGAACCTGAAGGACGATCGCAGTTACGACGACCGCAACAAGTTCTACGCGACCTTCGCGCAGACGGCGTTTACCGACGTCGCCGGCGAAGGGATGGGCGCGACGGGCGCATCGACGAAGCTGTCGAGCGACAGCGGCGAGCTCGGCAAGTACGGCAGCTTCGACAGCGGCGTGATGAACGTGCCGTTCGTGCTCGGCTGGCCCGGCACGTTGCTGTACCTCGCCGGTGTCGTGATGCTGTTCGGCCGCACGCTGCGCGCGGCGTTCAAGCTGCGCAAGGACAAGTTCGTCGGCGCGTGCCTGAGTCTGTGCCTGTCGACTTTCGCGATGCTCGTGTTCACGAACTCGCTGATCGGCACGGGCGGCCTGCTGATGTTCACAGCCATTTTTTCGATTCTTTCCGCGGCGCACTGGCAAAAGGCACAACGCCTGCTGGCCGCCGCGCGTTTACGGGGAGGCGACCATTGAGAATCGCGATCGTCACGCACGTCGTGCGACATAACGACGGGCAGGGCCGCGTCAATTACGAAATCGCGCGCGCGGCGCTGGCCGAGAACTACGAGGTCACGCTGGTCGCGTCGCACGTCGCGCCCGAGCTGCTGGCCGACCCGCGCGTGCGCTGGGTGCCGGTGAAGGTCGGCGGCTTCTGGCCGTCGAATCTCGTCAAGCAGCAGGTGTTCGCGCTGAAGAGCGCGGCGTGGCTGCGCGCGCACCGCGACGAATACGACGTGCTGCACGTGAACGGCTTCATTTCGTGGATCAAGGCCGACGTGAATACCGCGCACTTCGTGCACGGCGGCTGGTTCAAGAGTCCGTACTATCCGTTCGGGCCGACGAAGGGGCTGTGGTCGGCTTACCAGTACGTCTATACGCGCGTGAACACCACGCTCGAGCGCTGGGCGTACCGGCGTTCGCGCGCGATCACGGCCGTGTCGCAGAAGGTGGCCGACGAGATCGCAGGGCTCGGCATCGACAGCCGCAAGATCAGCGTGATCTACAACGGCGTCGACGCCAGCGCGTTCGCGGGCGCTCAGGCCGACCGCGCGGCGTTCAAGCTGCCGGACGACGCATTCCTGCTGCTGTTCGTCGGCGACCTGCGCACGCCGCGCAAGAACCTCGGCACCGTGCTGAAGGCGCTGACGAAGCTGCCGGCGAACGTGCACCTGGCGGTGGCCGGCTATCTGCCCGGCAGCCCGTATCCGGACGAGGCGCGCGCGCTCGGCATCGATTCGCGCGTGCATTTCCTCGGTCTCGTGAAAAACATGCCGACGCTGATGCGTTCGGTCGACGCCTACGTGTTCCCGTCGCGCTACGAAGCGATGAGCCTGTCGCTGCTCGAGGCGATGGCGGCCGGGCTGCCGGTCGTCACCGCGCGCACGGCGGGCGGCGCGGAAATCATCACGCGCGAATGCGGGATCGTGCTGGAGGATCCGGACGATCCGGCCGCACTCGCGCAGGCGATCGGCACGCTCGCGGCATCGCGCGACACCTGTCGCGCGATGGGCGACGCCGCCCGCGAACTGATGACCCGTTTCGGCTGGGCGCACATGGGCGCCCAGTATGTCGCGCTCTATCGGCGCATCGGCCAACCCTCGCAGCCGTCCGCTTTCGAGCGGGTCGAGCATGCGGTCACGCAGGAGCAGTCGTGATGTCCCAATCTTCCCGGCCGATCAAATCGTTGCAAATCGGCATGCACTGGTTCCCCGAACGCGCGGGCGGCCTCGACCGGATGTACTACTCGCTCGTCGGCGCGCTGCCGGGCGCGGGTGTCGAGGTGCGCGGGCTCGTTGCCGGCTCGCCGAAAGTCGCCGACGACACGGACGGTGCGATCCAGGGCTTCGGCCCCGCAACGGAGTCGCTCGCGCGCCGGATGCTCGCCGCGCGGCGCGCGCTGCGCGAGGAGATCCGCAGCGAGCGTCCGGACGTGATCTCGTCGCACTTCGCGCTGTACACGTTTCCTGGCCTCGACGTCACGCGCGGGATTCCGCAGGTGTCGCATTTCCAGGGGCCGTGGGCCGACGAAAGCCAGGTCGAAGGCGCCGCGTCGCTCGGGCAGCGCGCGAAGCGCTATCTCGAACAGGCCGTCTATACGCGTTCGTCGCGGCTGATCGTGTTGTCGCAGGCGTTCGGCCAGATCCTGACGAATCGCTACGGAATCGATCCGTCACGTGTGCGCGTGATTCCCGGCTGCGTCGATACCGCGCAGTTCGACACGCCGCTCACGCCCGGCGAGGCGCGGCACAAGCTGCAACTGCCGCAGGACCGGCCGATCGTGCTGGCCGTGCGCCGGCTCGTGCGGCGCATGGGGCTGGAGGACCTGATCGACGCGATCGGCCTCCTCAAGCACCGTCACCCGGACGTGCTGCTGCTGATCGCCGGCAAGGGCAAGATCGGCGAGGAACTCCAGCAGCGCATCGATGCGGCCGGACTGCAGGACAACGTGAAGCTGCTCGGCTTCGTGCCCGACAACCATCTCGCGGCGCTGTATCGCGCGGCGACGGTCAGTGTCGTGCCGACGGTCGCGCTCGAAGGCTTCGGGCTGATCACCGTCGAATCGCTCGCGTCCGGCACGCCCGTGCTGGTCACGCCGGTCGGCGGGCTGCCGGAGGCCGTCGCCGGGTTGTCCAGCGATCTCGTGCTGCCGTCCACCGGCGCGGACGCGATCGCGGAAGGGCTCGGCGCCGCGCTGTCGGGCGCGATCACACTGCCCGACGAGTCCGCGTGCAAGCGCTATGCGCGCGATCATTTCGACAACGCGGTGATCGCGCGGCGCGTCGCCGGCGTGTACGAAGAGGCGATCCAGGCAGCCGGCTGAGTGCCCGCGGCGCGCAACCTGCGCGCTGAACCGAAAGCCGAACCGGTGCGCGTGCGTGGCCGGTTCGCGTGCCGGCCGCCCGCGAAGGGCAGGCCGGCCTTCTCCATCCGATACCCGGCGCCGGCACGCATCACGCGCGCCTGAGCGTCGCGGCCCAGACGCCGAGCGCAGCCACGCTCACGGCCGCGCCGAGCACGCAGACGCCCGTCCATCCTGCACGCGCATACATCATCGTCGACGCAATCGCGCCGAGCCCGCTGCCGGCCGAATAGAACAGCATGTAGCAGCCGACGAGGCGCGCATGCGCATCGGGCCGCGCGCCGAGGATCATGCTCTGGTTGACGACGTGGACGGCCTGTCCGCCGACATCGAGCAGCACGATGCCGACGATCAGCCATGCAATCGACGTATTGCCGAACGCGAGCGGCAGCCACGAACATGCGAGCAGCGCGAGCGCGGCGCCGGTCGTCGCTTCACCGCGCCCGCGATCCGCGAGCCGGCCCGCGCGGGCGGCCGCCGCCGCACCTAGCGCGCCGACGAGGCCGAACGCGCCGATCTGCGTATGCGACATCGCGTGCGGCGGCGCGCTCAGCGGCAGCACCAGCGCGCTCCAGAAGATGCTGAACGCCGCGAACATCAGCAATGCGATCGCGCCACGCACGCGCAGCACGCGTTCATTGCGCAGCAGCGACACCATCGATCGCAGCAGCGCCGCGTAGCCGATGCGCTCGCGCGGCCCGTTCTCGTCCGGCAACAGCCGCGACAGCACGACGAGCATGGCGATCGTGAGCGCGCCCGACACGAGATAGACGGCCCGCCAGCCCGCGATATCGGTGACGACGCCCGCCAGCGAGCGTGCGGCCAGCAACCCGACCACGACGCCGCCTTGCGCGGCACCCACCACGCGCCCGCGTTCGCCGGCGCCCGCGAGCGCGGCCGAGCACGCGATCAGCCCTTGCGTCATCGCGGTGCCGAGCAGCCCGATGGAGACCATCCCCACCAGCAGCGCGACGCGCGTCGACGACGCGGCGACACCGATGCAGGCCGCCGTCAGCAGCAGGAGCTGCACGGCGATCAGGCGCTTGCGGTTCAGCAGGTCGCCGAGCGGGACGACGAACAGCAGCGCGAGTGCACAGCCGAGCTGCGTCGCGGTGATGACACCGCCGACGGCCGCCTGCGACACGCCGAAATCGCGCGCGATCGAATCGAGCAGCGGCTGCGCGTAGTAGACGTTCGCGACACTGACCGCACAGCAGGCGGCCAGCAACGCGACGCGCGCCGCGGACAGGCGGCCGACGTCGGCCGGATGCGCTGCATGGGCAGGTACGTTTGATGCAACGGTGCCGGTATGACAGGAAGAATCCATGAGTTTCCTTACGCAAAGTGGTTGCAAATTGAAACTAGTGTGGAGTGTAGGAAAAGTAGTTTTAAAATGCAACCTGTTATGCGGCGGACGGGAGGTCCGTGCACGGATGGCCGGCATTGCCGAGAAGGCGGCCGGCGCGATGGCGGAGAGGAACATGGCCAGGCAGAAAAGTCTTGCGGATTCGCCGTGCCCGGTGGCGCGGGCGACCGATATCGTCGGCGATCGCTGGGCATTGCTGATCGTGCGCGATGCGTTCGACGGCGTGCGCCGGTTCGGCGATTTCCGCGCGAGCCTCGGTGTTGCGAGCAACATCCTGTCCGACCGGCTCAGGATGCTGGTGGACGCGGGCGTGTTCGACGTCGTGCCGGCGTCGGACGGCAGTGCGTATCAGGAGTACGCGCTGACCAAAAAGGGCGAAGGGCTGTTTCCGGTGATCGTGATGCTGCGGCAGTGGGGCGAGGCGAACCTGTTCGCGCGCGGCGAGCCGCATTCGGTGCTGGTCGATCGCGGCACCGGGTGCGCGATCCGCAAGCTCGCGTTGCGGCATGACGACGGCCGGCCTTTGAAGGCGGCAGAGACGGTCGTGCGGAAGATCGGCGACGAAGCCGGTACGACGCGACCGTGAGCGTCATGCGCGACGGCCGCGCCGTCGGATAGACTGTCGCGATCGTCGTCGTCCGGAGCCGCATCGCCATGTCCCACCCGCTGGATTCCGCCGGTTATCGGCTTCTGCTCGACCTGCAGCGTCGCATCCACGACTACTGCGAGCGCGAGGGCGCTGAGGACGGGCGCGACCATGCCGATCCGGCCGAGCCGCTGTGGCAGACCGATTTCAACCATGTCACCGTCGCGCCGATGCGGGCCGGGCTGCATGTCCGGTACTTCGGCGGTGCCTGGGAGGAACCGTTCGACTGGACGCTGCAATGTCTGGCCGAGCGGGACGTCGCGGCGCTCGTGACCGACCTCGCGTTCAGCGGCCTCGACGAAGGCGCGAACGGCACGCGCGAATGGGATTTCGGTCCGCTGCTCGATTCGGATGCGCGCTTTCCGATGCTGCGCTCGCTGTATGTGCGGCCGACCGAGCCGGCCGATCACAACCAGTCGATGATCGTGCACCGCGACCGGATCATGCAGGAGGGCGGCGAGATTGCCCGCTTTGCTGCGAAGGCGCCGTTTCTCACCGAGCTGACGGTGCCGAATGCCCCCGACGGCTGCTTCTTCGACGTGCCGCTTGCGCATCTCGAACGGTTGCGCATCGGCGGCGGAGACGATACACAGCAGTTCATCGATCGTCTTGCGGACAGCGGCAACCTGTCGTCGCTCCGCTGGCTCGATTTCTCCGAATCGACCGCATTGCATTCGACGTGGAAGCGCGAGCGCGAAGCCGGCAGCGTGACGTCGTTCGAGGCCTACGAGCGCTTGCTGAAGAGCCCCGCCGGCCAGCGGCTCCACACGCTGACGCTGAGAAATACCTGTCTCGATCGGGACGCGCTCGAAGCGCTGCAGGCACTGCATCCGCGGCTGTCGTTCATGGTGATCCAGGCCGGCAGCGGCGGCTACGTGAGTCACTTCAAGGACAACGTGTTTCCGTGGCGTCACCTGATCCAGCGCGACCCCGGCGACGCCTGACCGCACCCGTTCAATCGGCCGCGGCCACAGTCTGACGCGAGGACGATGCGCCGCGATGCGCATCGGGCCGCACCCGCGTCGCGAGCAGCGCGGCGGCGACCAGCAGCGCGACCGACACGGCCGTTTCGATCCGCAACCCGTCCACGACCTGCGCCGCGCCGCCTCCGCCGGCGAGCGCGCCGAACGCTGCGACGCCCACCGCGCCGCCGGCCTGCCGCGCGGTATTCAGCACGGCTGACGCGATGCCGGCCCGTTCGGGCGCGACCGACGCGAGCACGGCGGTCGTCATCGCCGGCACCGCGAAGCCCATGCCCGTCGGAATCAGCAGGAACGGCACCAGCAGCACGGCCAGCGGCGTCGACGCGTCGATGAAATGCAGCGACCCGTAGCCGAGTGCGGCGACGAGCGCGCCCGCCAGCATCGGCGCACGCGGGCCGTGACGCGCCACGACGCGGCCGCTCGCGAGGTTCGACAGCAGGAAGCCGCCCGTCAGCGGCAGGAACGTGAGGCCCGCCTGCAACGCCGATTCGCCGCGTGCGCGCTGCAGGTACAGCGCGAGCACGAACACGGTGCCGTAGTACGTGAGGTTCACGCAGATCCCGAACAGCACGGCCGCGCTGAACGTGCGATGGCGGAACAGCGACAACGGCAGCATCGGCGTGGCCGTGCGCGCTTCCACCGCGACGAACGCGAGCGCGGCGAGTACGGCCAGCGCGAAGCCGCCGGCGACGACCGGATGCGCGAAGCCGAGCGGCCGCCATTCGATCACGGCGCCGGTCAGCGCGGTCAGCATCGCGATCGCGATGAACTGGCCGCGCAGGTCGAGCGCCCGGATGGAGGTGTGGGATGGCGTGGTCGGCGTGGTTGCCACACGGCGCGCGGGGATCCACGCAAGGGCGGCCGCCAGCCCGGCCGCACACAGCGGCAGGTTCACGAGGAAGATGCCGCGCCAGCCCCACGCCGCGATCAGCAGGCCGCCGACGACCGGGCCGGCCGCAATCGAAATCGAGCCGGCTGCCGTCCACCCGCTGACGGCTCGCGCACGCAGGTGCGGGTCGTGGCGGCACGCGTCGTTGAGCAGCGCGAGCGAATTGGGCAGCATCGCCGCGGCGCCGACGCCTTGCAGTGCGCGCGCCGCGATCAGCATCGCGGGCGTGCTCGCGGCGCCGCAGGCGAGCGACGCGAGCGCGAACAGCGCGAGGCCGGCGATGTACAGGCGGCGCGCGCCGAAGCGGTCGCCGAGCGCGCCGCCCGACAGCATCAGTACCGCGAACGCGAGCGTGTACGCATCGACGACCCACTGCAGGCCGGCGACCGGCAAGTGCAGGTCGCCGGCGAGATGCGCGAGCGCGATGTTGACGATCGTCACGTCGAGCTGCGTGACGACGAAGCCGGTGCTGACGGTCGCGACGATGCGGGCGAGCGCGGGCGGGAAGGCGGAGGAGGGGGCGGTCGTATCCATGCGTCAATCGTAGGACACGGCGGCGGGCGATGTTTCAGCGGGACGTGAAGCATCGAAGCGGGCGACAGGATGCGGCGGGGCGGCGAACCGGAGCGAAGCGGGGACGGCGAAGGTTGCGACCGGCCGGGCGCCAGCGCGAATGCGCGAATGTGGTTTGCCGAGCCGTGCCGCTACGACGTGCGTCGACGCGTGTTCAACGCGGGCACACGGCTGCGCTCAGTGCCGCTCGCCGCGCCAGCGTCCCGGCGCCACGCCGAAGCGCTTCGTGAACGCGTGCGTGAACGTGCTTTGATCCGCGAAGCCGACCATTCCGGCGATATCGACGAGCGGATACCGGCCGTCCGCGAGCAGGATCACGGCCGCGTCGAGCCTGAGCCGCTGCAGGTAGCGATGCGGTGTTTCGCCGAACGCATCGACGAACAGTTGATGAAAACGGCGCATCCCGTAGCCGCAATGCGCGGCGAGATCGGCGATGCGCAGCGGCTCCGCGAGCCGTGCGCGCAGCCAGCGGTCGATGCGCGCGAAATCGAGGCCTGGTGCGGGCGCGGCGATGTTGCGTTCGTCGAGCAGCGCGCCGCACAGCCGCGCGGCGGCCTGCCACTGGAAACGGTGCGCGGCCGCGTGCTGCGCGTCGCCGGCGGGCGCGTCGAGTTGCGCGGCTGCCGCCGCGATCTGCGCGACCAGCGACGTCAGCGCCGGATCGATTGCCACGGCGCGCGCGTTGTCGAACAGCCGCTGCGGCACCGCGAGCGACGCCGGGGGGAGATTGAGCACGAGCTGGCAGTTCTCGCCAAGGCCCGCGTAATCGTGGCGCGCGCCGGCTGGAATCAGCCAGGCGCCGTGCCGGTCGAGACGCTGGCTGACGCCGTCCACCGCCATCACCATCGCGCCGTCGATGCCGAGCACGATCTGGTGAAAGTCGTGCACGTCCGACGCTTCGAGCGTGTCGTAGCGTTGCAGCGCGACGGTGGGGGACGGAAGGTGTGCCATGGGGCAGCGCGTCAGCCGGCGGCTTGTGTGCCGTGTCAGATGTCGAGCAGTTCGACTTCGAACACGAGCGTGGCGTTCGGCGGAATCACGCCGCCTGCGCCGCGCGGGCCGTAGCCGAGTTGCGGCGGGATCGTCAGGCGACGCACGCCGCCGACCTTCATGCCCTGCACGCCTTCGTCCCAACCCTTGATGACCATGCCGCCGCCGAGCACGAACGCGAACGGGTCGTTGCGATCCTTGCTCGAGTCGAATTTCTGACCGTCGGTCAGCCAGCCCGTGTAGTGGACGCTGACGGTCTGGCCGGCTTGCGCAACGTCGCCGGTGCCTTCGGTCAGGTCTTCGTATTTGAGGCCCGATTCGGTCGTGATGACAGACATGACTTCTCCTGAAAAAGGATGGGTAAAACCGCTATTGTAGGCGAGCGCGCAGCGGGCCGCCGCTCGTGCCTTTCGGCCGGTCGCACGCGTATCGCCGACGGCGGCGGGCTGCCGCGGCCGCGATCGCCCGACACGCGAATGGAACGCGTGTTTGAATTGTTCGCGAGCCGCGCGACAGAGGTTGCACCGCACAAGTGCGACGCGCGTATGAATCGGTGCTACCGGGGCGCTCGGCAGTGTGCCGTGCGGCGCCGTCGCATTCCGCGAAATCCTTGCCACACGGGGCTTTCGGGCCACCGTCATGACACGGCGCGGGTCAGCGCGTATCGCTCGCGAGTCACCGCACGCGTTCGAATCCCGGCCCGTCCGGACGCCGTTCGAGCGCCGGTTTTTCCGCCTTTTCGACCGTGCCCTGTTTGGAAGCGCGCATCTACCGCGCGGCTTGCGTGCGCCGCCGCGGGCGGCCTATCTTTACAGTTGTCGATGTCAAGATTTTGGCGGTGCGCGACGCGCCGCCCGGGCCCGCGCCGGCCGCGTCGGACGACGCGCCGGGCCGCGCCGGAACCAGGAGAACGATGAACATGAAGTCAGCCGCTTCCGCCACCGCAGCCGGGATCATGCCGGTGCGCCGCGACCTGCGCTTCGACCTGCCGGTCGAACGCGCGAAGGACTGGCATGGCCTCGGGTCGCACGTGACCCATTTCTTCAACGCGCTGTCGCTGCTGTTCCCGGCCGGCGAGCGGTTCTTCATGGATTCGGTGCGCAACTACCGCGACCGGATCGACGATCCCGTGCTGAAGCAGCAGGTGCTCGGCTTCATCGGCCAGGAGGCGATGCACACGCGCGAGCACATCGAATACAACGAGCTGATGCAGGCGAACCACCTGCCCGCGCGCAAGCTCGACAAGCGCGTGTGGACCGTGCTCGGCTACATGAAGCGCAAGCTGCCGCATTCGGTGCAGCTCGCGCACACGGTCGCGGCGGAGCACTACACGGCGATGCTGGCCGACTGGCTGCTGCGCGACCCGACGCGCCTCGACGGCTCGGTCGAAGGCTACCGCCAGATGTGGATCTGGCACGCGCTCGAGGAAACCGAGCACAAGGCCGTATCGTTCGACGTTTGGAATGCCGCGATGAAACCGGGGTTGCGCCGTTACCTGATCCGCGTCGGCGTGTATCTGCTGACGACGCTGACGTTCTGGCCGACCGTGTTCCTGATGCACGCGACGCTGCTGTGGCGCGATCGCGGCGCCGGCCATCACGTGCGCGGCATGCTGCGGATGATTGCGTTCCTGTACGGGCCGCGCCGCGGGCTGTTCCCGCGCATCGCCGGCGAATGGCTGAGCTTCTTCCGGCCGGGCTTCCATCCGTGGGATCACGACAACCACCACCATCTCGCGCGGGTCGACGCGCTCGCCGCCACCTATGGCGAACACGGCGGCGCGTCGGCCGGCCGTGGCCGCGCGAACGCGCCGGCATCGCTCGCGTCGGGCCGCTGATACCGCCGCCGCGCCCGCATGCGCGGCAGCGCGCCGCGCATGTTGCGTTCGTGCATCAGCCGGCTTCCTCTGACGATTGACCGAAATCAATTCGAACCGGACGGACGGGCGTCCGGACGGCCGGTTGACCGGCCGCGGACACCCGCGCAGGCCCCCCGGTCGTGCGTGCGCCGTATCGCCCGCGCACCCCGCGCGCCAGCACCGGCGCGGCTTTGCGTGCCGTGCGGCCGCCCGCTCAGGGTTCGTGCCGTACACGCCACCGGGATAACACCCATCTAGCCGCGCGCCGGCCGCATCGATATACCGTTCATGACAATGTCCACCTCTCGCGTGATTCGTGCGCGGGGGGATTTTATTCGGACGGAAATGCGGCCAATATGTCGGTTCTATCGAGGTCCGTCGCGCGCGACGGCGAGCCGGCGCGATACCAACGCCAAGCGGGGAACAACGATGGTTGCTAGGTCACCTGACGCAAACGGGCAAGCGGTGTCCGAGATGACGCATGTGTCCGTCACCGCGCCCGAAGACGGGCGCAAGCTGTTCGTGATCATGCGTTCGCCCGACGAGCCGTTGCTTGCGCAACTGCGCGGGCTCGGCTGGGAAATCTCCGTCGCGAAGACGGCCGGCGCCGCGCAGAACATGACGTCCGGCGTGACCGTTGCCGCCGGTCTGGTCGATTTCACCGGGTTCACGTCGCGCGACTATCCCGCGCTGAAGGCGTGCCTGAGCCAGCCGTCGATCGGCTGGATTTCCATCGCGCAGGCCGGCATCACGATCGGCCCCGCCGTGCGGGAAATGATCCGCAGCTATTGCTTCGATTACGTCACCCTGCCGTTGCCCTACGAATGGATTTCGCACGTGCTCGGCCATGCGCGCGGGATGGCCGCGCTTGATCGCGTCGATGGCGCGGCCTATGCGGCGTCGATCGGCGAACACGGGATGATCGGCAACTGCGAGGCGATGCAGCAGCTGTTCAGCACGATCCGCAAGGTCGCGAAGACCGACGCGAGCGTGTTCATCTCGGGCGAGTCGGGCACCGGCAAGGAACTGACGGCGCTCGCGATTCATGAGCGTTCCGGCCGCGGCAAGGGGCCGTTCGTCGCGATCAATTGCGGTGCGATTCCGCATCACCTGCTGCAGTCGGAACTGTTCGGCTACGAGCGCGGCGCGTTCACCGGCGCGAACCAGCGGCGCGCGGGCCGGATCGAATCGGCGAACGGCGGCACGCTGTTTCTCGACGAAATCGGCGACATGCCGGTCGAAAGCCAGGCGAGCCTGCTGCGCTTCCTGCAGGAAGGGAGGATCGAGCGGCTCGGCGGACAGGAATCGATTCCTGTCGACGTGCGGATCATCTCGGCCACCCACGTGGATCTCGACGGTGCGGTCGAGGCCGGGCGCTTCCGCGCGGACCTTTATCACCGCCTGTGCGTGCTGCGCATCCACGAGCCGCCGCTGCGCGCGCGCGGCAAGGACATCGACATCCTCGCGCACTACGTGCTGCAGAAATACAAGGCCGACAGCGGCCGCAAGATCAGCGGTTTCACATCTGCCGCGCTCGACGCGATGCGGCGCTACGAGTGGCCCGGCAACGTGCGCGAGTTGATCAACCGCGTGCGGCGCGCGATCGTGATGGCCGAGAGCCGGCTGCTGACGCCGCACGATCTCGGGCTCGACACGCCGGGCGAAACCGAGCCGGTGACGCTCGAACAGGCGCGGGCGCTCGCCGAGCGCACCGCGATCGAGAATGCGCTGTTGCGCAACGATCACCGCATCAACAAGGCCGCAGCCGAACTCGGCATTTCGCGCGTGACGCTCTACCGGATGATGATCGAGCACGGGCTGAACGATCACGACAACAACGGCGGGAACGGCGACAACGGCGGGCACGATGGCGCGCCGTCCGGCGACGCGGGGCATCAGCGGGTCGGCTGAGCGGCGCACGCGTGGCGCGTGAACCGATACGGCGCACGCCGGGTTCGCCCTATTGCCGTGCAGTCGGCCGGCCCGGCGCCGGCCGATCCCTGCCGCGCGCGCCCCGCGATTTTTGCGCCGCCGACGGCATGTAAAGCGCATGAAACATTTCGCCTCGGCGGCCAGGCAAATTTGCGCGGCAAATCGGGGTGAACGGCCGGCCGCCCATCGGTAAAAATACCGCGCTGCATTGTTCAGCCTTATCCGGCAAGGCAGGGCCGCCACGCGCCCGATGCGTGCCGCGCGCCACGTGTTTCAGATTCGTAACTTCCCGCATTCCGCCCCCGTTCCGGACGCCGCGCTGTCCGGTCAACCCCTTGTCCGGCCGGGCTCGCGCGAAGCTGGCCCGCTCCTTGCGGAAGAGGGTGTACGAAGGTCGACGATGCACGGTCCGTCCGGTTCGGCAGCGAACCCTGTCAGTACCGGCCAGGACCCAGTCCGCGGGGATGCGGCGGCGGAGTGCGGCACCACGGCCGCGTTCCGGCGAGCACGGAGCGTCGTCGCCTGATCGTCGGGGCACCGGCCTCGCCCGGTTGCCGGAACAACCATCAGACTGATACGGGGAAGAAAAATGATCGATCGCCACACGCCGCGGCCGGCAGGCCGCGATCGCAGTGATTCGGAGCATCGCCGGTCGAACGTCGTTCTCGCAGCCGGCCGGCATGCATCGACAGGCCATCTCTCCGCGCCCGGTGCGAGGCGGATCCGGCTGATTGCCGGTCATCCGCGCCGGGTCGGCACTTTCCTGCAAGCGAACCCGATTCGCAAGGGCATGTGCGCACGGGCGCCGGTACCTCGACGCCCGGTCTTCGCCTACTGACCGAAGCCGTACGACATCCGTTCGCGCCGGACAGCGTCGTCGCGAACGATCAATCTGCAATCCGAATGAAATGCGCAGCGTCGTGCCGCACGTGCGACGGATGATGCATTCGATGTGACGGCGAACGGCATCGTGCCGTTGCCGTCCGGTAGTGAGGGGAGGGGCGGTCGGACGCGCGCGACGGGAGTGGCGCCCGTACGCGCGCGACGCCGTTTCAGCTGCCGTAGATGTCGAAGTCGAAGTACTTCGACGCGAGCCGCTTGTAGGTACCGTCCTTGACCATGTCGAGAATGGCGCCGTCGATCTTCGCCTTCAGGTCGGTGTCCTCCTTGCGCAACCCGATGCCGGCGCCGATGCCGAGCACCTTGTCGTCGACGAGTTCGGGGCCGACGAACGAGTAGTTCGCGCCGCGCGGCGATTTCAGGAACCCGATGGCCGCCTGCACCTCATCCTGCAGCGCCGCGTCGAGGCGGCCCGAGGTCAGGTCCGCATACACGCCGTCCTGGTTCTGGTACGACACGACGTTCGCGCCTTGCTTGCCCCAGTACGCCTTCGCATACGTTTCCTGCGTCGTGCCCTGCTCGACGCCGATCGATTTGCCCTTCAGCGATTCGGCCGTCGGCAGCAGCGGCGAGCCCTTCTTCACGACGAGCCGCGTCGGCTGGTTGTAGATCTTGGTCGTGAAGCCGATCTGCTGCGCGCGTTGCGGCGTGATCGACATCGACGACAGCACCGCGTCGAACTTCTTCGCCTTCAGCGCCGGAATCATCCCGTCGAAATCGTTCTCGAGCCACACGCACTTCGCCTTCAGGCGCGCGCAGATCTCGTTGCCGAGGTCGATATCGAAGCCGACGAGCTTGCCGTCGGGTGCCTTCGACTCGAACGGCGCGTAGCTGGCATCGGTGCCGAAGCGGATCGTGGTCCAGTCCTTCGCGACGGCGGGGCCTGCGGATACCGCGAGCAGGGCGATCGAAACAGCGGCAATCAGTCTCTTCATGGTGCGTTCCTTGGCGGGGTGCTTCCGGTTTCTGTGCGACACGGTTTCACGGACACGAACCGCGTCTGCGCGCGGTGTCCGCACGGCCATTAACGCAGAAAATAAAATCCGAGTCCAGAATGGACAAAAAATATCGTTTCGACGGAGGTGTCGGCCGGTCGCCGGGTGTCGACCCTTGCAAAAATACGAAAATGGACTAATCTTGTTAGTAAATTCGTTTCGAGACTAACGATCATGTCACAGCCCGCCTACGATTCGCATTCCGCCCCGCCGCAGGCCTCGGTCGCGCAGATGTCGGCGGCCGGCCTGCGCGCGTTTTTCAACATCGCGCGCGACTGGGAGCTGACGATCGACGAGCAGATCGTGCTGCTCGGGTCGCCCGGCCGTTCGACGTTCTTCAAGTGGAAGGCCACGCCAGAATCGGCGCGGCTGCCGCGCGATACGCTCGAGCGGCTATCGCTGCTGCTCGGCATCTACAAGGCACTGCAGATCCTGCTGCCGCAGCCGGCCGCGGCCGATGCGTGGGTCAAGCGGCCCAACGACGCGGCGCCGTTCGGCGGCAAGCGCGCACTCGACCGGATGCTCGCCGGCAATGTCGGCGATCTGGTCGCCGTCCGGCAATATCTCGACGCGATGCGAGGTGGCTGGGCGTGACGATGCCGATCCAAGTACAACAATGGCCCACGACCGCGGTCGACTGGGTGCCTGCCTATCGCGTGATTCCCACCCGTTTTCCGGCGATCAACCTGTTCGACCGCGTTGCATCGGCGGACGATTTCGACGCACTTTATGCGCTCGAGTCGCTGACCAACGATCGCATCCGCAATGAAGTCGGCTCGCTCGACCTCGTGCCGCCCGCCGAGCGCCGCTACGGGCAGGGCTGGGGGCCGATCATGGCCGCGTTCACGCACCTGAATCCGCAGGGCAGCCGCTTTTCCGACGGCAGCTATGGCGTGTTCTACTG
Source organism: Burkholderia sp. AU30198 (assembly GCF_020419825.1). Classification (NCBI taxonomy): domain Bacteria; kingdom Pseudomonadati; phylum Pseudomonadota; class Betaproteobacteria; order Burkholderiales; family Burkholderiaceae; genus Burkholderia; species Burkholderia sp. AU30198. The sequence goes on along the minus strand of NZ_JAIZSA010000003.1, from coordinate 43,816 downwards.
TGCGCGCTCGCGCGATACGGCGATCGCCGAAACGCGCTATCACAGCGCGCTGTTCCTGGCCGCGACGAAGGAGCCGCCGATGCGCCAGCAGATGCGGCTCTACACGGTGATCGCGCAAGGCGACGTGGCCGATGTGCGCCTGTGGCCGAAACGCGATCCGGCGTTGCTGGATCCGCTCGATTACAGCGCGGGGCAGGCGCTCGGTCGTGCGGTGCGCAATGCCGGCGGCGCGGGAATCGTCTATCCGTCGGTGCGCGACCCGCGCGGCGAGTGCCTGGCGGCGTTCCGTACCGCGCTGCTGCGCGACTGCCATCACGCGGCCTATCTCGAGTACAACTGGAACGGCTCGGCCGTCGATGCGGTGTTCGAACTGAACCAGGTCGGCTAGGTACGGCCGGGTCCGCTCGCAAGTATCAGGGCATCAGGGCCTCAGGGCCTCAGGGCAACGGCGCATCAGCGCATCAGGGGCTCAGGGCAACGGCCAGTCGCCTGCGTGGCGTTCGCGCGCTTCGGCCTGCGTCATCGACCAGGTGCGCCCGGTGCGCGGCTCGGCGAGCGTGAGCCGCCCGGCCGGTGCGAACGCGCCCGTGTCGATGAACCACTGCGCACCGATCCGCTGCGGCGTGCGCACGGGCGTGTGCCCGGTGCAGGTCAGCGACAGCCCGGCCTGCCGCGCCGGATCGGCGAGCCCCTGGACGAGATCGCGGCCCCAGATCAGCCGCTCGCGCACGTCGTGCGCATAGCTGCCCGTGTCGAGCTCGGCATCCGAGCCGAAGAATTCCGCATGCAGCACGTTGAAGCGCCCGGGGCCGTCGCCGATCACGCGCACGAGCGGCAGCGCGTCGACGCGCGCCGCATGCGCGTGCAGCCGTTCCGGCGGCAGGTCGGCGCCCCAGTCGCCGCCGATCCCGCGCCACGCGTCGGGCGACAGCTTGCCGCGCGCCACGAGGCTCAGCACTTCCTCGTGATTGCCGCGCACGACGTGGCACCACGGTCGGTCGAGCAGGTCGAGGGCGGTTTCGGAGGCAGGGCCGCGGTCGACGAGGTCGCCGACCGAGAACAGGCGGTCGCGAGCCGGATCGAAGCGGAGGTCGTGCAGCAGGGCGCGCAGCACATCCACGCAGCCGTGCAGGTCGCCGACGACCAGGTCGCGGCCGGCCGTGTTCGCCGGATGGTGGCAGAGGGGGGCGGTGGCAGTCATCCCATTATCTTAGGCGCTCGCGCCCATCGCCACGTCACGATGGAATGACGATAATCGGGGCAGTACCCGCCGGTACGGCGCGGCGGGCTGCTCCGCGCGTCGGCCGAACCTTTCCATTCGCTTTCGGAATCACATGATGACGTTTTATCCGCAGGTATTACGCAACCGGCCGCGCCTGGTCGCGGCGTTCGTCGCCGGCCTGCTGTGCGCTGTGCTGCTGCCGTTTCCGCTGCGTCCGACGGTGCGTGCGCTGATCGGCTGGGATTGCGCGATCTGGCTGTATCTCGCGCTGATGTGGGTGCGCATGGTCACCGCGCACCACCACAAGGTGCGCGAAATCGCGATCCGCGACGACGAAAACGCGACCACCGTGCTCACGGTCATCTGCATCGCGACCGTCGCGAGCGTGGCCGCGATCGCGATCGAGCTCGCGACCGCCAAGAGCGTCGGCTTTCGCGCGGGGCTCAGCCATTACGCGATCACGGGCGCGACGCTGTTCGGCGCGTGGTTCCTGATCCCGACGATCTTCACGCTGCACTATGCGCGGCTCTATTACGGCTCGCCGAGCAACGATCGCGCGCTGCGCTTCCCGGACCAGAAGCCCGAACCCGATTACTGGGATTTCCTGTATTTCGCGTTCACGCTTGCGGTCGCGTCGCAGACGGCCGACGTGTCGCTGACGAATCGTTCCGCGCGGCGCTCGGTGCTCGCGCAGTCGATCCTGTCGTTCTACTTCAACATGGCCGTGCTCGGGCTGTCGATCAACGTCGCGGCGGGCCTGCTGAGTTGACGCAGGCCGAGGTTACTTGAGCAGGTCGTACGGGCCGCCGCGCTCCAGCGCCCGCTGGTACGCGGGCCGCGCGTGGATCGCGTCGAGGAAACGCGCGATCGCCGGATACCGGCTGCCGCCCCCGCGCGCGGTCGCGGCTTCGAGCGGAAAGCTCATCTGGATGTCGGCGGCGCTGAAGCCGTCGCCGACGAACCAGCCGGTGCGGCTCAACGTGTCGTCGATATAGCCGAGATGCAGCGCGATCTGCGGATCGACGAAGCTCGACTGCAGCGTGTCGGCGATCTTGCGCGCGATCGGCTTTGCGAAGAACGGCATCGGCGCGTGCGCGATCCGCAGCGCGACGAGCTTGAGCAGCAGCGGCGGCATCGCCGACCCTTCCGCGTAGTGCAGCCAGTACGTGTAATCGTGCCGCTCGGGCGTGCCGGGCGGCGGCGCCAGGCGCCCGTTGCCGTAGCGTTCGACCAGGTACTCGATGATCGCGCCCGATTCGGCATACGTGCGGCCGTCGTCGGTGACGACGGGCGACTTGCCGAGCGGGTGGATCGCGCGCAACTCGGCTGGCGCGAGCATCGTCTTCGGATCGCGCGCGTAGCGCACGATCTCGTACGGCACGTCCAGTTCTTCGAGCAGCCAGAGCACGCGCTGCGAGCGCGAGTTGTTCAGGTGATGAACCGTGAGCATGTCGACACCGGAAGTGGGGGCGGAAACGACATCATACCCAGCGCGTGTGGCGCGCACGCGAAACGCGTCGTGCCCCGTTTCGAGCGGCGTCTGGCCGACCGCGTCTGGCCGACCGCGTCTGGCTGACCGCGTCCAGCCAACCGCGTCTGGTCGACCGCCCCGATCCATCACGCGCGTCGCACCGCGATCCACGCGCCCCAGAACAGGCTCGCAAAAAAGCGCAGCGGCGCGTCGAAGCCCGTCTCGCGCAGCAGGCCGAACACGGCTTCCTCGGACGCGGGCGGATCGGCCCCCTGCAGGATCTTCGCGAGTTGCGCGCGCACGGCGTCGGGCGTCGCGCCCTTCATGCGCCAGCGCTGCTGCCATGCGTCGAGCAGGCGAGGGTGGTCCGCGTAGCGGCGATGATTGCCGGCGAGCACGAGCGGCGCGCCGGGTTTCAGGCGCCGCGCGATCGCATGCAGCAGCGCCGCCTTCGCTTCGTCGCCCGGGACGTGATGCAGCACGCCGATCAGCGTCGCGCCATCGAACGCGGGAGTGTCGGGCAACGCATCGACACCATCTTCGACGAACGCCGTGCGCGTGCCGAAGCCCGCAGCCTCGACGTTCGAGCGCGCGAGCGCGAGCATCGGCGCGGACGGATCGACGGCCGTGAGCCGCCAGCCCGGCTCGAGCGCGGCCGCCACGCAGATTTCCTGCCCCGTGCCGCCCGCGCCCGCGACGAGGATCTGCGCATCGGGCGCATCGATGGCCGAGGCGAGCATGCACGCGGTGAGTTCGTGGCAGGCATCGTAGCCGGCGAGCGCGATGCGCGATTGCTCGGCGTATTCGTGTGCGCGTGCCGGGTCGAATTTGGCGGCGCTGGCGGGAAGCGACATGGCGGGTTCCTCGGGTCGGGCGCGGACGACGTGTCCGCGAGCATGGCGCAGAGCGTAAGCGTGCGCAGCCGGTGCAACAAGGCGAGTGATCATTCCGGTATGCCGGCTACCTGACTCGCCGGCACTTGCCGGATTGCGGGTTTTCCCGGGGTCGATTCGTATTTAAAAATGTCCGGGAGCGACGCATCGCGGTGGCGAATCCGGCGCATACTCGTTTCTCTCCCCCCGCCTGGCCGTCGCATGCCGGGCCCCGATGTGCCGCGCCGCTGGCGTGGCCATGCCGCTCGGTACGCACGAGGAGCGCATGATGTCCGATTGTCCGCACGATCCGTATGCGCAGCACCACATTCACTGCTTGCCGTTCGGCGCACAGCCCTGTGGCGCGCTCTGCGCGACGCCGCGCACGCATTTTCGCGTGTGGGCGCCGGGCAGCACGCAGGTCCAGCTCGAACTCGATACCGGCTTTGGCCCGTTGCTCGTCCCGATGACGGCCGCCGGCACGAACTGGTTCGAAGTCTTCGCCGATTGTGGCGCGGGTGCGCTTTACCGCTATCGCCTCGACGATACGGTATCGATTCCCGATCCCGCGTCGCGCTCGCAACCCGAAGGGCTCAACGGCCCGAGCGAGGTCGTCGATCCGCGCGCGTTCACCTGGCGCAACACGTTCTGGCACGGGCGCGCGTGGGAAGACATCGCGCTCTACGCGATTCGTCCGCACGCGGTGGGCGGCTTCGACGGCGTGCGCCGGCGCCTGCCGCGACTCGCGCGCCTCGGCGTGACTGCGCTGGAACTGCTGGCGTCGCCGCACGACAGCCTGCCGTTCGCGCCGCTCGCGGCCGAAGGCGGGCCCGATGCGCTGAAGGCGCTGATCGACGATGCGCATGGCTACGGTCTCGCGGTGCTGCTGGAGCTCGACTACGCGCGCTTCGGCAGCGGCACCGACGCGCTGCGCCACTACGCGGTGCCGTTCTTCCATACGCGCGACGATCCGCTGCAGGCGCCGCCGCTCGCGCTCGATCATCCGGAAGTCTGCGATTTCTTCTGCGACAACGCGCTGTACTGGATCGATGAGTACCGTTGCGACGGGCTGCGCCTGCGCGAAGCCGACCGGATCGGCGTGTCGTGGCTGCGCGAGATCGCGGATCGTGTGCGCGCCGCCGTGCCAGCCGACCGCCTGATCCACCTCGTGCTCGGCAGCGAGCGGCATCCGGCGCATCTTGCCGATACCCATTTCGATGCGCAGTGGAACGGGTGCGGCGAACGTGCGCTGCACCGGCTGACGGGGCGCGACGCGTCGGGTCACGAAGGCATTTCCACGCACCAGTCGATCCACACGCTCGCCCGCGCGCTCACCGCGGCCGGGGCTGCGTTCCAGCCGGCCGCGTCGGGAGAGGGCATGATGGCTGCCGACAGCGGGCTGTCGTTGACGTCGCTGGTGCTGTCCGATGGCGCGTGGCGCGACAGCGGGCAGGGCGACCACGGGCAGGAGGCCGGTCTGGCCGCGCTTGCGCTGTCGCTGCTCACGCCGCAAATTCCGTTGATCTTCGACGAAACCGCGCGCGATGTCGATCGCGCGCATTTCGTGCAGTCGGCGCTGGCGGTGCGCGCGAAGCTGATCGCGCCGCGGCTGTCCGATTGCCGGCCGCAGGATGCGCGTGCGCTGAAGTCGGACGGCGACGGCGATGCCGACGCGCTGCTTGCATCATGGCGGCTCGCCGACGACGAGACGCTGACGATCGCGTTGAACCTGTCGCCCGAGGCGCTGCCGTTCGACGCCCCGAAAGGGCGGGTCGTGTTCGAGACGCCGGCCCGTGCGCGCGACCGGGTCGATGAACGGGTGTTGCCGCCGTATTCGCTCGTCGCGTGGCTGACGGGCGACGTCAACCGGTATGCGCTCACGCACGATGCGCGTCGCATCGATGACGGTGCGTGGCGAGACATGCGTCCGAACCTGAACGCATGATGATGTGAGCGAGTCAGCGTCCGAACGGCCGGGTGTGTGTGCGCCCGGCTGCGCCGCAGGAAATCCCCGAGCTACCAGAACCCGCGAATGCCCGCGACGCCGTACGCGCCGTGGCGGCGCGCGTCGTCGAGGTGCGTGCGCGTCATGCCGCCGAGTGCGAAGACGGGCATCGCGGCCTGGGCAGCCAGCGTTTCGAACTGCGCCCAGCCGAGCGTCGGCGCCCCGGGGTGGCTGAGCGTCGGCAACACGGGCGACAGCGTGACGAAATCCGCGCCGGCACGCGCGGCCAGCAGCAGGTCGTCGCGCGTGTGACAGGCGGCGGACACCCACCTTCCGGCTGGCAAAGGCCGCTGCGCGGCGGCGCGCAATGCGGTGCCGTCGAGATGCCAGCCGGCGCCGTCGAGCCGCATCACGCCGGCCGCATCGATCGGGCCGTTCAGCATCAGGTGCGCGCCGGCCGCGTCGCAGCGCGCGAGCGCGGCGGCGGCGAGTGAGGCGAACGCGGTTGCGTCGAGCGATTTCACGCGCAGCTGCACGAGAGTCTCGCCGCGCGCGAGCACGGCCGACAATCGATCGAGGAACGCCGCGCAATCGGCCGCCGACGCGGACGCCGGTTCCGGCGTGATCACGCAGCAGCGCGGCAGCGTGGCGTTCATCGCGTGCGGCGAAGCGCGGCCGTCATTCGTCGGCCTCTTTCGCGATCTTCGGGTAGACGCGCACGAGCACGATGCGCGGCCCGTTCATCTTCTTCACGACGACGTCGAAGCGATCGAACGACACGCGCTGCCCTTCGGTCGGCAGGTCGCTGAGCGCCTGGATCACGAGGCCGCCAACCGATTCCGCGCGGCCTTCGTCGATGTCGATGCCGAGCGCCTGCTCGAGCGACACGACGGGCAGGCTGCCCTTGCCCATCAGCGTGCCGTCGTCGAGGCGGCTCCAGTCGGCGTCGCCCTGGCGGAACTCGTCGTGGATCTGGCCGACCAGCGCGCCGAGCAGGTTGTCGAGCGTCAGGAAGCCGATCGGCTTCTCGCCCTTGTTGCCGACCAGCGCGAAGTGCGGCGCGCCCTTGCGGAAGCGGCGGAACAGGTCGAGCGCGGGCGTGTCGGGCTTCACGTACTGCACGGGGCGCACGTAGTCCGACAGGTCTTCCAGCGCCGCGCCGGCATGACGTGCGAGCAGCAGGTCCTTCAGGTGGATCAGTCCGCTCACCTGTTCGCGCGACGCATTCTCGAACAGCGGATAGCGGCTGAAGCGGTGCCGCGCGACGATCTCCATGTTGTCGGGTAGCGGCAGGTCGCGGCGCAGGCCGATCATTTCATGGGCCGGCCGCATCAGGTCCGACACGGTCATCGACGAAAAATCGAGCGAATGCGCGAGCGTGTTCCACTCGTCGTTGCTGTACGTGCCGCGCGCCGGCTGGGCCGGATTGCCGGCCGTGCTGCGGCGGCTGCGCAGGATCAGCTTCAGCTCGTCGGTCGAGTAGTGGGCGTCGCCGCCGTGGTCCGCGGACAGCCCCGCGAGCCGCAGCACCGCGTTGGCGCTGTTGTTGAGCACCCAGATCGCCGGATACATCGCCCAGTAGAACGCGTAGAGCGGCAGCGCGACCCACAGGCCGACCTTTTCCGACTGGCGGATCGCCATCGATTTCGGCGCCAGCTCGCCGACGACGATGTGCAGGAACGAGATCAGCGAGAACGCGAACACGAGCGAGACCAGGTGCACGACGCGTTCGGACTGCACGCCGATCAGGTCGAGCAGCGGGCCGAGCAGTTGCGCGAAGGCCGGTTCGCCGACCCAGCCGAGGCCGAGCGACGCGAGCGTGATGCCTAGCTGGCACGCGGAAAGATACGCGTCGAGCCGGCCGTGCACGATGCCGAGGATGCGGCCGCGCAGGCCGTGCTTGCGGGCCAGTGTCTTGACGCGCGTGGCGCGCAGTTTGACGAGGCCGAATTCGGCCGCGACGAAGAACCCGTTCAGGGCCACCAGGAACAACGCGCCGATGAGCGCGAAGATCTGTAACAAAGAAACACTCCGGTTATGACAGGCCCAACAGTATAGAGCCAGAAAGGAATTTGTAATGTATCGGGCGGCCGATTGCTTACACCGGCGCCTCACCGGGGACGGAGAACGTGATGGCGGCGGTCGCGCCATCGGCGAACGCGTCGTGCGAGCACGTGCCGCCGTGTGCGAGCGCGACCCGCTGGCAGAGTGCGAGCGTCCAGGCGATCCGCTTGGCGTCGCGCTCGCGCAGCATTTCGCGGCGAGCGAACGAATCGAACGCGTGCGGCTGCGCGGGATCGGCGAGCGCGCCGGCGTTCACGGTGCAGGTGGCGCGCGCGGTGAACTGCACGCCGTCGCGGGCGCACGCGAACGTCACGCGGCCGCCGGCGGCACTGACTTCGACCGCAGCCGTCAGCATCGTCCAGAGTGCCTGCGCGATGCGTTCGCGGTCGGCGGTCAACGACGGTTCGCCGTCCGGCAGCGTCACGTCGAGCGCGACCTGCCGTGCGTCGGCGAGCGCGAAACGCACGAGCGCGATCGTGTCGTCGAGCAACGGGCGCAGCGCGAACGGCTGCGGCTTGAGTGCGAGCGTGCGCGTTTCCGCGCGCGGCGCGTCGAGCACGTCGTCGATCAGCGCAACCTGCTGGTCGATGCCCGTGCGGATGCCGGCGAGCGCGCGCTGCAGGTTCGGATCGGCGTTGGCGAGCTGGCGCTCGAGCACGTATGCCCAGCTGTGCATCGCATTCAGCGGGCTGCGCAGGTCGTGCGACGCGGTGGAGAGCGCCTGGTCGCGCAGGAACAGCGCCGCCTGGGTGGCGTAATGCGCTGCGCGTTCGCGCAGCAGGTCGGCGGCGGGATCGACGGAAGTGGACGTCACGGAGCTGGCCTGTCGGAAGCGGTTGGCGTGGAAGTCACGCGAACCGCCATTATAGGGACGGTGCGTGTCACGCCGGCAGCGCGTCCTCGTCCTTTTTCCGGGCGTCGCCGTTCGGCAGCAACTGGCACGCGAGCAGGCCGGCCAGCATCAGCGCGCAGCCGACGAGCGCACGCAGCGTCAGCGTTTCGCCGAGCGCGGCCCAGCCGGCGATCGCCGCGAACACGCCTTCCATGCTGAAGATCACGGCCGCGTGCGCGGGCGCCGCGTCGCGTTGCGCGACGACCTGCAGCGTATAGCCGACGCCGACCGACAGCAGGCCGCCGTACAGCAGCGTCGGCAGTGCGTTGCGCAGCATCGTGCCGCTGACCGGCTCGATGACGAGGCCGACCGCGAGGCATGCCACGCCACACACGACGAACTGCATGAATGCGAGCACGAGCGGATTGTGGCGCTTCGCGAAATGGCCGACGGCCATCACGTGCGCGGCGATGATCACGGCGCCGGCGAGCTGGAACCAGTCGCCGTACAGCACCGAGAAGTGCTCGTTGATGCTGAGGAAATACAGGCCGATTGCCGCGAGCAGCGCGCCGAACCAGGTGCCCGGGCCGATCCGGTGACGGGCGAACACGCCCATCAGCGGCACGATCACGACGTACAGCGAGCTGATGAAGCCCGCGTTGGCGATGCGCGTGTACTGCAGGCCGATCTGCTGCAGCGAAATCGATACCGCCAGCAGCCCGCCGAGCGCGAGGCCCGGCAGCAGCAGCACCGGCTCGCGGCGGATCGCCGCGAACTGCGCACGCGACGCCGTGTTCAGCATCAGCAGCGGCACCAGCACCAGTGCGCCGAGCAGGAAACGGAGCCCCGTGAACAGGAACGGCCCGATCACGTCGAGGCTCAGGCGTTGGGCGACGAAAGCCGAACCCCAGATCGCGGCGGCGGCGAGCATCAGCAGGTTGGCACGGAGGTGCTTGCGGGCTTCGGTCTTCATTGGAATTCTTCTGGAGATTGCGGGCGGCGTAATCCGCTAGTTTACGCCGAGATTGCAAGGCTGTCGGCAAACCTTCGCAATGCGGCGGCGGCACGTGCGTCGCGTACGCGCGAATACAGCACGACCTGCGACAGGGGCAGCGGCGGCAGCCCGAATTTCGCGCCGACGTCGACCAGTGTGCGTGGCGCGACCCGCCGCGCCAGCGGGCAGACGGCAAGCCCCGCGGCAGCGGCCGCCGTGACCGCCGCCACGCCGCCGCCCGTAAAGCGCTCGCGCCACGGCCGCCCCGCATGGTCGAGCGCGCGCAGCGCGGCGGCCCGCACGCCGCACGGGCCGGCCAGCACCGCGAGCGGTAGCGGTTCTCCCGCACGCGGCATCCAGTCCGGCGCGGCGAGCCAGGCCAGCGGTTCGGAAAACAGCAGCGTGCCGTCTTCGCGCGGCGGGTCTTCGCCCGGCTCGTGCCGCACGATCACCGCGTCGAACCGGCGTTCGTCGTATTGCGCGAGCAGATTCGTCGACGTGCCGAGATGCATTTCCAGCGTCAACCCGGGATCCTGCCGATGCAGGCTCGTGAGCACGGCCGGCAGGTCGGGCACCGCGACGTGCTCGCTGACGCCGAGCGACAGCCGGTGCGTGCCGGCCGAGATCGCGCCGAGCGCGTGATCGTGCGCGTCGAGCAGCGCGCGGGCGGCCGGCAGGAAATTCTCGCCGTCGGCGGCCAGCTTGACGACGCGCGGCGTGCGCGCGAGCAGCGGCTTGCCGAGGTGGGCCTCCAGCCGCTTCAGCTTCAGGCTGACGGCCGACTGGGTGGTGCCGAGCGCATCGGCGGCGCGCGTGAAGCTGGCGAGATCGGCGACCAGCACGAATGCGCGGACGGCATCGAGGTCCAGGACTTTCATTTCAAATATAAATGGATGAAATATTCATCAATGACTGTTCATTATAGTTCGGCGAGCCTAACCTGACGCTGTGTTTCCGTTCTTCAACGTCAACTTCACCGACAGGAGCAGGACCATGCCATTCACCCGCATCGCAGTCCGCGTAGGCAAACCGGCCGCCTACCGCGCGGCGCTCGTCGACGGCGTGCATCGCGCGTTGATGCACACGTTCAACGTGCCCGAGGACGACATCTTCATGGTCGTCACCGAGCATGCGGCCGAGAACTTCGTGTTCGGTCGCCACTACCTCGACATCGAGCGCAGCGACGATCTCGTGATGATCCAGATCACCGCGAACAACACGCGCACGCTCGAGCAGAAGCGGGCGCTGTACCGGGCGATCGCGGACAACCTTGCGCAGCAGCCCGGTGTGCGACAGCAGGACGTATTCATCAGTCTTGTCGAGGTGCTGAAGGAGGACTGGTCGTTCGGCAACGGCCTCGCGCAATACGCCGTTTGATCTGCGACAGCGCGACAGGGCCAGATCGTCGACTGCGAGTTTTGGCGACGTGTACTATGGAAGCAGCTTCACGAGTGACGCCGGCGCGATCGATGCGCCGGCGATTCTTCATGTGCAGGAGCCTCCATGTCGCGTGTGCTGGAAATCGTGTTGTCGCTGTCGCTGGAAGGATGGCCGGTCGAGGCTGCAAGTCGCGCTCGCGGCGCGCAGCGTGATTTCGGCGCCGAACTCGTGCGCGCGTGGCGGATCTGCCCTCAGGTCAGGATGCGCCGCGGCCATGAGCGCGTGACGATCGAGCCATGCCAGATCGAGGAGGCCGAGCTGAGTCCCGGCGCGAGCTGGTGGACGTGGGTCGAGTCGAATGCGCACGGCAGGCGGGTCGTCGCTTCGCGCGCGAAGGCGTTTGCGCCGGGTGTCACGGCGCGTGAACTGTTCGACGCGGAGCATGCGGGCATCGCCGTCTCGATGCCGTTACCCGTGCCCGAGGCGGCCGTCGCAGCCGAGGCCGTCGTCGCGACGGGCGAAGTCGACGGCGCCGCGCCGGATACGACCGGGCGCCCGGAGGAGGTTGGTGCACAGCCGGAATCGTCGGCGCTGCGCCTCGTCAGCGAACGGCGGCGCGGACGGTGGGCCGACGACAGCGGTGTCGTGGTCGAGATGACGCTCGACGACGTCACGCTGCATCGCGGTAGCGAGCCGCCGCGCCGCTTCGTCGAGCTGCGTCTCACGGCGCCCGACTGGGAAACCCTGCCCGCGCGCACGGCCGCGCTGCACGCGCTGTTTGCCGCGGCGCGTGAACTGAGCGGCGCGTGGCCCGCATTCGTACAACTGACGAGCGTGATCGATCGCACATGTGCGATCGAGCCGACCACCGACGGGCCCGTCAAGGCAAAGCTCGTCGACCTGACCGGCGTGCGCACGCAGCGCGCCGCGCTGTTCGCGCTGTCCGGCGACATCACCGCGCAATGGCTCGGCAACGAGGGCGGTGTGCTCGAGCACGACGATCCCGAATTCGTGCACCAGATGCGGGTCGCGCTGCGCCGCCTGCGCACGCTGATGCGCTTCTTCCCGCTCTTTGCCGACCGCCAGTGGCGCGACACGCTCGGCGTCGACCTGCGCTGGCTTGCCGCGCTGCTCGGCACGGTGCGCGACTGGGACGTGTTCGCGACCGAAAGCCTGCCCGCGCTGATCGCGGCCGACGGTGGCGACGGCGAGTGGAACGGCACGCTCGACGCCGCGCGCGCGCAGTGCGCGGCCGCGCGGCTCGAGTTGCGGCAGGCGCTGCATTCGGCCCGCTATGCACGGCTGACGCTCGGCTGGCTCGAATGGCTGAGCGCGCTTGCGCTGCCGCCTGCCGAAGACGGCGACGCACCCTCGCTGCGACGCCACGCGACGAAGCGCGTGCGGCGGCTGTTCGGTCATCTGTACGCGTCGCCGTCGCTCACGTCGCTCGACACGGCCGCGCGCCATCAGGTGCGGATCGATGCGAAGCGGCTGCGCTATGCGCTCGAATTCTTCGCGTCGCTGGCGTCGCGTCGCACGCGTACCGAGACGGTCAAGACGCTCACGCGCGTGCAGAGCGTGCTTGGCGAAGCGAACGACACGATGGTCGCGCTGCATCATCTCGAAAAACTCGCGGCGCCGCCGTACCAGCTCGGTTTCGTGCGCGGCTACGGCGCGGCGCTCGAGCAGCGCGCGGCGCGCGACGCCGAGACGCTGCTGGCCAGCCTGCGGCCGCCGAAGCTCGACGGCAAGCCGGGTTGAGCCGCACGCGCTGACTATAATGGCCGCCCGATTCCCGCACCCATCCCGATGACCGACGCCCCGCATTCTTCCCCGCCCGCCGAACCGCTCGAACTGGGCGGCGAGCTGTGGCTGCGCGCCGGCGAGCAGACGCTCGGCGGCGCCACGCGCATCGCACTGCTCGCGGCGATCGGCGACACCGGTTCGATCACGCGCGCGGCGAAGGCCGTCGGCCTCAGCTACAAGGCCGCGTGGGATGCGGTCGACACGATGAACAATCTCGCCGGCGAACCGCTCGTCGCGCGTTCGACGGGCGGCAAGGGCGGCGGCGGCACGACGCTGACGCCGCGCGCGACGTCGCTGATCGCCGCGTTCCGCACGATCGAGCGCGAGCATCGCCGGTTCATCGAGGCCGCGAGCGCGGCGGTGTCCGGGTTCGACGTCGACTGGGCGCTGATCGGCCGGATCGGGATGAAAACCAGCGCGCGCAACCAGTTGTTCGGCAAGGTCGCATCGATCGTGCGCGGTACCGTCAACGACGAGGTCACGCTCACGCTGCCCGGCGGACAGCCGATCGTTGCGGTGCTGACGCACGAGAGCGCTGACGCGCTCGGTCTGCGGGTTGGCGCGGACGCATGCGCGCTCGTCAAGGCGTCGTGGGTCGTGCTTGCGGTCGACGATGGCGAGCCCGAACTCAAGGTGTCCGCGCGGAACCAGCTGCGCGGCCGCGTGGAAACCGTCGCGACGGGCGCGGTGAACAGCGAGGTGACACTGGCGCTCGACGGCGGCGGGACGCTGACGGCCGTCGTGACCAACGACAGCGTCGATGCGCTGCAGCTCGACGCAGGCCGGCCGGCGATCGCGCTGTTCAAGGCGTCGAGCGTGATTCTTGCGGTGACGGGGTGACGAAGCAGGCAGGGCGGCGCGCTTCGACGATCGAGTGACGGGCGGGGCGAAGCCGGCATCGCATGGTGCCTGCACGGTACCGGCTTCGTTTCCGCTTTTAGCATATGCCGCTACGCGCGGCTTCTCTCAGGCTCCAACGGTGCCTGCCACGACCACGGCCTCGCGCGCTCAGGTGACGCGCGTCGGCCACTCGGCGTGCGGCGGAGCCGCCTGCACGCGTCCTTCGCTCAACTGCACGACCTGGTCGCCGAACGCGGCGACGTCGTCGGGATCGTGCGAGATCAGCACCATCGGGATATCGAGCCGCGCCTGCAACTCGGCGAGCTCGTGACGCATGCGCTGGCGCATGGCGCCGTCGAGCGCCGCGAACGGTTCGTCGAGCAGCAGGATCCGCGGTTGCGCGACCAGTGCGCGCGCCAGCGCGACGCGCTGTTTCTGCCCGCCCGACAGTTGCGACGGATACTGCCCTGCGAGCGCTTCGAGCTCGAACGCTTGCAGCCAGTACGCGACTTCCGGCGGCACCGTCTTCGCACGCGGGTTGCGCAGTCCCGACGTGAGCCCGAACGCGATGTTCTGGCGCACGTTCAGATGCGGAAACAGCGCGTAGTCCTGGAACAGGTACGCGACACGGCGTTCGCGGGTCGGCACGTCGATGCGGCGCGCGGCGTCGAACAGCGGTTCGTCGTTCAGCACGATCGTGCCTTCGTCGGGCGACAGCAGGCCGGCGATCGCCTGCAGCGTCATGCTCTTGCCCGCGCCGGACGGCCCGAACAGCACGACGCGCTGTGTCGTCGCCGTGAACGACATGTCGAGCGTGAAGCGTCGCTCGGCGGTCGCGTAGGTCTTGCGGATGTCGACGACGAGGCTCATGCGGGCCTCCGCCGAAGCTGGCCGGCCGCCACGCGACACGGGTGACAGGGAACGGACGGGCGCTTCATGTCGGTTGCCTCCGCGCGGCACGCGACGGCGCGAGCCAGCCGGTCGCGAGCAGCACGAGCACGCAGGTGATCGACGTCACCAGCACGAGGAAGTTGGCCGTGCTGTCGTCGCCGGCCTGCACGGCCGCGTAGATCGCGACCGACAGCGTCTGCGTGCGGCCGGGCAGGTTGCCGGCGATCATCAGCGTCGCGCCGAACTCGCCGAGCGCACGTGCAAACGCGAGCAGCGCGCCCGCGAGAATGCCGCGCGTGGCAAGCGGCAGCGTCACGCGAAAGAACACCGCGGCTTCGCCGAGCCCGAGCGTGCGCGCGGCGCGCTCGAGATGCGGATCGACGCCTTCGAACGCGGCGCGCGCCGACTTCAGGATCAGCGGAAACGCGACGACCATCGATGCGATCACCGCGCCTTGCCACGTGAACACGAGCTCGATGCCGAGCTTGTCGAGCCACGCGCCGAACACGCCGCGCCGGCCGAGGAGCACGAGCAGGTAATAGCCGAGCACCGTCGGCGGCAGCACGAGCGGCAGCGTCAGCACGGAATCGACGACGTCGCGCAGCGGCGAGCGCCAGCGCGCGAGCATGAACGCGGCCGCGACGCCGAGCACGATGTCGAGCGCGGTTGCCCAGCCGGCAACCTTCAGCGACAGCAGCAGCGGTACCCAGGCGTCTTGCATCGCGCTACGCTCACTTGCCCGCGGGCTTGAAGCCGAACGTCGACAGTACGGCCTGACCCTGCGGCGACGCGACGAAGTCGATGAACGACTGCGCCTGCGCGGCGTGGCGGCTGTCCTTGACCACGGCAATCGGGTAGGTGATGGCCGTCTTCGTCGGCACCGTCAGCGCGACCTTCACGCGGCCCGGCATGATTGCGGCGTCGGTGCCGAACACGAAGCCCGCGTCGACTTCGCCGCGCGCGACATAGTCGAGGCTCTGGCGCACGTTGGCGGCCAGCACGCCCTTCGCGCTGACGGCATCCCACACGCCGGCCGTGCGCAGTGCGCCTTCGGTGTAGCGGCCGACCGGCACCGACGCCGGGTCGCCATACGCGATGCGCTTCACGCCGGGCGCCGTCAGGTCGTTCAGCGACGTCGGCGCGGCGGCCTTGCTGTCCGCCGGCACGATCAGCACGAGCGAGTTCGCCGCGAAATCGCGACGCGTGCCGGGCACGATCACCTTTTCGTCGGCCGCACGATCCATTGCCTTCTGGTCGGCCGATGCGAACACGTCGGCCGGCGCGCCCTTGGCGATCTGCTGCATCAGCACGTCCGACGCGCCGAAGTTGAACAGTACCTTGGTATCCGGGGGCTGCTTCTCGTACGCGTCACCGACGGCCTTGAACGCGTTCGTCAGGCTGGCGGCGGCCGACACGACCAGTTCGTCGGCGGCGGAAGCGGGCGCGCTGAACGCGATACCGGCAGCGGCAAGCGTGGCGAGCGGCAGCAGACGAAGCAGGGTGCGGCGAAGCGGACGGACGGTTGAGCGCATGGCGAGTTCGTTTGAATGGGTGGAAACCGTAATCGTAATATAGGGCGGGTTATAACGCTCGACATACCGCTCATGCGATGGCGCGCATGTAATGGTCAGACCTGAAAAGGGGCGGGCGTGGCGGCCGGGCGGCCGGTCACGTACGGAGCGTTTGCGGCGACGATTGGGTGCGCTGCAGCGACGACGGCTGCGATGCCGGGCGGTAGTTCGGGTTGGCCTTCCAGCGCGCGCGGACGAACGGGCGCTCGTGGCCCGACAGTTGCAGCGCCACCTTGGTGACCCACCGATGCGACGGCACCGTGATGCCGTGCAACGCCACGGTGACGAGCGCGAGGCTCACGACGACCGCGGGCACCGACCAGCGGTGCGGCACCGCGCGCCACGAACCGGCGATGAACGCGAGCGCGGCGATCGCGCCGACGATACAGCCGGTGATCGATTCGGACGGCGAGTGCGCGTCGAGCGCGACGCGCGACACGCCGACCGCGACGCCGGCCGCGAGCCCGAGCGCGATGCCGGCGATCCTCACCGGCGTGCGCGTGCGGATCAGCGCCAGGAAAATCGCGACCGGATAGACCGACGTCGACAGCATCGCATGGCCGCTGAACCCCGTGAAATCCCACTTGCGGATGCCGATCCCCCAGCCGAGGAACGCGATCTTCGTGAGCGCGACCACGCCGATCGCGGCCGCGAGCACGCCGAGCCACGCGGCCGCGCGCTGCCACGAGTAGCCGAGCGCAAGCCAGACGGCGATCGTGATCGCGAGCGGCAAGGTCAGGCCGGCGCCGCCGAACGCGGTGATCATGATCCACAGGTGAGACGACAGGTCGAACATCGGGAAGGGGACGAACGAAGGCGGGGAAGATGCTTAAATCAACGCGCGAGCCGGAAAGAACGACTACAACGGATACAAGCGGCGAAACCCCAGTATAGCGCCGCGTGCGCATGAGCCCCGTTTTTTGCGCCGCGGGGAACTATCGGCATGCAGGAAAAATCCCAGAAACAATGTTATGGTGCATTGCACAAAGACGAGCGATGCATCCGCGGTGGTGCCCCTATTTTTCCTGACTGCGAGCCCGATCGATGACCAAAAGTCTGACCAAGGTGTGGCTGGGCGGCATGAAACGCATGCTGTCTCCCGACGCCAAGCGCGCGGCGCGCGATGCGCAGCGCATCACACGCGACGCGCTCGAGGCTGCGGCCTCTCCCGCCGTATCCGATCTGTCCCCGCCGCGCGAATCGCGCGTGCGACCGCGCGCGGCTGCGTGGGCGGCCGGCGAGTGGACGCGCGGCGAACATCCGATGGCACCCGCGCTCGGGCGCCTCGTCCAGCATCTCGCGTATGGTCTCTACGTGCCGTCCGGCCGCCGGCGCGGCGCGATGCCGCTCGTCGTGATGCTGCACGGCTGCCAGCAGTCCGTCGACGAGTTCGTGCAGGGCACGCGGATGAACCTGCTGGCCGACAAGCACGGCTTCGCGGTGCTGTATCCGGAGCAGTCGCTGCGCGCGCACGCACACGGCTGCTGGCACTGGTATGAAGACACCGACCGCGCAGGTCGCGGCGAGGCGAACGCGGTAGCGTCGCTCGTCGACGCGCTCGTCGACGAACACGGGTTCGACGCGTCGCGTGTCTATGTCGCGGGGCTGTCGGCCGGCGCGGGTCTCGCGGCGCTTCTTGCACTGCACCATCCCGACCGCTTCGCGGCGGTGGCGCTGCACTCGGGCCCGGCGCTCGGCGAGGCGAGTTCGGGCATCACGGCGATGGACGTGATGCGGCGCGGCGTGCGGCAGAATCCGGCCGCGGCCGTCGATGCGCTGGTCGATGTCGCCGCGTATCCGGGCATGCCCGCGCTGATCGTCCAGGGCGACGGCGATCATGTCGTCGCGCCGAAGAATGCCGATCAACTCACGGTGCAGTTCATGCGCCTGAACGGGCTCGCCGACAGCCGCGGCGCACTGCGCGGCGGCGAACGGGTCGAGACGCGCGAAGCAGGCGCGCAGATTACCGATGTCTGCCGCGACGGTGAGCCGGTCGTGCGGCTCTGCCATGTGAAAGGGCTCGACCATGCGTGGGCCGGCGGTGACGAAGCCGTGCCGTTTCACGCGGCGGTGGGCCCCGATGCAAGCGCGATGATCTGGGCCTTTTTCGAAGCCCAACGCCGCACTGTGGCGGCCGAACGACGCATCGTCTGATCGACGCTGGCCAAAGCCTAGGGTTTTCCCTATAATTCGGGAAAACCCTAGTCAAAGAACCTTTGGATTGCGAGATCAACCATGTACCTGCTGAGCCACCTCTTCCTGATGCTGACCAAGAACGCTGAAACGGCCTCGAAAGAGCGCGCCGAGGCGTATCTGGCTGATGCGACCGACATCTACGATCTCGAATTCCGTATGCGCAAGATCGACCGCGAAGCGGCGATGAACCGCCCGTATTCGTTCGGTTCGCGCTAAGCCGCGCAGGGCGGGCAATCAGGTCCGCCGTTCCGGCGAGTCACGCAGCAAAAAAGGGCGCGTGCGGCTACATGCCGCACGCGCCCTTTTTGTATTCCTGGCCTTGTGTCGCGTCAGACGACCGTCAGGCGCACCGGCACGTTGTTACGCGTCGCGTTCGAATACGGGCACACGTGGTGCGCCTTTTCGACCAGCGCCTGCGCGTCGGCCTTGTCGAACCCGGGCAGCGACACACGCAGCTCGACATCGAGCCCGAAGCCGCCTGCATCGTTCGGGCCGATACCCACTTCCGCCGTGACCTGCGTGTCGGCCGGCAGCGCCTTCTTGTCCTGGCCGGCGACGAATTTCATCGCGCTCAGGAAACAGGCCGAGTAACCTGCGGCAAACAGTTGCTCCGGATTCGTGCCTTCCGCGCCCGTGCCGCCGAGTTCGCGCGGCGCGGCCAGCTTCACTTCCAGCTTGTTGTCAGCGGATACCGCGCGGCCGTCGCGGCCACCCGTGCTCGTGGCGCTGGTCTTGTACAGAATGTTCATCGTGCAGCTCCTGTCGGGAAAAGGGAGGAAAAGCGGCCCGGTCGAACGGGATGTCGCCGGCCACGAGAAAAATATAGAACACAAATCATTAGTGTGCAAATGAAATTTTGAAGAAAAAGCCCGGCGGTCCCGGGCCGGTTCGCCGGGGCTCGCCTGTCAGCGTTCGTTGGCGCCCGACAGCGCGTCGCGCAACTGCTGGAGATCGGCGCGCAGCCTGACCAGGAACTCGGGGGATTGCTGCATCGCGCAGAACAGATCGGCGGGTACCGAGCGCGCGCGGTCCTTCAGTGCACGGCCTTCCGGCGTCACGCGCACGTTCACGACCCGTTCGTCGGCCGCGCTGCGCACGCGTTCGACATAGCCGAGCGCTTCCAGCCGCTTCAGCAGTGGCGTGACCGTGGCCGGGTCGAGGTCGAGCCGCGCGGCGATGTCCTTCACGGCGATGTCGTCGCGTTCCCACAGCACGAGCATCGCGAGATATTGGGGATAGGTCAGCGACAGCTTGTCGAGCAGCGGCTTGTACGCCTTCGTCATCGCGTGCGAAGTCGAGTAGAGCGCGAAGCAGAGTTGCTCGTCGAGCGTCTGGGGCAGCGGGGGCAGGCGGTCCATGATTCGGAAGGCGCGGTGAACGCGCGAACAATTTGTACGCAAATTATTTTGCGCGCAAAAGATCGGGATGAACAGGGGGCAGCCGGCGCGGGGCGGTGGCCGTTGGAGGCGCGGGAAGGGAGGAGGCGCCGGGAGGCAACCCGGCGCGGAAACGGCAGGCCGGCGACGCGCGCCGGCCGGAGAGACTTCAGCGGCCCGACGTGGTCGTCGTCGCGCCCGGCTCCTGTACGCCGAAGCAGCCGCGATAGGTCGCGTAGAACGAGCAATACAGCATCGTGACGATGATGATCGTCACCGGCATCATGATCGTCAGCGCATAGGCGCCGGCACCGAGCGCCTGCAGCAGCAGCGACAGCGCGAGCGACGTGCCGAGCGCGACGCCGAACCACAGCACGCCGTACACGACGAATGCGCCGCGATTGCGCCAGCAACTGACGACGCTGAAGAACAGCGCCTTGGCGGGCGGGACGTCATGCCACGCGACCAGCACCGGCGCGAACCAGAACAGCATCGCGACCGGCAGGTACAGCAGCGTCGCAAAGAACAGCGCACCGAGCGTGCCTTGCGCGGCGAGCGCTTCCGGCGTCGTGCTGGCTTCGTCCGCCGCGCCCATCATCACGTGGAACAGCGCACCGCCGTCCACGAACGACGAAGCGGCGAACACGAGCACCATCGAGGCGACGTAGATCACGCCGAGCACGAGCAGCCGCTGGGTCGCGACGGTGCCGTACGAGCGGAAGCCGTCGACGAGGATCGTCGGCATCACGGGCTTGCCGGCCACCGTGTCGCGGCACGCGGCCATGAAGCCGACCGCGACGCCGGGAATGAATACCAGCGGCAGCGCGGAGCCGATCACGGGCACCATCGATATCAGCGTGATCGCCAGCAGGTACGTGAAGAACAGCGTGATGAACGCGAGCGGGTTCCGGCGGAACAGCCAGACGCCTTGACGGAACCAGACATAGCCCGTTTTGGCGGGCACTTCGATCAGTTGCATGCGGTTTGGATCTCGGGAAGCGCGGGCGTATGCGCGATACGCTCGCGCAGGATGCGTTCGAAATGGCCGGGGTCGTGCGGCTTGAGCATCTCGGCCGCGCGCGGCAGGTAGAAGTCGTACAGGCGCGACACCCAGAAGCGGTACGCGCCCGCGCGCAGCATGTCGCTCCAGTGGCGGCGCTCCTCGGCCGTGAACGGCCGCACGGTCTGGTACGCGCGCAGCAGCGCGTCGGCGCGCGCGACGTCGAGCACGCCGGTCGCGAGGTCGACGCACCAGTCGTTGACCGTGACCGCGACGTCGAACAGCCACTTGTCGCAGCCTGCGAAATAGAAGTCGAAGAAGCCGCCGAGCCGCACGTCGTGGCCGGTGCCGGGCGCCGCGTGCGCGAACAGCACGTTGTCGCGGAACAGGTCGCAATGGCACGGCCCGGCCGGCAGCGCCGCGTAGTCGTCCGACGCGAAGAAGCTGGCCTGGTGCGCGAGCTCGCCTTCCAGCAGCGCGCGCTGCTCATCCGTGATGAACGGCGCGATCGCCGGCACGTTCTCCTGCCACCACGGCAGGCTGCGCAGGTTCGGCTGGTGGCGCGGATAGTCGCGGCCGGCGAGGTGCAGGCGCGCGAGCATCTGCCCGACTTCGATGCAGTGTTCAACCCCCGGCGCGAGTTCAGCCGAGCCGTCGAGCTTCGTGACGATCGCGGCCGGCTTGCCGTGCAGCATGCCGAACAGCGCGCCGTCGTCGCGCGGGATCGGATCCGGCACCGGCACGCCATGACCGGCCAGATGGCGCATCAGGTCGAGGTAGAACGGCAGTTGTTCTGCCGTGAGCTTTTCGAAGATCGTGAGGACGTACTCGCCGCGCGTCGTCGTCAGGAAGAAATTGCTGTTTTCGATACCGGACGGAATGCCGCGGAACGCAAGCACGTCGCCCAGTTCGTAGTGGCGCATCCATTGCGCGAGATCGGAGTCGGAAACAGCAGTGAAAACGGCCATGCGGGATGCGTCAGGTCAGGGTGTCGGCACGCGGACGGCGTGCGGCGCGACAACAGGTGAAGGGAAGGTGGCGCGCGGCGTTCGGTGCGGCGCGCCCCGGAATCAGTAGCGCAGGTTCAGCGACGGCAGGCGCGTGATCGGGATGCCCGCGTCGTGCGGCTTCGGCGACGTGTCGGGCGTCGAGCTCATCTGGTAGCGCGTGCCGAAGTTCGACTTCACGTCGATTTCGACCGGTTTGCCACGATCGCGGTACTCGGTGACTTCGGTGCCGTTCTTGCTCTTTTCGTGGAAGCTCGGCGTGCGGCGGATGTCGGCGAAGTCGACTTTCGACGTGACTTCGGCGCCCGGCCGGTTGATCTTGCGGAGATCGGGCAGGCCGGCGGCCTCGTTGGCCTCGGCCCGTGCCTGCGCGTCGGCGTCAGGCGTGCCGCCGGCGGCGTAAGCGGCGCTGGCGGCGGCAAACGCGGCGGCAGCGACGACGAGAATGAGCGGCTTCATGATGAGTCTCCAGTGAACCCATCGATTTTAGCAAATACTGCGCCCCTTCCGGCCCTCGCGTGCGCAGGGGCGGCCATAAGCGTGACCGGGTTCCGTGGTAATGTCGTCAGATCAGACGAGGTGATGAAAATGAAGAACGATTTGAGCCGCCGGCACCGAGCGCTGACGCCCGAAAGCCCGTCGGTCGAGGCTTTCGACGATCCGATCGCCGCCGTCGCGCGGCTGTCCGCCATTTACGACACGAACACGGGCTTCCTGCGCGATGCCTTTGCGCGCTATCGCCGTCACGAACCGATTACCGAGCACGTCCGCGCGTGCTACCCGTTCGTACGGATCCGCACCGACGTCAACACGCACGTCGATTCGCGCCGCTCGTACGGTTTCGTCGCCGGCCCCGGCGTATTCGAGACGACGGTCACGCGCCCCGATCTCTTCGCGAACTACTATCGCGAGCAACTGCGCCTGCTCGCGAAGAACCACCATGTGAAGATCGAGATCGGCGTGTCGTCGCAGCCGATTCCGATCCATTTCGCGTTTCCGGAAGGCATCCATCTCGAGGGCGAGCTCGACCGCGATCGTCTGCTCGCGATGCGCGACATCTTCGATACGCCCGACCTGTCGTATCTCGACGACCGCATCGTCAACGGCACGTTCGAGCCGGCGCCGGGCGAGCCGCATCCGCTGGCGCTGTTCACCGCCGCGCGTGTCGACTTCTCGCTGCACCGGCTGCGCCACTACACGGCCACGTCGCCCACGCATTTCCAGAACTACGTGCTCTATACGAACTACCAGTTCTACATCGACGAGTTCGTGAAGCTGGGCCGCACGGTGATGACGGAGAGCGACGATCCCGAGGTGCGTGCGTACCGCAGCCAGTACAGTTCGTTCGTCGAGCCGGGCGATGTCGTCACCTACAACGCGAACCTCGGCAGCGAGCCGGCCGAGGGCAACGCGCCGCCGCGCCTGCCGCAGATGCCCGCGTATCACCTGAAGCGCGCCGACGGCAGCGGGATCACGATGGTCAACATCGGCGTCGGCCCGTCGAACGCGAAGACGATTACCGATCACATCGCGGTGCTGCGTCCGCACGCGTGGGTGATGCTCGGTCACTGCGCGGGTCTGCGCAACACGCAGCGTCTCGGCGACTACGTGCTCGCACACGGCTACGTGCGCGAGGATCACGTGCTCGATGCCGATCTGCCGCTGTGGGTGCCGATTCCGGCGCTCGCCGAAGTGCAGCTCGCGCTCGAACGCGGGGTGGCCGACGTGACCCGGCTGGAGGGGGCTGAACTGAAGCGCGTGATGCGCACGGGTACGGTCGCGAGCGTCGACAACCGCAACTGGGAGTTGCGCGACCATCGCGAACCGGTGCAGCGGCTGTCGCAAAGCCGTGCGGTTGCGCTCGACATGGAAAGCGCGACGATCGCCGCGAATGGCTTCCGCTTCCGCGTGCCGTACGGCACGCTGCTGTGCGTATCGGACAAGCCGCTGCACGGCGAGCTCAAGTTGCCGGGCATGGCCGACACGTTCTATCGCGGGCAGGTCGACCAGCATCTGCAGATCGGCGTGAAAGCGATGGAGATCCTGCGCACGAACGGGCTCGACAAGCTCCATAGCCGGAAGCTGCGGAGTTTTGCGGAAGTGGCGTTCCAGTAACGCGCACGGCTTGCGGGGATTTTGATGTCCTGCCGGCTTCACGGCGGCAGGCGCGAGCCTGTGTCACCCCGCGCCGTGTCACCCGTCTGGTCGCCTGGGCACTCGTCGTGGCCGCATCACGGCCTTCGTACTAGCACGTGACCATTTTCTCCAATTTGGAAGTTGTCCTATAGGTTGTCCTTGTCATCGGGAATATGCTTTCCTGCGTGGCGTTATCCGACGCCCGCACGAAGGAACGGCGAATAGTCGATCCAATTGATACCTATCATATTGAGAGCAGACATACCCGATGAAAATCAAAATCCTGCTGGCTTCCCTGATGCTCACCGCATCTCTGTCGGCAATGGCCCAAGCGGTGATCGGCCCATCCAAGCCGCCTTGCAAACCGGTCGCGGTAATCGGCCCGTCCAATCCTTGCAAACCGGTCGCGGTGGTCGGCCCTACTGCCCGACCGTGTTGGTGTAAGTGATGAAACAGGCGTGCCCACCCTTGGGTGCGCCTCGTCCGCGGGTTGGA
The DNA here is from genome assembly GCF_020419825.1 of Burkholderia sp. AU30198. Taxonomy (NCBI): domain Bacteria; kingdom Pseudomonadati; phylum Pseudomonadota; class Betaproteobacteria; order Burkholderiales; family Burkholderiaceae; genus Burkholderia; species Burkholderia sp. AU30198. Next base: position 19,718 of record NZ_JAIZSA010000003.1, on the reverse strand, counting down.
TAGCGACAGAGAAGGGAGCGCGTCAATGGCGCGAGGGAGCGACCTCTACTGCGCAAACCCGATCGAGACACCTGTCGCCTCGAGATTTCATCGTTCATCAGCCACCGCATTTTTCTCGTCATTGTGATCGCTACGGTCTCCGTTCTGAGCGGCGCCATGAAGGCGTGTCCGGCACGGAGGATCGATTGAAGGCGGTGACGGTATTCGTCTGCGTCGCCGTCGGCGGCATCAGCTGGGTGCGTTGAACTGCATGTGCTCCAGTGGCGCGGGCTGCACGTTCCGTTGTCTTCGCGCAGCGCATGCCTTCAACCGGGCCAGTTCCCCGCATCGCCGTTACCACTGCACCGGTTCAACCGTTCGATTGAACGCGACCTCGAGCAACGCGTTTTCAGCATCGTCGAGCGTCAGATCGAGCGCCGCGAGCGCATCGCCCAAGTGGTGCGGCTTCGACAACCCGACGATCGGCGCGGTGATGCCTGGCCGGTTCAGCACCCATGCCAGCGCGATCCGCGCAGGCGCCACCCCGCGCGCCTGCGCCACCTGCCTGACCGCATCGACGGTCGCCGCGACCGCGTCGCGCCCGTCGTACCAGGACACCATCTGCTGGTCGGTTGCGGCCCGCGTCGTCGACGCATCACGCGAGCCGGCCAGCAGCCCGCGGCCGAGCGGGGACCACGGAGTGTAGGCAATCCCTTCTTCCACGCAAAGCGGCAGCATGTCGCGCTCGTCGTCGCGGCAGATCAGGCTGTACTGGCTCTGCATCGACACGAATCGGGCGAGTCCGTGATGCCGCTGAAACGCGAGCATCTTCATGAATTGCCACGCATGCATCGACGACGCGCCGAGGTAGCGGACCTTGCCGCTCCTCACGAGGGTATCGAGCGCATCGAGCGTTTCTTCGATCGGCGTGTCCGGATCGAACCGGTGGATCACGTAGAGATCGACGTAATCCGTCCCGAGGCGCTGCAGCGACGCATCGATGCTGGTGAGCAGATGCTTGCGCGACAGCCCGCGCGCATTCGGCCCGTCGCCGGTTGGAAAGAACGCCTTGGTTGCAATCACCACGTCGTCGCGCGTCGCGAAATCGCGCAGCGCGCGCCCGAGAATGCGCTCGCTCTCGCCGCCCGAGTAGATGTCGGCCGTGTCGAAGAAATTCACCCCCGCATCGAGTGCCGTGCGGATGAAAGGGCGGGCTGCCTCCTCGGTCGCGACCCAGGGGCGCCATGACGGATCGCCGTAGGTCATGCAGCCCAGGCACAGCTTCGATACCTTCAGCCCGGACCTTCCCAGTCTCACGTATTCCATCGGTTCTTCCTCCGTGGCAGCGCCGGTCAGCGCATGCCGCCGATCGTGTAGCCGCCGTCGACCAGGAGCGATTCGCCCGTCACGAAGCGCGCTTCGTCGCTGCAAAGCCAGACGACCGCGTCGGCCACGTCTTCGGGCGTGCCGATCCGCCGGGCGGGCGTGAATGCGGCGAACGGGCGGAACATCTCGTCGTCGCCGAAACGGCGCGCCATCGGCGTATCGATGATGCCGGGGTTCACGTTGTTGATCCGGATGCCGTGCGGGCCGCCTTCGAGCGCGACCGCGCGAACCAGCGCATCGAGCGCGCCCTTGCTGGCCGAATAGGTCGATGAGCCGGCAAGCGCGCCTTTCGCGAGCCACGACGACGTATTGACGATCGCACCGCCGCCGTGCGCGAGCATCGCCTCCATTTCGTACTTGATCGACAGCCACGTACCCTTGAGATTGGTGGCGATCACCGTGTCGAAGTCGGCCTCGGTCTGTTCCACGATCGGCGCGAACGTGCCTTCCGTACCCGCATTGTTGAATGCCGCATGCAATGCGCCGTAGCGTCCGATCGTTGTGTCGACGAGCGCGCGCACGCCATCGGCGGAGGCGACGTCGATGGTTATCGCGAAGGCTTCGCCGCCGCGCTCGGTAATCGCGCGGACGGTCTCGTCGAGCGGCGCCGCGCGCCGTCCGGCAACGACGACGCGGGCGCCTTCACGCGCGAATGCGAGCGCGGCCGCCCGGCCGATGCCGGTGCCGCCGCCGGTGACGAGCGCGACGCGTCCGTCGAGCCGGGGCCGCGTCGCGGCGGAAGAGATTGACAGGCTCCGTGAATCGGACATGACGAGTTGCTCCAGGTGAAGGGAAACGAGCCGGCCGGCTGGCCGGCGCAGGGTCGAGGTGCTTAGTCCTGGCGGTCGGGCACCGTCAGGGGCGCGCCAGGCGTACCGGCGTAGAACACGATCAGTTCGGCGCGCTCGTCGCCGGTCTCGCCGCGATGGGCGCCGTCGACCATTTCCGGCACCACGTCGCCGGGGCCGAGCGCCAGCCGCTTGCCGTCGCTGCGGCGCACGGCGGTGAGGTGGCCCGACAGCACGTAGCCGATGTTGATCGACGGATGTGTATGCCACGGCAATACCGCGTGCGGCGGAATCGTGTAGCGTACGACCGTGATCTCCGGTTGTCCTGACGGATAGGCCCGATACCGCGAACCGTCCCACGCGCGCGTGGTTTGCAGCAGCACCGTTTCGGCCACGCGGCTGCCCGCGTCCGTTTCCTGTGCCGTCACTCGCGGCGAACCAGCGACGATCAATGCGGCCGCGACGGCGGCTCGCGAAACGGCTGAAAATGAAAGTGTGTTCATGGCGGCAGGCCGTTTCGGCCCGGGTATCGAAGACAGCGCCATTGTGCGAAGCCGGGTGCCGCGCGAATAGCATCCGACCGGTTGAAACCGATTCAACCGGTCGGACAGGCGTTGCGATGCCGTGGATGATTGCCCGGGCGTTCCGGGCTTGACGGGAGTTGCGAATGGATCGGTTGAAGGCGCTGACGGTATTCGTCCGTATCGCGGCCGCGGGCGGCATCAGCGCGGGCGCCCGCGAGATGGGCATGACGCCGCAAGCGGCCAGCAAGCAGGTCGCTGCACTGGAAACGCTGTTGAACGTGCGGTTGCTCCAGCGCTCGACACGCGGGATCGTGCTGACGCTCGAAGGCGAACGTCTGCTTGCACAGTGTCGCGGTGCTGTCGGGGAACTGGAGAGCGCGCTGCGCATGCTCGACGACGATCAGGCGCACGCGACCGGCACGATTCGTGTTGCGGCGCCGTATTCGCTGGCCCGGCGCTTTCTCGCGCCGCTGCTCGGCGAATTCTGCGACCGTCAGCCGGGTGTCACGGCCGAACTGATCGTCAGCGACGACATGGCCGACATCGTCGAACAGCGGATCGACATCGCGGTGCGGACCGGCAATCTGCCCGATAGCGGGCTCGTTGCACGGCGCATCGCCGATCTGCAATTGATCGTCTGCGCGGCGCCTGCGTATCTGCGTCGCCACGGCGAGCCGCAGACGATCGACGCGCTGCGCGATCATCGTTGCACCGCGTTCCTGTATCCGCGCACGGGCAAGCCGTTTCCGTGGGAATTCCTGGTTGATGGTCGTGTCGATGCACGGCAGATCGACCCGTTCATCGCGACCAACGACATCGATGCCGAACTCGACACGGTGCTGAGCGGCGCCGCGATCGGTCAGTTCTTCGGCTATTCGGTCCACGCGCACATTCGCGAGGGGCGTCTCGTGCCGCTGCTGACCCGGCACGTGACCTGCCGTTACGGCCTGCACCTGTGCATGCCGCAGCGCATGCACCTGCCGCGGAGGAGCCGTTTGCTGATGGATTTCCTCGCTGCCCGGCTTGGCGCGCATCCGGATCTGGCACCGCTTTCGTTTGCGGACGCGCCGGCATGACGCGCGCCTGATCGCGGACGCGCCACCGGGCGGCTGCGCGTCGTTGCTCCGCGCGCGTTTCTTCAGGCGTCCCGGCAGGCAATGACAGCCGTCACGGCCACGATCGGCGCGTTCGTCGGGACGTGCGACGTCGTCACGTACAACGCGAACCCGGGCGGCCGGCCGGGCAAGGGCGCCGCGCGGTTGTGCGCGCTGCAGATGCCTGCATTGCATGACGCCGGGTTCGGGTGCCGGGAGCCGGCACGCGCTCGCCGAGCATCAATACGCGGGTTCGGCGATGCGAACGTGCGACGGGCCTTGATGCGTCTCGCGCATCGCGGCGAGCGCGGCTTCGAGCATCGTGATCGCATCCGTGCGCCGCTTGACCGCCAGCCGCTGTTCCCCGAGCGCCCGCATCGGCGCGCCGCCGAAATAGTCCATGATGTCCGGCAGGCGGCGCACGACGCCGCGGCTGCCCCAGCGGCCGTCGTCGATTTCCGATGGAAAGACCCACACGCGCGTCGCAATGGCGTCGACCGGCACGCCTTCCGCGCGAGCCACGGCGGCGGTCACGTCCGCAATCAGCCCGGCACGCGCGGCGTCCGTGTACTGGCCTTCCGGCACGGTCGGCACGATCCGGTAGATCGGCGCAGGCGCGACAGCCCCGGCGCGATACACGGCCGCCGGCCGATGGACGAAGATCCAGGTCACGTCGCGCACGCGCGGATTGTCGGGATCGAGTCCCTCGTGGCGGATCAGCGTGTCCGTCAGTTCTTCCATCAGCTGTGCTTCGGCATGCGGTGCGAGCGCACCTTCGGGAATGTATACGTCGATCATCGGCATGATGGTGTCCTGGTTCGGTGGAGAGGGTGTCGCTCCGAGGCGGGGCGACGTGAATCCAGTGTACGAACCTCATGCTGGCGCGCAGAGTGGCGAAACTGCCATTCGACGATGCCAATGCCGACATCGCGTCCGATGCCTGTTGCGCGCGGTCAGGGCGTGAAACGACGGCGATATTCGCCGGGGGAGATGCCGGTCTCGCGCTTGAACAATTGCCGAAAGCCGCTGATGTCCGCGTAGCCGACGCGCTCGCAGACGGTGTCGATCGCGAGCTTCGTTTCCGCGAGCAGCCGCTTCGCGACTTCGATCCTGAGTGTCTGCAGATACCTGAGCGGCGGCGCGCCCACGGCGTCCCTGAAGCGGCGATGGAGCGTGCGTTCGCTCATCGCGACGTGATCGCTCAGCCGGGCGAGGCTGAAGGGTTCCCGCAGGTGCTTTTCCATCCAGCGTTGGGCGCGCGCGATGGTTGCATCGTCGTGCCCGCGATGGCCCATGCGGTCGAGGTCGATGAACGAATCCTGCGAGACGCGGTTCATGTCGATCAGCATGAGCCTGGCGACCGACGCGGCAAGGCGCGCATTCGCCAGTTTGTCGATGACTCGCAGCGCGAGATTCTGGTACGAGGTGACGGCGCCGCCGCACAGTATGCCGTCCTGCTCGGTCAGGATGTCCGACGCACGCAGTGCGACGTCCGGATAGCGTGCGCGGAAGCTCGATGCTTTCGACCAGTGCGTCGTGGCAAGACGGCCGTCGAGCAAGCCGGCCTCTGCGAGCAGGAACGTGCCGGTGCAGTACGTCGCGATCAGCGTGCCGCGCGCGTGTTGCCGGCGCAGCGCGTCGAACAGTGGCGCGAGCGCTGCGGGCCGATCGAGCAGCCGCTCGAGATCCGCGACGAACGGGCTGGTCAGCCAGATCGCGTCGGCGGGACTGCTGCCGTCGATCGCGCCATCGACCGGGATGATCTGGCCGGAGGTCGCGCGCACCGGCCGCCCGCCGATCGATTCGACGCGCCAGCGAAACGGTGCGCTCGTGCGGCCCTGCGAAGTCGTCGAGGCGAGATGGTTGGCCGCCGTGAGCATGTCGGTCGGCGCGGCGACGCCGGATGCAAGGGCCTGGTCGACAACCCAGATTCGGATGAGCGGCATGAGTGGCGGAAATGGCCTCGGACAAGGGCAATACTACCATCCGGTACCGAGCGATTCCGCGGGTCGTCAGGCATGTCGATGCATGCGCTCGGTGCTCGACAATCAAAAGGCCGCCCGGCGCCGAAGCGCACGGGCGGCCTTGGATGCGTCGAGCGGCTGTGCTGTGTCGCTCAGCACTCACCCTTCTTCGCGTGTCCCGGCGGGCAGTGATAGCCGCGATCGTCGTGACCGCGATAGCGCTGGTGGTCTTCCCACTCGCGGCGTTCCCAGTAGCGGTGGCCGTCGTAGTAACGGTCGCCATGCCAGCCGACGATCACGGCGGGCGCCGGGGCGACCATGACGGGCGCAGGCGCGACGACGACCGGTGCGGGCGTGCCGATGTTGACGTCGACGTTGACGGCGTGGGCGAGGCCGGACAGCGAAAGGCCGAGGCCGGCGAAGGCAAGGGCGATCAGCGAGCGTTGCATGTTCTTTTCCGTGATGTCGTTGTAAAAGGCCGGCGCGACGCGATGGAAGCGAGGGGGACCGTTCCACCGGGGGGAACGCCGCACCGACACATGCAGTGTGCTGGCGCGCGGCGGAAAATGCGAGGCGGGTTTGTTACGGCGGATTGGCGGCCTGCAGGCGCGGGGTACGGGTGTCGGGCCGCGTCATTTGACAATGGCGGCCCGCATGTACGGATGATTGCGCGCGCGTCGCACAGCACCGGCTGGGCGGATTTGACATTCGGCGGCGTGCGGCCGCGAAGCGCGATTAACGGCGCGTTACAAAGTGACACGCGGCAGATGGCGGGATCGCCATGCCTGCCGCGCGGGGAGCGGTACGCCGGCCGTCGGGCCGGCGGTCGCCACGGATGGATTACAGATAGAACATCCGGTCCTCTTCGGGGCGCGGCGGATGGCCGTCGTCGTCCGAACCTTCTTCCTCGCCGCTGTCCTCGTAGAACGCGAGCACCGCGTCGAGCACCTGGTCGGGATCGTCGATCACCTGCATCAGATCCATGTCTTCCGGATTGATGAGGCCCATCGGGATCAGCTGATCGCGGAACCACTGCAGCAGCCCCTTCCAGAACTCGCTGCCGACGAGGATGATCGGCACGAGGCGCGACTTCTTCGTCTGGATCAGCGTGAGCACTTCGGACAGTTCGTCGAGCGTGCCGAAGCCGCCCGGCATCACGATCACCGCATCGGAGTTCTTCACGAACGTGACCTTGCGCGTGAAGAAGTGGCGGAAGCGCAGCGAGATGTCCTGGTAGTGGTTGCCGGCCTGCTCGTGCGGCAGCTCGATGTTCAGGCCGACCGACGGCGCCTTGCCGGCGTGCGCGCCCTTGTTCGCGGCTTCCATGATGCCGGGGCCGCCGCCGGAGATCACGGCGAAGCCGGCATCGGACAGCTTGCGCGCGATCTGCGCGGCGAGCTTGTAGTGCGGTGTATCGGGCTTGAGACGGGCAGAACCGTAGATGCTGACAGCCGGGCGGATCTCCGACAGGTACTCGGTCGCCTCGATAAACTCTGCCATAATCGTGAACATCTGCCACGATGCGCGCGCCTTCTTGGCCGTCGCGCGTTCTTGATCTGCGAGCGAACGCAGACTCGGAATCACTTTTCTCTTGTTCATAATGCCTGAAGAACGAAATCTGGAAGGTAAGACCCTGCTATTGGTTGACGGTTCGAGCTATCTGTATCGGGCTTACCATGCGATGCCTGATTTGCGTGGCCCTGGCGGGGAGCCGACCGGAGCGCTCTACGGAATCATCAACATGCTGCGCCGTATGCGCAAGGAAGTCAGTGCAGAGTATAGCGCTTGCGTGTTCGATGCAAAGGGCAAGACGTTCCGTGACGACCTTTATGCCGACTATAAGGCAAACCGTCCGTCGATGCCGCCCGACCTCGCCTTGCAGGTCGAACCGATCCACGGCGCGGTGCGCGCGCTCGGCTGGCCGCTGCTGATGGTCGAAGGCGTCGAGGCCGACGACGTGATCGGCACGCTCGCGCGCGAAGCCGAGCGGCACGGGATGAACGTGGTCGTGTCGACCGGCGACAAGGATCTCGCGCAGCTCGTCACCGACCACGTCACGCTCGTCAACACGATGACCAACGAGACGCTCGACCGCGACGGCGTGATCGCGAAGTTCGGCGTGCCGCCCGAGCGCATCATCGACTACCTCGCACTGATCGGCGACACCGTCGACAACGTGCCGGGCGTCGAGAAGTGCGGGCCGAAGACGGCCGTGAAATGGCTGGCGCAGTACGACAGCCTCGACGGCGTGATCGAGCATGCGGGCGACATCAAGGGCGTGGTCGGCGACAACCTGCGCCGCGCGCTCGACTTCCTGCCGCTCGGCCGCACGCTCGTGACCGTCGAGACGGCCTGCGATCTCGCGCCGCATCTCGAATCGATCGAGGCGTCGTTGAAGACCGACGGCGAAGCGCGCGACCTGATGCGCGACATCTTCGCGCGCTACGGCTTCAAGACCTGGCTGCGCGAAGTCGACAGCGCGCCGGCGGAAGGTGGCGGCGCCGATGCGCCGGAAGGCGAGCCGGCACCGGTGGTGGCGGCCGACATCGTCCGCGAATACGACACGATCCAGACCTGGGAGCAGTTCGACGCGTGGTTCGCGAAGATCGACGCGGCCGCGCTGACCGCGTTCGACACCGAGACGACCTCGCTCGACCCGATGCTCGCGCGGCTCGTCGGCCTGTCATTCTCGGTCGAGCCGGGCAAGGCGGCCTACCTGCCGGTCGGGCACCGCGGCCCCGACATGCCCGACCAGCTTCCGCTCGACGAAGTGCTCGCGCGCCTGAAGCCGTGGCTCGAATCGGCCGATCGCAAGAAGGTCGGCCAGCACCTGAAGTACGACGCGCAGGTGCTCGCGAACTACGACATCGCGCTGAACGGCATCGAGCACGACACGCTGCTCGAATCGTACGTGGTCGAATCGCACCGCACGCACGACATGGACAGCCTGGCGCTCCGTCATCTGGGCGTCAAGACGATCAAGTATGAAGACGTGGCCGGCAAAGGCGCGAAGCAGATCGGTTTCGACGAGGTGGCGCTCACGCAGGCCGCCGAATACGCGGCCGAAGATGCGGACATCACGCTGCAGCTGCATCACGCGCTGTATCCGCAGGTTGCACGCGAACCAGGCCTCCTGCGCGTGTATCGCGAGATCGAGATGCCCGTGTCGCTCGTGCTGCGCAAGATGGAACGCACGGGCGTGCTGATCGACGATGCGCGCCTGCAGGCGCAGAGCACCGAAATCGCGACGCGCCTGATCGAGCTCGAAGCGCAGGCATACGAACTGGCGGGCGGCGAATTCAATCTCGGCTCGCCGAAGCAGATCGGGCAGATCTTCTTCGAGAAGCTGCAGTTGCCGGTCGTGAAGAAGACACCGAGCGGCGCGCCGTCGACCGACGAAGAGGTACTGCAGAAGCTGGCCGAGGACTACCCGCTGCCGAAGCTGCTGCTCGAACATCGCGGGCTGTCGAAGCTGAAGTCGACCTATACCGACAAGCTGCCGCGCATGGTGAACCCTTCGACGGGCCGCGTGCACACGAACTACGCGCAGGCTGTCGCGGTCACGGGCCGCCTTGCGTCGAACGATCCGAATCTTCAGAACATTCCGGTGCGCACGGCCGAAGGCCGGCGGATCCGCGAGGCATTCATCGCGTCGCCGGGCCACAAGATCGTGTCTGCCGACTATTCGCAGATCGAACTGCGGATCATGGCGCACATCTCGGGCGACGCGTCGCTGCTGCGCGCGTTCGCGCAGGGTGAGGACATCCACCGCGCGACGGCCGCCGAAGTGTTCGGCGTGACGCCGCTGGAGGTCAATTCCGACCAGCGCCGGATTGCGAAGGTGATCAACTTCGGGCTCATCTACGGGATGAGCGCGTTCGGGCTCGCGTCGAACCTCGGCATTACGCGCGACGCGGCGAAGCTCTATATCGACCGCTATTTCGCCCGCTATCCGGGCGTCGCGCAGTACATGGAAGACACGCGCGCGATCGCGAAGGAGAAGGGCTACGTCGAAACCGTTTTCGGTCGCCGCCTGTGGCTGCCCGAGATCAACGGCGGCAACGGCCCGCGCCGCCAGGCGGCCGAGCGCGCGGCAATCAATGCGCCGATGCAGGGCACCGCGGCCGACCTGATCAAGCTGTCGATGATCGCGGTGGACGACTGGCTCACCCGCGACAAGCTTGCGTCGCGGATGATCATGCAGGTGCACGATGAACTGGTGCTCGAGGTACCCGACGGCGAACTGTCGCTGGTGCGCGAGAAACTGCCGGAAATGATGTGCGGCGTGGCGAAGCTGAAGGTACCGCTCGTCGCCGAAGTGGGTGCCGGCGCGAACTGGGAAGAGGCACACTGACGCACCGCCGCGCGGTTCCCGATTCCTGCGGCATATTGTTGCAGGGATGCTGAATATCGAGATGGTTTGCTTGTGGTCAACGCGCAAGCTCCCGGACAATGCATGTCATTGATGCGGGGGCGGCGCGCCCCGCGTTCCGGGGTTGGAAACATCGAAGTGCTTCGAACTGCACATCGATGATGTCCGAACCGGTTAATCCACCGGGTGGCGCGAATGCATCGCGTTCGCACTGTCCGGCGGCAGCAGTTTCGAATCGCAAAGGGGGAACAGATGCATCGGATCATCATCGTAGGCGGAGGCGCGGGCGGCCTGGAACTGGCGACGCGGCTCGGCGACCGTTACGGCGCGCGCGGCAATCGTTCCGCGCGTGCGCTTGTCACGCTCGTCGACCGCAATCCGACCCACATCTGGAAACCGCTGCTGCACGAGGTCGCGGCCGGCAGCATGGATCCGTTCACGCAGGAGCTCGAATATGCGGCGCAGGCGCGCTGGCATGGCTTCGAGTTCCAGCAGGGCGGGCTGACCGGGCTCGACCGCGCGGCGAAGCGCATCACGCTCTCGCCGGTCAACGACAGCGACGGCGAGGAACTGCTGCCGGCGCGCGAGCTGGAATACGACACGCTCGTGATCGCGATCGGCAGCACGACTCACTTTTTCGGCGTGCAGGGTGCATCGGAAAACGCGATCGCGCTCGATACCGTTGGCGAGGCCGAGCGCTTCCGCAAGCGGCTGATCGCCGCGTGCATGCGTGCCGAGCACCAGGCGCCGGCGCCGACCGCGCCGGGCGGGGCGGCCGAGCCGCGCATCCAGGTCGCGATCGTCGGTGGCGGCGCGACCGGCGTCGAGCTGTCCGCCGAACTGCGCAACACCGCGCAGGTGTTGTCGGCTTACGGGCTGCACAAGCTCGACCCGCGGCACGACGTCGGCATCGTGCTGATCGAATCGGGGCCGCGGATCCTCCCGGCGTTGCCGGAGCGCGTGTCGTCGGCGACGGCCGAACTGCTCGAAAAGATCGGCGTGCGGCTGATGCTCGCCGAGCGCGTGACCGAGGTGGCGCCCGGGGCCATCCATACGGCGAGCGGCAAGACGGTGCGTGCCGACCTGACGGTCTGGGCCGCAGGCATCAAGGCGCCGTCCGTGCTCGCCAATCTCGATGGCCTCCAGGTCAACAAGCTCGGCCAGCTCGACGTGCGCCGCACGCTGCAGACCTTTACCGACGACAACGTGTTCGCTCTCGGCGATTGTGCGGCATGCGCATGGCCCGGCAACGAACGCAACGTGCCGCCGCGCGCGCAGGCTGCGCACCAGCAGGCGAACTTCCTGCTGAAGGCAATCGGCTGCCGGCTCGACGGGCGCCCGTTGCCCGAATTCACGTATCGCGACCTGGGCTCGCTCGTGTCGCTCGGCCATTTCAGCGCGGTCGGCAACCTGATGGGCGGGCTGATCGGCGGCAACATGCTGATCGAAGGGCTGTTCGCACGCTTCATGTACATGTCGCTGTACCGGATGCACATCGCCGCGCTGCACGGCTATCCGAGGATGATGCTCGACACGGTCGCGCACTGGCTGCGGCGCACGACGCTGCCGCGCGTCAAGCTGCACTGAGCGCGCATTCACGCGGGGAGCGGGCGGGGACTGCGCACGTCGTGCGCGATCCCCGCCCGTTGTCTTTTGCGGGCCGCCGGGCCTGCGTTTGAGGGACTATATCGCCCGCGTGTTTTTCGTTTCAGTTCGCCAGCATCCGATCGCCCAACGGCGATCGACATGCGGCTTGTTGCATCGCGATTCGACGGGCCGCATGCGGGTTTCCGCGTGATGATCGACGTGTCGAATCGACGCGTCGTAATCGAGTCTTACATATCCGACAGTTGACGCGACAACGGATTATTGGGCATCTTGTCCGGGTTTCCGTTTGCGGCGGTGTGCCAATCGCCGCGACATCCGCGCCGCGCGCCGGCGCGATGCCCCGTCATGCCGTGTCCGTGATCGTGACGGCGGCGCCCAATCGAGGAGTGCATTCATGTTGAAACCCGAAGTCGACAGCCTGGTTCCCCACGTTCCGTTCTCGCGCCGCAAGTTCATGCAGGCCGCGCTGGGCGGGGCCTTCGCGGCGGCCGTACTGCCCGTGTCGGCGCAGACGGTCACGACCGACAGCGAAGGGCTGGACGTCGACACCGTCGAGATCCGCTCGGGTGACTCGAGCGTGCCTGCGTATCGTGCGCAACCGAAGGACAAGACGAACCTGCCGGTCGTCATCGTGATCCACGAGATCTTCGGCGTGCACGCGCACATCGCCGATGTCTGCCGCCGCTTCGCGAAGCTCGGCTATCTCGCGATCGCCCCCGACCTGTTCGCGCGGCAGGGCAATGCGGCGAAGTATCCGACGATCAAGGAGCTCGACGAGCACATCATCAGCAAGGTGCCGGACCGACAGGTGACCGAGGATCTCGATGCGACCGTCGCGTGGGCCGGCAAGAACGGCGGCGACCTGTCGCGTCTCGGCGTGGTCGGGTTCTGCTGGGGTGGCCGTCAGAGCTGGCTGTATGCGGAGCACAACCCGCACGTGCGGGCAGCCGTTGCGTGGTACGGGTTCGTCGACGGCAAGACCGACGAGATGACGCCGTTCAACCCGGTCGATCATGCATCGTTGCTGAAGGTGCCGGTGCTCGGGCTGTATGGCGAGAAGGACACGAACATCACGCAGGCGTCGCTCGCCGACATGCGCAAGGCGATCCAGACGAGCGATTCGAAGCTCGCGCGCGAATCGGAGATCGTCGTGTATCCGGATGCCGGTCACGCGTTTTTTGCCGATTACCGGCCGAGCTATGTGAAGGCCGATGCGGAGGAGAGCTGGAAGCGTGCGATCGCGTGGCTCCGCAAGTATGGCGTGATGTAAACGGCAAGCGGCGGCACATGCCGCCGCTTCGTTGCGCCTGCGCCGCGCCTGTGCTTACGGTGTCGGGCCGGTTGCGATCGGCCGCGACGGGTCGGCGCTCCATTCGCTCCACGAGCCCGGATACAGCGACGCGCCGTGCAGGCCCGCAACCTCCAGTGCAAGCGCATTGTGGCATGCGGTGACGCCGGAGCCGCATTGCAGGATCACGCGATTCGGTTCGGTGCCGGCCAGCACGGTGGAAAACGCTTCGCGCAGTTCATGGCCGGTCTTGAAGCGGCCGTCGGCGGTGAGGTTGTCCTTGAAGAAGCGGTTGCGTGCGCCCGGGATGTGGCCGCCTACACGATCGATCGTTTCGTTTTCGCCGCGATAGCGGTCGGGTGCGCGCGCATCGATCACGATGCGCGTGGGTGCGTTCACGTTGGCGAGCACGGCGGCCGCGTCGACCGTCGATTCGAGCGGTGCAGCCGCGCGGAAATCGCCGGCGGCCGGGTGGGGTACGTCGGCCGTCAGCGGCTGGCCGGCTGCTTCCCAGGCCTGCAGGCCGCCGTCGAGCACGGCGACCGAATCGTGGCCGAGCCAGCGCAGCAGCCACCACAGGCGCGCCGCATAGGCGCCGCCTTGTGCGTCGTACGCGACGACCTGCTGGCCCTGCTTGAGGCCGCGGCTCGCGAGCAGCGTGGCGAGTGCGTCGCGGGTCGGCAGCGGGTGGCGGCCGTTGGTGCCCGTCTTGCGGCCCGACAGATCGCGGTCGAGATGGAGGTACTGGGCGCCGGGGAGATGGCCGGTTGCATACGCGGCTTCGCCGGCAGCGGGATCGACGAGATCGAAGCGGCAGTCGAACAGCGCGACGCTGCCGGGCGCCGCCGCCAGGCGCTCGGCGAGATTGGCGGCGGAGATGAGTGTGGTGTAGTGGGTGTGTGGCATGACGGCTCCCTGGAGTGCGAATGGCCTGACATTCCAAGTCTAAACAAAAAAAGACGGGCCGAAGCCCGTCTTTTCGTCTGCCGGATGCCGGGCGGCGTCAAAGCGCCGCACCTGCCGTCAGATGTCGCCGAGATGGCGGCGCAGGAACTCGTGGAAGTGCTGCATGCCGTCTTCCATCGGGCTCTGGTACGGGCCGACCTGCGACTCGCCGCGTGCCATCAGCGCACGGCGGCCTGCGTCCATCCGCATCGCGATCTCGTCGTCCTCGACGGCCGTTTCCATATAGGCGGCGCGCTCGGCCTCGACGAATTCGCGTTCGAACAGCGCGATTTCCTCGGGGTAATAGAACTCGACGATGTTGGTCGTCTTCTGCGGGCCTTGCGGAATCAGCCACGACACGACGAGCACGTGCGGATACCACTCGATCATCAGGCCTGGGTAGTAGACCATCCAGATCGCGCCGAACTCCGGCGGCACGCCGTTGCGGAACTTCAGCACCTGCTCGTGCCATTTCTGGTAAGTCGCGCTGCCCGGTTTCGCGAGGGCGTTGTGCACGCCGACCGTCTGCACGCTGTACCAGTCGCCGAACTCCCATTTGAGATCGTCGCACGACACGAAGCTGCCGAGGCCCGGATGGAACGGGACGACGTGGTAATCCTCGAGGTAGACCTCGATGAACGTCTTCCAGTTGTAATCGCACTCGTGCACTTCGACGTGATCGAAGTGGTACTCGGAGAAGTCGAAGTGATGCTTCGTGCCGAGGTGGGCGAGGTCGCGCGCGACATGCCGGCCTTCGGCCTCGAACAGCAGCCCCTGCCAGTTCTGCAGCGGGCTCTTGCCGAGGTTCAGGCACGGCTTGTCGGGAAAGTGCGGTGCGCCGAGCAACTCGCCTTCCAGATCGTACGTCCAGCGGTGCAGCGGGCACACGATGTTCTGCGTGTGGCCGCGCCCGTTGAGCATGATGGCCTGCCGGTGGCGGCAGACGTTCGACAGCAGTTCGATCTGGTTCGCCTGGTTGCGAACCAGCACGCGGCCTTCCTTCTCGGACGGCAACGCAAAATAATCCCCCGCCTCGGGCACCATCAACTCGTGCCCGACGTAACGAGGTCCTTTCTTGAAGAGGGTTTCGATCTCGCGCTCGAGTAGCGCCTCATCGAAGTATGCAGTGACTGGAAGCTGGCTGTGAGCCGACTTCAACTGAAGCGCATCGCTCAGATTGGACATTCCCACTCCCGGTGTTAGCGTGAAAGCAGTGAACAACCCAACCATCGAAAAATCGATTTAGGGAAACGGGGAATTATACCCGGTTCGCCTCGTAAGGCTAGGAATAAGTGCCTGATTTGTGTCAATTTTTTGTCGGTCGACAATCGGGCGGCGCACAATGTGTGTCGAAGATGGGGCCGGAATATGTACCGGGGGGGCACGACGGCAGGTCGGAAAATTCTCTTTTGCCGTAGAATGTCCGACTTGTTTTGAAATTTGACACCCTCGTCCATGGCGAAAACCGCATCCCCTGGCGCCACGCCGCCCGGTAATGGCACCGAACCGTTGCCGGACAATTACGAGATGGCGCTCGCGGAACTCGAGACGCTGGTTACCCGGATGGAAGGCGGCGCGCTGAGCCTCGAGGATTCACTGGCGGCGTATCGCCGCGGTGCGACCCTCGTTGCGTTTTGCCAACAGCAGCTCGAGAAAGTGGAGCAGCAGGTTCGCGTGCTCGACGGCGCGACGCTGAAGCCGCTTTCGTCCGGAACGGCCGCCACGGACGGCGAAGACGACGATCTATGACATTCGAACAATGGATGCGGTCCGTGCTTGACCGCGTCGAGGACGCACTCGGCCACTATCTGCCCGCTGAAACCGCGATGCCGGCGAAACTTCACGAGGCGATGCGCTATGCGGTCCTCGGCGGCGGCAAACGCGTTCGCCCGCTGCTGTGCCATGCAGCAGGCGAACTCACCGGCGCGACGGAAGCGGCGCGCAATGCGGCGGCGGCAGCACTGGAGATGATCCATGTCTACTCGCTCGTGCACGACGACATGCCGTGCATGGACGACGACGCGCTGCGCCGCGGCAAGCCGACCGTGCACGTGCAGTACGACGAGCCGACGGCACTGCTCGTCGGCGACGCGCTGCAGTCGCAGGCGTTCGTTGCGCTGACCGATGCCGCGGCGCTGTCGCCGGTGCAGCAGGCTGCGCTCGTGCGCGAACTGGCGCTGGCGAGCGGCTCGATCGGCATGGCCGGCGGGCAGGCGATCGACCTGGCGAGCGTCGGCCTCAAGCTGACGCGCGAGCAGCTCGAGACGATGCACCGGATGAAGACGGGCGCACTGTTGCGCGCAGCCGTGCGGATGGGCGCGCTGGCTGGCGAGACGCCGTCCGCGGAAACGATGGCTGCGCTCGACGTGTACGCGGGGGCCGTGGGTCTGGCCTTCCAGGTCGTCGACGATATTCTCGACGTCACGACCGATTCGGCGACGCTCGGCAAGACGGCCGGCAAGGACGCAGCGAACGACAAGCCGACCTATGTATCGATCCTCGGCCTCGAGGCGTCGCGCGAGCTCGCAGCGCAACTGCGCACCGAAGCGCACGACGCGCTGAAACCGTTCGGCGCACGCGCACAGCGTCTCGCCGAACTTGCCGACCTGGTAGTGAACCGGGTCAGCTGACGCGAAAGCCCGCCGCCGCGCACACGCTACGGTGCGTGCAACAGAATGCGGGCGCGTTTGATTTCCTACAATGGAACGACGATGTACGACTTGCTGAAAACCATCGACGACCCGGCGGATTTGCGCCGCCTCGATCGTCGCCAACTTCAACCGCTCGCGGATGAACTGCGCGCGTTCGTGCTCGACAGTGTGTCGAAGACGGGCGGCCATTTGTCGTCCAACCTCGGGACGGTCGAGCTGACGATCGCGTTGCACTACGTGTTCAACACGCCGAACGATCGCATCGTCTGGGACGTGGGTCACCAGACCTACCCGCACAAGATCCTGACGGGCCGCCGCGACCAGATGCATTCGCTGCGTCAGCAGGACGGCATCTCGGGTTTCCCGCGCCGTTCGGAGTCGGAATACGACACGTTCGGCACCGCGCACTCGAGCACGTCGATCTCGGCCGCGCTCGGCATGGCGATCGGCAGCCAGCTGAACGGCGACGACCGCTTCTCGATCGCCGTGATCGGCGACGGCGCGATGACGGCCGGCATGGCGTTCGAGGCGATGAACAACGCGGGCGTGTCGGAAGATGCGAAAGTGCTCGTGATCCTGAACGACAACGACATGTCGATCTCGCCGCCGGTCGGCGCGCTGAATCGCCATCTCGCGCGCCTGATGTCGGGCCGCTTCTACGCGGCCGCGCGCGCGGGCGTCGAGCGCGTGCTGAGTGTGGCGCCGCCGGTGCTCGAACTCGCGCGCAAGCTCGAGGAGCACGCGAAGGGCATGGTCGTGCCGGCCACGCTGTTCGAGGAGTTCGGCTTCAACTACATCGGCCCGATCGACGGTCACGATCTCGATTCGCTGATCCCGACGCTGCAGAACATCCGCGAACTGCGCGGCCCGCAGTTCCTGCATGTGGTGACGAAGAAAGGCCAGGGCTACAAGCTCGCCGAAGCCGATCCCGTGCTTTACCACGGCCCCGGCAAGTTCAACCCGGCCGAAGGCATCAAGCCGTCGACCACGCCCGCGAAGAAGACGTACACGCAGGTGTTCGGCGAATGGCTGTGCGATGAAGCCGAGCGCGATTCACGCGTGGTCGGCATCACGCCCGCGATGCGCGAAGGCTCGGGCATGGTCGAGTTCGAGAAGCGCTTCAAGGATCGCTACTATGACGTCGGCATCGCCGAGCAGCACGCGGTGACGTTCGCGGGCGGCATGGCAACCGAAGGCCTCAAGCCGGTCGTCGCGATCTACTCGACGTTCCTGCAGCGTGCTTATGACCAACTGATCCACGACGTCGCGCTGCAGAACCTGCCGGTCGTGTTCGCGATCGACCGTGCGGGCCTCGTCGGCGCGGACGGTGCGACGCACGCGGGCGCGTACGATCTCGCGTTCATGCGCTGCATCCCGAACATGACGATCATGGCTGCGTCCGACGAGAACGAATGCCGCCAGATGCTGCACACGGCGCTGCAGCAGCCGAACCCGACCGCGGTGCGCTATCCGCGCGGCGCGGGCACGGGCGTGGCGACGGTGAAGGAATTCACCGAGATCCCGCTCGGCAAGGGTGAAGTGCGTCGCCAGACGTCGCAGCCGGAAGGCAAGCGCGTCGCGATCCTCGCGTTCGGCACGATGGTCGCACCGTCGCTCGCCGCAGCCGAGGAGCTCGATGCAACCGTCGCGAACATGCGCTTCGTGAAGCCGGTCGATGCGGCGCTCGTGCGTGAACTCGCCGAGACGCACGACTACCTCGTCACGGTCGAGGAAGGTTGCGTGATGGGTGGCGCGGGCTCGGCCTGCGTGGAAGCCCTGATGGAGAGTGGGGTTATCCGACCCGTACTACAATTGGGCCTCCCTGACCTGTTCATCGATCACGGCGACCCCGCGAAGCTGCTGTCGCAATGCGGCCTCGACGGCGCGGGTATCGCGAAATCGATTCGCGAACGCTTTCTGAATCCGGCGGCCGACGTCGCCGGTCAGGCGAAGCGCGTCGCATAAGCTGGTGCCGCCCGCGGGCGGTGCCGGTGCGACTGGCGCAACCGGTCTTCATTGATGCGGAAAACATGGGCCTGCGGGCCCATGTTGCTTTTCCGGCTGCCGCATGATGCGGCGTGCGCGTCGTCGAACGCGCGGCTTACAAGGATTGAACAAGATGAACCAGATGAATCCCGCCTTCGTGATGCCCGACGTGCAGAGCACGGTGGATACCCGCCAGATTCCGATTCAGCGCGTGGGCGTGAAGGCGGTCCGGCATCCGTTGACGGTGTGTACCGAAAGCGGCGACGTGCAGCCGACCGTCGGTGTCTGGAACCTCGACGTCCGTCTGCCGGCCGACCAGAAGGGCACGCACATGTCGCGCTTCGTCGCGCTGCTCGAAGAGAACCGCGCGCCGCTGACGGTCGAGCGTTTCCGCGCGATGCTCGCATCGATGCTCGAAAAGCTTGAGGCCGAAGCTGGTCGCATCGAAGTCACGTTCCCGTACTTCGTGAACAAGACGGCACCGGTGTCGGGCGTGCAGAGCCTGCTCGACTATGAAGTGACGCTCGCGGGCGAAAGCCGCAACGGCGACACGCGCCTGTTCCTGAAGGTGCTCGTGCCGGTGACGAGCCTGTGCCCGTGCTCGAAGAAGATCTCGCAGTACGGCGCGCACAACCAGCGCTCGCACGTGACGATCGACGCGGAGCTCGCGGCCGACCTGCCGGTCGAGGCGCTGATCCGCATCGCGGAGGAAGAGGCATCGTGCGAGCTGTGGGGCCTGCTGAAGCGTCCGGACGAGAAGTTCGTCACCGAGCGTGCGTATGAGAATCCGAAGTTCGTCGAGGATCTCGTGCGCGACGTCGCGCAGCGTCTCGACGCGGACGAGCGCGTGATGGCCTACGTGCTCGAAGCCGAGAACTTCGAGTCGATCCACAATCACAGCGCGTATGCGCTGATCGAACGCGACAAGCGGCAGGCGGCATAACGCCGCGGCGTTTTGTCGCGCCGATAAAAAAGCCGCTCGGATGAGCGGCCTTTTTGTTTGCCGTGACCCATCCTGAAATAGGTTGACACTTTTTCGCCGAGGCGAGGAGGTGCCAGATGGAGCAAGGGATCAAGCGGACGCAGCGGGACTACAGCCTGGCTTTTAAGCTGTCGGTGGTGGTGCAAGTCGA
>NZ_JAIZSA010000039.1:0-20469 GCF_020419825.1 Burkholderia sp. AU30198 | reverse complement strand
ACTTGCACCACCACCGACAGCTTAAAAGCCAGGCTGTAGTCCCGCTGCGTCCGCTTGATCCCTTGCTCCATCTGGCACCTCCTCGCCTCGGCGAAAAAGTGTCAACCTATTTCAGGATGGGTCACGGTTATCCGCCTTATTTCGTGCTGCGCCGCCGGATCAATGCCGATTCGCTCGCCGCGTTCGCGCTCGAGATCGCGCTGCTGTGCCCGATCGCGTTCGCGATGGTCGCGACGAGCACGACGCGCGTGGCCGACCATCCGGTGTTGTGGGCCGCGCTGCTGCCGGGGCTCGGCGTGCTCAGCACGCTCGCGCTCGCGAGCTACCTGAAGGCGAGCCGGATGCTGCCGATGGCGCTGTTCGGGATTCTCGGCTACGTCGAGCCCGTGCTGCTCGTCGCGGTGTCGCTGCTGCTGCTCGGCGAGACGCTGAGCGTCGCGAAGCTCGCGACGTACGGGCCGATCTGGGTCGCCGTGGCGCTGACCGCGTGGCACAGCGCGATGCTGATGCGGCGTCTGCCCCGCGGATAAGCGCCGGTCGCGATGCGGCGGCTGCATGCAGCGTGCCGCGTGCCGCGTCGTGTATCGAAAACATCTACATCGCAGCGGTCGAACCCATCGACGCTGACCGCACACTGGCGTCGCGCTGACGCGAATCTGGCGACGCTGCCTGCTTTGCCCCGTCGGGCGCGCGTCTGTAATCGAACAGAAGATTCGGTTGCACTTTGTTACTTAGGGTCTCCCCTGATCGGCCATTAGACTGGCCTCACCGACTTCCCTTCGTATGCAGCCTTTCAATGAACGGTCATCTCCGTGCCTGGCCGGCCGGGTTGGCGCGATGCGGGCATACGCGTATCGCGGCTGATCGCGCTCGCCTTCTCCTTCCCGATCCCTTCACCGGTGCGTGCTGCACCGCCGTCGTGCAGGTGCGCTCATGTCGTTGAGCCTGCCGCCTGCCGCCACGTTTCCGCCGTCGCGCAGCGGCCGCCTGATCGAAGTCGATTTCTTCCGCGGCATCGTGCTGCTGATGATCGTCGTCGACCACATCGGCGCGAGCGTGCTGTCGCGCGTCACGCTGCACGCGTTCGCGCTGTGCGACGCGGCCGAGGTCTTCGTCTTTCTCGGCGGCTTCGCGACCGCGAGCGCCTATGGCGCGATTGCCGAGCGGCACGGCGCGCGCGCCGCGCAAAAGCGGTTCGTGCGCCGCGCGATGCAGATCTACCGCGCGTTTCTCGCGACCTCGACGCTGATGCTCGTCGTGTCGGCCGTGCTCGACCACTACGGGATCGATGCGCCGAACCTCGCGCTCGACGACGTCAGCGTGATGCTCGCCTCGCCGCTGACGGGCGCAGCCGAGCTGCTGACGTTCCAGCGCCAGCCCTATCTCGCGTCGGTGCTGCCGATGTACGTGCTGTTCGCGCTCGCGTCGCCGGTGCTCGTGCCGTTCGCGCGCCGGCATCCGTGGCTGCTCGTCGCGTTCAGCGTCGCGTCGTGGATCGCGGCGGGCTGGCTCGGCCCCGAGCTGCTCGACACCGAAGGATTCCGCTGGAGTTTCAATCCGTTCGCGTGGCAACTGATGTTCGTCGCCGGCGTGCTCGCGCGCTGCCAGCCGTTCTACCGGCGCATCGCGCTGGGGCGCTGGGGTGCGGCCGCGACGGGCGTCGCGTGCGCAGCCGTGCTCGGTTGCGCGAGCTACAAGCTGTTCTCGGGGTTACCGCTGCCGGAGGGCGTGTTCAAGCGCGATCTCGCGCTGCCGCGCGTCGTGAGCTTCGCGGCCATCGCGTGGCTGATGGCCGATTGCGTGCGCTTCGGCTGGATCGCGCGGATCGCGCAAGGCGTGCGGCCCGTCGTGGCCGTGGGCCAGCGCGGGCTGATCTGCTTCGTCGCGGGCGCGGGGATTTCGCTCGTCATCGATTCGCTGCTGCATCCGGTCGTGCGCAGCGGCGATCTGCGGCATGTCGGCGTGGGCCTCGTGGCCGACGCGTGCGCGCTCGGGCTGATGATGGCCGTGGCCGGTTCGGGAACCTGGATCGCGCGGTGGCGCAGCGCGGCCGCATGAGCGGCGCGGGAGGCGGCGCGTGCGGCACGGAGCGTGCCGCGTGGCGTCAGTGAGGTGAGCTGATACGGGAGCGGGGAACGGCGGTGATGTCGTCGGATTCGGCGTCGTCGCGTTCGTCGGGCGCCGGATCGTCGCGTTCCGCGAGTACCGCGTCGGCTTCGGCTGCCGCCCGGGCGGCGCGCAGTGCAGTGCATCGCTGCGCGTACCGGATGTCCGAGAGGATCCTGAGGAGCCTCGTGGTCTTGCTTTTCATGGTCTTCTCCCGCCAGTGCGCATCTCGGCGGATGCACTGCTTGCAACCAGTGTAGGACGCAATCGCGCGACCGGCGGGAGAATGTGGCGTGCACGCGGCACGCCGAGGGATAGCCCTTACTGGGCCGCGGCGACGCCCTGTGCCTGCAGCGCTTCTTCGCGGCGCTCTTCCGCACAACGCTGGTGCTGGCGCGACAGGCGGTTCATCAGCGGCAGCAGCAGCAGCGCGAGCAGCATGCCGATCGCGGCGAGCCAGCCGAGCTTCTCGAACAGCGACAGGTAGAGCGGCAGCGATTCGGTGGCCGGCAGTTCGTGCGACGGCATCTGCGCGAAGTTCGCGACGACGCTGCCCAGATACTGCGACACGCCGGTCGCGACAAAGTACGCACCCATCATGAAGCCGCTCATGCGCGCCGGCACGTAGCGGGCGATCATCGCGAGGCCGAGGCCGCTCACCAGCAGTTCGCCGAGCGAGTAGAGGCCGTAGCCCCACACCATGAACCACGACGACACGCGGCCGTCGACCGCGTAGCGGCCGCTGATCGTGAACACCAGGTAGCCCGCGGCCACTGCGCCGAAGCCGAGCGCATACTTCGCGGCGACCGGCAGGTCACGGCCGCCCTTCGCGACGGCGTTGTAGACCCACACGAGCACCGGGCTCAGCAGCATGATCCAGATCGGGTTCAGCGCCTGGAACTGCGCGGCGCTCCACGTGAACAGCGTCGTGCCGAACAGCATGAAGCGCGGATCGACGTTGCGCAGCGCGAACAGCGTCAGCGACGTCGACATCTGCACGTAGAAGATGAAGAACAGGATCACCTGGCCGATCAGCACGAGTGCCGCGATCAGGCCCGCGCGCTCCGAGCGCTCCGACTTCGCGATCATGTATGCGAAGATCGCGAGGATCGCGAACGCTGCCGTCCACACGCTGGCGACCGCAAGTTGCTTGTGCTGCAGCACGTACAGCGTGATCATTGCGAGCCCGACGCCGCCGAGCGCGACCGCACCGAGGCGCTTCCAGCGGATCGGTTCGTCGTCCGGCTTCGAGCCGACGTGCGCGAGCGTGCGATGCATCAGCATGAAGTTGAGGATCGCGAGCAGCATGCCGCCGCAGCAGACCGCGAACGCGGCGTGCCAGCCCCAGTGATCCTTGATCCACGGCGTCGCGAGCATCGACACCGTCGAGCCGATGTTGACCGCCATGTAGTAGATCGTGAACGCGCTGTCGATGCGTGCGTCGTCGCCTTCATAGATGCGGCGCACGAGGTTCGCCGCATTGGCCTTGAACAGGCCGTTGCCGACGACGATCACGCCGAGCGATGCGTACATGTACGTCAGCTGATCGTTCGGTACCGACAGCATCAGGTAGCCGGCGCACAGCACGGACGCGCCGATGATCATCGTGCGACGGGCGCCGAGCACCTTGTCGCCGATCCAGCCGCCGATCGACGGTGCCGCATAGACGAGTGCGGTGAACGCACCCCAGGTCAGGTTCGCATGGCTGTCGGTGAAACCGAGCCGGTCGACCATGAAGAGGACCAGGAGCGCGGCCATGCCGTAGTAGCCGAAGCGCTCCCACATTTCGATGAGGAAGACCGTCGTGAACGATCGGGTTTGTGAAACAGGTGGTTGCATCATCAATCTCGTTTGAAACGGACGGCACGGATCGCGCGTCGTCTTGGGGTCGAACTGGCGCCGGTGCACAATGGGCCGGGTAGGCTTGGTGCTGGCGATGGAACAGTCGGGCGGTTAGCCCGGGCCGGGGTCTGACTCCGCCGGGTGCGGCGGGGAGGGGCCCCGACCGGCGCGCGCATGGTAGCGGGTGCCGGTCCGGTGCGTCAGGGTCCTGCCACTTAGGGAAACTCCCAATGTGGCAGTAGCTTTCAGGAACATTCGTCTCATCATCTATTTGTAAGCTTTCGTGCCGGCCCTCCGAATATTCCCGGAGAGCCGCTTGCAGCTTGCCTGTGAAGCCGGCGAGTCTGGCAAGATAGCGCGTCATTTCGCTCGCTTCGTGTCCCGTTTAGTGCACCGGGCTCAACACCGAAGACGTGTGCGAACCCGAAGACTAAGCTATATCGTTCTAACTTAGTTATTTTCCATCAAACATTTTTTGACGATCACTTTTCGGCCTGCTATGGTTCCCCCCACTGAAAACTCGCGGTCTGCAAACGCTACCGCCGCACTGGGCAGCAAGATTCGCGCGTTGCGCCAACGACTCAAGCGCACGCTCGACGACACCGCTACTGCCGCGGGGATTTCGAAGCCGTTTCTGTCTCAAGTCGAACGCGGGCTCGCGTCGCCGTCGCTGACATCGTTGGCCGGTATCGCGCACGCGCTCGGTGTGACGGTGCAGTACTTTGTGGATACGCCGAGCGAGGAACGCTCGGTCTGCCGAGGCGAGCAGCTGCGCTTCTTCGGGTTTGCCGATTCGGCGAACCTGTTCGCGAGGCTGACGAACGTATCCGAAGGGCGCCAGCTGGAGGCGATCCTCGTGAGGATGCCGCCGGGGCAGAAGCGGTCGGAGGTGACGACACATGCAGGAGAGGAGTTCCTGTATGTGATTGAAGGGGAAGTGTCGCTGACGCTGGAAGGCAAGACGTTCGTCCTGCAGGCCGGCGACAGCTCGCACTATCAGTCGACGGTCCCGCACAGCTGGGTCAACACCGCGAAGATCGAGTCGGTGGTGGTCTGGGTCGGTACACCGAGGCTGTTCTAACGCACAGGTATTCCTTCGTTTCGAAGACGGAATACCTGTCGAAAGAAACGTAAGGAATACTAAAATGCAATACGAGAATCACGGGCCTCCTCAATCGCTGCGCCCGTCAGCGTCCCAAGCGTAATCCGCGGCATCCGCCGCGCGACGCTCACCGAACAACCCTTCTCAAGACTGCCACGATGAAATCCTTGCATGCCATGTCGGCCGTGCTGGCCGCGCTCGCCCTGACGCCTGCCGCCCACGCCGTTACCGTTCCGTCGAACGTCGCGCTCGCTCCTCAACAGGACCTGACGCGCCAGGTGCCTGCCGAAGTCGAGTCGCTCGACCCCGCGCACATCGAATCGTGGACCGGCAACACGATCGGCCTCGACCTGTTCGAAGGGCTGGCCCGCATCGACGCAGCCGGCCAGGTCGTGCCGGGTGTCGCGCTGTCGTGGGAACGCAAGACGCCGACGACGTGGATCTTCAAGCTTCGCCATGACGCGAAGTGGAGCAACGGCCAGCCGGTGACGGCCGCCGATTTCGTCTACTCGTGGCAGCGCCTCGTCGATCCGAAGACGGGCTCGAAATACACGATCCTCGTCGAGTTCGTGAAGAACTCGAAGGACATCATCGCGGGCAAGGCCGCGCCGTCGACGCTCGGCGTGCGTGCCGTCGATCCGTACACGCTCGAGGTGACGACCGACGCGCCCGTCGCGTTCTTCCCCGAGCTGACCGCGATGGCGCCGCTCGTGCCGGTGAGCAAGGACGCCGTCGCGAAGTTCGGCGACGCGTGGACGCGCCCGGGCAACATGGTCAGCAACGGGGCATACCAGCTCGTCGACTGGCAGCCGAACAACCGCATCGTCGTGACGAAGGACGCCAAGTACTGGAACGCGCCGAAGGTCGTGATCAACAAGGTCACGTACCTGCCGATCGAGAGCGACGAGACCGCGATGCGCATGTACCAGGCGGGTCAGGTCGACTACACGTACACGATTCCGTCGGGCATCTTCCCGCAGATCAGCAAGCAGTTCGGCAGCGACCTGCGCCCGGGCCTGCAGCTCGCGACGTACTACTACTACCTGAACAACAACGACGCGGCGCTGAAGGACAAGCGCGTCCGCCAGGCGCTGTCGATGGTGATCGATCGCGACGTGCTGACGTCGAAGCTCACGCAGTCGGGCGAGAAGCCGATGTACGGGCTGATGCCGAACGGCACGAAGGGCGTGCAGTCGTTCACGCCGGAATGGGCGTCGTGGCCGATGGCCAAGCGCGTCGAGACCGCGAAGAACCTGCTGAAGCAGGCCGGCTACTCGGACGCGAAGCCGCTGTCGTTCACGCTGACGTACAACACCAACGACCTGCACAAGAAGGTCGCGCTGTTCACCGCGTCGGAATGGCGCACGAAGCTCGGCGTCAACACCAAGCTCGAGAACGTCGAGTTCAAGGTGCTGATGAAGGAGCGGCATGACGGCAAGGTGCAGGTCGCGCGCGACGGCTGGTTCGCCGACTACAACGACGCGATGACGTTCTTCGACCTGCTGCGTTGCGGCAGCTCGCAGAACACGGTCGGCTACTGCAACAAGCAGGCCGACACGCTCGTCGACGAAGGCAATCAGAAGCTCGACGACAAGGCGCGCGCCGCGCTGCTCACGCAGGCGCACGATCTCGCGATGAACGACACGCCGATGGTGCCGCTGTTCCAGTACACGGCCGACCGTCTCGTGAAGTCGTACGTCGGCGGCTACTCGCTGAAGAACGTGATCGACATGCGTGCTTCGCAGGACATGTACGTGATCAAGCACTGAGCGGAGCGATCATGCTGGCCTACGCACTGAGGCGCACGTTGTGGGCGGTGCCGACGATCCTCGCGGTCGTCACCGTCTGCTACCTGCTCCTGCATTTCACGCCCGGCGGCCCGTTCGATACGGAGAAGCAGCTGTCCGCGGCCACGCTCGCGAACCTGAACGCGAAGTATCACCTCGACGAGCCGCTGTGGAAGCAGTACCTGCTGTACCTGAACGCGCTGCTGCACGGCGATCTCGGCCCGTCGTTCCGCTACGTCGACTGGTCGGTGAACGATCTCGTGAAGAAGGCGCTGCCCGTGAGTCTCGGCGTGGGCGGCGTGTCGATCCCGATCTCGATCGTGTTCGGCGTGCTGCTCGGCACCGTCGCGGCCGTGCGCCGCGACAGCTTCATCGACCGCTTCGTGATGCTGATCGGCAACTTCGGCAACGTCATCCCGCCGTTCGTGCTCGGCCCCGTGCTCGTGTGGATCTTCGCGATTTTGCTGAAGACGTCATCCGGCAACGGCTGGCTGCCCGCGGGTGGCTGGGGCGACGGCGGCTGGCAGTACCGGCTGCTGCCGATCGTGCTGCTGACCTTCATCAACATGTCGCTGCTCGCCCGCGTGATGCGCGGCTCGATGATCGAGACGCTGTCGAGCAACTACATCCGCACCGCGCGCGCGAAGGGCCTGCCGGGCTCGACGATCGTGCTGCGCCACGCGCTGAAGCCCGCGCTGATGCCGGTCGTGTCGCTGTTCGGCACGGTCTGCATCACGTCGATCACGGCGGCCGTCGTCACCGAATCGGTGTTCGCGCTGCCGGGGCTCGGGCAGCTCGTCGTGAACGGCGCCATCAACCGCGACTACACGCTGGTGCTCGGCCTCGTCGTGCTGACGACCGTTTGCGCGGTGCTGTTCAACCTGCTGGTCGACCTCGCGTACGCGTGGCTCGATCCGCGCATCCGTTATTGAGCGAGGCACAGCGATGACTCCGACTACTCCCGTCGTCGGCCTGCCCGTGCAGACCGACTCGCCGCCGCGTTCGCGCTCGCCGCTCGCGCTTGCGATGGCGCGCTTTCTTCACAACCGTGCGGCCGTGTTCAGCCTCGTGCTGCTCGCGCTCGTCACGCTCGCCTGTTTCGTCGGCCCGTGGCTGCTCGCGGCCGATCCTTCGGCAAGCGACTGGGGCTCGATCAGCCTGCCGCCGACCTGGGCGAACCAGCACTGGTTCGGCACCGACGAGCTCGGCCGCGACCTGCTGGTGCGCACGCTGATCGGCGGCCGCGTGTCGATCGAGGTCGGCCTGCTCGGCACGCTCGTGTCGGGCCTGTTCGGCGTCGCGTGGGGCGCGACCGCGGGCTTCGCCGGCGGCCGCGTCGACTCCGTGATGATGCGCATCGTCGACATGATGTACGCGATCCCGTACCTGCTGATCGCGATCCTGATGATGACCCTGTTCGGCCGCTCGTTCATGCTGGTCGTGCTGACCATCAGCGCGTTCTCGTGGATCGACATGGCGCGTGTCGTGCGCGGCCAGACGCTGTCGCTGCGCAGCCGCGAGTTCGTCGATGCGGCCCGCGCGATCGGCGTGTCGCCGGCGTCGATCGTGCTGCGCCACGTGGTGCCGAACCTGCTCGGCGTGGTCGTCGTGTACGCGACGGTCTCGGTGCCGGGCATCGTGCTGACCGAATCGGTGCTGTCGTTCCTCGGCCTCGGCGTGCAGGAGCCGATGACGAGCTGGGGCGTGCTGATCCAGGACGGCGCGCAGAAACTGGAATCGATGCCGTGGCTGCTGCTGGCTCCGGCCGTCATGCTGTGCGTGACGCTCTACTGCGTGAACTTCGTCGGCGATGGCCTGCGTGACGCGCTCGACCCGAAGGATCGCTGAAATGAAACGACCCCCACGCTCATTTTATTCGCTGCCCCCCGAGGGGGCGGCCAGCCTCCTTGGGGCGGCCCGGCGGAGGCTGGCATGACTGCACTGCTAGAAGTAGACAACCTGGGCGTGCGCTTCACGCGCAAGGACGCACCGCCGGTCGACGCCGTGAGCGGCGTGTCGTTCTCGCTCGAAGCCGGCAAGACGCTCGGCATCGTCGGCGAATCGGGCTCGGGCAAAAGCCAGACCGTGATGGCGCTGCTCGGCCTGCTGGCCGGCAACGGCACGACGACCGGCGCCGCGCGCTATCGCGGCGACAACCTGCTCGAGATGGATGGGCGTGCGCTGAACAAGGTGCGCGGCGACCGGATCGCGATGATCTTCCAGGATCCGATGACGTCGCTCAATCCGTTCCTGACGATCGAGCGGCAGATGACCGAGACGCTGCAGCTGCACCGCAAGCTGTCGCGCAAGGAAGCGACCAAGCGCGCGATCGAGGCGCTCGAATCGGTGCGCATTCCCGACGCGGCGCGCCGGATCCGCATGTATCCGCACGAGTTCTCGGGCGGCATGCGCCAGCGCGTGATGATCGCGATGGCGCTGCTGTCCGAGCCGGAAATCCTGATCGCCGACGAGCCGACCACCGCGCTCGACGTGACCGTGCAGGCCCAGATCATCGACCTGCTGCGCGAGCTGAACCGCGAGCGCGGCACCGCGATCGTGCTGATCACGCACGACATGGGCGTGGTCGCGGGCCTCGCGGACAACGTGATGGTCATGTATGCGGGCCGCACCGTCGAATATGCGCCGGCCGAATCGATCTTCGCGGCGCCGTCGCATCCGTACACGATCGGCCTGCTCAACGCGCTGCCGCGCCTGACCGACGCGGACGATGCGCCGCTCGTCGCGATTCCCGGCAATCCGCCGATGCCCGGCACCGCGGCGGCCGGCTGCGCGTTCGCGAAGCGCTGCACGTATGCGGAAGAACGCTGCGGCGCGGCGCGCCCCGCGCTCGAAACCTATGGCGCCGTGGGCGCGGTGCGCGCGTGCCACCGGCCCGTGGCCGATCTGACGGGAGGTCTGCGATGAGCGTCAATGAACGCCGCCATGCCGGCGCGACGGACGACACGCTGCTGTCCGTCGATGGTCTGAAAGTACATTTCCGCGTGCCGCTCGGCGGCTATCCGTGGTCGCCGAAAGGGACGCTGCGTGCCGTCGACGGCGTGTCGTTCGACGTGAAGCGCGGCGAAACGGTCGGGCTCGTCGGCGAATCGGGCTGCGGGAAGTCGACGCTCGCGCGTGCGCTGATCGGCCTCGTGCCGATGACGGCCGGCACGGTGAAGTGGCGCGGCGAAACCGTGGCGCCCGATCACCTGCGCGGCACCTCGATGCGGCGCGAAGTGCAGATGATCTTCCAGGACCCGCTCGCGTCGCTCGATCCGCGCATGACCATCGAACAGGTCGTCGCGGAGCCGCTCGTCACGCACCAGGCCGGCCTCGGCCGCACCGAGGTGCGCCGCCGCGTGGTCACGATGCTCGAACGTGTCGGCCTGAATGCGCATCACCTGCTGCGTTATCCGCACGAGTTTTCCGGTGGGCAATGCCAGCGCGTCGGCATCGCACGCGCACTGATCGGCGAGCCGAAGCTCGTGATCTGCGACGAACCCGTATCGGCGCTCGACGTGTCGATCCAGGCGCAGATCGTGAACCTGCTGCGCGACCTTCAACGCGAACTGTCGTTGTCCTATCTGTTCGTTGCACACGATCTGGCGGTGGTGAAAGCCATCAGCCAGCGTGTGCTCGTGATGTATCTCGGCCGCGTGATGGAGTTCGGCACGCGGCAAGACGTGTACGGCGTGCCGCAGCACCCGTACACGAAGGCGCTGCTCGATGCGGCGCCGACGCCGGAGCCGGCGCGCGAGCGTGCTCGCCGTCCGATGCTGCTGGCAGGCGAGATGCCCTCGCCGCTCAACCCGCCGTCCGGCTGCGCGTTCCGCACGCGCTGCCCGGTCGCGATCGAAGCGTGCGCGCAGGACGTGCCGCTGCCGGAAGTTCGGCAGGGGTCGGCCGCGCGTGTCGCGTGCATCCGCGCGGGTGTGGCGTGAGCTGAAGTGACGCAGAAAACATAACCAAGGCTGGTCAACAGGGGTAGGTGCGGCGCGAACGATCTTCGCGCCGCGGGTACAGGCGCGTCCTTAACCGGGCGCGCCGGGGGGCCGGGAGCGGATCTCAACCGGCGTGGACGATATCAACACAAGACGAGAATGACGATGAATAAACAGAAGACGATCGGGACGGCATCGAAAATGCTGCTTGCATGGGGGCTGCCGGCGCTCGCCGGTGTCTCGCTGACGGGCGTCGCGCACGCCGACGACGCGGCCCCCGCACCGCTGACGGTCGCACAGGCCGCACCGGGCACGACCGTTGCGCAGGCAACGACCCCGAACGCCATTATCAACGCCGAAGCGAACCAGGCCGTCACGCCGCCCGACGAGCCGTCGGCCCAGTCGCAGTCGAAGGGCTTCATTGCCGACAGCCATCTGAACTTCCTGTTCCGCAACTACGCGGACGTGCTCGACGCCAAGGGCGGGCCGCATCGCCACGCGTGGGTTCAGGGCGCGATGGCGAACTTCGAATCGGGCTACACGACGGGCCTGATCGGTATCGGTTTCGACGCGTCGCTGTATGCGGCGCTGAAGCTCGACGGCGGCCAGGGCGCCGGCAGCATGGTGCACATCGCGAAGGGCGGCGGTGGCGGCAACCAGCTCGCGTGGGCCTATCCCGGCATCTACGACGTGAAGGCGCGCATCTCGAACACGGTGATCAAGTACGGTCTGCAGGCCGTCGACAACCCGTTCATGGAGCAGCACGACAACCGTGCGCTGCCGCCGACGTTCCTCGGTACGACGATCGTCAGCAATGAATTCAAGAACGTGATGCTCGAAGGCGGTAGCTTCACGAAGACCGACGCGCGTGGTCACACGACGCTCACCAACCTGACGACGCAATACGGCGGCACGCGCATCAATCGCCTGTCGTATGTCGGCGGCACGTGGGACTACTCGCCGAATGGCGAAGTCGCGCTGTACGCGAACCAGGCCGACGACGTGTGGCATCAGTACTACGCGTCGTTGAAGCACAGCATCGGCAGCCCGCAGACGATCAAGTGGACGGGCTTCGGTAACGTCTACTCGACGCACGACACGGGCGATGCGCTGCAAGGCAAGATCAACAACAACGCGTACAGCCTGTCGCTGGCTGCTCAGCACGGCCCGCACGAGCTGCTGCTCGGCTTCCAGCAGGTGCTCGGCGACCAGTTCTTCGACTACCTGAACGAAACGAACGGCATCTTCCTGACCAACTCGATGGACGTCGACTACAACGCGCCGCACGAAAAGTCGCTGCAGCTGCGTTACACGTTCTATGGCAAGGAAGCGGGCCTGCCGGGCTTCAAGGCGATGGTCTGGGGCGTGACGGGCTGGGGTGCGGACGGCAGCGCGGGTGCGGCGAACGACCCGAGCAAGTCGAGCATCTACTGGAGCAACGGCTCGCCGGTGCAGGGCCGTCACCACGAGTTCGGCTTCATCCCGTCGTACACGTTCCAGAGCGGCAAGCTGAAGGACACGAAGGTCACGTTCATCGCGATGTGGCACGCCGGTTCGGCGCACTACTCGGACGCGACGAACACCGAGTACCGTCTGGTCGTGAACCTGCCGCTGCACGCGTTCTGATCGAAGGGGGCGCATGCGCCCCCGCCTCGCACGGCCGGCCTTCGATCGACCCGATCAGGCCGGCTTGTGCAGCCCCGCGACCGGATCGTTCGCAGCGGGCATGTCTTCCACGAGCGACGTGAGCTGGCGGCCCGTGTCGCGCCATGCGTCGAGGCCGCCGCGCAGCGCGAGCGCATCGGTGAAGCCGGCGTCGAGCAGGCGCTTCGCCATCAGCGCGGCCGTGAACTCGTTCGGGCACGAGCAATACACGACGAACTTCTGCGTGAGCGGATAGCGCGCGACGATGTCGCCGATCTGGCGTTCGTCCGCGAACTGCGCGCCGGGAATCGTGAACGGGTCGAGCTTGCGGTGTTCGGGCGAGCGCACGTCGAGGACCACCGGCGCGGAGGTATCGCGCAGCAGCGTGTCGAGTTCGTCGACGCCGATCCGCGCGCTCGCGAGCTGGCGGATCAGCGCGCGGCGACGCATCCAGCGGATCGCCGCGTACACCGCGAGCAGCGCGACGGTCACCAGCAGCGCCACGCGGCCGAGCTTGCCCGCGCCGGCGAACAGCCAGTCGATCTGGCGATAGAACATCAGCCCGACCACCAGCCCGACGATCGTCCACAGCGCGGCGCCGAGCGCATCGTAGCCGACGAAGGTGCGATAGCGCGTGCCGAACGCGCCGGCCATCGGCACCGATACGAGCGACAGCCCTGGAATGAAGCGCGCGACCGCGAGCACGCGCACGCCGTAGCGGCCGAAGAAGCGCTCGGTCTTTTTCACGCAGCTGTCACGCGACAGCGACAGCCGGCAGATCGTCTTCAGCGTCGTGCCGCCGAAGCGCCGGCCGGCGAGGTACCACACGGTATCGCCGATCAGTGCGCCGAGCACCGACAGCATGACCACCGTGACCAGTTGCGAGCCGATCATCGCCGGATGCATCGCGGACATCGCGCCGAACAGCACGAGCGTCGGCATCGCGGGCACCGGCAGCCCGATGGCCGCCGCGAGCACGTTGGCGAAGACGAGAAGCGGCCCGTATTGGGCGACGAGGTCGCGGAGGAGCATGACGGCTGGCCGAAAAGGAAACGCGTGCGGAAAGCACGCAGATGGGCCGATTATCGGCCTTTTTCAAGTCGGCGGAGGGAATAACGCAAAGCGCCTGACGGCGGCAGGGCGATGTCGGTGAGCCGGCACGCTGCGTGCGGCTCACCGTTCGAAATCAGGAGGAGGTGCGGGCGAGCGAGGCGGCGCCGTGGTTTTCGCCGGGAAGCTCGGCGCCGTGCGAGCGGATCGCCGCGATCAGTTCGGCCGGCGTGATCTCGTAACGGACTTCGCGATGGATGCCGGGCTTGCGTTCGTCGATCTCGATCAGCAGCACGCTCTTGCCGTCGCCGGTCGCTTCGAGCCGGAGCGAGCGCAGTTCGCGACCGTCGGCCGGGTCGTGTTCGGTGAGCAGGGTCATTGCCCCGGATGAGCCGGTAGTGCGCATCGAACCTATCCTCGTATCGTGGATGCCGTAGTGGCGAAGATGTCTTTGTTGAATACAGCTTGACGCAGTTTAACGCGAACGGGCCGCAATTCGGAGCATTTTCGTGGGGGGGAAATGAGGGCTGAACCACCGATCCTTCTGATGTTTGAGCCGCGCGGGGCGGGCGTTTCAGACGGATCGCGCGCGGCCGCGGCCGGCGCCTGAGCGCCGTTCGCGGCCGCACCGGCACGGGCGGCGACACGCGATGCAACGCGGGTCGCCGCGGCGGTATCAGAAGCGGTCGGCGAGCCCCATCGCCGGGTCGCTGACCGAGTGGCGGCCGGTTTCGACGCGGCCGGCCACGCGGCGCGAGAAACTCGCGTCGCTGTCCGCGGTGACGACGAAGTCGTACCAGTGGCCGGTCGAGTCGAGCGTCCAGTGCAGTTCGGCCTGGTCGCCGGCGCGCACCGTGACCGTCCACGTGGTACCGGTGCCGTGATCGTGGCCGCGACCCTGGCTGTTGCCGTCCTCGTTACCCTGGCCATGACCGCGATCGTCGTGTGCGCCGCGGCCGGACAACGGCCCGTAGACCTGGTTCGACTTCACGGTGAAACGCACCGTGCCGCCGCCGTGGTTACGCAGCTTCAGGTGGAGGTTGCCGCTTGCGCCCGCATAGCCGACGCGAACTTCCGGATGGGGCGCGCGGGCACCGGCCAGGCGGCTCAGGTCGCCGGTGAAGCGGCGGTGATAGCCGTTCGGGCCCAGCACCCACAGGTCATATTTACCGCCATTGTCGGCGCGCGCGGCCCAGTCGCCGCGCAGCGTCTTGCCCGGCTCGACGGCGTAGCGCTGCGGCAGGCGGTCGAGATTCAGCTTGTCATAGACGTGAAACACGGCGGCGGCGCGGCCCGTGTTCGCGAACTTCAGCGTGACCGTGCCGCTGCCGGCATCGGTCTGTGCGCTCGCATGCAGTTCGTAAGGCAACGCGCGCGACGGGCGCACGCCGGTGGCCTGCGCGGGCAGCGACGGCGCGGCCGGCGGCACGATCTTCGGCGCGGCCTGCTGTGCGGCGCTCAGCGCGTCGACCTGGCCTTTGGTCGTATGGCCCGCGAGCGTCGGCAGCGGTTCGTTGTTCGGCGAGCGGAAGTTGAACGCGCTCGTCAGGTCGCCGCACACCGCGCGGCGGTACGCGCTGATCTGCGGCTCCGCGACGCCGAAGCGCTTTTCGAGGAAGAGCAGCGTCGACGTATGGTCGAACACCTGCGAGTTGACCCAGCCGCCGCGGCTCCACGGCGACACGACCCACATCGGCACGCGCGGGCCCGGGCCGTACGGACGGCCGTCGGTCGCCGGCTGGCTCGCCGTGGCCGGCGTGAAGTCGTGGTACTCGGCGGCGACGTCGGCGGCCGCCAGCGTATGGCCACCCGCGAGCGTGCCGTCGGCATTGCGCGACGGCACGGCCGGCGACGGCATGTGGTCGAAGAAGCCGTCGTTCTCGTCGTAGTTGACCAGCAGCACGGTCTTGCTCCACACCTCCGGGTTCGCCGTCAGCGCATCGAGCACGGCCTGCACGTACCAGCCGCCCTGTGCCGGGCTCGACGGCCCCGGGTGTTCGCTGTACACGGACGGGGGGATGATCCACGACACCTCGGGCAGCGTGCCGTTGCGGATGTCGTCGCGGAACGATTCGAGGAAGCCGTATGGCATCGTGTTGCCGAACCCCTTAGCGAGCGGGCTCAACGGATCGTCGATCGCCGGATCGTAGAACGCGCCGGCCGCCGTCACGGGCTGCGTGATGTCCGTCGATGCGACGTACGCCGGCCGGCGTGCGGGCGGCATCTGCTCGATCGCCGCGCGCCAGTGGCGAAAGCTCATCATCTCGTTGCAGCCGAAGTTGTCGATCAGGCTCTGGTAGACCTTCCAGTTCACGCCGGCCTGCTGCAGCCGGTCGGCGTAGGTGGTCCAGGTCCAGCCCTGGCTCGACGGGCCGATGTCGTTGCCGCCGTTGAACTGGTTGTTCAGCGCGGCGATCTTCACGCGGCTGCCGTCGGCCGGGCTGATGCCGCTCGGGCCGTTGGTGCCGCTCCAGTAGAACAGGCGGTTCGCGATCGTGCCCGTGTGCATCCCGCAGTGATAGTGGTCGCACAGCGTGAACGCATCGGCGAGCGCGCGCTGGAACGGGACTTCCGCCGCGTCGTAGTAGCCCATCGACAGCGGCGTCTTCGCGTCGGGCCAGCGGTTCATCCGGCCGTGGTCCCACGCGGCCTGCGCATCGGCCCACGTGTGCGGCGTGCCGCCCGCGCGCTGTGCGTTGCCCTGGCTCGCATCGAGGTGATACGGCGTGACGGTGGTGGCGGGTGTCGGCTTCGTGTACGTCTGGTAGAACACGTTGCGGCCGTTCGGCGACGGCACCGCAAAGCGGTCGCCGTAACCGCGCACGCCCTTGAACGTGCCGAAGTAGCTGTCGAATGCGCGGTTCTCCATCATCAGCAGCACGACGTGCTTCACGTCCTTGATGGTCCCCGTTTCGTGAAACGCGGGAATCGCGAGCGCGCGGCGGATGCTCGGCGGAAACGCGGACAGCGCGGCGGCGGCGAGGCCGGAAGTGGCGGTCTGCTGGAGGAATTTGCGGCGTGACGTCATGGCGTTCGGGTCCTGTGATGATGGGAGCGTTCGTGACTTCGTCTGGTGGCGCCCGGGCGTCGCCCCCCCCTGGGACGATTCGCGCGGCGTGTGTGTTCGAGTGCAGCGGCCGCGCGTGGCGGAGGTGCGCGCATCTCGCGCGATGCGTGATGTCGCGCGGATGCCTTGGCCGTTGCCGCGATCCTGCGCGACGCGCGCTCGTGATGCGCGGGCCAGGACGTCGGCACACACCGGCCCGGCGCATGCCGGGTTGGGCGGCGCCCAGTCTAGGGAGACGACGTGACGTCGACGTGATGAACGCATGACATCGCATGTCGCTTGCGTGACGTTGCGTGCGCAACGAGTTGTTCAGGCGCGATGCGCGGCTGAAAAAGGTCGGGAATTACCGATCGCCGCATGCGTAGCCGGTCAAAATTTGCCGGATTCCGTTCGAATCGGGTGGCGAAGTTCGTTGCGGGGGCAACATGACGCGCGACGACGTGACGACCATGTTTCAAATGCGTGAAATCGGATAAGCTCGACACATTGCTGCGCGTACGCGCAGTCCACGCCTTCAGCGCGAATTTTCGGAACCGGCCCACCCATGACCGACATCAAGATCCGGCACAGCGAGACGCACGACGTCGACGCGATCCGGCAGATCGCCGCGCATCCCGCGGTGTACGCGAATACGTTGCAGCATCCGTTTCCGTCTCTCGAGAAATGGCAGCAGCGGCTCGATGGCGTGCGCGAGCGCGGCATGAGCCTCGTCGCCGAAATCGACGGCGTCGTGGTCGGCCATCTCGGCCTGAATCTCGAGCCGAATCCGCGGCGGCGTCATGCGGCGGGGCTCGGCATGATGGTCGACGCGGCGCATCACGGGCGCGGCGTCGGCAGCCGGTTGCTCGCGGCCGCGATCGATCTCGCGGAAAACTGGCTGAACGTCACGCGTCTCGAGCTGACCGTGTTCACCGACAACCGCGCGGCGATCGTGCTCTACGAGAAGCACGGTTTCCGGATCGAGGGCGAATCGCCGGGCTATGCGTTGCGTGACGGCGTGCATGAGTCCGTGTATCACATGGCGCGGATCAAGGCACGGCAGTGAAGGCTCGGCCGACGCATATCCGATAGCCCACGCGGCCGCGCTGCCGAGCGTCATATTCATTCGAGAATTCGTTCGTTTTCTGCCGGCGGTGCCCGTCGTATCGTTGAACGATTTGCCGGTCGCCTCGGCCGGCGTGCGCTTTCCCGTAACAATCCTGCGCAGTGTTGCACGTCGGCTCGCTTCATCGTCATCGCTTCC
Source organism: Burkholderia sp. AU30198 (assembly GCF_020419825.1). Taxonomy (NCBI): domain Bacteria; kingdom Pseudomonadati; phylum Pseudomonadota; class Betaproteobacteria; order Burkholderiales; family Burkholderiaceae; genus Burkholderia; species Burkholderia sp. AU30198. The sequence continues at coordinate 2,687 of NZ_JAIZSA010000039.1, read as the reverse complement.
TGGCCAAGGCATCACGGCCTTCGCTTCGCACGCCGCACCTTCCCGCCACCGCCTCTTTCAACGGACCCGCTTCGATGAAATCCGCTCTCCGGAATCTGACTGCCGCCTGCCTGTTCGCCGCTGCGGGTGCGGTGTTTGCCGCTGCAACGCCCACGGGCGCCCCGGTGGCGAGTGCATCGCCCGACGGCGCGCATCTGCCGCCCGGCATTGCATGGCAGCACGGCGACGTCGATGCCGCGTTCGCGTTGGCGAAGCGCACCGGCAAGCCGCTGCTGCTCTACTGGGGCGCGGTGTGGTGCCCGTCGTGCAACCAGGTGAAGTCGACGATCTTCAGCCAGCAGGCATTCAAGACCCGCTCGTCGTTCTTCGTGCCCGTGTATCTCGACGGCGATACCGAAAGCGCGCAGAAGCTCGGTGAGCGTTTCAAGGTGCATGGCTATCCGACGATGATCCTGTTCCGTCCCGACGGCACCGAAGTGACGCGGCTGCCGGGCGAAGCCGATCTCGACCGCTACATGCAGGCGCTGTCGCTCGGGATGACGGCTGCGCATCCGGTGCGGCAGACGCTCGCGACCGCGCTGAAGAACGGTGCATCGCTGACACCGGACGAATGGCGCCTGCTGGCCGACTATTCGTGGGACACCGACGGTGCGTTGCCGGTGCCGGCCGATCGCGTCGCCGAGACGCTGCAGTCGCTCGCGCAACGCGCGCGGGCGGCCGGCGCGAAGGCCGAATCGGCGCGCTTCGCGCTGAAGTCGGCCGTAGTCGCCGCGTCCGACGATCCGGCGCAGGCCGGCGCGCTCGACAAGGCGGCGCTTGCCGATTCGCTGCGCACGGTGCTGCAGGATCCCGCATGGTCGCGGGCCGATTCGGACGTGCTGGTCGCGTCGCCCGCGCGCGTGGTCGCGTATCTCGGCGGCGGCGACGCGCAGCGCGCGAAATTGCGCGGCGCGTACGACGCGGCGCTTGCGCGGCTGTCGACCGACACCACGCTGTCGTCGATCGACCGGCTGATGGCACTGCACGGCCGCGTGCTGCTCGCGCGCGGCGATGCGCCCAAGGGCACGCCGCTGACTGCGCCGGCGCTGGCCGATACCGCGCGCAAGCAGATCGCCGCATCGGTGCAGGGCGCCGCGAATGCCTACGAGCGGCAGGCGCTCGTCAGCGAAGGCGCGGACACGTTGACCGACGCGGGCCTGTACGACGAGTCGGATGCGCTGCTGAAGGCCGAGTTGCCGCGTTCGTCCACCCCGTACTACTTCATGTCCGGGCTGGCCGCGAATGCGAAAGCGCGTGGCGACAAGGCCGCGGCGCTCGACTGGTACCGCAAGGCATACGACGCGGCGAGCGGGCCGGCGACGAAGCTGCGCTGGGGCGCGACCTATTTTGCGAATACGGTCGAACTGGCGCCGGACGATTCGGCGCGCATCGAAGGGATTGCCGCGAGCGTGCTCGCGCAGGCCGACAAGACCCGGGACGCGTTCTACGGCGCGAACCTGCGCGCGTTGACCAAGGTCGTCACGCAGCTGAACCGCTGGCGCGGCAGCGGCGCGCACGACGCATCGGTCAGGTCGATCGCGAAGCAGTTCGACGGCATCTGTGGGAAACTGCCCGCCGGCGATCCGCAGGCAAGCGCCTGCGAGCGCCTGATCCAGCCGGTCAAGGCATAGCATCCGGTGGCACTGCGTGAGCTTTCGGGATGCCGGCCGGCGCTTTTCCCGATACCAACGAGGCCACCGACACCATGCCCCATCTGACGCTCGAATATTCCGCGAACCTCGACGGGTTCGACGCCGGCGCGACCCTGCGCGCGCTCAATGCCGTACTTGCCGCGTCCGGCCATTTCGACGAGCTCGACATCAAGAGCCGTGCGCTGCGGTTCGATACCTTCGCGGTCGGTACGTCGCCGGCGCCGCGCGCGTTCGTCCATGCGAAGCTCGCGGTGCTGAGCGGCCGGACGACCGACGTCAAGCGCGAATTCTCGGAGCAGGTGCTGGCGGAACTGAAGCGGCACGTCGTCGCGCCGCCCGGCACGCACCTGCAACTGTGCGCGGAAATACTGGAACTGGAGCGCGAGTCCTACGCGAAAGCGAGCATCGAGCCGCAGTGACCGGGCAGGGCGGTGCGCGCTGCGCGGGCCGGGAACGCGGCGCTGGCGCGAGCGCGGTTCACGGGTTCGACAACCGGGCTATTGGCTCGTGGAGTACGCGCCGCGATTGCCGTAGCCGGCGCCCGTGGCCTGCGGCGCGCCCTGTTGCCGGGCGATCTTCGCCTCGGCGGCATGAATGCTGGCAGGGTAGAACCAGTCGCTCGGCTGGAAGCCGGCTTTTTTCAGCGCAACCACTTCTGAATGAACTTCGGCGCGTGTGAGCGGCGAGTTGGCTTGCGCCTGTGCGGCGACGGGAGCGGCGAATGCGGCCGCGAGGGCGATCGTGCGGATCAGCGGGTTCATGAGCGGATACCTCCAGGTTTTCGACGGTGCCGATCGCACACGGTGACCGTCGAAGCCAGTGTAGGCCTCGCCCGGCTCGCGAAAAATGCCGCTACGCCCAACGTAGTGTTCTGCGGAAGACAACAATGAGCGAGCCGTCGAGCGTGCCTGAACGGCGCCCGGCAAAAAGGGGAGGAGCGGGGAGAAGCCGGCCGCATCGACGCGGCCGGCGGGGGGGGGGCCGGCGGGGGGGGGG
>NZ_JAIZSA010000038.1:0-21677 GCF_020419825.1 Burkholderia sp. AU30198 | reverse complement strand
AGCATTTCTGCGAGGAACTTCGTGTTTCTCAGCAGCGCTGCGTTTTCAGCAGCAGAGAAGCGAGATTATGAACCGTGTTTCGCATTTCGTCAACAACTTTTTTAACTACATCGTTGCGACTGCGGGGTTCAACTTCCAGGCCAGTTGCGCGCTCCAGACTGCAGCACACCGCCAACCCTGCTTCCCTCTTCCGCGCCGCGTTTCCGTTAGCGCGAAAGAGGCGTGATTGTAGGCAGCCTCTTCGATCTGCGCAAGGGGTTTCTCAAAAAAATATAAGGCCCCGCACGCTACCGCGTGCGGGGCCTTATATAGAGGGAGCCGAACCGTCAGCCCGCGCGCACCTGGCGCGCGACGATCTCCATATAGTGATCGAGATCCGGCGTCACCTTGCCTTCTTCCTTCGCCGTATCGTCCCAGCGGCGCAGACGCAGCGCGTCCTCCGCGAACGGGCGCTGCAGGAACGCCGCCGTCTCCTCTTCACTGAAGATGCCGCCCTGCAGCGCGAGGCTGCGCACCGAGTCCGGCGACAGGCTCTCGAAGTAGCCGGCGTCCGTGCGGCACAGGCAGCGCTTCGCGTCGACATGCAGCCGGATCGGCTCCAGCACCGCGTCGGAGAACAGCGGCCGCAGGAACGGCAGCACGTAATACTGATGCAGATCGTCGATCCCGCGCGCGCTCGGCGTCTCGCCCTGGCGATTCAGCAGATGCCCGAGATCGTGCAGGAACGCCGCAGCGACCAGCGCTTCATCAGCCCCCGCCTCTTCCGCGAGCAATCCGCTCTGCAATGCATGCTCGAGCTGCGTGACCGGCTCGCCGCTATAGGCCACATGGCCATGCTCGCGATACAGCCCGTGGATCTCTTCTACCGTCAATGCCATCCGTTCACTCCCAAGGCAGCGAAAACGTCTTCAGGTTCGTGAAGCTCTTCATCGCCTCCTGAACGCCTTCCTTGTAACCGAGCCCCGAATCCTTGATCCCGCCGAACGGCGAAAGCTCGATCCGGTAGCCGGGCACTTCCCATACATTCACCGTGCCGACGTTCAGCTCGTTCACGAACCGCACGACCGCCGCCGTGCTGTCCGTACAGACGCCCGACGATAGCCCGAACGCCGTCCCGTTGCTGATCCGGATCGCGTCGTCGATCGTGTCGAACGTGATCACCGGCGATACCGGGCCGAAGGTCTCCTCGCGCACGATCGTCATCGACGGATCGACGTTGTCGAGCACGGTCGGCGCATACAGCGCGCCGCGCCGCACGTTGCCGGTCAGCAGGCGCGCGCCCTGTGCGACCGCCTCTTCCACTCGCGCCTCGAACAGCCGCGCCGCTTCCTCGTCGATCACCGTGCCCATTTCGTTCGCGGGATCGAACGGATCGCCGTACTTCCATGCGCGCGTCTTCTCGACCAGCAACTCGGTGAACGCGGGCGCGATCGAGCTTTGCACCAGCATCCGCTTGACGGCCGTGCAGCGCTGCCCCGAATTCCGGTACGAGCCGAGCACCGCCAGCGACGTCGCGCGTTCGAGATCGGCATCGTCGAGGACGATCAGCGGATCGTTGCCGCCCAGTTCCAGCACGATGCGGCGGTAGCCGGCCCGCGCGGCAATCGCCTTGCCGATCGCCACGCCGCCCGTAAAGGTAATCAGCGACGCGTGCGGATGCGTGACGAGTTCGTCCGCGATCTCGCGCGGATCGCCGGTCAGTACCTGCAGCATCGGCTCCGGCAGCCCGGCTTCAACCAGCAGGTCGGCCAGGTAGAACGCCGACAGCGGCACCTTCTCCGACGGCTTCACGATCACGCGATTGTTGGTCGCGATCGCCGGCGCGATCTTGTGCGCCACCTGGTTCATCGGATGATTGAACGGCGTGATCGCGACAATCACGCCGTCGAGCGGCTGCCGCTGCGAAAACACGCGGCGCGCCTTGCCATGGGGCGTCAGGTCGCACGAGAAGCTCTGCGCGTCGTCGCGCAGCGCCTCGATCGCCGCGAACTTCAGCACATCGGCAACGCGGCCGATCTCGTAGCGGGAGTCCTGTTTCGACAGGCCCGATTCGAGCGTGATCAGGTCGGACGCTTCCTCGGTACGCTCGCGCAACAGCGCGGCCGCCCGTTCGAGGATCTGCGAGCGCTCGTAACGCGTAAGCGTCGGCCGATACGCCATCGCGTAGTCGAATGCTGCGCGCACGTCGTCGACGCTCGCCAGCGGCACCGTGCCGACGCGCGTGCCCGTGTAAGGGTCCATCACGTCGAGCGTGCGTTCGCGCGTCGCGCGCGTGCCGCACCAGCGCAGCGCCTCCGCGCGAAACGCCGGGTGATCGTGTCGGGGATGAGCCATCATGTCGCGACCCGGTTCAGCACGAAATCGAACACGTCGAAGTTGCGCGGACGACGCGCGGGATCGACCGGCTCGATACGGCGATTGAACAGCAGCGGCACTTCCTGCTCCGATACGCCGCCATGCGAACGCAGCGGCACCGTGAGACCCGACAGATCGTGTTCGCGCTCGCGCGTGCCGAGCGTCATGTCGCGGCGGCCGATCACGACGAGATCGCCGATCCGGTCGGCCGGCAGCTCGAAACGGGCGGCGGCTTCCGCGTTGTCGAGCACGAGCTCGACACCGTCGAGGCCGCCGACGCGCCACATCGCCTCGGCCCGGTCGACACCCGGCGCCAGATAGATGGTCGCGAACGAGCCGAGCGCGCCGTGGTGCACGACGTACGGATCCGTGATCGGCAGGATCACGCGCGCAGCCTGCGCGCCGTACCAGCCGTCGAACGCGTCCTGCAGATAGATGACGTTCGGCCGGCCCGTCGCGGGATCGTGCTTCGCGTTCATCCCGTGATCGGCCGTGAGCCCGATCACCCAGCCGAGCGCGTCGAGCTGCGCGAGATAGCCGTCCATCATCGCGTAGAACGCGTTCGCGCCGGCACTGCCCGGCTCGCACTTGTGCTGCACGTAATCGGTGGTCGACAGGTACATCAGGTCGACCTGGCGCGTCTGCGCAAGCCGCACGCCGGCCGCGAACACGAATTCGGACAACGCCGAGCTGTAGACGTCCGGCGAAGGCAGGCCCACCCAGTCGAGTACGTCAACGATCCCGTTTTCCGCCAGATTCGCCTGCGCAGCCTTCTCGGCCGAAAAGCAGATGCCGTTCATCTGCCAGCCGAGCAGCCGGCGCAGCTTGTCCTTCGCCGTCACGACGGCGACCCGCGCACCGGCGTCGGACGCCGCCGCGAGCAGCGTGCCGGCCCGCAGGTAGGCCGGGTCGTTCATCATCACTTCGGCACCGCGCCCGCCGTCGGCGGCCGGATCCCAGAAATAGTTGCCGCAGATCCCGTGGACCGACGGCGGCACGCCGCAGACGATCGACAGGTTGTTCGGGTTGGTGAAGGTCGGCACGACGCAATCGGCACGCCAGGCCGTGCCTTCCGCGATCATCCGGCCGATGAACGGCGCGACGCCCGCTTCCACCGCGCGTTCGAGATAGTCGTACTCGCAGCCGTCGACGCAGACGACGACGGTCGGCTCGACCGGCAGCCGGTAGTGCCGGCCGTTGACGTCGACGGAACGTCCCGCGAGATCCGTCGAAGCGCCGGCTGCCGACGCTGCACCGGGTTGGCGCAATGCGAACGCGGCGTTCATGATGCCACCCGCTTGCCGCGCGGCACGCGCGCAGCGATCAACAGCAGCGCCGCGAGCGACGCGCCGAGCATCAGCAGCGACAGCGCCGATGCCGGAAGGTAGTAACCGCGCTCCACCTGGCCGATCACGACGATCGGCACGGTAGCGAAGCCGGGCGGATAAACCGTCAGCGTCGCGCCGAGCTCGCCGAGCGACAGCGCAAAGCCGAGCGCGAGGCTCGCGCGCAGCGCCGGCACGAGTTGCGGCAGCAGCACGCGGCGCAGCACCATCGCGGGTGGCGCGCCGAGGCTCGCCGCGGCTTCGCGCAGCACGGTAAGTTCCGGGCGCAGCGCGGCGGCCGCGCAGCGATAGCAGAACGGCAAAATCAGCGCGAGCTGCACGAGCACGACGATCGCCGCCGAGCTCGACAGGTCGACCGGCTTCTGGTGATACGCAATCAGCACCGCGAGCCCGAGCACGACGCTCGGTACGCCGTTCGGCACCATCACGAGCGCGTCGACCACCGCGCCGAGGCCGCGCCGGTCGCGCCCTTCGAGCGCCAGCGCGAGCCACAGCCCGAGGATCGTGCCGACTGCCGACACGCCGAAGCCGATTTCCAGGCTCGTTAGCAGCGCGTCGTATTCCGGCGACCCGAGCCGCTCGAACCAGCGCAGGCTGTAGCCGGCCGGCAAAATCGTGCCCGACCACTGCGTCGACACGCTCGACAGCGCGACGACGACAACAGGCAACACGAACAACCAGAAGCATGCGAACGCGGCCAGCGCGAGCGCCGCGCGCGACGCATGCTTGAGCACCGTGTCGCCCCAGCCGATCTGGTGGCGCGGCACGGCTTGCCCGATACGGTATTCAGCGGACATCGTTCCCTCCCGTCGCACGCCGGTTCACCCGGCGATAAACCGCATACAGCGCCAGCGACAGCGCGAGCATCATGACCGCACCGGCCGACGCGGTCGGCAGGTCGAGGTCGACGGTCGCGCTGCTGTAGATCGCGACCGGCAGCGTGACGAGCCGCGCACTGCCGAGCACCAGCAGAATCCCGAATTCGTTCAGCGTCAGCAGGAAGCACAGCACGGTGCCGGCGGCGATACCCGGCCACGCGATCGGCAACACGACGCGGCGGGCGAGCATCCAGCCGGACGCGCCGAGGCTGCGCGCGGCTTCGATCAGCCGCAGGTCGAGCGTCGCGAACGACGCGAGCGTCGGGCGCACCACGAACGGCGTATAGAACACGGTCTGCGCCAGGATCACACCGCCAATGCCGAACAGGAAATCGAGCGGCGGATTCTCGAGATGGAACAGGTGCTGCAGCGCGATGCTGATCGAGCCTTGCGAGCCGTACAGGAAGATCAGCGTGAACGCGACGAGGAACGACGGGAACGCAACGTACAGTTCCAGGAAACGCGTGACGAGCGACGCGCCCGGAAACGGCTTGAAGAACAGCAGCGCGGCCAGCAGCACACCGAGCACCGACGCGGTGCCGGCGCTCGCGAACAGCACGCCGAGCGTGGTCAGCAGCACGCTGCTCGTATCGGGGTTGCCGAAGAACGTGCGGTACGCGGCGAAACTCAGCCCGTGGTCGCCCGACACGCTCAGCAGCACGAGCCGCACCAGCGGATAGACGACGAGCGGGCCCAGCAGGAGGATCGCGAGCGCGGTCAGGTGCAGGTCACCCATGCGCTTGCGGCGCCGCGCGGCGGCGGCGTGCGCGGCGGCCGACGCGAGCACGTGCGGCGGCAGGCCGGCTTCAGGGCTCGATAAGGACGACATCGTCTGCCTCGCAATGCAGGGAAACGCGCGCACCGCGCTCGGGAGCCGCACCGCGGCCACGTTGCATCGTGACGCGCACGGGCTCGTCGGGCGCCGCATCGATCGTGACCGCGATCGACAGGTCAGCGCCCTGCCATTCGACGGACGACACCGTGCCGTGCAGCCCGCCCGCAGCCGGCGGCATCAGGGTCAGGCGCTCGGGGCGCACGCAGGCCACCTTGCCGCGCACTTCGTGACGCGGATCGCCGAGCGGGAAAATCACGTGCGGCGGCAGCAGGTTCGCCGGGCCGAGATAGCGTGCGACGTAGCCGTCCTGCGGCGCGTCGTACAACTGCTGCGGCGTGCCGAGCTGCGCGATATGGCCGTCGCGCATCAGCAGCGCGCGATCGGACAGCACGAGCGCGTCGTCGCGGTCGTGCGTCACGCAGACGACGGTCAGGTTCGGCAGGCGCTCGTGCAGCGCCTTCAATTCGCTGCGCACCGATGCGCGCAGGTTGGCGTCGAGCGCCGACAGCGGCTCGTCGAGCAGCAGCACGTCCGGCTCGATCACGAGCGCGCGCGCCAGTGCAACGCGTTGCTGCATCCCGCCGGACAGTTGCGCGGGCAGGTGATGGCCCGCATCGCCGAGTTGCACGAGCTTCAGCGCATCGGCGACGCGGCGCGTCACTTCCGACGACGCCATGCCGCGGGCGCGCAGCCCGAATGCGACGTTCTCGAACACCGACAGGTGCGGGAACAGCGCGTAATTCTGGAACAGCAGACCGAGATTGCGCTTGTGCGGCGGCGCATAGGTCAGGTCGCGTCCGGCAACGGTCAGCGTGCCGGTCAGGCCGTCGGCCTTCACGAACCCGGCGATGAAGCGCAGCAGCGTGGTCTTGCCGCAACCGCTCTTGCCGAGCACGGTCAGAAATTCACCGGCACCGATCGACAGCGACAGATCTTCCAGCACCGTGCGTGCGCCGTAGCGCACGCTCAGGTGTTCGATCTGCACGCCGCCCGGCGCGCCGGACCGCAGCGTTGCCTGCGGTTCGGCGGCGCCGAATGCGCCGGGATGGGTCAGGGTGGTTTCCACCGGGTTCATCCTCTTGCTCACAAATACAGGCGGCGTGCGCCGATCACTTCGGCTTGACGACGTCGAGCTGCTTGCCCGAGCTGCCGATCACGTCCTTCTTCCAGCGCTCGATCCACACCGGCTTCTTCGCCATCACCTGGGTCCAGTCGACCGGGATCAGCTTCACGCCCGCGATCGCCTTCTTGACCGCTTCGCCGTTCTTGCCGGCCAGCGGCACGTCCGTGCGGCCCGGGATGCCGTACATGTCCGGCACCTTCGACTGCACTTCCGTCGACATCAGGTAGTCGATCAGCTTCTTGCCGGCGTCCTGGTTCGGGCCGCTCTTGATCAGGCCGATGCCGTACGGGAGCTGGAACGTGGTCGGCTGGTCGCCTTCCTTCGCGGCCAGGAAGATCGGCTTGACGGACAGCGCGCCGTGTTCGGCATCGTCGAGGTCCATCTGCAGGTCGCCGTTCGCGACGCTGATTTCGTTACGCGACAGCAGCACGTTCAGGTAGCCCGTGCCCTTCGTGTGGAACTTCACGCTCTGCGACAGCTTCGCGAGGTAGTCGAACGCCTTGTCCTCGCCCATCAGCGACGTCGTCAGGATCAGCACGGCCATCCCGTCGCCGGCGGTGGCCGGGTTCGAGTACGCGACCTTGCCCGCGTAGGCCGGCGACAGCAGGTCGGCGAACGTCTTCGGCTGGTTCTTCACGACGTCCGGGTTGATCGCGAACGAGAAGTAGTTGTTCACGAACGTTGCCCACGTGCCGTCTTCAGCCTTCGCGATGGCCGGCACGTTCTTGTAGTTCACGCTCTGGTACGGCTGCAGCAGGCCCAGCTGGCCGGCTTGCTGGATGAACGGCGGCAGCGTGACGATCACGTCGGCCTTCGGGGAATTCTTCTCGATGTTCGCGCGGTTGACGACTTCGCCGCTGCCCGCCGTCACGATGTTGACCTTGACGCCTTCCTTCTTCTCGAAGGCCGGCAGCACATCGCGATAGAGGTTCTCGAGACCGTCTGCCGTATACAGCACGACCGCGCTCGCCGCATGCGCGGGCAGCGCGGCGCCCATCAGACCGGCGACGCTGGCGGCCAGCGCAAGCTTGCGGAACGCGCCGGCAGCGGCGCGCGAGGGTTTCTGCAGTGTCATCTGACTTCTCCGTAGGCGGAACACCAAATGGCCGGGGCACGATCCGGCTCTCCTGTTATCTCCGGGCAAAACCGATCGACGGCCTGCCTCGCTGCCGCGCTGAGGTTAGGTTTCGCGCGGCAAGCGAAGGATCACAGCGTTCGATGACAAACCCGTGACGAATGCCACAATTTCCAAAAAATGACACATTTTGCCAATATCATGCAAGTCATTCAGAAATGCCGCCCGGCGTTTCTTCCGACCTTTGCAGAGGAAAACCATGTCCGATCCGATTCTTCTTACGCCCGGCCCGCTCACCACGTCCGCCACAACCCGCCACGCAATGCAACATGACTGGGGCTCGTGGGATGCCGCTTTCAATCAACTGACGGCCAGCGTCTGCGCGGATCTCGTCGCGATCGCGCACGGCGGCGACGAGTACGTGTGCGTACCGATGCAGGGCAGCGGCACGTTCTCGGTGGAAGCCGCGCTCGGCACGCTGGTGCCGCGCGACGGCGTCGTGCTGGTGCCCGACAACGGCGCGTACTGCGCGCGCATCCTGAAGATCCTCGGCCGGCTCGGGATCGAGGCGATCGCGTTGCCGTTCGGCGAGGACGCCGCCGTCGATCCGGCCGCGATCGAAGCCGCGTTCGCACGCGAGCCGCGCATCACGCACGTCGCGCAGGTGCATCTGGAGACGAGCGCCGGCATCCTGAACCCGCTCGACGACATCGCCGCCGTGTGCCGGCGCCACGGCAAGCGGCTGATCGTCGACGCGATGAGCTCGTTCGGCGCGCTGCCGATCAAGCTGGCCGGCAGCGGCATCGATGCGCTGATCTCGGCAAGCGGCAAATGCCTCGAAGGTGTGCCGGGGATGGGGTTTGCGATCGTGCGGCGCGACGCACTCGACGCGAGCGAAGGCAACTCGCCGTCGCTCGCACTCGATCTCCACGATCAGTACGCGTACCTGCGCAAGACGGGCCAGTGGCGTTTCACGCCGCCGACGCACGTGATCGCCGCGCTGCGCGCTGCGCTCGACCAGTATCTCGCCGAAGGCGGCCAGCCGGCGCGCGGCGCGCGCTATGTGGACAACTGCCGGACGCTGGTCGAATCGATGCATGCGCTCGGCTTCACGCCGTTCCTCGACGCGAGCGTGCAGGCGCCGGTGATCGTCACGTTTCATGCGCCCGATCACCCGGCCTACGATTTCCGCCGCTTCTACGACGCGGTGCGCGACGCGGGCTTCATCCTGTATCCGGGCAAGCTCACGCAGCTCGAGACGTTCCGCGTCGGCTGCATCGGCGCGATCGACTCGAACGATATCCGCCGCGCGGTCGCGGCAATCGCGCAGGCGGTCGAATCGCTCGGCATCGCGGTGCAGCGCGCATAAGCGCGGGACTACGCCAGCCGGCAGATCCGCCAGCACGCGCAAACAAAAAAGCCCGGCGGCCTTGCGGCTGCCGGGCTAACGCACAGGATCTGCGTGGAGCCGGTGCTTACAGCTCGATCCGCTTGATGTCGCCGACGACGAAGATGTACGACGCCGCACCGATCAGCGCGATCACGCCGATGAACACGAGCGCACCGACGAACGACCCGGTCGACGCGACGATGAAGCCGACCACGAGCGGCGTGACGATCCCGGCGAGGTTCGCCGCGAAGTTGAAGATGCCGCCCGTGACGCCGAGCAGGCCGTCCGGTGCGATGTCCGACACGAGCGTCCAGCCGAGTGCCGCCATCCCCTGCGCGAAGAACGCGACCGACATGATCGCGATCACGGCCTCGTTGCTCTGCACGTAGTTCGCGAGAATGATCGTCGACGCGAGCAGCAGGCCCGCGATGATCGGCAGCTTGCGCGCGAGGTTCGCGGACTTGCCGCGACGCAGCAGCCAGTCGGAGAAGATCCCGCCGAACATCACGCCGACCGATGCGGCGATGAACGGCATCACCGCGAAGAAGCCGATCTTCAGCCAGCCCATGTGGCGCTCGGTGGCGAGGTAGGTCGGGAACCAGGTCAGGAAGAACACGAGCGTCGAGTTGCCGGCGAACTGGCCGAGGCAGATGCCCGCGAGCTGGCGCTTCTTCAGCAGCTTGCCGGCCATGGCCCAGCTGAACGACTTCTGCTCGCCCTTGCCGCCTTTGTCACCGTCCTTGCGCACGCCGTGCACCAGGCCGCCGCCCGCTTCGATATAGGCCAGCTCCTCCGAATTCGCGCCCGGATGATTGCGCGGCTCGTAATAGAACTTCCACCAGACCAAGCCGAACACGATACCGACTGCCCCGACGACCCAGAACAGCGAGCGCCAGCCGAACGCCCCCATCAGCGCAAACAGCACCGGGCTGAAGAACGCGAGGCCGATGTACTCGCCGACGGTGTAGGTACCCGTCGCCATCGCGCGTTCGTTCTGCGGGAACCAGGTCGCGACGACGCGGCTGTTGGTCGGGAAGCACGGCGCCTCCGCGACGCCGAGGCCGAGACGACAGGCGAGCAGCGTCGCGACGCCGGGCACGAAGCCCTGCAGGAACGTGCACAGCGACCACAGCGTCATCGACCAGTAATAGGTGACTTTGCTGCCGAAACGGTCGAGAAAGAGGCCGCCCGGCACCTGCGCGGCCACATACGTCCACGAGAACGCGGAAAACATGATGCCCATCACGGCCGCGTTGATGCCGAGCTCCTTGGTGAGCTGCGGCGCAGCCACCCCCAGCACGGTGCGGTCGAGATAGTTGATCATCGTGCCGATCGCGAGCAGCGCGAGAATCTTGTAGCGCGCCGAGGTGCGCCGGACGGTGCCGGACGCCTGCGCCGGCGCGGCGCTCGTGTGGGTGGTGTGCTGCATGGTCGTCTCCTGGTCTCTCTTTCTGGAAGGGGGTCAGCGCGCGACGAGCGACTGAAAGTGATCGAACATCCGCTCGGCGTCGGGCGTGCGTCCGGTGAAGATCTCGAACGCGTCGACCGCCTGGTAGACGGCCATCCCGCCGCCCGGCAACGTGGCGCAGCCGGCCGCGCGCGCCGCGTGGATCAGTTCGGTTTCGAGCGGGAAATACACAATGTCGGCCACCCACATGCCCGCGTGGAGCAGCTCGGCCGGCAGCGGCAGGCCCGGATGCTTGGCCATGCCCGTGGGTGTCGCGTGGATCAGGCCCGTCGCGGCGCGCATCGAGCCCGCGAGATCGCCGCCCTGCACGACCCGTGCCGCGGGGAAGCGCTGCTGCAGCTCGGCCGCGAGCGCAGCGGCGCGCGTGCCGTCGACATCGAAAATCGTCAGTTCGGCCGCGCCCATCTGCAGCGCCGCGTGTGCGACGGCCGCGCCCGCGCCGCCCGCGCCGAGCTGGACGACGCGTTCGAGCGATGCGTCGGGCAGCCCGCGGCGGAACGATTTCGCGAAACCCGACCAGTCGGTGTTGTGGCCGATCCGCTTGCCGTCCTTGAACAGCACGGTGTTCACCGCGCCGAGCGCACGCGCATCGTCCGACAGCGCGTCGAGGTGCTCGATCACGCGCTGCTTGCACGGGTGCGTGATGTTCAGGCCGTTGTAGCCCATCCGCTGCGCGGCATCGAGCAGTTGCGGCAGTGCGTCGACGGTCACGCCGAGCGCGTCGAGATCGATGCGCCGGTAGACATAGCCGAACCCCTGGCGGAACCCTTCTTCCTCATGCATCGCGGGCGACAGCGAGCCGCCGATGCCCTGGCCGATCAGGCCGATCAGAAACGACGGGCGGCTCATCGTGCGGCTCCCTGCGCGAACAGCGTCGCCAGACGCTGCAGCGCGAACACGTAGCCTTCGGTGCCGCAGCCGCAGATCACGGCTTCGGCAACCGCCGACACATAAGAATGGTGACGGAACGCTTCGCGGCGGTGCACGTTCGAGATATGCACTTCGATCACCGGCTTCGCGATCGCGGAAAGTGCATCGGCCAGTGCCACCGACGTATGCGTATAGGCGGCCGGGTTGATCACGATGCCGTGCGTGTCGTGACGCGCGGCATGCAGCCAGTCGATCAGCTGGTGCTCGGCGTTCGACTGGCGGAAGTCGATCTCCAGCCCGAGCCCCTCGGCCGCCGTGCGGCAGCGCTGCTCGACGTCGGCGAGCGTTTCCGCGCCGTAGATATGGGGCTCGCGCGTCCCCAGCAGATTCAGGTTCGGGCCGTTCAGCACCAGCACCTTGTGCTTGCTCATGGTGATTCTGCTCCTAAAACAGGGGCGGACCGTGACCGGCATCGCCCCGAAAACATCGGAATTTGGCGCTAGTGTGCGCCTGCGAATGCGGACTGTCTTTTCGGGTTTTCGCTAATTTGTACCACCTAGTTAGTTTGTACAATACGCATCACTAGCCCAGTAAATTCGGGATATGGCGTTCGCCAGGAATTCAACGACTGGTTCATTCAAGGCCGGTTCGACCGGCGCCATACCCCGCTCATCCGCAGGATTCGCCCATGCAGCGCTCGATCGCCACCGTGTCACTGTCCGGCACGCTCGCCGAGAAACTCGCCGCCATCCAGGCCGCAGGCTTCGACGGCGTGGAAATCTTCGAAAACGACCTCGTCTACTTCGATGGATCGCCGGCCGACGTCCGGCGCACGGCCGCCGATCTCGGCCTCGACATCGTGCTGTTCCAGCCGTTTCGCGACTTCGAGGGCGTGAGCGCGGCCCAGCTCGCCCGCAACCTCGACCGGATCAAGCGCAAGTTCGACGTGATGCATGCGCTCGGCACCGACCGCATCCTGGTGTGCAGCAACGTGTCGGCCGACACGATCGCGGACGACGGGCTGCTCGTCGACCAGCTCGGCGCGCTCGCCGAGGCCGCGCGGCAGGCCGGCGTGGTCGCCGCGTACGAAGCGCTCGCGTGGGGCCGCGTCGTGAAGCGCTACGGCCATGCGTGGAAACTGGTGAATGCCGTGAACAGCTCGCACCTCGGCCTGGCGCTCGACAGCTTCCACACGCTGTCGCTCGACGATTCGCCGGACGCGATCGCCGACATCCCCGGCGACCGGATCGCGTTCGTGCAGATCGCCGATGCGCCGAAGCTCGCGATGGACGTGCTCGAATGGAGCCGCCACTACCGCTCGTTCCCGGGCCAGGGCGACTTCGACCTCGCCCGCTTCACCGCGCGCGTGATCGAGTCGGGCTATACGGGGCCGCTGTCGCTCGAGATCTTCAACGACGGCTTCCGCGCGGCGCCGACCGCGATCACGGCCGCCGACGGCCATCGCTCGCTGCTCTATCTGGAAGAGCTCACGCGCGAGCGGCTCGCGCAGGACGGCCGCGCACCGGCCGCCAGCCAGCCGCTGTTTGCGCCGCCGGCACCGCCCGCGCACGTCGGGTTCCAGTTCATCGAATTCGCTGTGGACGCGCAGGCGGCGGCAACCGTCGGCGAATGGCTCGGCCGGATGCGCTTCCGGCTCGCGGGCCGGCATCGGTCGAAAGACGTGACGCTGTTCCAGCATGGCGCCGCGTCGATCGTGTTGAACGCGGAGCGCGACTCGTTCGCCGATGCGTTCTTCCAGCAGCACGGGCTGTCGCTGTGCGCGTCGGCATTCCGCGTCGACGACGCGAAAGTGGCGTTCGAACGCGCGGCCGGCTTCGGCTATGCGCCGTTCTCGGGCCGCGTCGGGCCGAACGAACGCGTGCTGCCGAGCGTGCAGGCGCCGGACGGCAGCCTCGAATACTTCGTCGACGAAGCGCCGAACGCGCCGACGCTGTACGAATCGGACTTCGTGCTGACCGACATCGACGGCCCAAGCGAAGTCGGCCCGCTGACGGGCATCGATCACGTGTGCCTCGCGCTGCCGGCCGATGCGCTCGATACGTGGATCCTGTTCTTCAAGACGGCGTTCGGCTTCGAGGCCGAACGCAGCTGGCTCGTGCCCGACCCGTACGGGCTGATGCGCAGCCGCGCAGTGCGCAGCGCCGACGGTTCGGTGCGGATCGCGCTGAACGCTTCGGTCGATCGTCACACGGCGGTCGCCGAATCGCTCGACCGCTACCATGGCACAGGGCTGAACCACGTTGCGTTCCGCACCGACGACATCGTGAAGACGATCGCCGCATTCGCGGCCGACGGCATTCCGTTCCTGCGCATTCCGCCTAACTACTACGACGATCTCGCCGCCCGCTACGCGCTGCCGGACGAGCTGATCGACACGCTGAGCACGCATCACCTGCTGTACGACCGCGACGAACACGGCGGTGAGTTCCTGCACGCGTATACAGAACTGGTCGACAACCGCTTCTCGCTCGAGATCGTCGAGCGGCGCGGCGGATACGACGGCTACGGCGCGACGAACGCGGCCGTGCGGCTCGCCGCACAGGCGCAGCGGAGGAAATAAGGGAAGGAAGCTGACAGGGATTAAGGGAGCGGATCACATGCGCGGGCCCGCGACTGATCCAAAGGGCCACATCCCGCGCGCACCATCGTGGTGAATCGCCCGGCGACGCACCCGCCCGCGCGGCTCGCCGCGATCGGGCCGGAAGCCGCGCGCCGTATGGCGTTACATCCGGTAACCCATACCGCAGCGCAGCATCCCGTCGCCCGGTGCGGTTTTAAGAATCGCTTAAGTCTTCGACGGCACCATCCGCAACCAGTACCCGATGGTTATCTTGAAAAGGAGGAAAGCGATGAGCGCCGTAGAAGCACCCGCGGGCCGCCAGGCCGCGCCCCCTGCAAAGAAGACGATGCTGCGCCGCCTGCTCAGTCATCATGAAATCGCGACGCTGCTCGTGCTGCTGCACGCACCGATCGGCGCAAACGCCAAACCCGAACTGCCTGCGCTGCAGGAGGCCGGCCTCGTCGAGATGGTCAAGCTCGACGCCGATACGGCCCCCAGCTTCCGGCTGACCGAAAACGGCACCGCCGTCCTGAAAGGGCTCGGCTACCGCTGAGCCGCCGTTTTCACTCTTTCCCGTTGTTCCGTATCACCCCGATCCCAGCGACTCGCCGGCGCTTTCGGCGTGTCGCGTCACCCTGCCCGCTCCTGCAGCATCAACCGGTATTCCGTCGGCGTCACGCCGACGGTCGCCTTGAACTGGCGCGTGAACGCGCTGTGATCCGTATAGCCGCATAGCGCCGCGACGTCGGTCACCTTGTCGTGCGTGACGAGCAGCGCGGTGGCCGCATCGAGCCGCGTCTTCAGCAGCACCTGGCGCGGCGTCAGGTGGAACACCTTGTGGAAGTAGCGTTCGAGCTGCGCGACCGACATCCCGGCCATCTGCGCGAGCTGCTTCAGGTTCAGCGGCTGCACGTAGTGATCCTGGATGTGCTGGACCACATCGGCGAGCTTGCTGTACGCCGGATGCGAGCCTTCGTGCGCCTTCAGGTCGCGCGAGATGCCGGCGAGGCCGACGACCTTGCCCGCGGCGTCGCGCAACGGCTCCTTGCAGGTCAGGCACCAGCCCGGCTGGCGGCCCGGATACAGATGCAGCTCGAGCTGATCGATCAGTTGCTGGCCGGCATTGATCGTCGCCATGTCCTGCTCGAAATAGCTGCGGCCGAAGCGGCGCGGAAACACTTCATCGGCCGTCTTGCCGAGCAGGTCGCGCTTGTCCTTGTAGCCGCAGCGCATCGCCAGCGTGCGATTGACGATCGCGTAGCGGCCGCTCGCATCCTTCACGAAGAACGCGACGTCCGGCAGCGCATCGAACACCGGTTCGAGCAGGCGGAAGTGCGCAAGCATCGCGCCGAGATCGGCATTGTCGGGCTGGTAGCGCAACGGTTCGGACAGGCTCATGGGCGGTACGGCAAGCAAGGTCGTCATCCCGGCAACCGCAAGGCGAGTGGCAGATGGCGTCGATTATAGAAGCGCCCCTTCGATCGCGTCGCGCCGATCGCAAAGGCGGGCAAGTTGGCGGCGGCCGTCGCATCGCGCCGCCGATCGGCCGGCATCGACACGCGATATACGACATACGTTGCGTGCGCAACCACTGCGTCGAGCGTGCTGCGGCTGACGGCACATCCGCTTGCATCAGCGCCGCAGCCACGCATGCGCCGATACCGACATTCCGTGAGCGCACTGGCGCACTCGCACATCGGCACTGCGCGCCCGAACTCGCCAGCATAGAAATGCGAACGTGCAGCGTCTTGGCGCGTTTGCGCATTCGGCGTGACGATTTCGGCACATATCAGGGTTATCGACGATATGCCGATATCGTCGCCGGCCGCGCACCGAACGCGCAAGACGCACGCATTTTCGCTAACTAGACTTCGCTTCACGGTCACGAGACGACCTTCCGCCGCGGTAGCAATCGGCGTGCACGGCCTGCGGCATCGGCCATCATGCACGCCGATTCCGGCACAGCCCGGGCAGCACGCGGCAAGCACGCACGGCCCGCGCATCGGCCTGCCGACCGAACCGTCTCGCCCGGTTTACCGGCGCCGGCCCGTCAGCCGGCGGCGGCCCAACCACGCCATCAAGGGGAAGTGAAAGTGAAGCTGAAGGTATCGCACGTCGCGCTGGCCGCTGCCTGCGCACTGTCGGGCGCGCACGCCATTGCCGCCGACGTTGTCAAGATCGGTTTCGCCGCACCGCTGACCGGCCCGCAGTCGAATTACGGCACGGACATGCAGAAGGGCGTGCAGCTCGCGATCGCCGATTTCAACGCGACGCGTCCGACGATCGGCGGCAAGCCCGTCACGTTCCAGCTCGATTCGCAGGACGACCAGGCCGACCCGCGCACGGGCACGACCGTCGCGCAGCGGCTGATCGACGACAACGTCCGCGGGATCATCGGACACTTCAACTCGGGCACGAGCATTCCGGCGTCCGACCTGTACGATCGCGCGGGGCTGCCGCAGATCTCGATGGCCACGTCGCCGCAATACACGGCGCGCGGCTACAAGACGACCTACCGGCTGCTGACGAGCGACGCGCAGGCGGGCCGCATCGTCGGCACGTACGCGGTGAAGACGCTGCGCTTCAAGCGCATCGCGATCATCGACGATCGCACGGCCTACGGCCAGGGCATCGCCGACGAATTCGCGAAGGCCGTCGAGGCGGCGGGCGGCACGATCATCAAGCGCGACTTCACGAACGACAAGGCGCTCGATTTCTCCGCGATCCTGACCAACCTCAAGGGAATGAACCCGGACGCAATCTTCTACGGCGGCGGCGACGCGCAATCGTCGCCGATGATTCGCAAGATGCGCCAGCTCGGGATGAAGTCGGCGTTCGTGACGGGCGAGATGTCGCGCTCGCCGACGTTCCTGAAGGTCGGCGGCGACGCGGCCGAAGGCGCGATCGTCTACATGGGCGGGCTGCCGAAGGAGAAGATGCCCGGCTTCGCCGGCTACGCGGCACGCTACAAGGCGCGCTTCAACGAAGACGTGATCACCTACTCGCCGTACTCGTATGACGGCACGATCGCGCTGCTCACCGCGATGAAGGACGCAAACTCGACCGACCCGAAGGTGTACACGCCGTATCTCGGCAAGGTGTCGGTCAAGGGCGTGTCGGCGCCCAGCATCGCGTACGACGCGAAGGGCGACCTGAAGGATGCGCCGGTGACGATCTACAAGGTCGAGCACGGCGCGTTCAAGCCGGTCGACACGATCGCCGGCAACTGATCCGCGAGACCGTGCCCCGCGCGGCGCGGCAGCGGCTCACCGGCCGCCCGCGCCGCGCGCGCTTTTGCTTCGGTTTTTGCTTCGGTTTTTGCTTCGGTTTTTGCTTCGGTTTTTGCTTCGGTTTTTGCTTCGGTTTTTGCTTCGGCTTTTGCTTCGGCTTTTGCTTCGACTTCGACTTCGACTTCGACTTCGACTTCGACTTCGACTTCGACTTCGACTGAGGCTGAGACTGAGGCTGAGGCTGAGGCTGAGGCTGAGGCTGAGGCTGAGGCTTCGCGATCCGAAGCGTTCCTCGGCGCGCACCCGCGCGCGCGCATTTTTCGCTCCTGTAGAATCCCCCCACCCGCTTTGACGCATCGCCCCCCGCCGCACGCCATCCCGGTGCAGCGGTGTGTGTTTCGTGCCTCACCCGGCACGCGGCACGCTTCGACGATGCAAGCCGCGCCTTGTCAGTCCATGCCGATAGCGGGCCCTGGAGACGCAGCACCGACAACAACATTCGAAAACCGATCGTCCTGACCATGCAAGCTTCCGAATTGAGCGGCGTGCCTCGCGCCGCCGAACGTGCGCTCACGCGCAGCGACTACAAGACCCTTGGCCTTGCCGCACTGGGCGGCGCCCTCGAGTTCTACGACTTCATCATCTTCGTGTTCTTCGCGCCGGCGATTGGGCAACTGTTCTTCCCGCACGACATTCCCGACTGGCTGCGCCAGTTGCAGACGTTCGGCATCTTCGCGGCCGGCTATCTTGCGCGCCCGCTCGGCGGCGTGATCATGGCGCACTTCGGCGACCTGTTCGGCCGCAAGCGGATGTTCACGCTGAGCGTGCTGATGATGTCCGTGCCGACGCTGCTGATGGGCCTGCTGCCGACCTACGACACGATCGGCATTCTCGCGCCGGTGTTGCTGCTGCTGTTCCGCGTGCTGCAGGGCGCGGCGGTCGGCGGTGAAGTGCCTGGCGCGTGGGTGTTCGTGTCCGAGCACGTGCCGTCGCGCCACATCGGCTACGCATGCGGCACGCTGACCGCGGGCCTGACGGCCGGCATCCTGCTCGGCTCGCTCGTCGCCGCCGGCATCAACAGCCGTTACTCGGCCGCCGAAGTCGGCGCGTTCGCGTGGCGCATCCCGTTCCTGCTCGGCGGTGTGTTCGGCCTGTTCTCCGTGTACCTGCGCCGCTGGCTGCATGAGACGCCGGTGTTCGCCGAAATGAAGGCGAAGAAGGCGCTCGCGGCCGAGATTCCGCTGAAGGCCGTGCTGCGTGACCATGGTCGCGCGGTGATCGTATCGATGTTGCTCACGTGGATGCTGTCGGCCGCGATCGTCGTCGTGATCCTGATGACGCCCACGCTGCTGCAGAAGCAGTTCCACCTGGCGCCCGCGACGACGCTGTTCGCGAACAGCGTCGCGACGCTGTGCCTGACGGCCGGCTGCATCACCGCGGGTTCGCTCGCGGGCTGGATCGGCGCGAAGCGTGTGCTCGGCATCGGCGGCCTCGGGCTGGCCGCGTGCTACTACCTGCTGTTCGTGCAGGTCGCGGCCGACGCGTCGACGCTGCCGATCTACTACGGGATCGCGGGCTTCATGGTCGGCACGATCGGCGCGGTGCCGTTCGTGATGGTCAGGAGCTTCCCGGCCGTCGTGCGCTTCTCGGGCATCTCGTTCTCGTACAACGTCGCGTATGCGATCTTCGGCGGCCTCACGCCGGTGATCGTGTCGCTGATGATGAAGTCGAATCCGCTCGCGCCGGTGGTGTATGTCGCCGCGATCTGCATACTCGGCGCGATCGCCGTGCAGTTCTCGAAGGATGCGAAGGAGGATCCGTCACACTGAGCGGCGGAGCAGCTGCGGTGCGCACGCGGTTGCCGCCCGGTGCGACGGGCAACTGCCGCGCATGACCGGTCGCCTGCCCACCACCGGCGATCCATGAACAAAGGGCCGAACCCCGCGACATGCGGGATTCGGCCCTTTCTCATTTGCTTCAGCTGTGACTCAGCGGAGGGCGCGCGACGCGCTCAGCGCAGGCTGCCGTACGACGAACTCGGCCGGCGCAGCGCATCGATGCTCGCGCCGCCCGCACCCGTGACGAACAGCAGCAGGAAGCCGCCGGCAATCGCGATGTTCTTCCAGAAGTGGATGACCATGTCGTGCTGGACCGCGGCGTCCGTCGCGTCCCAGAAATTGTGTCCGACCATCGCGGTCGCGACCGTATAGAGCGCCATGAGCAGTGCGAGCGGTTTCACCTTGTAGCCGACGATCAGCAACAGGCCGCCGAGCGCCTCGATCGCGACCACGACCAGCGCCACGTACTGTGCGAACGGCACGTTCAGCCCATGCAGGTAACCGATGAAATCGCCATAGCCGATCAGCTTCATCACGCCGCCCCACAGGAACAACGCCGCCAGCGCCAGGCGCGCGAAAAAAATGACGCCGGAATCGACGGAACGCGTCATGCCTCTCTCCTCGTATGCAATTCGGCCGGCCGCCCGGAGCACACCCGGACAACTCGGCGCCGCGCGACCCTGCGGGGCCCGCGGCAAATGGGCCAGCATAGACAGAGTTTCGGCCGTGTCCAAGAAAAAGGTTGTAGCAAAACGTTGCAATCGCTCACATTCCCCGCACATCTGCTGAAAATTTCGCAGCAAATTCAAAACCTTATCACGGAGATATAAAGCGAGTTGGTCTAAACCAATTTAGGCTACGTGACGTCAAACGTGACTGGTGCCTGTTACGTGTCCTCCGGACGGTATCAGCGGGCCGTGCCGCTAGGGTCGTCACCCTGTGTCGGGTTAATCGTCGGAGCGCACGATTGCACGTGGTCCTTATGACGCCCGACACGTCAACGCGCAGGTATGGGTACGGCGGGCATGCTCAATATCCTGCGCTCGCCCCACGCCTGATACTCCCTTCCTTTATCTGTCACAGTAATCGTGGGACCGTCGATCTGGATGCAGAGATGCATCTGTAGAGCGTGAATGACCGCTTGCCGCTCCCCTGCATACGCGATGCGGTTCATCCAATAGGCTTCGTAGGCGTCAAACGTCGTTCCCGCCCCCAACCCGATAAGCCAGTCCAGCACTGCTTGGGTGCTTGGGGCGAAAAAGTAATTCAGATAGCGGTATTCCCATATCCGCGCCGCCGCCCGCTCCGCTTCAAACGTCTCTCGAATCTGTGTTCGTTGAGCAGGGGTGAGTTGAAGGCCATCCAACGCGGGGAGAGGCACGTCGCCGGCTGGCACCGGGTTCATGGCCTCATCCTCCGCCGCTTCACTGTCGAGCTTGGATTGCTGCGTGGCGACTTCTTGACCAAGAATCTTGAATGACGAAATGCGGTTTATTAGCGCACGCAACTCCTCTCGGAAGCAGACACTGCCGATGATCGATCCGATTCCCACGATAACTGGCCAGGACAGAACCACCTTCATGTACTCAAGGACG
Source organism: Burkholderia sp. AU30198 (assembly GCF_020419825.1). Lineage (NCBI taxonomy): Bacteria > Pseudomonadati > Pseudomonadota > Betaproteobacteria > Burkholderiales > Burkholderiaceae > Burkholderia > Burkholderia sp. AU30198. Next base: position 1,093 of record NZ_JAIZSA010000038.1, on the reverse strand, counting down.
AGCTTCCAATCGACAGCGCAGGTCTGCATCATGAACCCCTAGTCTTATTATTCCGCGTGACGGCGCCTATGCTCGCCGAGCATAGCGCATTTCCATTTCCGCTCGTAGATCTCAGAAACACCAACAGCCACCGAAAGTGAGCTGACGCAGGGCCATCGCCCTGTGTCGGTTTAGTTCATCGGACTTACGGGCAACGCACGCTACACTATCTGCTCTCTACAACACTACGGGGAAAATCAATGGAAAGGTTCAAGGCGACCACACAATACGGAGATTGGACTGGAACCGCGTCCGCTGACAGGTCTGACGCTACGACATTGTCAGACCTGCTACTCCAGCGCGGACTTCGAACCGAAGAGGAATTTCTCGTCGGCGCGAAACTTTGGGTTGGCGAAAATCACGGCAACAAGCTTGCGCATGTCTCCGTCTCCGCATACCTCTTCGACGGAAGCGGGTTCGACGATGTTGCGGCAGCTATTGCGAAGGCCGGTGAGGCGCTGAAGCTAAAGCGCGTGGAAGTTGAACTCACGCTTGAAGAGTACATCTGTCTCTTCAAACGCTTCGCAGTCGCACTGAGCAATCCGCATTTCGACTTGGAAGGGCGCGAGTTCTCGACGGACTGATATCGCGCCGGCCGCCAATAGTCTTGGGCCCCGAAGTAGCCCAAGACCAGCCGCTGCGTAGGGTCGTCACCCTGTGTCGGGTTAATCCACGTGGAGGCTGTTGAGGATGTCTACCGCCTCGCGCCCGGTGCTGTCCGGGCAGAGGTGGGCATACTTCTGTGTCATCGCAGGATTCGCGTGACCAAGCAGCAGCGACACCTTGAGCAAGGAGACGCCCTTTTGCACGAGTCGCGATGCGAACGTGTCTCGGAAGGTGTGAGGCGTCACACGGTCGCGCGTCGTGTCGTCGTTGAGGCCGCACGCCTTGATCGCTGACTGGATAGCGCCGGCAGCGTAGCCTCGACGGGGGTGTCAGAATTTCCGTGTTCAAGACGGGTTGAGATTCACACGGATGGTCGAACGAACCGATCCTCGTAGAGGATGGCGAATTGGTTCATGGCTGCCTTCCAATCGTGAGCAGCACGCCCCCA
>NZ_JAIZSA010000037.1:0-21972 GCF_020419825.1 Burkholderia sp. AU30198 | reverse complement strand
TTCGAGACCAGGACGTTGATAGGTCAGGTGTGTAAGCGCAGTAATGCGTTCAGCTAACTGATACTAATTGCCCGTAAGGCTTGATCCTATAACAAGTCTGTTTCGCGCTACAGAGCGCGTCGGACGGTTGGATTCTCGTGTGTGATACACACAACTCAAAATTACTGCTTCTTCCAAGATTGGTTGTGCTGCGAAGCCAGCACAACAACCCCTTTTGCCTGATGACCATAGCGAGTCGGTCCCACCCCTTCCCATCCCGAACAGGACCGTGAAACGACTCTACGCCGATGATAGTGCGGATTCCCGTGTGAAAGTAGGTAATCGTCAGGCTCCCTAAGCCAGAAACCCCCGCCCGAAAGGCGGGGGTTTTTGCATTGGTGCGGCAGAAATGTGCGTGGAGTACTCGGCATGGATGCTTGTCGTGCTGCATGCACTGAGGCCTGTAATGCGGTCGGATGCGGAGAGGACGGGACGCAACTTTTCGTCTGTTGTGACGGTTGTTGAAGTTACTTGCAGCGCCGCCGCGGACCATTTGCATCAAGGCGTGTGCCGAAGTGCTTCACGCCGAGCCATCACCAGACAACAGAGCGGCGCAAAGGGGCCAGCGCTGCGCGTTCCAGCTCCTCTTCCTCTTCCTCTTCTTGGGCAGCTGCACCATAGGGCTGCTCTCGCCAGTTCAGCGCACTGTAGTCGGGCGTGATGATGACCCTTCGGGAATCAAAGTTGAACCGAAGATAGACGCGATCACCCGGCTTGAATCCGAACATCTCGAAATGCGCGTCGATGGAGCGTATCCATGGCATGTACGGTTGGCCTTCCTGGGGAAGGTCCGGCTTGTTGCCGAGGGTCAGCTCAACCTCGGGATACTGTTTGAGCTTCTTGGGACGTGACTTACTATAGGCGTTAGCCATCTTCCGACTCCTGTTACGAGTCGGTTGTGGTCAGCGGGTCGTATGGGTGGCAGCCCATGCGGCCCGCGCTTTTTGCGGTGACGCCATTTGAGTCTACCGAACTGGGCATCTCGAAATACGGAAAATTCGGGCAGTAGTCAAGCGGCATAGTGACCTGCGGCGAACCTTGGCAGCCGTGAATTCGGCGCCGTTGTCCGACCGAACAAACGCGGGCTTGCCGTACAGCCGCATGAGTCGCGACAGCGTCAGGATCACATCCTGTGAACGCAGCCGGCACCCACCTCGATCGACGGGCACTCGCGGGTGTATTCATCGATCACGCATAGCGTCTTCAACGCCCGGCCATCTACCAGTGGGTCGTGCGCGAAGTCATAGCTCTAGACCGAATTGGGCTGCGTGGCGCCTGGCAGGCGTATGTCGTTGCCGCGACTACGTCGGCGAGGACGTCGCCGCGGAATGTTGAGCTGCAAGGCTCGCCACATTCGTCGCACGCGCGACTCGCTCAACGCCAGCCAGGCCGATATCCGGCGATAGCCGAAGCGCGGCACCTCTTGCGCGGCTGCAATCAGCCTCTCGCCCAGACTCCGATCCTTCTCCGGTTGTTTGAGCGTATAGGTCGCCACTCGGCGGCTCAGCCCCAGGTAGCGACATGCCTTGCGTTGCGAGAGTCCCCGCCGAGTCAGGACTTCCAGCGCCTCGCGCCGGCCCGTCGGGGTGATCATTTTTTTCGGCTGAACTCCTTCAGACCGTCGATTACCAGCATCTGCTCGGCGGTGTGAGTCGTCGACTGTGACGGCAAGCCGCTATCCGGTGTGCCTTATCACATTCGTACTGAATCTGGCGTCACGTACAGGGGATTGACCGATAGCCAAGGGCGCTGTCCTCGCGTTCTTACTGACAACCCTCAGCAGCTCGACATTGCGATTGGCTTCCAAGCGCTGCAAAGGTGGGCGCGATGAGTGGCTATCTTTACCGAACGCCGACGAATGATCGTGCGGGGTCACAATACAACGTCCTCGGGCATTTGATGCCCGCCTGCGTGTTCGTGCTCGTGGACAAGCCGGGCAAGGATGGGTGTCGGGCGCAGCAGCTGCGAAATAATTTGAGTCGCCGCAACCCGAAGTTTATATAAATTCATGTGGTCAATAAAGGTCGATGCTCCTTAATCGGCATCCTCATTAACCACGACTGCATCCGGTTGATCTTCCACGTGCACCCCAAAACGAATTGGTACCTGTATGTTATTTTTAGGGAATTGAAGTGCAAAACCTGGAGAGACGGGTCCCTTCTCGTGACCGCGTTCTCGCACTGGATAGAACACGAATATCCCTTGGCGCGCTTTGCGCAGGCTGGCAGTTAAGTCGTTAGCAGGCTGAGCATTATTGAGGCAGCAAAGATACTCGGCAAGACTATGGTGGTCGGGCTCGGAGAAGACCTTAAATCGACCGGAATCTACCCTTGAACGATTGAATGGCCGAAATTCATGACTGCTTCCATCAAGCGAATATCGGGTTGACTGTTTTGGGCCGTCGATTGAAAGAAACAACCACGAATCAATGCCTATATCCTGATCCGACTGGAGAAACTCGATCTCCCGCTGTAGTGCACCACGATTGTCTGGATGCCACTTGTAGTCCTCAAGGAACTTCAGAACTTGGGGGGGCTTTAGGTTTGTCCATTGGGCTGAATGCTGTACCATGATAGGCTTCTTCCCATCTTCTGATGGCACCAAAATTGCTAAATCGCCCTTAGAAATAGTTTTCGGCAGCACCTTCTCAAGGAGTGCAATATTGAATGCAATATCCTTGTCCGCCTTTGACAGGATGGTTGATTCCTTCCACGCACCACCAAAATTTTGGAACTGAATGAATGCGTTATACATCTTGTTCTTGGCGGTGGGCTGAAGTAGATGCGCCGGAACGAGCGGCGGGACCTCAATTGGGCGTAGTGGTCTTCCGTTCGGAGGGTTAGAGTATTTCCTCAGGTCATTGCGGAACTCAAGTTCATCTCGGCATACCGCCTCAAAGGCTTTATACAGATCAATTGTTTCTCTCTTGGATTTCTCTTCCCGTCCAATGAAAAGGCGTACAAGATCACGATATCCGGGACGATACCCAAACCATCGTCCCATCTGCATTAGTGTATCGGCCGCCCCGGCGCGGCGACGGTAGTAACTTATCGTGAGTCCTTCGATTGTATAGCCTCGCGACAGTTTGGCTCCACCGACAACGATTTTCCAAATGTTGTCGGATTCGAAGTCCGGATTATCCTTGGCATCGCCATTTACTACGAGGACCCTTTTGGGCCCTTGTTCGAGTCGGCTCCAGCAATCACCGAGATAAGACGTAAGTTCCTTGAACGATCTGGGTACTGGCAAGTCACTTGCGCGCGTCTTTGAGACTAGCGCGAAGTCCTCATTCCAGAGTTTTTCGAGTCTCGGCCATGCTTTGCCACTAATGTAGCCGCCATCTCGAAGCGTCTGCTCCACGATGTTCGCCATGACTGCATGATCATTTTGCGTTTGCGAACTATGGACCAGCATTGTATGGTGTCGAAAGCTGCGTGCGAGATCAGGATATTTGGCTTGGCGCCAAAGTTTGACCGCCCCTGACAAAATATACGAATCAATTGCTCTCTGCAAATTTATTGGATTCTCATCCTCACCGCGGACATTTCGCACAAAGTCACGCTCGTTCGGACCGGGCTCGTCGTCATCATTCCAGTCAAGATCGTGGAAATCAGCCACTCCCATATAATTGTCCGGGCGAGGAAGGCTGATAATGAAATCACGTGGGAAAAGATCCTCTTCAAGATTGGGGTCAACAAATACGTTAGCGAATGGTGTAGCTGTATAACCGACATACTGCGCGCGAGGAAGCTGTTGAAGCAAAGAGACGATCGCAGAGTTCGTCGCCGTGCGCTCGATGATTTCATCTAATGTCGGCTTTTTTGTGTTCACCGAAGCCTGATCAGATTCATCATCAATGACCAATGTTGGGATGTCCGCAAGACGCGAACGCACACGGATCTCTCCCAGATCAGCAGCAAATTTTTTCAGTACGTCGGGTCTTTTTTTTACTACCAGCAGACGAGCGTCCTCAGGATGCAAGTTATCTGGATGATTAAATGGCTTCGTCTTATCATATTTTCTAAACTCGAGAGACTGTATTCCCATTTTCAGTCTCTTGTAATCGCCTTCAATATTGGTGAGTCGATGCCAACGGAAGGGCTGTTCTATGCCGTGATCTACAAAATTATCGAGATCGCTCACATACGCAGGTTCGTTTTCGGCAGTAATGAATGGTTTTCCGATCAATTCCCGATCAATACGCCGTTGCGTCTGTGAACGCAAGATATTTAACGTGCCGGCCAGCACTATTATCAGGCGATAACCTGCATCGGCCGCCCTTGCGATCACGCCGGTGAAGTTTGCGGTTTTTCCGCTTTGAACGTATCCGACTACAAGGCCACGCACTGGGTAGATATCATCCCGTTCTGGATCTGAGAGTCGCTCCATCACTAGGCGAGTGCTCTCCTTCAGTGCGAGTATCTGGTGCTCGGACCACTTATTGCGATTCCTGAGATAGGTTGTGTACGCATCAAGATAAAACGATTGTCGCCGCCGCTGCTCGTCATACCATGGTTCATGCTCGCGAGCAATGACAATGGGCGTATCGATTGTCAAATGAGGTGGGAAGCGCTCATTCATGAGCTTCACGACAGGCGCTGACAGTCCCAGAAGAACATAGATTTTCGCGCGCCGCTCGACAGTATTCTTTTCCGTTCCATCGATCCACGTGGCTGTGCCCTCGTAATCCCATGTACTCAGATGTCGGCTAACAGTTTGTGCTACTGGATCAGAGGCCGGCGCATGCTCAAGATGGCCGATGAAATGATCGACAATGCCTGACGTGTCGTCAGAGTGGTATTGCAATGCACGCTTCAAAATCTTCGGTCCTGACACCATGCCACCGAAGGCGTCTTGTACAACGGCTGACAGATTCATTTCGGTTCTGTTCCAATGAAGTTAGGCGACAGGAGGGAGTCAAATTCGGCGCTGCCTTCAAGGAAGCCCAATCCCTCGAAGTTCGCCCGATATTGGACGTCGGCAATACGATCCAGCAACGGGATCTCTGAAAGCATCGAACGAGTGAGCCGAGGGCAGTCTTTGAGTATTGGAATCAGCCTGGGGGCATCTGCCATCTGAAGTCGCGTTTGATACATCGAATCGTGAACGGTATCGTAACCGTATACTTCGCGCAGTATGTGGCCGAAACGTGCCTGTACTGAAATCGGCAAGCGTTCTTTCAGTGAACGAATTTCATCGACCAATGTCGTGCCCGCTCCTGCACCGGCAAGCTCTACTCTGATCGAGAGTAGATATAAAGCACGATCACCAGACGGCTCGAGCTGATTCAGGCCGTTTATGAGATGCGTATGAGTGCCGCCGCGAGTGGTTTTCACTTCGAACTCCGCGTTGCCTATTCTAAAGTCATGTGGTTCGCGAAGAGGGCCAGTCCATGCATCGACTGCAGACTCACCAAACTTGCTGGCAAGTCGTTTTAGAAGCCAAAGCTCACCCAAAAGTCCGAGTTGTACTTGCGTACTCATAATCAACTGCGAACTCAGGAGCGCGCGCCATCGCTCGACGGTTTCTTCTACGGCAATTTCTGGCGCCACTCCGTCCACGTGCACTTTGTCGATTATGGAGACAAAGAAATTGTAAATTTCTTGATATAAAAACCGTGATCGTGTGCTAATTTCAATTCCGTGCTCGCCGACCTTCTTCGCGACGGAAATATTAACGTCATTTAACGGTGAAATCGAAAGGCTGGTGATGGGGCTACAAGGAAGCCACATCCTAAGCTCCGACCCATTTTCCGCAATAATGATGTCGATTGAGGGGGCGGCCGGCGTCGTTGATGGAATTCTGTGGATGAATGGTACTTCGTCCGATATGCGTCGACTCAGATCACTCCAAGTCACGTGCCTTGAATAAATGGTGGTTGCGGAATACTTTGTCATTTTCGCTCCCGTTCTTCGGCGAGTGCAAGCATAAGCAGCTCGTTGAATTGTTCCAGCCTTTCCGTGAACTGCCGACTTTCGCGCTCACGCATCAGAGAGTCCCTTAGTAGCAGGAACAGAAGCGTCTTGATCATTGGGGCATCATTTAGGCTTGCCGGCAAACCTTTAAGTATGTCTTGTCTGTAAATCGAATTTAGATAAACACACCCTGTCGTTCGGTCAATTTCGAAAAAACGATCCTCTTGCAGACGCTTCCATACAATATCGATTTCTTGCGTCGGCAATTTGCGTCCAGCCAAGTAAGAAGCCGCTCGTTTTCTGATTTCACGATCAAAACCTCTCCCCGGGACAGGGATAAAGTTCTGCTCGACGATGGTTTTTTTTCGATAGATTTCATCGGCCCGTCGGACGAATCTACCCATTGGGTTTTGATGGTTGTCGAGCGCTGCTCTGAATCCTTCGGGCACGTCCACCGAGGACTTCTGCACGTTCAGTCGGAAATAGGTGTCGAATTCCGGTTGCAGCTCGATCTGTACGCGGGCAAGGGACATGTGTGGTTCGGTATCGGCCAACCGCCATCCGTTCCAGCCCCCCGCTTGGATCAGCCGATTATTACGATAAAAGTAAAATCCTTGGCGCTTAGCCACATTTCCGCCGCCGAGCATGTAGCCTGGAGACGTTTGGTTTGCTGGCCAGATATGAGCCTTACATTTCAGAGGTGGGAGATCAGAAAGATCAATGCTGAATTCCAGTGGATATTCGCGGTCGGCAGATATTTGGTAACTGAATGGATTTAGTGGTTGAATCGGAACAGAAAATCCACCATGGCCATTTTTATCGAGTACGGCATCAGTAAATATTTGAGATCCGTTAGCAAGAAATCGATGAAATGTGAGTCCCAAATGGACGGAAAGCGCTTTCTGAATTTTTTGTAGAGTCGCTTCAAGACCTTTGTTAGAAACCCGAAGATGGTCAAGTTCATCTATGATGATAAGTGTTCCGCTGTCCCCTATAGTGAATGGTCCTTCCACCGCGTCGAACCGGAGCGCGGCCTGTTCGGGGTCAAGGATATCGCATTGCCACCCTTGTGAAATTGACGCTGCAGTCCAACGACACGCGTTGGTAACTTTGCTTTGCCGTGATATCACGCTCACACTGCGCCCTTGACTGAATGCTGCAGTTTTCAGTCCCATGCCAAACTTGCCAAGTTCGGTTTCCGAGCGGTTTCTCGACGAGCCGAATTTCATTGCAGCAATTAGGGCGTCTCGGCTCATTCCGTATCCGTCATCTGCGATCACTATCCTGCGGATATCGCTTCCATCATGAACGATTCGTATAAGAATATTGGAGGCAGATGCGTCAAGAGAATTATCAGCAATGTCGGCGACAGCTTCTTCGAGCTTGTACCCTATTCTTGCAAGTGCATCGGTGATTTTCCCGGAGTCGGGTGGAATCGATAGGTGGTCTATGACGTCAATATCTTGCAATTTCTAACCCCGTAATGTTATCAATAGACGTGCGGTGGCGACAATTCTGACAAAAACAGAATGTTGACCTTCCTGGAACATTGCGACGCATGCCTTCGTTTGAATTTTCACGTGGCCGTGTTCGTCGGTTGCATCGACGGTCCTAAGAATCGAGAGGCATCGTGAAGCTAAGATGCTTCAATCTTAGCAAGAGAATTCACTTGAGTACGAGATCCTGACAAACCCGATGAGGTCGAGCTTGTGCGGCGTGAACTCGATGTGACAGTTAAAGTGGAGTGGTTGGGGAGAGCGACCTTGGCGACTCGTACGGACAACTCAGTTGGCTACGCCGTGATCTTTGGATATATATGCGTGAGCAGCGCACGTGCGCCCTGCGCCCTCGTTGAAGATGACCGTGGCATTGGGCGTGAGAGTGCGGAGGCGTGTCGCTCACGAGCTTGTGATAAAAATTGCGACTGTTTGCTGTGGTGTTCGCAGTCGGCATTGTAGCCGGATCTGTTGTGTATCGAGCGGACACGGACACAGCCACTCATAGGCGGTGTATGCGACACCTTATAATGCACCTGCACATGCATGACGGAAATGCCTACTGTCGTTCTTTAACGACTTCGATGAATGAGCCAATTGACGTTAACCAATTGCGCTGAAGCGGTGTATAGGATGAGTGAAGGCTTGATGGTAAGACGAGTGAAAGTCCCTTGTCTCGCATTTCGTCAGTCTGGTTCGTCGAGATGCCGGGCTCAAGTGTCAAAAGGTGCTTCTCATCGATGCGATTTGCCTCGGCGAGCACCTGTCGCCAGCGGTCCTTGCATGTAGATTTTACGCCAAGCATCGTGAGGCGAGATGTCGGGAAATCGGGATCCCGATATTTGATGATGTCTGGAAAAATGAAGTCTGGTTTGCTCTTGTTCTCAGTGACCTTCGTTCTGTCGTAACCAATCTCGTGGTGAATGAAGACCTCTTCGATGTGGTTCTCAAATGCACTGCCGACTCGGCTTTTCCGTCGATTCTGGACGGAAAGTGAAAAAGCGATGAAGCCGTCCACATCACCATTGAAGCCGAGTTGCAGTCGCTCCTCGATGATATGTCGTTCGAGCGTGCGGAAGAGCATCTCCTCGCGCTCCATCCATGCGAGCAGAACCGCGTCCGGATCTTCTCGTGGGTCAAGATCAAGGGTTCCTCGGGCGAACTGGGAGAAGACGCGTGTTGCGGGAAACTTCTTCCCGAATTTGTCGAGCATGAGGTCGAGGAAGTTGGGAGCTTGAAGTTGACTTTGCTCTATGCCAATTTCCTCAAGGATGAGGCGAGATGCAAATTCAAGTTTGACTTTATCTGAATCGTCCTCTGCCTTGACCGAGAATCCTGCGTGTGCGTTGTTTGGGAAGCCGAAGAGCCAATGAATCTGGTTTGATACAGTGGATCCGGCCTCGGCGAACACGAAAAGCACCTTCCCGTCCTGCTGTCGTGCAATTACAAGGACATCCCCCTCTGCAGCGCGCGCCGACACTTCGGTCGTGGAGAAGTACATCCGATGCTCAGAACGCGTTGGATGGTTCTTGCGAGCGTCATACCAAGTCACAAAGCCTTCGGAGATGATTGGCTCGTCCTCGTAGTCACACAAGTAGATGAACTTGGCATCGAATCGCTGCTTTTCGGTCGCCCGGCCAAATATGGTTTTCAGACTCTCTACACCATTCAATTCATGTTGATTTGAACGAACCGGATTTGCCTCAACGGCACTAAGTTCCTTCGCTGCAACGCCCGAGAAATACTCGGAGAGGAAGCCAAGTTTCATGGGACTCTTCAGCCTTTCGGATTGTTCTGGTATCTTTTCAGAATGTTACATGATGAAGAGAACATGTTGCAGTACGGACAAGCAGAACATGGCCACGAAGACCAAAGCCAAAGCAGACAGCCTTCTTGATAACGCGTATTCCTCTCTGGGACTCACCGGACAGCCTGCATCCGCGAAGTACGCGGCAATCTCCGGTATCGTCGGCCATCTCGCGGCAATCAATGCGGCCGCCAAGGTCGACGTCGTCACGACAGGGGCGATCACTGAACGCTTGTGCATCCTTGGATTGGACGAAATCAAGGAAACTGTGCATGCTTTCGGCTACCGGAAGTTCGGGAGGGACTGGAAGTGGATCGGTGACCTGCTGGTTCCGGGCGATCCGTACGATCTGGCAATTTCAGTGAAGAGCTACAAGGCCAAGGAGCGCCTGCTGGCCAGTGGAACGGGTAGCCTCCTGACGCCCACAATTGGCTGGGGGCTGTTCGATGACCCGTCGGAATGGTCGGCTGACAGGACAGCTTCTTACCGATATCGCGGGTTTGTCGCCATCTACATGCCGGCTGACACGCTCGTGCATGTTTCCGCCAATGCCAAAAGTGTTACTAACATTAACGGAATACCACTGTTACGTGACCTGCTGACATTTCCGGAAAATATCCGAAACGCCATTTCGGCAAAGGCGAACAGGGTCGATTGCAGGAAAATATAACGATGCACACGCCGTGGGGAACTCTCGAGGAACTCAACCTTGATGATCGGACGCTAGCCGAAAAAATACTTTGCGCAGATAAACATCAACTTGTCGAAGGAATGATTGTCGAGTGCCTCTTCGATCAATTTCTCGATAATTTGCCGAAGGATCTTCCTGGGGTAGTCGCGATCGACGTGGAGACCGTAATCGCTCAGACTGAGCGACCGCACAACAAGAGACTCGCCGTGGTTTGGGCTCGGACAAAGAGTGCCGGGCTTGGCAGATATTTGATTGCACTCGGAAAGAGATTTCATGTCGTTCTTGTTGAGTACGACGCCAATCGAGGATTCTTCGGTGCCCTGATGCATGGTGCGAAGCGAGTGTCATCCGTGAAGACACTAGACGAACTCATGCGACCGTTTGCTGCCATCGGGCACACACCATTCGAAGTTGCGCGGTCAGTCAGGGATGAGAATCGACAACGGGAAGCCATCTGGGGATTCCTGTTTGCTCATCATGGAGAGAGGCTCGCGAGCAAGGTCCTGCTTCCCCGAATCCTGATCAATTGCGGTATTCAGCCTTGGTTTCAGTATGTCTGGAATCTCGACAGGATTTTCATTGTAGATGGGGATCTGTGGCTGTTTGAAGTCAAGCACAAATTCCCATTTTTGGATCGGCGATCTCAGGCGCTGAAATTTGGCCTTAATGATGGCGAGCTATCGATTTTTCGCGAGCTGTTGGGGTGTGGAATCGAGAGCCTTTTCTCAATTATGGTAAAGCCAAAATGGTCCAAAGAAATTGGCTCGCTGTACATGATGACGGATCTGGCAGCGCGGAATAGGACTGCGGTGATCAGTAAGGTTCTGGATGGCGGGACCATCCGGCGATTGTATGCTGGTGTTTCAGGTGTTTCCGGTGCGGGCACGACAATTACAGGTGTCCAGGATAGCAAACTGAAGTACAAAAGTCTGTACGCATCTGAATTTGGAATGACTGGCCGGTTTTCCGAAAAGCCATCGGAGATAGCTGAGCGTATTGTCGGAGAGCTGCGAGGGCTGCCCCGACCGCTTGTGAAGGATGAGGAATTGTACGAGCTGAAGATGTCCGACTAACCCCTGATTTCGACAAGCAAGTCATTGCTTTCAAGCCATTGCTGCAACGCATTGGCAATTGTTTCTACGCTAGCCGTTCTCTTGCCTCTCAGTGCACATTCCCACACGATGGCAATGCGCCAGCCGGCCGCGTTGAGTTGGACCTTTACCTTTTCGTCATTTTGCCGGTTGCGTTCGATCTTTGAGCGCCAGAAGTCGGGGTTGGTTGACGGTAATTTAAAAAACGAACAATCATGACCGTGCCAGAAGCAACCGTTAATTAACACGACCGCGCGAAAGCGGGGAAACACGATGTCGGGTTTTCCCGCCAATTCCTTGGCATGCAGGCGATAACGAAAACCCCGGCGATGCATTTCCCTTCGGACAACAATCTCGGGACGCGTGTTCTTGCCACGGATCGTCGACATCATCCGGCTGCGAGTCGCTTTGTCGACGATATCGGGCATAAGGCACCTCAGGCCAAGGCGTTCCGGAGGGGAAGCTCTGGCTCAAGCGTATCCTGTACTAGGAACTGATACATCAGGCGGGCTGCGTGGGCCATCACGTCGACGACAACCGAGTTGCCGAATTGCTTGTACGCCCGTGTGTCGGAGACAGGGATGCGGAAAGTATCAGGAAAACCCATGAGACGTGCACATTCTCGCGGAGTCAGCCGCCGCGGGTTTTTGTCCTCTCCTTGGTAAACCAGAATTTCCGAGCCGTCTTTGTAGTAACGCGCTGACAGGGTACGAGTTACGCTTTGTGGGCCGACGAGCCCAAATCCGAAGCCGTTGCCCTTGGCCCGGTGCTTTTCCGCATACGCCTGCAAATATGCCCACAGTTTTGGAGTGAGGGTGTACTTGTCTTGTACTTTGCGATTGGCGTGGTCGAAGTATTTCTCGCCATCCCAAGGAAGGAACGGCTCGGATCCGTCTGTGCGATGCAGGATATCACTCAGTTTCACGTTGCCTTTCGGCGGTAATGGAATAGCATCCCAGTCGAAGGCAACTTGTTCGCGAAAGCCGACGATGAGAATCCGTTCACGGTGTTGAGGCGTGAAGTGGGCGCCGTCGATCACACGATAGTGGATGTGATAGCCCAGCTGTTCCGTAAGTGTGCGGCGTATCACGTCAAACGTCCTGCCTTTGTCGTGAGAAACCAGGTTCTTCACGTTTTCCAACAGAAAGGCCCGTGGACGCTTTTCATCGATGATCCGCGCCACGTCGAAAAACAGCGTGCCTTGAGTTTCATCTTCAAAGCCGTGTGCCCGACCAAGTGCGTTCTTTTTGGAGACGCCGGCGATGGAAAACGGCTGGCAGGGAAAGCCAGCTAACAGTACCTCATGGTTCGGGATATCAGCCCATTTATTTGCGCGAACGGTGATGTGAGAGCCCGGTGAACGGTAAGTTGCGAACCAAGAAGAACGAAATGTTGTGCGGGGGGCCTTAGGATTGGACGCTCGGAGCATGTTGAGGCGTCTTGCCTGGAAGGCGGGATGCTGCGGAGAGAAGAGGACTATCTTGGCGCACTGCCAAGAGACTAACTCCGACACAGTGAAAAAGACCAACCGCGGAAGGTTGGTCTTTGAATGGCCTGATACAGGCGACGGAAGAGTGATTCTTGCCGTCGCGCTATTGAGTGATCGTCTGGGGGGGGGTGTCAGAATTTCCGTGTTCAAGACGGGTTGAGATTCACACGGATGGTCGAACGAACCGATCCTCGTAGAGGATGGCGAATTGGTTCATGGCTGCCTTCCAATCGTGAGCAGCCCTGAATCTCTCGCACGGTCATGCCCCGGGCATACATGGCAACGATCTTGTCGTCGAAACCCGTGAAGCGTCGTTCGTGTTTGGGGATCAGCAACGGTTCAAAGCTGCCGTCGCGATCGCGAGGCACCTCGATACGAATCGGGCCATCCTCGGTCAGGACCGTCTTGGCGCCCGTGCCGTTGCGCTGGTTGGTGACGGCCGCAGGCTTGACGGCGCCGGGCGGGTAGCCGAGATGATGGCTCATCTCGCCACCCAGCGCCCGCTCGATCAAGGCCTTCTTCAGAGCCAATGTCGCGGCATTGATCGCTTCAGCCGTCATCGGGCCGTTGCCGAATTGCTCCAGCAACTCGGCGGGAATCGCCGGCAGCTCCGCCGGCTTGGTTTTCGGTTTGCGAGGCATACATTCTCCTTGGGAGCATCATATGCCTTGAACACGAAATTACTGACAGGCCCGTCTGGGGCGAAAGGGCCATCAAACGTCAATATTCCCCGCCCGCAACGCATTCGACTCGATAAACGCCCGCCGCGGCTCCACATCATCCCCCATGAGGGTGGTAAAGATCCCATCTGCAGCAATCGCATCCTCGATCTGCACACGCAGCAGTCGCCGCACCGTCGGATCCATCGTCGTTTCCCACAGCTGCCCGGGGTTCATCTCACCGAGCCCCTTATACCGCTGCTTCGAAACGTTCCGCTCCGCATCCGCCAGCAGCCACTTCATCGCGCTCTTGAAGTCGCTCACAGCCATACTGCGCTCACCGCGCTTGATGACTGCACCTTCCCCGATGAGCCCCTTGAACGTATTCGCGGTGGTCACGAGCTGCTGATAATCCGCCGTGTGCTGGAATTCCTGGTCGATGACCGAAACTCGCACGTTGCCGTGATGCGTACGCTCGACATGCAGCGACCGTTGTTCGCGAACCGGGTCATACGAAGGCACGACACGAACTTCGTTCTTCAAGGCCTCGTCATGCAACGCCGCATGCAGAGCCTTCGCCGAAGCCTCCGTCGAAGCCTCGTTGGACAGATCGATTACCACCCCGTCCATGATCGCTTCAAGCGCGGCCGGGTCATACAACCGGCTCAACCGCTCGATCACGCTCTTCGACAGCAGATACGATCGCGCTAGCTCCCCAAGCGCATCGCCCGAAATCACGGCTGCGTTCTCACCAGGCACCAGCTCCGACCCTTGCAGCGCCAACCGCAGCATGTGCGCGTTGAGCTCCACATCGTCCTTCAGATACCGTTCGTCCTTGCCCGCCTTGATCTTGTAAAGCGGCGGCTGCGCGATATACACGTACCCGCGCTCGATCATGTCCGGCATCTGGCGATAGAGGAACGTGAGCAACAGCGTCCGGATGTGCGCACCGTCGACGTCCGCGTCGGTCATGATGATGATGCGGTGATAGCGCAGCTTGTCGAGGTTGTAATCCTCTTTGCCGATGCCGCACCCAAGCGCGGTCACGAGCGTAACGATCTGCTCCGACGACAGCAGCTTGTCGTAGCGCGCCTTCTCGACGTTCAGCACCTTGCCGCGCAGCGGCAGGATTGCCTGGAACTTCCGGTCACGCCCTTGCTTCGCCGACCCACCTGCCGAGTCACCCTCGACGATGTAGATTTCGCACTTCGCCGGGTCTTTCTCCTGGCAGTCCGCGAGCTTGCCGGGCAGGCCGACGCCGTCGAGCACGCCCTTGCGGCGCGTCATTTCGCGAGCCTTCCGTGCAGCATCACGTGCGCGAGCAGCCTCAACGATCTTCCCGCAGATGATCTTCGCGTCGATCGGCGTTTCCAAAAGGAATTCTTCCAGCGCCTTCGCCACAACTTCTTCAACCGGCGCACGAACCTCGGAAGAAACCAGCTTGTCCTTCGTCTGCGAGCTGAACTTCGGCTCCGGCACCTTCACGGAAAGCACGCACGACAGCCCTTCGCGCATGTCGTCGCCGGTCGTCTCGACCTTCGCCTTCTTCGCGATTTCGTTGTCGGTGATGTACTTGTTGATGACGCGCGTCATCGCGGCCCGCAGGCCGGTCAGGTGCGTGCCGCCGTCGCGCTGCGGAATGTTGTTCGTGAAGCACAGCACGTTTTCGTTGTAGCTGTCGTTCCACTGCATCGCGACTTCGACGCCCACGCCATCCTTCTCGCCGGTGGCGAAGAAAATCGTCGGGTGCAGGTTGGTCTTCGTCTTGTTGATGTACTCGACGAAGCCCTTCACACCGCCGGCGAACGCGAAATCGTCTTCCTTGCCCGAACGCAGATCGGTGAGGCGAATCCGCACACCGTTGTTCAGGAACGAAAGCTCGCGCATCCGCTTCGCGAGGATGTCGTAGTGATACTCGACCGTGCCGAAAATCGTCGGATCGGCCATGAAGTGCACTTCGGTGCCGCGGTTCTCGGTGTCACCCGTCACCAGCATCGGCGACACTTCGACACCATCGACCGTCTCGAGCACGCGATCCTGCGCGACGCCACGGTGGAACTCCATGAACCGCTTCTTGCCGTCACGGCGCACCGTGAGGCGCAGCCAGCTCGACAGCGCGTTCACGCACGACACACCCACGCCGTGCAGGCCACCGGACACCTTGTAGCTGTTCTGGTCGAACTTGCCGCCGGCATGTAGCTCGGTCATCACGATTTCCGCAGCGCTACGCTTCGGCTCGTGCTTGTCGTTCATCTTCACGTCGGTCGGAATCCCGCGGCCGTTGTCGGTCACGGAAATCGAGTTGTCGGCGTGAATCGTCACGTGGATGTCGTTGCAGTACCCGGCCAACGCTTCGTCGATCGAGTTGTCGAGCACCTCGAACACGAGGTGATGCAGACCGGTGCCGTCCGACGTGTCGCCGATGTACATCCCGGGGCGCTTGCGCACCGCTTCCAGACCTTCGAGGATCTGGATCGACGAAGCGCCGTAGCTGCTGTTATCGGGTTGCGGATTGTGCTGTTCACTCATGGATATCTTCCGGTTCTGCGAGGCCACTCAAGCGGCGGCGCGGTGCGTTTCCTTGCGAAAACGCCGGGCCGCTCCAGTTTTCCTGGCCCGTCCAAGGCACCGGTGAGGCACCAAAGGGACGGGTTGTCGGTTCGCCATAAAAACGCCAAAGGGGCTTGCCGCCCCCTGGTGTGTGTCTTGATGTCGCGCGCGTCAGATGCGCATCGGCATCACGACATACTTGAACTCTTCGTTCTCGGGCACCGTGATCAGCGCGCTCGAGCTGGCGTCGCCGAGGCTCACCTGCACGGTGTCGACCTTCAGGTTCGCGAGTACGTCGAGCAGATACGTGACGTTGAAGCCGATGTCGACGGTATCGCCCTGGTAGGCGATTTCCAGTTCTTCCTGCGCCTCTTCCTGATCGGCGTTGGTCGACATGATCTTCAGCTGGCCCGGCGCGATGATGCAGCGCACGCCCTTGAACTTGTCCGAGGTCAGGATTGCCGCGCGCTGCAGCGAACGCTGCAGCTCTTCACGGCCGATCTCGAACGAATTCTTGTGCGCCTTCGGGATCACGCGCTGGAAGTCGGGGAACTTGCCCTCGACGAGTTTCGACACGAGCTCGACCTGGCCGAACGTGAACTTGGCCTGGGTTTGCGCGATGTCGATGGTGACGGTGTCGTCGATATCTTCGAGCAGGCGTTGCAGCTCGAGAATCGTCTTGCGCGGCACGATGACTTCCTGGCGGCCGAACGTGCCGCCTTCGAGCTTCATCGACGAGAACGCGAGGCGGTGGCCGTCGGTGGCCACGGCCATCAGCTGGTCGCCGTCGACGACGAGCAGCATGCCGTTCAGGTAGTAGCGGATGTCCTGCTGCGCCATCGCGAAGTGCACCATGCCGAGCAGCTGGCGGAACGACTTCTGCGGGACGGTGAGGGTCGCGCCGAAATCCTTCGCCTGCGCGACGGTCGGGAACTCGTCGGCCGCCAGCGTCTGGAGTGCGAAACGGCTCTTGCCGGATTGAACGGTGAGGCGCTTGTCGGCGAGCGACAGCGTGACCTGGCCGTCAGGCATCGCGCGCAGGATGTCGAGCAGCTTGCGCGCCGCGACGGTGGTCGCGACCTGGTCGCCGCCGACGCCGAAATCGGCGCGCGTGGTGATCTGCAGTTCCAGGTCGGTCGACAGGAACGAAACGTCCGAGCCGTTCTTGGTGATCAGCAGGTTGGCGAGGATCGGCAACGTATGGCGGCGTTCGACGATGCCGCTGACCGTTTGCAGCGGCCTGAGGAGGGTGTCTCGTTCGGTCTTGACCAGTTGCATAGAGTTCCTTCGTTGAGTAACGGCCTGCAGCGCAGCAGCCTCGCAGCGCCCCGCCAGCCGGGCTCTTGGCCCGCCACCACCGGGGCGGTCAAACCAGTATTGTGCCTCAAAACCGAACCGCCCCCCTTAAATTGGGGCGGAGGCCGAATTATCAAGCGCGCGTCGCGCTCAGCCCTTCAGCGTCTGTTCCAGCACGTGCAGCTCGTGATTGAGCTGCGCGTCCTTGCTGCGTTCGTCGGCGATCTTGCGCACCGCATGCAGCACGGTGGTGTGGTCGCGCCCGCCGAACAGCTCGCCGATTTCCGGCAGGCTCTTCTGCGTGAGTTCCTTCGCGAGATACATCGCGATCTGCCGCGGCCGCGCGATGTTCGCGGGACGCTTCTTCGAATACATGTCGGCGACCTTGATGTTGTAGAAGTCGGCGACGGTCTTCTGGATGTTCTCGACCGAAATCTGCCGGTTCTGCACGGTCAGCAGGTCCTTCAGCGCTTCCTTGGTCAGCTCGATCGAGATCTCGCGGCCGTGGAACTTCGAATACGCGAGGATCTTGCGCAGCGCGCCTTCGAGTTCGCGCACGTTCGAGCGCAGATGCTTCGCGACGAAGAACGCGACGTCTTCCGACAGGTTCACGCCTTCCGACTGCGCCTTGCGCATCAAAATCGCGACGCGCATTTCCAGCTCGGGCGGCTCGATCGCGACGGTGAGGCCCGAGTCGAAGCGCGAGATCAGGCGATCGTCGATCCCCGAGATTTCCTTCGGATACGTGTCGCTGGTGATGATCACCTGCGCCTTGTTCGCGACCAGCGCCTCGAACGCGTAGAAGAATTCCTCTTGCGTGCGCGACTTGCCGGAGAAGAACTGGATATCGTCGATCAGCAGCAGGTCGAGCGAGTGGTAGTAGCGCTTGAAGTCGTCGAACGCCTTGCGCTGGTACGCCTTCACCACGTCCGACACGTATTGCTCGGCGTGGATGTAGCGGATCCGCGCGCCGGCCTTGTCGAGCAGCAGCTGGTTGCCGATCGCATGGATCAGGTGGGTCTTGCCGAGGCCGACGCCGCCGTACAGGAACAGCGGGTTGTACGAGATGCCCGGGTTGTCCGCGACCTGGATCGCGGCGGCGCGTGCGAGCTGGTTCGCCTTACCGGTCACGAAGTTGTCGAAGGTGAGCACGGGGTTCAGCTTCGAGCGTTCGTACATCGAATCGGCTTCGCCACCGCCGGCGGGCGCGGCACCCGGGCCCGGGCGCCACGTGCGACGGCCGGCGGCCGCTTCGTGCGCGGGCAGGCTCGGCAGGTCGATGTCGGCGTCGTCGGCGTTCAGGTGATGCGCGGCGGCTGCCGACTGCGTCATCGGCACGGCGGCCGGCGCGGCGGGCGCAGCCGAAGCATTCGCGGCAAGGTTGGCGGCGATCGCGGCCACCGTCGCGGCGGGGCCGGTCGGGGCCAGCGGTGCGCGCGGAGCGGCCGGTGCTGCACCGGCTGCGGCGCTGCGCATGCCTGCCTTGGGATCGAGGACGAACTGGACTTCGATCGGCGCGTTCCAGAAATCCCGGGCCAGATCGGAGATCCGTCCCGAAAACTGGCTCTTGACCCAGTCCAGCTTGAAACGGTTCGGCGCGGCGATGGACAGCGTGTTCGCCGACGCATCGAAGGCCACCGGGGCCAGGGGTTTGATCCACGTCACGTACTGCTGGGGCGTCAGCTCGCGCTCCAGCAGTGCGGAACAGTGTTGCCAGAAATCGTTCATCAAGTAACTGTCGTTTTTTGCGTGCACAGCGCGGCTCGCCGGCGCCCTTGTCGCGGTAGCGCAACAAGGCCCGAAGCGGTCGTGCGAGCGTGCCTCGGACGCCTGCGTCACAGTCGTGGAGGGGCAGGCGCGAGCCGAAGCGGCGTGCGGGATTCTTGGAGATAAGGCGAGATTCTACCGCCAAACGCGGCCACAGAGCGAGTTATCCACAGGCCGGTTGTGTGGGGCGCGGGGCCGGATCGCCCGGGGTGGGCACAGGCGAGCGACTCCTAAAGTATTGACCGTCAACAGAAAAACGGTTTAAATAGCGGGTTCCGCGAAAACCAATCCTGTATTCCCGGCGATTGCGTTCGCCCGAATGCCTCCGGTTAGGGCACGCGGTCCCCTGAATTTCGACATTCTCGAACAAGTGAGAACATCATGAAACGTACTTACCAACCGTCCGTGACGCGCCGCAAGCGCACCCATGGCTTCCGTGTCCGTATGAAGACGGCAGGTGGCCGCAAGGTCATCAACGCTCGCCGCGCGAAGGGCCGCAAGCGCCTCGCCATCTAAGGCAGGTTGCGCGCTGTGTCCGCCGTCCGCAGTCCTGCGGAAGGTGCCGTCGAGCCGGGTGCGAATCCGTCGCAGACGAAAGCCGCCTTCCCGAAAGCTGCGCGACTTCTGAAAACGGATGAATTTTCATCCGTTTTTCGTTTGCGTCCTTGGCGGCGCTCCGCGCACTTCGTGATTTACGGCAAGCCGACCGGTCAGCCCGCGCGTTTGGGGCTCGTCGTCGGCAAGAAGTATGCGCCGCGTGCGGTGACCCGTAACCTCGTGAAGCGGTTGGCGCGCGATCAGTTTCGCCTGCGCCGGGCCGAATTCGCCGGTTACGACCTGCTGCTGCGGCAGCACACGCGCTTCGACAAGAAAGCGCTGCCGAGCGCGGCTTCCGCCCCGCTCGCGGCGATGTGCGCGGCCGAGATCCGCGAACTGCTCGACAGGGCAGTCCGGGAGATCGCTCGCCGTGCGTCGAAGCCCGCGTCCGAGTGACGCATCCGTCCGCGGTGCGGCGTTCGCGCCTGCCCGGCCGGTTTTGACGCGGCGCCGAACGGCGTCGCCCAAGGTATGGAAACGGTATTGATCGCCTTGCTGCGCTTCTACAAGGTTGCCGTGAGCCCTATGCTCGGCAACCGTTGCCGTTTTTATCCTTCCTGTTCGGATTACGCGCGCGAGGCAATCCAGTATCATGGCGCCGCGCGCGGCACGTATCTCGCCGTCAGGCGCGTGTGCCGATGCCATCCGTTTTCCGCGGGCGGCATCGACCTCGTCCCGCCGCCCAACTCCGACACTCGCGCTCGCGGCGAAGCCGACGCGCGGTCCCATCGACTCTGAGACAACGCATGGATATCAAACGCACCGTCCTATGGGTGATCTTCTTCATGTCAGCTGTCATGCTGTACGACAACTGGCAGCGGTCCCATGGACGCCCGTCGATGTTCTTCCCGAGTGCCACGCAGACGGCCCCCGCGGCCGCTGCCGGCGGTGCATCGGGCACGGGCGCGACGACGACGACCGCAGGTGAAGTGCCTGCCGCCGCAGCCGGCGCCGCTCCGTCGACGACGGCACCGGCCGCCCAGGCGCAGCTCGTGAAGTTCTCGACCGACGTGTATGACGGCGAAATCGACACGCGCGGCGGCACGCTCGCGAAGCTGACGCTGAAGAAGCAAGGCGACGGCAAGCAGCCCGACCTGTACATCACGCTGTTCGACCACACGGCCGGCCACACGTATCTCGCGCGCTCGGGCCTGCTCGGCGGCGATTTCCCGAACCACAACGACGTCTACACGCAGCTGAACCCGGGTACGACGTCGCTGACGGGTGACCAGAACGCGCTGAAGCTGTCGTTCGAATCGCCGGTGAAGGGCGGCGTGAAGGTCGTGAAGACCTACACGTTCACGCGTGGCAGCTACGTGATCGGCGTCGACACCAAGATCGACAACGTCGGCACGGCACCTGTCACGCCGACGGTCTACATGGAACTGGTGCGCGACAACACGGCCGTCGAAACGCCGATGTTCTCGCACACGTTCCTCGGGCCGGCGGTCTACACGGACGCGAAGCACTTCCAGAAGATCAACTTCAGCGACCTCGACAAGAACAAGGCCGACTACGTGACCTCCGCCGACAACGGCTGGGTCGCGATGGTGCAGCACTACTTCGCGTCGGCCTGGATTCCGCAGCAGGGCGTGAAGCGCGACATCTACGCTGAAAAGATCGATCCGACGCTGTACCGCGTCGGCGTGAAGCAGCCGGTCGCCGCGATTGCTCCTGGCCAGTCGGCCGACGTGCAGGCTCGCCTGTTCGCCGGTCCGGAAGAAGAGCGCATGCTCGAAGGCATCGCGCCGGGCCTGGAACTCGTGAAGGACTACGGCTGGGTGACGATCATCGCGAAGCCGCTGTTCTGGCTGCTCGAGAAGATCCACAGCTACATCGGCAACTGGGGCTGGTCGATCGTGCTGCTCACGCTGCTGATCAAGGCCGTGTTCTTCCCGCTGTCGGCTGCGAGCTACAAGTCGATGGCGCGCATGAAGGAAATCACGCCGCGCATGCAGGCGCTGCGCGAACGCTTCAAGAGCGATCCGCAGAAGATGAACTCGGCGCTGATGGAGTTGTACAAGACCGAGAAGGTCAATCCGTTCGGCGGCTGCCTGCCGGTCGTGATCCAGATCCCGGTGTTCATCTCGCTGTACTGGGTGCTGCTCGCATCGGTCGAAATGCGCGGCGCGCCGTGGGTGCTGTGGATTCACGACCTGTCGCAGCGCGATCCGTTCTTCATCCTCCCGGTGTTGATGGCCGTGTCGATGTACGTGCAGACGAGCCTGAACCCGACCCCGCCGGACCCCGTCCAGGCGAAGATGATGAAGTTCATGCCGATCGCGTTCTCGGTGATGTTCTTCTTCTTCCCGGCTGGCCTCGTGCTGTACTACGTCGTGAACAACGTGCTGTCGATCGCACAGCAGTACTACATCACGCGCAAGCTCGGCGGAGTCAAGAAGAAGCCGGCCTGACGCCCGTTGCACACGCGGGCGGCGAGCCGCCCGCGATGCTGTCAAGTCCTGGAATAGGTTGACAGTGTTCACCCGCTAAACGCCCGATGCACCGCATCGGGCGTTTTGTATTTGAGGGCGGCATGTGGCCGCTCGCAGTTGTAGATGTTCACCGACTGTTC
>NZ_JAIZSA010000036.1:0-23036 GCF_020419825.1 Burkholderia sp. AU30198 | reverse complement strand
CCCATCCCGAACAGGACCGTGAAACGACTCTACGCCGATGATAGTGCGGATTCCCGTGTGAAAGTAGGTAATCGTCAGGCTCCTTAAGCCAGAAACCCCCGCCCGAAAGGCGGGGGTTTTTGCATTTGCGCGACGGAAATGCGTGTGCGGGGTGGCGTAGAGCGCTCCACTCATCACGTCCCTCTGGCTCGCACACCAGGTCATTCAACTGCCTCCAGCAGCGAAGCCTTACCCCGGAACGAAACCGAGCGATTTGATACGATCGAAGTGCCGTCGGCGATTGCACTCGTCGACGTTCATGTTCGAAACCAGGGCTTGATGGAGAGGTCGGGAATGAATATCGGCGATGCGTCGCGCGAATCCGGAGTCAGCGCAAAAATGATCCGGTACTACGAACAGGTCGGCCTGCTTGCGCCGAGCAAGCGGACCGACGCCGGCTACCGGATCTACGGCGCGGACGAAATCCATATCCTGCGCTTCATCCGCCAGGCGCGACGCCTTGGCTTTCTCGTCGAGGACATCCGCAAGCTGCTGCTGCTTTGGCAAGACCGTTCCCGCGCGAGCGCCGAAGTGAAGTCGATTGCCCTCGAGCACGTGGCCGAACTCGACAAGCGCATCGCGGAACTGAGCGACATGCGCAACACCCTGGCCGATCTCGCTGCGCACTGTCATGGTGACGGGCGGCCCGAATGCCCGATTTTGGCGCGACTGTCCGACCCCGTCGGTGAACCAAATTAGTGCGCGCACTCGAGGGACGAAACAGGCCTCGATTCGACTTCTATAAAAATCAATAGGTTACGCAAGACTGACGGCCGGCTATTCCGAATGGGAATGGCTTCCATGCAAGTATTTCACTAGCATCTTGGTGCGGCATCGCTATAATTCGGGATAACCCTATACGGGAAATCCCTGAACACCGATTCACCAGGGGTCCCCCTTCCTTGGAGAATGTCATGATCGCCTACATCGTCGAAAAGCTGAGCAACTGGTTCGAATCCGCAGAACGTGAACGCCGTGAGGCATACCTCGCCACGTCGTCGGACATCGTCCAGCTCGAGAGCCGCATCCGCTCGCTCGAAACCAACGGCTACTCGCTGTAATCGGAGTCACCGTCAGGTGCCACGTGGCACCGAACGATAAGCAAGCCCCGTATTTGACGGGGCTTTGTTTTTTGTGCGCCGGATCTGGCGCAATCGTCAGTGCAGCGCTATGGTATGCACCTGCTTTTCATCCTGAAGGACACGATCATGCGTTTGCGTCTCGATGTGCGTCGAAGTGCCCGCGCGCGTCTCGTTCTGGGCGCGGCAGTGCTTGTCCATGGACTCGCAGCTGCTGCCGCGACATCGTCCAAACCGCTGATTCTCGATACGCAACGCGGTATCCAGGACGGCAAGGGTGGGCTGGTGCTGCAGACGGCACCGTTGTCTTCCGAGCCGATCGTCGAACCGGCAGGCATGCGGACTCCGGCCGGGCAGGCGCCGAACACGTCGGTTCCGCTGTTCGTCGCGCCGTATATCAATGTCCCTGCGTGGGGTGGACAGCCGGCCAACCAGCCAAGGCTCGCACCGAGACCGCAGCCGTAACGCGCGGTCGCCCGATCAGTTTCCGCGGTGCTCGATCTGGCAGCGGGCGCCGCTATCCTGTCCGAGCATCTCGACCAGATAGGGCAGTGCCTCGTTCATGCTCTGGGCGAGCGTATATGGCGGATTCAGAATGAACATCCCGCTGCCGTAGAGACCCAGCCCGTCAGTCGGCGGATTCGACACCGTCAGCGTCAGGTGCAGCCAGTTGTTCGGTTGCAGGCGCTTCAACTGCTCGGGAAAACGCTGCGATTCCGTCCGGGTGACCTGCGGGTACCAGATGGCATAGCAGCCCGTCGCGAAACGCTTCAGACACTCCGTCACGCAAGCCACCGTGCGCGCGTAGTCCTTCTTGTCCTCGTAGGACGGGTCGATCAGCACGAGTGCGCGTCGCGGCGGCGGCGGCAGCAGCGCCTTGATGCCTTCGAAGCCGTCGCCGGCAAAGATCATCGCGCGTCGCCCCGCGTCGCGGAAATTGTGGCGCAGCACGTCGATTTCCGTCGTGTGCATTTCGAACAGGCGCATGCGGTCCTGCTCGCGCATCGATCGCCATGCGATGTACGGGGAACCCGGGTAGAAGCGCAGTTCACCGTCGTCGTTCAGCGCGCGGACTTCATCGACATAGTCGCCCAGCGCTTCCGGCAGGTTCTTTTCGTTCCACAGTCGGCCGATCCCGGTGTCGAATTCCGACGTCTTCGCCGCGTAGCCGTCGCGCAGCGAGTACACGCCGGCACCTGCATGCGTGTCGATGTACCAGTAGGACTTGTCTTTCTTGTTCAGGTAGCGCAGCAGCTGGACGACGACGGCGTGCTTGAGCACGTCCGCGTGGTTGCCTGCGTGAAAACCGTGACGATAACTGAGCATGGCGGGCTGCCTGAAACGAAGGTGAATCGATGAAAGCGGTCGATCGTGCGCGGCCGTCAGGCCGGGCGCCGATGCGGGCCGCGTATTGTACGCGAGTGGGCGTGCATCGCCTTACTCGTACGCATCGCCGACCACCTCCTCGATGCGTTGCTTCACATCCGGCGTCAGTTTCGCGGCAACGTCGAGCGCGCGCATGTTGTCACCGATCTGCTCGATCCGCGACGCGCCCGTGATGACCGAACTCACGCGTGGATTCGCGAGCACCCATGCGATCGCGAGCTGGCCCGTGCTGCAGCCGAGCTCGGCTGCGATCTCGCCGAGCCGTTCGACGATGTCGTTGGCGGCCTGATCGGTCAGGCGGTCACGCATCCAGTCGTAACCCTGCAACTGCGCGCGGCTGCCGGGCGGCACGCCGTTACGGTACTTGCCGGTGAGCAGGCCCGATGCCAGAGGGCTCCAGGTCGTGAGGCCGAGACCGTAGTCGTCGTACAGCCGCGCATACTCCTGCTCGACTCGCGTGCGGTGGAACAGGTTGTACTGCGGTTGCTCGACGACCGGCTTGTGCAAGTGATGCCGTTCGGCGATCTCGCACGCGGCACGGATCTCGTCGGCGCGCCATTCCGACGTGCCCCAGTACAGCGCCTTGCCGCGTACGATCATGTCGCTCATCGCCCAGACGGTTTCCTCGATCGGCGTGTTCGGATCGGGGCGATGGCAATAGACGAGGTCGACATAGTCGAGTTGCAGCCGGCGCAGCGAGCCGTCGATGGCGTTCAGCAGGTATTTCCGGTTCAACGTGTGATACTGGTTCGGCGCTTCGGCGAGCCCCCAGAAGAACTTGGTGGACACGATGTAGCTGACGCGCGGCCAGTCGAGCGACTTGAGCGCGTGACCCATGATTTCCTCGGATTTGCCGCCGGCGTAGACCTCGGCGTTGTCGAAGAAATTGACACCCGCGTCGCGCGCCGCAGCCAGGCATTCGCGCGCGACCCGCTGGTCGACCTGGTTGCCGTACGTCACCCACGAACCGAGCGAAAGCTCGCTGATCTGCAGGCCGGAGCGGCCTAGCCGTCGATAGTGCATGCGAATCTCCTGCGTGACAGAACCGACCTTAAGCTTAGACGTTTTGCGCGCGAACGGCGTGGCCGATCGTGCACAATGACGGCTGGCCCGCCGGTGCGATCGCGCGACGGTAGCGGATGCGGCGGGCGCTTGTTTTATCGATCCGACAACGGGAGGAGATGGACATGGCAGCAGATCTGAGCGGCAAGACCGCAGTCGTCACGGGCGCCGCGAGCGGCATCGGCAAGGAAATCGCACTCGAGCTCGCGAAGGCGGGCGCGGCCGTCGCGATCGCCGACCTGAACCAGGACGGCGCGAACGCCGTTGCCGACGAGATCGTCAAGGCGGGCGGCAAGGCGATCGGCGTCGCGATGGACGTGACGAACGAGGAAGCCGTGAACAGCGGGATCGACAAGGTGGCCGAAGCGTTCGGTTCGGTCGACATCCTCGTATCGAACGCGGGCATCCAGATCGTCAACCCGATCGAGAACTACTCGTTCTCCGACTGGAAGAAGATGCAGGCGATCCACGTCGACGGCGCGTTCCTGACGACCAAGGCTGCGCTCAGGCACATGTACAAGGACGATCGCGGCGGTGTCGTGATCTACATGGGTTCGGTGCACTCGCACGAAGCGTCGCCGCTGAAGTCGGCCTACGTGACGGCCAAGCACGGCCTGCTCGGCCTGGCCCGCGTGCTGGCGAAGGAAGGCGCGAAGCACAACGTGCGCTCGCACGTCGTGTGTCCGGGCTTCGTGCGCACGCCGCTGGTCGACAAGCAGATTCCGGAGCAGGCGAAGGAGCTCGGGATCAGCGAAGAGGAAGTGATCAAGAAGGTGATGCTCGGCAACACGGTCGACGGCGTGTTCACGACGGTACAGGACGTCGCGCAGACGGTGCTGTTCCTGTCGGCCTTCCCGAGCGCCGCGCTCACGGGCCAGTCGGTCGTCGTCAGCCACGGCTGGTTCATGCAGTAACGCACTGCCGCGGGCGGCCGCGATGCGCGCCGCTCGCGCGAGGTCGTTGCGCCGGCAAGCCGGGCAAAAGGCATAAAAAAACGCGCTCCTGGGAGCGCGTTTTTTGTTTCGGCAGAGTGGGGCGGCGCCGATAACGGCTGCTGCCCACTCACGCCGCGTTACTTCAGGACGGCTGCGACCGCATTGGCGACCGCGTCGAGGTTGCGCGTGTTCAGTGCGGCGACGCAGATCCGGCCCGTGCCGACCGCATAGATGCCGAACTCGTCGCGCAGGCGATCGACTTGCGCCGAGGTCAGGCCCGAATACGAGAACATCCCGCGCTGCTCGTTGATGAAGCTGAAGTCGCGGTCGACGCCGCTGGCCTTCAGGCGCTCGACGAGACCGTTGCGCATCGCGCGGATGCGATCGCGCATTTCACCGAGCTCCTGCACCCACGAAGCGTGCAGTTCCGGCGACGCGAGCACCGCGGCGACCACGGCACCGCCATGGGTCGGCGGGTTCGAGTAGTTCGTGCGGATCACGCGCTTCAGTTGCGACAGCACGCGCGTTGCTTCTTCCTTGCTCGACGTGATGATCGACAGTGCGCCGACGCGCTCGCCGTACAGCGAGAACGACTTCGAGAACGACGACGACACGAATGCGTTCAGGTCAGCCGCGGCAAACAGGCGCACGGCGGCAGCATCGGCCTCGATGTTCTCGCCGAAACCCTGGTAGGCCATGTCGAGGAACGGCACGAGGTTGCGCGCCTTCACGACGTCGACGACCTGTTGCCATTGCGCTTCCGTCAGGTCCACGCCGGTCGGGTTGTGGCAGCACGCGTGCAGCACGACGACCGTGCCTGCCGCGTAGCCGTTCAGTGCCGACAGCATGCCTTCGAAGTTCACGCCGTTGGTAGCAGCGTCGTAATACGGGTACGCAACGACTTCGAAGCCGGCTGCTTCGAACAGCGCGCGGTGGTTTTCCCAGCTCGGATCGCTGATCGCGACCTTCACGTTCGGGTTCACGGTACGCAGGAAATCGGCGCCGATCTTCAGCGCGCCCGTGCCGCCCAGTGCCTGGGCCGTGACCACGCGACCTGCTGCGATCAGCGGCGAGTCGTTGCCGAGCAGCAGCTTCTGCACGGCCGCATCGTAGGCGGCAATGCCGTCGATCGGCAGGTAGCCGCGCGGCAGGCCGGCCTCGACACGCACCTTCTCTGCTTCGCGAACCGCGCGCAGCAGCGGAATCTTGCCTTCTTCGTTCGTGTACACACCGACGCCGAGGTTGACCTTGGTCGGACGCGCATCGGCGTTGAAGGCTTCGTTCAGGCCCAGGATCGGGTCGCGGGGAGCAAGCTGGACAGCGGAGAAGAGCGACATGATGATTCGGCAGTAGTGAAAAGAGGGTCAGGCTTTCAACGGGCGGGGCGGGCGCGGTGGACCGCGCGCAGGCAGGCACGACGCCGGAAAGCGCAGCAGCCTGACATTGTAGCGAATTCACGCAGGCGGGGGCGGCGAATCGGCGGCGAAATTCGGCCGGGAATGGCGATATCGGACGGCCGTCGCGCGTCAGGAGCCGACAGCAGTTCGCGCGGCCGCGAAGCGCTAGAATGCTTTCTTTGCCCTCGCTCCGGCCGCATTCCATGTCCGAACATAAAGCCGAAACCGGCGACGCGCTCGACGAATCGAAATTCGTGACCTTCGAAGGGTCGCCGTTCCAGCTGTATCAACCGTATCCGCCCGCAGGCGACCAGCCGACCGCGATCGAGACGCTCGTCGAAGGGGTCGAGGACGGTCTCTCGTTCCAGACGCTGCTCGGCGTGACGGGTTCGGGCAAGACCTTCACGATGGCCAATACGATCGCGCGGCTCGGCCGCCCGGCGATCGTGTTCGCGCCGAACAAGACGCTCGCCGCGCAGCTCTACTCGGAATTTCGCGAGTTCTTCCCGCGCAACGCGGTCGAGTACTTCGTCTCGTACTACGACTATTACCAGCCTGAAGCGTATGTGCCGCAGCGCGACCTGTTCATCGAAAAGGACTCGTCGATCAACGAGCACATCGAGCAGATGCGGCTGTCGGCGACGAAGAGCCTGATGGAGCGCCGCGACGTCGTGATCGTCGCGACGGTGTCGGCGATCTACGGTATCGGCAACCCGTCCGAATACCACCAGATGATCCTGACGCTGCGCACCGGCGACAAGCTCGGCCAGCGCGACGTGATCGCGCGGCTGATCGCGATGCAGTACACACGCAACGACCAGGATTTCCAGCGCGGCACGTTCCGTGTGCGCGGCGACACGATCGACATCTTTCCGGCCGAACACGCGGAGCTGGCCGTGCGCGTCGAGCTGTTCGACGACGAGGTCGAGACGCTGCACCTGTTCGACCCGCTGACGGGGCGCGTGCGGCAGAAGATTCCGCGCTTCACCGTGTATCCGTCGTCGCACTACGTGACGCCGCGCGACACCGTGATGCGCGCGGTCGAGACGATCAAGGACGAATTGCGCGAGCGCCTCGAGTACTTTCACAGCGACGGCAAGCTCGTGGAGGCGCAGCGCCTCGAGCAGCGCACGCGCTTCGATCTCGAGATGCTGCAGGAACTGGGCTTCTGCAAGGGCATCGAGAATTACTCGCGGCATTTCTCGGGCGCTGAGCCCGGCGATCCGCCGCCGACCCTCGTCGACTACCTGCCGCCCGATGCGCTGATGCTGCTCGATGAGTCGCACGTGCTGATCGGCCAGCTGAACGGCATGTACAACGGCGACCGCGCACGCAAGGAAAACCTCGTCAACTATGGCTTCCGGCTGCCGTCGGCGCTCGACAACCGGCCGCTCAAGTTCCCCGAATTCGAACGCAAGATGCGCCAGGTCGTGTTCGTGTCGGCCACGCCGGCCGACTACGAGAAGCGCGTGACCGGGCAGATCGCCGAGCAGGTCGTTCGGCCGACCGGGCTCGTCGATCCGGAAATCGAAGTGCGGCCGGCGAGCTCGCAGGTCGACGACGTGCTGGCCGAGATCAACGCGCGTGTGAAGGCCGGGGAGCGCGTGCTGATTACCGTGCTGACGAAGCGCATGGCCGAGCAGCTCACCGAGTTTCTGGCGGACCACGGGGTCAAGGTGCGCTACCTGCACAGCGACATCGACACGGTCGAGCGCGTGGAGATCATCCGCGACCTGCGACTCGGCACGTTCGACGTGCTGGTCGGGATCAACCTGCTGCGGGAAGGGCTGGACATTCCGGAAGTGTCGCTCGTCGCGATCCTCGACGCGGACAAGGAAGGCTTCCTGCGCGCCGAGCGCTCGCTGATCCAGACGATCGGCCGGGCCGCGCGGAACGTGAACGGCAAGGCGATCCTCTACGCGGACAACATGACCGAGTCGATGAAGCGCGCGATCGGCGAGACCGAGCGGCGCCGTGCGAAGCAGATCGCGCACAACGAAAAGATGGGCATCACGCCGCGCGGCGTGGTGAAGCGCATCAAGGACATCATCGACGGTGTCTACAACGCCGACGAAGCGCGCGCGGAGCTGAAGGAAGCGCAGCAGCGCGCGAAATTCGAGGACATGTCGGAGAAGCAGCTGGCGAAGGAAATCAAGCGCCTCGAAAAGCAGATGGCCGACTACGCGAAGAACCTCGAGTTCGAGAAGGCCGCCGCGACCCGCGACCAGCTCGCGCTGCTGCGCGAGCGCGTGTTCGGTGCGAACGTCGGCGATCACGTCAGCGGCGGTCGGTAAATCTTTCCAAGCGTCACCGAAACGTGCCGGTAATCGAGCTGTAAGCCTTGTCGCATCAGGGGTTTACGCGGAGCCTCGTTTGTTCCGGAACGGGATCGGTGCTAAACTCCGCAATTATTGAGAATAGTTCGCATTAACGTTCTTCATCGCGTTAGTGTTTCCAGCGGGGCGCCCGGCGGGTGGCTCGCACGGTGTCAGATCAAATAACAAGGAGTGTCCATGTTGGGTTCTTCGTTCATCCGCACGTCGGTTGCGGTAGCGGCGGCGCTTGCCGCGATGTCGGCCTCGGCTGCCGAATATCCGATCGGCAAGCAGCAGATCCAGGGCGGCATGGAAATCGGCGCGGTGTACCTGCAGCCGATCACGATGGACCCGGAAGGGATGATGCGCAAGGCGTCGGATTCCGACATCCACCTCGAGGCCGATATCCATGCGGTCAAGAACAACCCGACGGGTTTCGCGGAAGGCGACTGGATGCCGTACCTGCAGGTCACGTACAAGCTGACGAAGCAGGGCGACACGAAGTGGAAGGCGGAAGGCGACCTGATGGGCATGGTCGCGAGCGACGGCCCGCACTACGGCGACAACGTGAAGCTGGCCGGCCCGGGCAAGTACCACCTGACGATGACCGTCAAGCCGCCGATGCAATCGGGCCACATGGCGTTCGGCCGTCACATCGACAAGGAAACGGGCGTGGGCGCATGGTTCAAGCCCATCACCCTCGAGTACGACTTCCCGTTCGCCGGTATCGGCAAGAAGGGCGGTTACTGATCGGTGGCATCACGGACGGCGCGCTTCGGCGCGCCGTCGGCGTAGAGAACCCAGAATGAAAATTCCCCAGAAAGTCTTTGCCGCAGCCGCTGCGTTGTGGCTCGCCGGCGCAGCGTACGCTGCAGACCTGCCGACGTTCAAGCTCGAGATGACGGACGGCAAGCTGAATCCCGCTCGCATCGAAGTGCCGGCCGGCCAGCGTTTCAAGATCGAGATCAAGAACACCGGCAAGGGCGCCGCCGAATTCGAGAGCGTGCAACTGCGCAAGGAGAAGGTGCTCGCGCCGGGCGCCGATTCGTTCGTGGTCGTCGCGCCGTTGTCGCCGGGCGAATACAAGTTTTTCGACGATTTCCACCAGCAGGCACAGGGCGTGATCGTCGCGAAGTAACGCGTTTTATCTGCGCGCAGGCCCACCTGCCCGGTGTACCGCGCGTCAGGAGGTATCGATGGGTCAGATCTTGTTCATCGTCTGGCGGGAGAGCGTCGAAGCGCTGCTCGTCGTCGGCATTCTCTACGCATGGCTGAAAAACGGCGACGACGACGCGCGCCGCGGCCTGCCTTTTCTCTGGGCCGGCGTCGGTGTCGGCCTGCTGATGGCGGTCGGCCTCGGCGCAGCGCTGGTCGGTTTCACCGAAGTGCTGTCCGGCGACGCGCAGGACTACTTCCAGACCGCGATGGTGCTGATCGCATGCGTGCTGATCGTGCAGATGGTGCTGTGGATGCGCAGGCACGGCCGCACGCTGAAGCGCGACATGGAGCAATCGCTGCAACAGAGCACGCGCGATTCGAACTGGTGGGGCGTCGCGGTGCTGGTCGCGCTCGCGATCGCGCGCGAAGGCAGCGAGACGGTGATCTTCCTGTACGGCCTCGGTTTCGGCCAGTCGGGCCACGTCGACGGCAGCCAGATGCTCGCGGTCGTGATCGGCCTCGGCCTCGCATTCCTGACGTTCTATCTGCTGCAACTCGGCGGCAAGTATTTCTCGTGGCGGCACTTCTTCCGCGTCACCGAAGTGATGCTGCTGTTCCTCGGCGCGGGCCTGTTCCAGACCGGCGTCGACAAGCTGATCGACAAGGAAATCCTGCCGCTCGGCATTTCGCAGGTGTGGGATACGTCGTCGATTCTCGATGATTCCAGCACGTTCGGCTCGCTCGTCGCGACGCTGACGGGCTATCGCGCGCATCCGGCGCTGACCAACCTGGTCGCCTATGCGGTGTACTGGGCAGTCGTCTGGCTGTTGATGAAGCGCGCGAGCCGTCGTCCGGCCGTCGCGGCGGGTCGCGCGGCATGAACGTTGTCGCCGCAACCAAGCCGGGCTGGCTCGCGCAGGCGGGGCAGTGGATGCAGCGTCACGGCGCGGTGATCCGCGGCATCCAGTGGGTCGTCGTCGCCGTCTATGCGTTCCTGATCATCGTGCCGGCGGTGCTGCCGCTACCGGACGATTCCGCGCACCTGTGGAACAACCTCACGCTGATCGCGCAGTTCGTGTTCTGGGGCATCTGGTGGCCGTTCGTGCTGCTGTCGATGGTGATGCTCGGCCGTGTCTGGTGCGGCGTGCTGTGCCCGGAAGGTGCGCTGACCGAATTCGCGAGCAAGTTCGGCCGCGGCGGCCCGATTCCGCGCTGGATGCGGTGGGGCGGCTGGCCATTCGTCGCGTTCGGGCTCACGACGATCTACGGGCAGATGGTGAGCGTGTACCAGTACCCGCTCGCGGTGCTGTTCGTGCTCGGCGGCTCGACCGTCGGCGCAATCGTGATCGGCTTGCTGTACGGCCGCGAGAAGCGCGTGTGGTGCAAGTACCTGTGCCCGGTCAACGGCGTATTCGGGCTGCTCGCGCGGCTTGCGCCGATGCGCTACAAGGTCGATGAGGATGCGTGGCGCCGTTCGTACAAGAACGGCGAGCATGGCCATCGCGTGATTCCGATCAACTGCGCGCCGCTCGTGCCGTTGCGCAACATGAAGGGCGCGGCGGACTGCCATATGTGCGGCCGCTGCAGCGGGCACCGCGATGCGATCTCGCTGTCGTTGCGCTCGCCGTCCGACGAAGTCGTGAACCTCGGCGCGCAGCAGGCGAACCCGTGGGACACCGCGCTGATCCTGTATGGCCTGCTCGGCGTCGCGATCGGTGCGTTCCACTGGACCGCCAGCCCGTGGTTCGTGCAGATCAAGCAATGGCTCGCGGGCTGGCTGATCGACCATGACATCACGTGGCCGCTCGAAACCAACGCGCCGTGGTTCCTGCTCACGCATTACCCGGATCGCAACGACGTGTTCTCGTGGCTCGACGGCGGGCTCGTCGTCAGCTACATCGTCGGCACGGGGCTCGTGTACGGCACGGCGCTGCTCGTGCTGCTGGCCGGTGCCACGCTGATGCTCGGCCGCTTCGATCGCGTGCGGCTCCATCATCTCGCGCAGGCGCTGATTCCGATCGCGGGCGCGGGCGTGTTCCTCGGGCTGTCGGCGACGACGCTGTCGCTGCTGCGTGCCGAGCATGTGCCGCTCGGCTGGGCCACGGACGTGCGTATCGCGATCCTGGTCGGCGCCAACGCGTGGAGCGCGTGGCTCGCGTGGAAGGTGACGGGGCGTTACGCGGCCTGGCCGCGCCGGCTTGCTGCCTTTGCATGGTTCGCGGCAGGGCTGGCCGTCGTCGACAGTGCGTGGTGGTTGATGTTCTGGGGGTTCTGAGCGGCATTTGCGCTGCCTGAGGCCATCCATGCACGGAGCAGGGCGGAAGGCGATCCTTCGGGATGCATTGAAGTCACCGCGAACGGCATGTCGAACACATCGGCGCCACCCAAACAAAAAAGCGACACGTCCTTCGACGTGTCGCTTTTTTTCTTCCAGGCGTGAGAACCAAAAAAAGTG
The DNA here is from genome assembly GCF_020419825.1 of Burkholderia sp. AU30198. Classification (NCBI taxonomy): domain Bacteria; kingdom Pseudomonadati; phylum Pseudomonadota; class Betaproteobacteria; order Burkholderiales; family Burkholderiaceae; genus Burkholderia; species Burkholderia sp. AU30198. Next base: position 11,210 of record NZ_JAIZSA010000036.1, on the reverse strand, counting down.
GCTTGGCTTGCTGCAACGGCTGCTTGAGTGTGTTTGCACGAAGGGGTCTAGATCTCGCGTGCAAGCCGTTACGCTGGCTACTGCCCAACACCTCTCAGGGAGGTGGTCCCCACAATACTCGGTCGTTACTTCGTCAGGATCAGTTTGCCGAGCCGTGTGGCGCGCAACTGATAGGTCTCTCCGTTATGCGCGATGCTGACGTGGCTTTGGCCTTGCAGCAGCGCATCGCTGCTGACGACCCGCGTGCCTGCATCGCGGTTGTCGGCGGGTTTCGCCGGCGTGGTGACCGCTGCCGTCTTCTGGCGGCTGCTGCCTGCGGTGCCGGTCGGGCGGCGCAAGGTCAGCGTGGTCGGGCGCATGGTGTCGGTCATTCGGTTGATCGGTGACTGTCGATACGATGGAATGAATTCTAAATGATAACCATTCCCATTCGCAAAAACTCTTTATCGATCGAAATGGCAAACCTGATAGCTTGAGTCAAAGGGGCGGCCCGTAGGCCGCCACCGGGGTCAGTGCAGCGGATCGGGATCCTTGCGGCCCTGCGCGTACTCGCGGATCAGGCGGACCGTGTCGATATCCGACGTGCGGTACGCCTCCTTGACGATCCCATGCGTCTGACGCGCGTCTTCGCTGTCGTCCGTGACGACCAGCGTCGTGCGGTATTCGAAACGCAGGAACAGTTCGTGGTCGTCGCGCTCCTCGATCATCATCGTCAGCGAGCCGCCGATCTCGCCGTCGGCGGCGAGGATGTCGTAGCGAACCTGCTGGTTCGGCGTGAACGTGACGTGGTCGCGCACGGTCGCGTGACCGTAGTGCAGCTCACGTTCGAGCGTCGTGTCCGTCCGTTGGTGGACGACACAGCTGTCGAGACCGAGCACGAACAGTTGCGGCTGTTCGGCGCGCAACACGAGACCTTCCCAGAGCTGGTCGCGGGTGAGGGTCGGCACGGCCGGATCGTCGGAGTTGATCTGGATCAGGTGTTCGAAGTTCAAGGGGACGGGTTCCTTCTGGTGGCGGGCAGCCACATGGTTCAAGAAGTCATTGTGACGCAAAACGCGTGGTTTCGCGGCACCTGCGGCCCCACTCGAGCGTCACGCGTCGATGCGGCCCATGCGGCCGGTCTGGTAGTCGACGACGGCCTGCCGGATCTCTTCCTCGGTATTCATCACGAACGGGCCGTAGCGCACGATCGGCTCGTTGAGCGGCACGCCGCCGATCAGCAGCAGGTCGAGCGATGTATCGCCGGCCGCGAACGTGACGGAGTCGCCGTCGCAGCCGTAGACGATCATATGTTGTGCGTCGACAGCCTGCCTGCCGGGCCCGTAGAGTCCCGTTCCTTCGATCGGATAGGCGAACACACGATAGCCTGCCGGCACGGGCTGCGTGACCGTTGCGCCCGGTTCCAGCGTGAAATGCTGATAGAGGATCGGCGTGCGTGTCTCGATCACGGCCTTGGCGCCGAACGCCTCGCCGGCGATCACGCGCACGCGCGCGCGGCCGTCCGGCGACGTCGCGGTCGGGATGCGGCTGGCGGAAATCTCCTGGTAGCGCGGCGCGATCAGCTTGTCGCGACGCGGCAGGTTGACCCACAGCTGGAAGCCATGCGAGCGGCCACCCGCCTGCGCGAACGCAGGATCCGGCATCTCGCTGTGCACGACGCCGGCGCCGGCCGTCATCCACTGCACGTCGCCGGGGCCGAGCGCACCCGCGTGGCCGGCCGAGTCGTGATGGCGATAGTGCCCGTCGAGCACGTAGGTCACGGTCTCGAAGCCGCGATGCGGGTGGGCAGGCGCGCCGCGGGCTTCGCCGGGCGCATAGTCGACCGGACCCATTTCATCGAGCAGCAGGAACGGATCGAAATCCATCAGCAGCCGGGTCGGGAACGGGCGGTGAACCACGAAGCCGCCGCCTTCGGTCGTGCGAAGCGCGGGGTAAGTGCGGTCAAGCGAGCGAGCGGTCGTCATGCGGATTCCCTCGAAATGATCGGAATAGCGTTATTTTTGAAACATGGCGCTATTATATTGGGCGTTTTACCGTTCGATTCGCGACGGTTCGCAATGGATTGTTCTGAAATTGGAACGATGAGATGAATATCGATGCACATAACCTGAACGACCTCATGTACTTTTCGCAGGTCGTCGAACATGGCGGTTTCTCGGCCGCGGAGCGCGTGCTGGGCATCTCGAAATCGCGCCTGTCGCGGCGCCTGACCGAACTCGAGGCGGCGCTCGGCGTGCGCCTGCTGCAGCGTTCCACACGCAAGCTCGCGCTGACCGAGGCAGGGGAACTGTTCTACCAGCATTGCCAGGCGATGCTGGCCGAAGCGCAGGCGGCGATGAACGCGGTCCAGCAGTTGCGCTCGTCGCCGCGCGGCTCGGTGCGCGTCAGCGTGCCCGTGACGCTGTCGCAGACGATGCTGTCGCGCATCCTGCCCGAATTCCTGCGCCGCTATCCCGAGGTGAAGGTGCATGTCCGCGTGACGAATCGCGTGATCGACCTGTTCGAGGATTCGATCGACGTCGCGCTGCGCGTGCGCTCGGAGCCGCCACAGAACGCGAACATCGTCGTGCGGCCGCTGTGGCGCACCGAGCAGATGCTGGTCGGTGCGCCGAGCCTGCTGAGCCAGAATGCGCCGCCGCTGGTGCCGGACGACCTGACCGGATTCGAGACGCTCGATACGCCGAGCGTCGACGGGCGGCACGTGTTCAACCTGATCGCGCCGGACGGAACGCGTCACGTGCACGAGCACGACCCGCGGCTCGTGACGGCCGACCTGATGACGATCCGCGAAGCCGTGCTCGATGGCCTCGGTATCGCGGCCCTGCCGGAGATGATGTACGGCAACGCGCTGCGCGCGGGGCAACTGTCGCCCGTGATGCCGGGCTGGACGCTGCCGGTGCCGCAACTCTATGCGGTGTTCGTGTCGCGGCAGGGGATGCCGCCCGCGGTGCGTGCGTTCGTCGACTATCTGGTCGAGAAGCTCGATCACGGCGCCTACCAGGATCCGGGGTGCCCGGAGCGTGCGAAGAAGGAAGCGGCAGCCAATGCTTCGGCGACCTGAACACGACGTGCACGACGAGGCAAATTTGTTTTGTCATTGAAGCGTCGTCTGCAATCGCAAGTTTCAATCGCCGGAACCTTGAATGCGCGTGCGTGCGGGCCTATATTGGAATCCCATTTCGTGAAGGAAGTTCGGAGCGAAATCAGGTGGCCGCATATATTGCGAGCCAGATAGGGCAGAACGCGCAGTCCGTGCAGACCACGGCAGAGTCGCATTTGCGTTGCTCGAGGCGCAACCGATACCGCCAAAGAGCCCGCCGCCCGAAGGCGCCCGCGTGCGCATGAAAAAAGGCCTTCATCTGGCGATGAAGGCCTTTTACTTTGTGCGTGGCCGGCGAGGTGCGGCCGGCGAGGCGTGGCCGGCTAGGTCCCGCTTGCGCGTGCGTTACTTCGCTTTTGCGGTCGGCTCCGTCACGAAGCCGAGCTTCGTCAGGCCGCCTGCCTGCGCATCCGACATCACTTCCGCGACGTGCTCATAGGCGACCTTGCGGTCCGCACGCAGGTGCAACTCCGGTTGCGGCGTGCGCTTTGCCGCTTCCGCGATGCGCGCCTGCAATTGTTCGCGCGTGACCGTGTGGTCGTCCCACAGGATCGTACCGTCGCCCTGGATCGCGACGTCGACCGTCTGCGGCTTTTCGTCGACGGGCTGGCTGCTGGCGTGCGGCAGGTCGATCTTCACCGCATGCTGCATCGCCGGGATCGTCACGAGGAAAATGATCAGGAGTACGAGCATGACGTCGACGAGCGGCGTCATGTTGATCTCGCTCATTACGGCATCGTCGTCATCGTCGCTGAAACCGGTGTTCATTGCCATGGTTCACCCCGCCTCAGCTGGCGCGCGTCGCGAGACGCAGGCCGTCGCGCGTCGACGACGACGCAAGGCTCGCGCCCGTCACGAAGTACGCGTGCAGGCCGTGCGCGAAGCGGCGCAGCTTGCTGACGACACCCTTGTTCGCGCGGGTCAGTGCGTTGTAGCCGAGCACGGCCGGGATCGCGACGAACAGGCCGAACGCGGTCATGATCAGCGATTCGCCGACCGGGCCCGCGACCTGGTCGATCGACGTCTGGCCGGTTGCGCCGATCGCGAGCAGTGCGTGGTAGATCCCCCAGACCGTACCGAACAGGCCGACGAACGGCGCCGTGCTGCCGACCGATGCGAGGATCGCGAGGCCGCTCTGCATGCGCGAGATGCCTTCGTCCATCGTGTCCTTCAGGCAGCGCGTGACCCAGTCCGACACGTCCATGCGGTCGTGCAGGTGCGGCTGCGTCTGGTGGTGGTGATCGGCGGCTTCCTTGCCCGACAGCGCGAGCGCGAGGAACGGGTTGTCATTCGGCGTCGAGGCGGCGAGCCCGAGCTTCTTGATGCCGTCGTCGAAATTGTCCGAATGCCAGAACGCCTGTTCGGCGTTCTTCGTCAGGCGGTTCAGGCGGATCACGTTCCAACCCTTGATGACGATCACGATCCACGACAGGACCGACATCACGAGCAGCGTGATTGCAATGGCGCGCGTGACGAAATCACCTTGCGCCCAGACGTGCGCGATACCGTAGCTTTGCATTTTCTTGTTTCCTTTGAATCTACCGAATATGACGGGTTAGTCGTCAAGCGTGAAGTTGAAGGGCAGCGTATGGGCAGCGCGGATCGCCTGGCCGTTCTCGATATACGGCGGACAGGTGCTGGCGCGCGTCGCCTCGAGCGCGGCTTCGTCGAGACGCGGGTAGCCGCTGCTCTTCTGCAACTGGACGCTTTCGATCTTGCCCGTCACGCCGATGATGAAGTGAACATAGGCCGTGCCCGTTTCGCCGCGACGGCGCGACATCGACGGATAGGTGGGCTTCACGAAATTGCAGGTGAGCGCCGACACGTTCTTCGGCGCGCTGACCTGCATCGTTTCGCGAGCCGGGCCGGGGGCAGCAGCCGGCGCAGCAGGTGCCGGTGCGGCGGGCGCCGGTGTCGGATCGACGGCGGCCGGCGCGGGTGTCGGCGACGGTGCCTGCGAGACCGGCTGAGGCGTCGGAACCGCCTTCTGCACCGGCTTCGGCTCGACCTTCGGCTTCACGCGCGGCGTGGGCTTGGGCGGCGTGGGCTGCTGCGCGGCCGACTGGACCGCGACCGGCTGGGCCGGCGGCGCAGGCGGAATGAGCTGCGCGGTGATCGACTGAACCTCGATCTCCTTCGGAGGCGGCGGCGGCGCGTTGCGATGGAGCCAGGCGGCCGTCAGCATGATCGCGTGTGCGGCAAGCACACCGACCGCGACGACGATCACACGGGGATTCATACGTGGTGCAGCCGGCATGGCGCCGGCAGGAGCGAGATGCGAAGCCTGCATGTTAGCTTGAAAGAACGATGTCGCACCCGGGGCGCGGCGGGTGAATCGGCATCACTTGCGGAAGATCAGCAGCGAGATGCAAACGGTGGTCACAAATCCGATCAGCAATTCCATGACAGGCTCCTTGGCAGGTAGGCCGCTGGCTCGCGCAGACGGTGGCTTGCTGACGGTTAAAACAAAAAATGCGGCCTGGGCCGCATGCGCGCACTCGGCGCCGGTCAGGCGGCCTTGCGTTCGTAGAACGTGACCGGGATCGGGTGAGCGTGATGCTCGACACCGCACTGGCTCGCGCAGACGCCGTGTTCGGCCATGAGGTCGCGTACGGACTCCTCGCACTTGCCGCAGCACGTGGCCACGCCGAGCTCGAACTGGAGTTCATCGAAAGAGTTCACGCCCTCTGCGAGGGACGCGCGAATCTTGCGATCGGAAACAGACTTGCACACGCAGACGATCATGATGAGTTGCGATAGCTAACGGTAATGCGAATTATTATCATTAATTTTGCGAGCGTTGACAAGCCTGGGTCGGGCTTTTTTTAAGGTCATCAGACCCTTGATGCGGCGGGGGCGGTGGAGCGGCTCGCGGAAGAGGGCGTGCCGGCCCGTGTCAGGCGGTCGCGCAGGCGCGCGCGTTCGGCGAGGAAATGGTGACGGATTCGACCGGCGCAGCGAGGCCGAGCAGTGTCGACGCGAGTACCTGCAGTTGGCGGCCGTCGCTGGTCGAGCAGAAGCGGGGCGCCGCCGCGCGCGTGCCGGCGGGTGCGCGCAGGTTGCGCTCGTCGAGCACCCGCATGAGCTGGCGCGCGATCGCATCGCTGGTGTCGACGATCGTCAGACGGTCGCCCACAAGGTCACGAATCGTTTCTGTGAAGAACGGGTAATGCGTGCAGCCGAGTACCAGCGTATCGGCGCCGTCGTCGAGCATCGGCTGCAGGTAGCTGTCGAGCAAGGCACGCAGTGCGGGCGAATTCGTGTCACCGCGCTCGATGGCTTCGACGAGCCCGTGGCCGGGCTGGCAGATGAAGCGGCGGCCGGCGCCGTAGCGGTCGAGCAGCGCCTGGAAGCGCGGGCTGTTCAGTGTCGACTGCGTGGCGAGGACACCCGCGACGCCGCTCGCGGACACGGCGGCGGCCGGCTTGATGCCCGGCTCGACGCCGACGAGCGGCATCGACAGGTGTTCGCGGATCGCGGCGATCGCGCGTGCGGTCGCGGTGTTGCAGGCGATGACGAGCGCTTTTGCCCCTTCGCGGGCCAGCCACTCGCCGATTGCCAGCGTGCGTTCCGTAATGAACGCCTCGTCGCGCGGACCATACGGCGCATGGTGCGAATCGGCGACGTAGATGAACGATTCCTCGGGCAACTGCGCGCGCACGGCGCGCAGCACCGACAGGCCGCCCAGCCCTGAATCGAAGATGCCGACGGGGGCGACGGTCGAGGCCGTCGCTGCGATAACGGAAGGTGTCGACATGAACGGGCTGGGGGCGATAACGGGAAGCGTGGAGAGAGTTTACTCCGGCGAACCCATCATCGTCTGCTGGTAGTTCTGCAGGCCGACCTTGCCGATCAGGTCGATCTGCGTTTCCAGCCAGTCGATGTGCTCTTCGGTGTCGTCGAGGATCTTTTCGAAGATCTCGCGCGATACGTAGTCACGCACCGATTCGCAGTAGGCGATCGCTTCCTTGCAGGTGGACTGCGAGATCTGCTCGAGCTTCAGGTCGCACTTCAGGATCTCTTCGGTTTCCTCGCCGACGAGCAGCTTGTGCAGATCCTGCAGGTTCGGCAGGCCGTCGAGCATGAAGACGCGCTCGATCAGCCAGTCGGCGTGCTTCATTTCGCCGATCGACTCGTCGTACTCGTGCTTGCCGAGCTTCTCGAGGCCCCAGTGCTTGTACATGCGCGCATGCAGGAAGTACTGGTTGATCGCCGTGAGTTCGTTCTTCAACTGGGCGTTCAGATATTCGATGACTTTCTTGTCGCCTTGCATGGCTTGTTCCTTGTTCAGTGGGGCTTCAGAAACCGAAAGATAATCGCTCGAACGAGAAAAGCCAAGCGTCAAAGCCTTGCCGGGCCTGCCTTTTGCGTGTAATGAGAATCAGCCTCGTATGACTGGCCACGCACAATAATGAGAATGAGAAGTAAAAAGGCCGGACTTCCGTCCGGCCTTTCGTTCGATCGCGCTTAAGCGGCTGCGACCGGGATCTTGCCGATCTTCGCCTGCCACTCCTTCGGACCGGTCTGGTGCACCGACGTGCCCGACGAATCGACAGCAACTGTTACAGGCATGTCCTGCACGTCGAACTCGTAGATCGCTTCCATGCCGAGGTCTTCGAATGCGAGCACCTTCGCGCCGCGGATCGCCTTCGACACGAGGTACGCCGCACCGCCGACCGCCATCAGGTAGGCCGCCTTGTGCTTCTTGATTGCCTCGATCGCGACCGGGCCGCGCTCGGCCTTGCCGACCATCGAGATCAGGCCGGTTTGCGCGAGCATCGTCTCGGTGAACTTGTCCATGCGGGTGGCCGTCGTCGGGCCGGCCGGGCCGACCACTTCGTCGCGGACCGGATCGACCGGGCCGACGTAGTAGATCACGCGGTTCGTGAAGTCGACCGGCAGCTTCTCGCCCTTCGCGAGCATGTCGGCGATGCGCTTGTGTGCGGCGTCGCGGCCGGTGAGCATCTTGCCCGACAGCAGCAGCGTCTGGCCCGGCGCCCAGCTCGCGACTTCTTCCGGCGTCAGCGTGTTCAGGTCGACGCGCTTGCTGGTTTCCGTGTTCGGTTCCCACTGGACCTTCGGCCATGCGTCGAGCGACGGCGCTTCAAGCTTGGCCGGGCCCGAGCCGTCGAGCACGAAGTGCGCGTGGCGCGTCGCCGCGCAGTTCGGGATCAGCGCGACCGGCTTCGAGGCCGCGTGCGTCGGTGCTGCCATGATCTTCACGTCGAGCACGGTCGCCAGGCCGCCGAGGCCCTGTGCGCCGATGCCGAGCGCGTTGACCTTCTCGTGCAGTTCGACGCGCAGTTCCTCGACCCAGTCCTTCGGGCCGCGCGCGATGATTTCCTGGATGTCGATCGGCTCCATCAGCGATTCCTTCGCCATCAGCATCGCCTTTTCGGCCGTGCCGCCGATACCGATCCCGAGCATGCCGGGCGGGCACCAGCCCGCGCCCATCGTCGGGACCGTCTTCAGCACCCAGTCGACGATCGAGTCGGACGGGTTCAGCATCACGAACTTCGACTTGTTCTCCGAGCCGCCGCCCTTCGCCGCGACCTGCACGTCGACCTTGTCACCCGGCACGATCTCGTAGTGGATCACGGCCGGCGTGTTGTCCTTCGTGTTCTTGCGGGCGCCTTCCGGCGGATTGACGATCGACGCGCGCAGCACGTTGTCCGGGTGCGTGTAACCGCGGCGCACGCCTTCGTTGATCATGTCGGTGAGGCCCATCGTCGCGCCGTCCCAGCGCACGTCCATGCCGACCTTCACGAAGATCGTGACGATGCCGGTGTCCTGGCAGATCGGGCGCTTGCCTTCCGCGCACATGCGGCTGTTCGTGAGGATCTGCGCGATCGCGTCCTTCGCGGCCGGGCTCTCTTCCAGCTCGTACGCGCGGCCGAGGGCCTGGATGTAGTCGAGCGGGTGGTAGTAGCTGATGTACTGCAGCGAATCCGCGATGCTCTGGATCAGGTCTTCCTGTTTGATGACGGTCATGGCTGAGACTCTGTGGGGACAGTGGGGAATGCGTTTATGCGTTGACGGCTGCTTCGGCCGGCTTGCGGGGCTCGTTCGCTGCAGGCGCGTGCCCATCGTGGGCGCGCGGCTCGTGGAAATGGGCCGGGTGCGTGTGCGTCGTCAGGCGGTCGACCCACGCCATCACGAGCGCCGACACCAGGAACGACACGTGGATGATCACCTGCCACATGATCGCGTGCATCGTGTGCTGATCGGGGTTGATGAAGGTCTTCAGCAGGTGGATCGACGAAATGCTGATCAGCGCCATCGACAGCTTGACCTTCAGCACGCCCGCGTTCACGTGGTCGAGCCATTCGGGCTCGTCGGGGTGGCCCTCGATGCCGAGGCGCGACACGAATGTTTCGTAACCGCCGACGATCACCATGATCAGCAGGTTCGAGATCATCACCACGTCGATCAGGCCGAGCACCGCGAGCATCACGCTGACTTCGTCGAGGCTCGTTGCATGCGACAGCAGGTGCCAGACTTCCTTCAGGAACAGGAACACATAGACGGCCTGCGCAACGATCAGACCGAGGTAAAGCGGAACCTGGAGCCAGCGGCTCATGAAAATCAGCGCGGGGAGCGGGCGAAGCGGGCGACGCGCGGGGCGGCCGGGCGAATGCGGGGCAGACATGTTGAAGGTGCGGGCGCGGTGCGCAGGTATCGGGGGTAATCTTGAAAAGGCGCGCTATTGTAACGCGTCGGCCGGCGCGACTGCAGTGACGCGCCGGCATGGCCAGGGACGGATCAGGAGGCGGCGGCCGGCACGCGTTTCACGCGCAGGCTCGCCAGCACGATCCCGGTGACGACACACGCGAGCGCGATGCCGTGGGCGAGCGTCGGGCGCTCGCCGAGGAACGCGATGCCATACGCGGCCGCGGCGACCGGCAGCACCGCGCTGAACACGCCGGCGAGGCTGCCCGGCACGTGGCGGATACCCTTCATCCACAGCCAGAACGAGAAGATGCTGGCCGACAGGCCGTACCAGACGACGAGTGCCCAGGTACCGGCCGGCACGCTCGCGTAATCGAAATGCCACATCGCCGATGCGCCGAGCGGCAGCATCAGGCACAGGCCGAACAGGTGCGTGTACGCGCAGATGTCGATCGGCGCGAGCGTCTGCGTGAGGCGGCGCGACAGGATCACGTAGATCGATTCGCAGCACACCGCGCCGAGGATCAGCAGGTTGCCGGTCAGCGAAGACGATGCGCCATGCCCGGTCGCGCTGCCGTTCGCGAGGTTGATCGTCACGACGCCGGCGATCGCGAGCGCGATCGACACGAGCGCACGGCCGTTCGGTTTTTCGCGCAGGATCAGCCATGCGAACAGCGCGACGATCGCCGGGATCGTGCTCGTGATCACGCCGGCCGCGACCGCGCTCGTGCGCTGCACGCCGTTCAGCATCAGCAGCGTGAACATGAAGGTGCCGAAGAATGCCTGCAGGAACAGGTTCAGCCATTCGCCGCGCTTGACCGTGCGCATCTTCACCGGGCTGAACAGCGGCCACAGCACGGCGATCGCGATCACGAAGCGCAGCGTGGCGAGGATGGCGACGGGAACGAAGACGACGATCGATTTACCGATACCGACATTGCTGCCGACGAACAGCATCGACAGCACAAGAAAGAAAGCGTAGCGATTCAAGCTGGAATCCGGAAGGCGAGTTCAGTTAGGATTGTAGGGTCGCGCTCGTTGCAGCGTAAAGCTACAAGCGGCGCCGCCCGGCGGGCGAAACGGCCGTGCCGCGTAAGTGACGGGTAAGTTGGAGCGCTTATTGTGGAAACGGTCGGGTCGCCCGGTCGCCATCGTGCGGCATGGTGCGGCGCAGCATCACGCAGCGGCCTTCGGGCCGTGCGTGAGTGGTGGGTAGGAGACAGCGGCGCGCATGCGCCGGCCAAGACGCGCGGCGCGCACGATCGCGCCGCCATGCAGAGGATTCATGTTCACCAAGGGGTAGTCGATGTCTGCGATTGAATCGGTTCTTCACGAAACCCGCCAGTTTGCGCCGCCCGCGGCGCTCGAGCAGGCGGCGGCCATTTCCGGCATGCCGGCCTACCGTGCGCTCGCCGCGGAAGCCGAGAACGATTACGAAGGC
>NZ_JAIZSA010000035.1:0-23150 GCF_020419825.1 Burkholderia sp. AU30198 | reverse complement strand
GCTTCTGCCCGGCGGCCGTGTACGAGTTCGTGAAGAACGACGACGGCAGCGATCGCCTGGTGATCAACGCGCAGAACTGCGTGCACTGCAAGACCTGCGACATCAAGGACCCGACGCAGAACATCGTATGGGTCACGCCGGAAGGCAGTGGCGGGCCGAATTACCCGAACATGTAACGCAACGTATCCCCGCGCCTGCGGGCGCGAACGAACCGGAGTGAGACGATGAGCAATGCAGCGAAAGAAGTCGTGGTGGTGAGCGGTGTCCGTACCGCGATCGGTGATTTCGGCGGCAGCCTGAAGGATTTCTCGCCGACCGATCTCGGCGCGAAGGTCGTGCGCGAAGTGCTGTCGCGCGCGAACGTGTCGGGCGATGCAGTCGGGCATGTCGTGTTCGGCCACGTCGTGAACACCGAGCCGAAGGACATGTATATCGCACGCGTCGCGGCGATCGACGGTGGCGTCGCGCAGCACACGCCCGCGCTGACCGTGAACCGCCTGTGCGGTTCGGGTCTGCAGGCGATCGTGTCGGCCGCGCAGACGATCATGCTCGGCGACGCCGACGTTGCGATCGGCGGCGGCTCGGAAAACATGAGCCGCGCACCGTACACCGTGCCGGCCGCGCGCTTCGGCCAGCGCATGGGCGACGGCAAGCTCGTCGACATGATGCTCGGCGCGCTGCATGACCCGTTCCAGACGATCCATATGGGTGTGACGGCCGAGAACGTCGCGGCGAAGTACGGCATCTCGCGCGACGCGCAGGATGCGCTGGCGCTCGAATCGCATCGTCGCGCGGCGCGCGCGATCGCGGAAGGGCGCTTCAAGGATCAGATCCTGCCGATCTCGATCCGTACGAAGAAGGGCGAGGTCGCGTTCGACACCGACGAGCACGTGCGTCACGACGCGAGCGAGGACGATTTCACGAAGCTGCGCCCGGTGTTCAAGAAGGAGAACGGCACCGTGACGGCCGGCAATGCATCGGGCATCAACGATGCGGCCGCAGCGGTGCTGATGATGAGCGCCGACGCTGCGCGCGCGCAGGGCGTGAAGCCGCTCGCACGCCTCGTCGCGTATGCACACGCGGGTGTCGATCCGGCGTACATGGGTATCGGCCCCGTGCCGGCCACGCAGAAGGCGCTCGAACGCGCGGGCCTGAAGATCACCGATCTCGACGTGATCGAGGCGAACGAGGCGTTCGCGGCACAGGCGTGCGCGGTCACGCAGGAACTCGGCCTCGATCCGGCGAAGGTCAACCCGAACGGCTCGGGCATTTCGCTCGGCCATCCGATCGGCGCGACGGGCGCATTGATCACGGTCAAGGCGCTGTACGAACTGAAGCGCATCGGCGGGCGTTACGCGCTCGTGACGATGTGTATCGGCGGCGGCCAGGGGATTGCGGCGATCTTCGAGAACATCTGATAATCGAACGCTCAGCACCCGAACACACAGGAAATTTCATGGCCATCGAAATTGTCGGCGTCGTGGGCGCCGGAACCATGGGTAACGGCATTGCGCAAACCGCCGCCGTTGCGGGACTCAATGTCGTGATGATCGACGTCAGCGACGCCGCGCTCGAGAAGGGCATCGCGACGCTGAAGGGCAGCCTCGAGCGGCTCGTGTCGAAGGACAAGCTCGACGCAGCCACGCGCGATGCGGCGCTGGCGCGCATCACGACGTCGACCGACTACGCGAAGCTTGCAGCGGCCGACATCGTGATCGAAGCCGCGACCGAGAACGTCGAGCTGAAGGGCCGCATCCTGAAGCAGATCGAGGCCGTTGCGCGGCCCGAAGCGATCATCGCGACCAACACGTCGTCGATCTCGATCACCGCGCTTGCGGCGCCGCTCGCCGATCCTGCGCGCTTCGTTGGCATGCACTTCTTCAACCCGGTGCCGCTGATGCCGCTCGTCGAAATCATCCGCGGGCTGCAGACGAGCGACGCGACCGCGTCGGCGGTGCGCGAGCTGACCGAGCGTTTCGACAAGTCGCCGATCGGCGTGCGCAATTCGCCGGGCTTCGTCGTGAACCGGATCCTCGTGCCGATGATCAACGAGGCGTTCTTCGTGCTGGCTGAAGGGATCGCGTCGGCGGAAGAGATCGATGCGGGGATGAAGCTGGGTGCGAACCATCCGATCGGGCCGCTCGCGCTGGCGGATCTCGTCGGTCTCGACGTGTGCCTCGCGGTGATGGACGTGTTCGTGAAGGACTTCGGGGATCCGAAGTATCGCGCGTGCCCGCTGCTGCGCGAGATGGTGACGGCGGGGCGCCTCGGGCGCAAGACGGGGCGTGGGGTGTACGACTACAGCAAGTAAGCGGCAAGCCTTGCCACTTCGAGCGGCCGCCTTCGGGCGGCCGCTCGCATTGAACGGCGCGACTACGCGTCGAGCACCGCCAGATCCCGCGGCAACCCCCGCTTGAACATCGCAAGCATCTGTCGCGCCGCCTTCGGCGGCAGCGTGATCGCATGCCGCACCGCCGCCGCGATCTGGATCATCATCAGCTCGGCGAATGCGCTCCGTTGCGCATGTGGGGTGCCGGGTGCCACTTCTCCCAACGCATCCGCAAACAGCCCGGCCAGGAACTCGCCGTCCTCGCGATCGAGTGCCTGCAGCGCGCGGTCGGCCTGCGTGGCTCGCCAGATATCACGCATCAGTGGTTCGTCGACGAACATCCGGTAATAGCTGTCGGTAATGCGGCACAGCGTATCGTGCAGGTCGTCGAGCGTCTTCATCGCAGCCAGGTCGCGCCGCACGCAATCGTGCCCGGCCTCGTTGTAGCGCTCCGCGAGCGTGCCGATCACGGCCGCCTTGTCCGGAAAATACTGATACAGCGAACCGAACGAGATGCCCGTGCGTTCGACGATGTCACTCATCCGGAACGCGTCGCAGCCTTTCTCGATCATCACTTCCGACGCGCACGCGAGGATGCGCTCGAACCGCTCGCGGCTGCGCTGTTGCGTCGGCACGAGCCGTGCGCGCGCAGGCGCGTCTGCTGATGCCGCTTCGGGCTCGTCGTTCTGCCCCGATTTTTGCCGGCCCATACCGCCTCCAGAAAAACTTGATCTTTCAAATGCGAGAGTCTATCGTGTTTTTGAAACGCGAGACATTCTCGCATTTGTGATCGAAACTGAAGGAGACACACATGTCGGCACTTCCCATCCTCATCGTCGGCGGTTCGGGCAAGACGGGCGCCCGCGTCGATGCTCGGCTGCGCGCGCGCGGCATCGCGACCCGGCCCGTGTCGCGCACATCGGCCGTCCGCTTCGACTGGACGGCGCCCGCGACGTGGCCTGCCGCACTCGACGGCGTGTCGGCCGCATACGTAACCTATCAACCCGACCTGGCCGTTGAAGGCGCGGTGGAAGCGATCGCCGCATTCGCGCGGCTTGCGCGGGAATGCGGCGTCGAGCGCGTGGTGCTGCTGTCAGGGCGCGGCGAGCCCCGCGCGCAGGCCGCCGAGGCCGCGTTGCAGGCGTCGGGCGTGGGCTGGGGCGTGGTGCGCGCGAGCTGGTTCAACCAGAACTTCTCCGAGGGCTACCTGATCGACGGCGTGCTGGCCGGCGAAGTCGCGTTGCCGGCCGGGGCGGTGCGCGAGCCGTTCGTGGATGCGGACGACATCGCGGACGTCGCAGTGGCCGCACTCACCGATGCGCGTGTCGCGAACCGCGTGATCGAGGTCACGGGCCCGCGCGCGCTGACTTTTGCCGAAGCGGTTGGCGAAATCGCGCGGGCTGCTGGCCGGCCGGTCGTCTATCGCGAGATTCCGGCCGATGCGTTCGTTGCCGGATTGCGCGAGGCCGGCGTGCCGGAGCCGGTCGTCGCGCTGCTCGACGATCTGTTCGGCGTGGTGCTCGACGGGCGCAACAGCGCGGTGACGCACGGCATCGAAGAGACGCTCGGGCGGCCGGCACGCGATTTCGCCGACTATGCGCGCGCGGCGGCCGCGACCGGCGTGTGGAGCGCACGATCATGATCGCGTTCGCAACCGCCGCATTGCTGTGGGGTTCGGCCATCGGCTGCGGGCTGATGGCCGGCGTGTATTTCGCGTTCTCGACGTTCGTGATGACGTCGCTCGGACGGATCGCGCCGCATGCCGGCGTGGCCGCGATGAACGCGATCAACGTCGATATCGTGCGTTCGCCGTTCATGCCGCTGTTCCTCGTCACGACGCTGATGGCGCTTGCACTGGTCGTGCTTGCGCTGCTCGATCGCGACCAGCCGGGCGCGATGGCGGTGGTCGCGGGCGGCGCGCTGTACGTGTTCGGCATGTTCGCGGTGACGATGGCCGTCAACGTGCCGCTCAACGATGCGCTTGCCGCGGCCGATCCGTCGACCGCGCATGGCGCGGCGCTGTGGACGCGCTACGTGCACGACTGGACGATGTGGAATCACGTGCGCACGGTGGCGTCGGCAGCCGCGTGCGTGTTCTTCATCGTGGGGATTGCGGCGCGGTAGGGGCGGGCGCTACGCGGTGCGCGCAGCCTGTACGGGCAAGCGGTACTCGGCGATCGTGCCGGCATCGAATGCGATCAGCGAACCGCGTACCGGATCGTGCCGCTGAGCGACGAAGCCCGGAAGCGCGCCGAGCGGCGTACCCGAGGCGATGCTCCAGATCGTCGTTCCGTCGGGCGTCGCGACATATAGCGATGCGCCATCACTGAACAGGGCGCCGATCCGGTCGGGTTCGGTCGTCATCGGGATGCGCCGGTCGTTCGATTGCCGATCTTCGGTCACATCGAGGATGCGCACGCCGGCGCCTTGCCCGGCTTCGGCGAATTCATCCTCGTCCCAATCGGCGAGCCCCCAGTACGCGATATGTCGGTTGTCGATCCAGCAGGCCGGCGTGTCCCAGTCGTCGCGCCGGGTCAGGCTGACCACCGATGCGCCGTCTTCGCTTTCGAAGGGATTGGCGTCGAGCCACGCGGCGACCGACCATGCACGCGGGATCGAAACGGGATGCCAGACCCATCCGTCATCGAACAGCCGGCTGCCGTCGGGGCTTGGCACGAGCCGTCCGTGGAAGTAGTCGAGGTAATGCGCGGGCCGGTCGTTGTTGGCGTACGGCGCGATGTCGCGCGCGGTCAGCGATGCGCCGGTAGCCGGGTCGGCCGCGTCGAGCCGGTTCCAGGCGGTGCGATGCACGAAGATCGTGCGATCGCGATGGCGAAGGAAACACGCACTGAACGGGACGGTATGTGCGTAGTAGTCGCCGCCGTCGAGTTGCATCGTCGGCGCGCCGGTTGCGACGTCGATGACGAGGCCGTGCCGCCCGTAGTCGGTCACGATCGCCGCGTATTGGCCGTCAGGCGACGCGTGCAGGCGATAAGCGGCCGTGCCGAACGCGGTGTGACCTGTAGGAGGCGGGAGTGGCGGCAACGGTAGCGAACAGAGCGCGGTGCGGTGCCCCGTATCGAGATCGACGCCGTGCAGCGAGCCGTCCGCGGTCAACACGAGCAGATGGCCGTAGTCGGCCTGAACGGCGCAGGTATCGACGATCGGCGCGTGTTCCCACGTGAGCGTATTGACGGTACGGGATTCGTGCGTCGAAGCTGGCAAACGGTGCGGGCTGATTGGATTCATGAGCGCGATTCTATCGCTAGCGGCGTGCGTGCCGCGCATGACACGCGCGGCACATACGACCACGCTCTACGTGTAGAACGCCGACGGCGACACGCCGAAGTGCCGCTTGAACATCGCGGAAAACGCGCTCTGGCTGTTGTAGCCGTGATCCATCGCGACGGTCAGCACCTTCTCGCCGTGCGCGAGACGCTTGAGCGCGAGCAGCAGCCGCGCCTGTTCACGCCAGCGGCGGAAGCTGAGCCCCGTCTCGCGCTGGAACGCGCGATGCAGCGTACGGACCGACAGGCCGAGCAGGTCGCCCCATTCTGCAATCGTGCGCGTGTCGTCGGGCGCGGCGACGAGCGTGTCGCAGATCGTCCGCAGGCGCGCGTCGTGCGGCCATGGCAGGTACAGCGGCAGCAGCGGCGCGACCGTCACCTCGGCAAGCAGCAGGTGCATCAGGTGGTCGTGGCGCGAGCCCGGCGCATAGTCGAGCGGCACGTCGACCGCGGCGAGGATCAGCTCGCGCAGCAGCGGGTGTACTTCCACGACGCAGCTCCGCGCGGGCAGGTGCTCGACCGCGCCCGGCTCGACGAACACGGTGCGCATCTGCACGTCGCCGCTCATCTGGACCGTGTGGTCGAGCCCGGCTTCGAGCCACACGCCGCGTGTCGGCGGCACGACCCACGACGCGCCTTCGGATTGCACGTGCATTACGCCCTCGATCGCATAAAGCAGTTGCGCGCGGCGATGGCGGTGCGGCGCGATCGACGTGCCGTGCGCGTACGTCGCCGCCATCGCGGATACGGGCATCGGCGTCGATTCGTAGCGCAGGTGTGCGCCGGGCGGAGTGGACTCGAGTGTCCGATTGGCGACAAGTCGTGACATTTTGGCGTGAGACAGGCAGTTGGGCGGACGGGCACGATGGCGTTCCGATCCACGCCAGACCCCTGTCACGGATATTAATCCGTCAAATGCGATGAACAAGTCTCCTTTTCTGTTTCCCTTTTGCGCGATCGCGCTGTGGGCCGGCAACGTGGTCGTGTCGAAGCTGTCGGCGTCGACGATCGACCCGTCGGCGATCACGTTCTACCGGCTGCTGCTCGCCGTCGCGCTGATGAGCGTGTTCACGTTGCGTCCCGCGTGGCGCAATCGCGCGGCGCTCGTCGCGCACCTGCCGCAGCTCGCAGTGCTCGGCTTTCTCGCGATGGCGCTGTTCCAGAGCCTGTCCTACGAGGCCGCGAAAACGACCAGCGCGACCAACATGGCGATCATCACCGCGCTCGTGCCGCTGATGACGATGGCACTCAGCTCGCTGTTGCTCGGCGATCCGCCTAGCACCGGCATGGTCGGCGGCGGGGTGCTGTCGCTCGCGGGCGTCGTCTACCTGATCGCCGAGGGGCATCCGACGACGATCGCCGCGCGCGGCGTGCACACGGGCGACCTGCTGATGCTGGCCGCGTCGGCGGCGTATGCGCTGTACGGCGTGCTACTCAAGCGCTGGCGCATCGGTGCGCTGCCGGCGTGGCAGTCGACCTATGTGCAGGCGCTCGCCGCGCTCGTCTTCATGGTGCCGATGCTGCTGCGATTGCCCGCGCAGGCGGCGTGGCCGACGCGTGCGAGCGTGCCGCTGATCCTGTATGCCGGCGTGCTGGCGTCGGTGGTGCTGCCGTATTTGTGGATGCAGGGTGTGCGGCTGCTCGGTCCGAGCCGTTGCGCGATGTTCATGAACCTGCTGCCGGTGATGACGGCCGGCGGCGCGATCGTGCTGCTCGGCGAATCGTTGCGGCTGTATCACCTGATCGGCGGCGGCGTGGCGCTCGTCGGCGTGGCGATCGCGCAGCGGTTTCCGTTTCAGGCGAGTGCGTCGCAAGGGGTGCGGCAATGAGCGGCGATCGCGACTTGCAGAACCTGATGGCCGCGCTGCCGGGCGGGCGCGCATCCGTGGAGGGGCCGACGCTCGCGCATCAGCTCGAACGGATCGCGACCGCGCTCGAAGCGCTTGCGGGCACCGGCCAGCCGGCGGCGCCCGTCGATTTCGACGCGGCCGTCGCATTCCGCTGGCGCGGTTTCGACGGCGGGCCGCGGACCGCGCCGCTCGAACCGATCGCAGCACCCGCACTGATCGCTTTCGATGCGCTGCGTAACGTCGACCGTCAGGTGGCGATCGTCGAACGGAACACGCGGCAGTTCGTGCGCGGGTTCGCGGCCAATCACGTGCTGTTGACCGGCGCGCGCGGCACCGGCAAGTCGTCGATCGTGAAGGCGTGCCTGCATGCATTTGCGCCGCACGGGCTGCGGCTGGTCGAGGTCGGCAAGGAGCGGCTGGGCGATCTGCCGGCGATCGTCGAGCTGGTGCGCGCGCGGCCCGAACGGTACATCGTGTTCTGCGACGACCTGTCGTTCGAGGCGGGCGAGACTGGTTACAAGGAACTGAAGACGGTACTCGACGGCTCGGTCGCGAGCGACCTGTCGAACGTGCTCGTGTACGCGACGTCGAATCGCCGCCACCTGATGCCCGAGCAAACGAGCGACAACGCGAACGTGTCGCGTGCGGAGAACGGCGAGCTGCATCCGGGCGACGCGGTGGAGGAGAAGATCTCGCTGTCCGAGCGCTTCGGGATCTGGGTGACGTTCTACGGGTTCACGCAGGACGATTATCTGGCCGTTGTCGAAAGCCGGCTTGGCGAGGCCGGGTTCGATGCGGCGCAGATCCGCGCGGCGCGTGAACCGGCGCTGCAGTGGGCGCTGGAACGCGGTGCGCGGTCGGGGCGGATCGCCGCGCAGTTCGTGCGGGATTACGCGGGGCGGCTGGCGGACGAGGGCGACGGGAGCGAACACGCGCACGCGTGGCGCACGGGTTGAGCAGGGCGCTACAACACCCGTTCCGACAACACCCGGAACGCGACATCCGGCACAACGAAGCACATCGGTTCACCGGTCGCGCCGATGCGCGCGAGGAACTCGCCGCCGCTGACCGGCTCGACCGGCTTCAGCGGCCGAACGGCGTCGATGTCGATCGGCAGGTCGATCGACGCATGGGCGAGGCCGTCGCAGTCCGCGACATGCGCGACGGCCGCGTGCTGCAGCGACAGGTACGCGACGGCGTCGCGCCAGCTTCCGAAGAACGGCGTGAACGCCGCAGGTAGCGTGTAGTCGTCCGACACGGTCGCCGAGCAGTGGAAATCGGGCGCGCTCCCTGTACCGCCGGACAGCAGCGTTCGATAGTGTCCATCCTGCACAGAGTGCGTGAAGCGCTCGGCGAGATGCGACGGCAGCGCGTCGCTGAAGAGCCGGCTGCCGAGCGCATAGAGCGGATGATCGAACACGTTCTTCACGAACAGCGCCGTACGATCGGCCGGCACGCCGCCCGGCAGCGCATCGACGTAGAGCCGCCAGTTGCTTTGCAGCGGCGACGGGAACGCGCGTCGCAGCGGGCCCGCGATACGCGGGCCGAAATGGCGGTGCGCATAGGTGAGGATCGTGAACGGCGTGCGGCCGTCGCGGCTCGCGAGCGTGACGCCGCGCGGCACCAGATGGGCGACGGCGGCGACATCGACGAGCCACGTGCAGTACACGACGTTCTCGACCTCGCTCGCGAGTTGCAGGAACGGCAGGCGCGACAGCAGCGCGCGGCGTGTGCGCAGCAGCGGGCGGCTCGCGACGAGCCGGTTGGCGAGGCGGCCGACGGGGCCGGCGGACGGGTAAACAAACGCGTTGTCATGGAGCATGAGCGGCATTGTGCCGGTGACGCGGAGCGGGTGGAAGCGGTGTTGCAGCTCCCCTGTCGGAACTGTCAGTGTCCGCCTGTGCCGGTCAGAGGTCGTGGATGACCTGCGCGACGAATGCCGCGATGCCCGCGTCGTCGCGGGCGACGAAGCGCCACTGGCCGACCTGCGTCGCGACAATCAGGCCGGCCTCGCACAGCACGGCGACGTGCGCCGACACGGTCGATTGCGATAGTCCGCTGCGTGTCACGATCGACGAAAGCGGCACGCCGTGTGGCGAGCGGAGGCGCGCGGCGTCCGGTAACAACGTATCGGGCGACTTCAGCCAGCGCAGCACATTCCGCCGAAACGGATGCGCAAGCGCCTTGTGAGCGAGGTCGACGTCGATCATGACGCGCGCCGGCTCAGCGCCGCTCGCCGCAGCGATGCACGAGCGCGGCGGCGAGCCCGGCCGCGATGCCGAACGCGACCACGCCGTGCCAGCCGAAGCGGGCCATCAGCGCGCCGCTGACGATTGCGCCGAGCGCGCCGCCGACGAAGGTCGCGGTCATGTAGAGGCTGTTGATGCGGCCCTGCGCCTTCGGGTCGGCGGCGAACGCGCGGGTCTGGTTCGCGACCAGACCGGCCTGCACACCGATGTCGAGCACCACCACGCCGATCACAAGCAACGCGAGCGAACTGCCGGCGCCGGCGAGGATCAGGTAGGAGGTCGTAACGATTGCGATGCCCAGGCCGATCACGCGCCGCGTGCCGATCCGGTCCGACGCCCGGCCGCCGATCGTGGCGGCCAGCGCGCCTGCCGCGCCGATGATGCCGAAGCCACCGGCCCATGCGCTGCCGAGATGCCACGGGCCGTCGGCGAGCAGTGCCGCGAGATTGACCCAGAACGCATTGAACGCGGCCCACAGCAGCGCCTGCACGGCCATCGATTCGCGGATCGGGCGATGCGCGCGCGCCAGTGTCCAGAGCGATGCGAGCAGCCGGCCATACGACAGCTTGGTGCTCGGCACGCCGCGCGGCAGCAGCCACGCGGCGGCGATGCCCACCGGCACCATCGCGGCAGCCTCGGCACCGTACACCGCGCGCCAGCCGGCATGCGCGGCGATCAGGCCGCTGACCGCGCGGCCGAGCAGGATGCCGACCATGATCCCGGTGACGACCGCGCCGACATTGCGTCCGCGTTCGGCGGGCGCCGACATCACGGCCGCGAACGGCACCAGTTGCTGGGGCACGCAACTGACCACGCCGAGCCCGAACGCGGCGCCGATCAGCGCCCAGACCCCCGGCGCGAGCGCGGATGCCACCGCGAACCCGAAGGCCAGCACGATCTGGCCCAGCACCAGCTTGCGCCGGTCGTAGCGGTCGCCGAGCGGCAGCAGCAGCGCCAGCCCGGTGGCGAAGCCGAGCAGCGCCGCGCCGGCCACGAGGTCGGCGGTCGCCGGGGCGACCTGCAGATCCTGCGCGATCAGCGGCAGGATCGGTTGCGTGCAATAGATGTTGGTCACGACCGCGCCGGCGATGGCGGCCATCGCGACGATCTTGCCGCGCGTCGCGGTGGCGGGCGGTGTGGCGGCAGGCGACGCGATGGGCGGCATGCCCGATGCGACAGGGAATTCGTTCATGGCAGGCTCCTTTCTCATGGCGATCCGTCACCGCAGGCAGCAGAGGCGGCCGGCGGGATGAGGTGAAAGGAGCGTACTGCCTTGCACTGGAAAAGATAATCCACCAGAATCTGGAATCATCTTTCCGAAAATTGAGAGGCAATATGAACCGCCTCGAGTCGATGTCCCTGCTGGTGGCGGTGATCGATGCCGGCAGCATGTCGGCCGCCGCGCGCCAGCTCGGCATTCCGCTGGCGACCGTGAGCCGCAAGGTCGCCGAGCTCGAGTCCTACCTGAATACGCGGCTGCTGCATCGCACGACGCGGCAACTGTCGTTGACCGAGGCGGGCGAGTCCTACGTCGCCGGTTGCCGGCGGATCCTCGACGACATCGCGGAAACCGAGCGCGCCGCCACCGGCGAATACGCGGCGCCGCGTGGCGAGCTGATCGTCACCGCGCCGATCGTGTTCGGGCGCCTGCATGTCGTGCCGGTGGTGGCTGCGTTTCTCGCGCAGTATCCCGAGATCGACGTGCGGCTGGTGCTGACCGATCGCGTCACCCACCTGATGGAAGAGCAGATCGACGTCGCACTGCGAATCGGCGAGTTGCCTGACAGCAGCTTCATGGCGACCCGCGTCGGCAGCGTGCGCCGCGTGATCTGCGCAAGCCCGGCCTATCTGGCGGCGCATGGCACCCCCGCCGAACCGGCCGATCTGGCGCGGCATCAATGCATCACGTTCGAAGTGCTGGCGTCGCGCCGTGCGTGGGTGTTCGACGGCGAGAAGGGCGAGCTGACGGTGCCCGTGCACTCGCGCTTCGCGGTGAATACGGCCGAGGCGGCCATCGATGCCGCGGTGCTCGGCGTCGGGCTGATCCGCGTGCTGTCGTACCAGGTTGCGCAGGCGCTGCGCGATCGCACGCTGGACGTGGTGCTCGACAGGTTCGAATCGCAGCCGCTACCGGTCAGCCTGGTGCACAAGGGGCAGGCGCCGATGCCGCTGAAGCTGCGTGCGTTTCTCGATTTCGTTGCGCCACGGCTGCGCGAACGGATCGCGGGGCTGGCCGATGGCGGCTGACGGTCCGGCACAGGCGGCGGGCGGCACGTCAGCGCTATCGACACGATCGACACGCGGCACGGGCGTGCCGCCAGCAGGGGTTAGCGCAGCAGACGTACGCTCTTGACCACATCGATCGCTTCGTTGCGCCCCGGGCCCGCCACTCGATCGTTGTTGATTTCAGTCGCGTAGCGGAGACTGACCCGTCGCCCCACCAGGGCCTTTTTCAACTTCATCGCGTCACCGATCTCGACGAACCAGTCGGTGCCGCACATCTGTACGCAATACACGTCGATGCGACGGCCGCTGTCAGTGCGGATCACGATACTCATATCGTCGATACCGCCTCCACCCGTGAGGACGCCGGTGACCTCCGTCGGCTTTGTCGAAGGCGTCGCCGCAGCGATCGACGGTAAAACGGCAGTCAGGGCGATGCCCGCTGCCAGGAGACACGCCACGATCTTCATGAGATTTGCTTTCCTGGTGTAACCGGCGGTACGCGCCGTCCGTGCATTTTGTCATAAGCGATCGGGTGGCTTGACCGATCCTCACTTCATGCCGGCTCGCCGCAACTCAAACAGTCCGCCGTGAAGAACAACACCAAAAATTCCGCTGGTTGTCCGAAATTTCATATCCCACACATCGACCACCCTGTCAGGTGCGGTCTGACAGATGAAGAAGTTTCCGCCGTCGATACACTCGATCTTTCCTTGCGCGTGAAGGCTGCTCCAGCGGAACTCCCGGTATTCGTCCGTCTCGTCGTCAGCCAGGAATCGGCGCAGAGACTGCTTTTGATGCGCTTCATCGGCGTGAGACGACAGCGACCAGCGCGATAGATCGGACCCATACATCGATGGCAGGCGCGCAGCGTCGGCGTCATTCGCTTTCTCGATGGTCAACGTGTCGACTGCGCGGTCGACGAAATGCTGGCTGTCCTGATCCCAGGGGAACAGTGCATAGGTGCCCGACCACCGATCCGCATGCGTGTCGTCGGCGTGAGCGGGTCCGAATGCAGCCATCCACAACAAGAGAATGAGTAAGGGTTTCATCGGTATCTGATGGTCTGCATGCGTTGGATACGGTGTCGCCCGCGCGCGCCCATCCGGCTGTTGTCGGCATCGAATACTTCCGCAGAACGGCAACCGGGGCGTCAGTTCGATTCGCGCTGGTGAGCATCGAATTGCACTCGATTGAACAGCTCGAAGTAAAGCGCATCGTGCCATTCGAGACCCAGCGGATGTTCGGTGGCACCGGTACGCGTGCTGTCGCAGTTGTCGTCGAAACGCAGGCCGAAAAAGGCGTCGAGCGGCGTGGGGCGCCGTTCGACGGCCGCGCGTTGCAGGACGCCTGCTGCCTCCGTGATGTCGTTCGGCAACGCTTCGAAGGCCGCGCCGACGTGACGGCAGCGGACGATCTCCGCGTCGACGAGTGCGCGCAATGCGTCCGGATCGCTTTCGGACATCAGGTCGAGTTCGATGGTTTCGAGCAGCAGGTACTGGTCGCGATGCTGCTCGAGAAATGCGATGGTCTCGTCCAGCCACTCGGGCAAATGCTCGACCGCGGCAGGTGTCGCTGCCGGTGTCGGCCCGGGTACGAGTCCGGACGCCGCTGACGCGGGCGTCAGGCCCACCCAGCGCCGCATCCGGTCCACGAGTGTCGATCCCGGGGGGGCTGCCGCCGGAGCGGCAGGTGGGGGTGTCGCGTGCGATTCGACCAATACTCTCAGGATCGCTACAAAATTCCTGGCTCGCTCGAATCCGGGGGCGAACGGGCTGCTGATCGCATGGAGCGGCATCTTCGAGCCATCGAGCCCATCCGAGATCAACGAAGCGCAGGGCCGCGGGTCGCACGACATCAGCAACCGATACATGAAAGGCACGTCGTACGCCCATTCCGACAGCCCGGAAATCGTCTCGGGACGATCTTCATACGATGTCGGCCGGTTGCCGAGGCTATAGAGATAGGATCGATTGGCCATGCTGGCTCCCTGTCGACGGGAAGATTTCCCGCTGCGGCGGTTGTCCTGCGCTAGCGACCGTCCGCGGCGGAGCGCGGATAGCCGATCTCGGCGAGATCGTCGTCGAGGGACGCGAAATCGCATTCGGGATTGAGTCGCCGGACGAGCCCGGCGTCAAGCGGTTCGTGGCGATATATGGCCGCAACGTCGCGCGGATCGATGTCGCACTCGTAATAGTCGGCGGCGAATTCGACGTACTGCTCGGGCCGTCCGGCAAGTATGCCGAGCAACTGGGCGGAGCCATCCGGGTCTTCAGCCGTGGACGATTCGACCGGCCCGCAGGACCAGCGCGCTTCATGGGCCAGGCGCCAGATGCAGAACGTGCTGTCCCGGGTGGTGAATGCCGGTTCGTGCAGCAGGTTGGCGTGAAATGCTTCGGGCAGGCCGCTGAAGATGGCGGGCCGGGGGGGGCCCGGCCGGTACATCGGCGCCTCGCGCAGCACGCCGTGGAGGGCGGCACCCGCGGCGGAGAAGATCGCAAACCACTGGTCCCCGGAGCCGTTGCGCATCGACGCCATCTTCTCCCCGTCTGCCCATGCCTGGTTGAACGAGTAGTACCGGTATTCCCACTCCTGCGACAGGACAGCATCAAGGATCGCCAGCGACTGCGTCAGGCGCATCAGGCCGGCGATGTCGGGGAGCGCGTTCAGATTGCGTGTTGAGACGTTCATGTCGTTTTTACCCGTCGTGAGCAGGATGCCGGTGCTCGACCGGAAGAAGCGCGTTTTCATCGGACCGTCGAGGAGCCGCACGCATCGACCGCCGCGCTACTCTCGCGAAAACAGGCGACGCGGTGGCGGGTCGCCGTGCCGCAGCAGCCAGAAGCCGGTAAAGCCGTTGACCAGTCCGACCAGCAGCAGCGCCGTACCCAGTATCAGCCTGAACTCCCATTCGTCCGACATCGCGGCGCCGTTGAGGCGCGCGATGCCGGGAAATTCGGGCGACACGCGCAGCCCGTCCTGCGCGGCTGCGCCGCAATAGGCGGCCGTCTGCGCGTCGGTGCGGGCAGGCGTTGGATCGTGCTCGTCGGTCAGGCCATCGGCGGGCTGCCACGTGGTGACATATTCGCGTCCATCTCCGTAGCGGAACCGCGCACTGACTTCCCAATAAGCGGAGTGCCGGCCGTATTGCAGCGTTGCCGCGCATTGCTCGATGGTCGCCGGCACGTGCGGCCATGCCTGCGCGCGCCGCAGGATCACGCCATCGGCCAACGTGAAGCCGCCCCACAGCACGACCGCGATGCCGATCGCGAGCAGGAGGCCGGATCTCAACCAGACGGAGAGCGTTCTCATCGGAAGGACGAAGGAGGCGCGCGAACCGGCACGCGGGAGCGCCAAGCGTACCACTGTGGCTGCGTCCGGGAATCCGCCGGCGGCCTGGAGCGTCCGTCAATACGCCGACTCGCTCGCCCCCTGATCGGTAACGATCGCCACCCCCGAACTCGTGCCGAGCCGCGTCGCGCCGGCCTCGATCATCGCCAGCGCGGCCGCGCGATCGCGCACGCCGCCCGATGCCTTCACGCCGAGCACGGGGCCGACCGTGCGGCGCATCAGCGCGACATCCGCGAGCGTTGCGCCGCCGTGGCCGAACCCGGTCGACGTCTTCACGAACGCGACGCCGAGATCGCGGCACATCTCGCACACGCGCACCTTCTCGTCATCGGTCAGCAGCCCTGTTTCGAGGATCACCTTGAGCGGCACCGCGCCGCATGCGCGGTGCACGGCTTCGATATCGGCCTTCACGTCGTCGGCGCGGCCGCTCTTCAGCGCGCCGATGTTGATCACCATGTCGATCTCGCCGGCTCCGGCCGCGATCGCGGCCGACGCCTCGAAGGCCTTCGCGGCCGACAGCCCCGCGCCGAGCGGAAAACCGACCACCGCGCACACGAGCACGCCGGTGCTGGCCAGCTCGCGCGCGGCGAGCGGCACGTTCGCCGAATTCACGCAGACCGAGTAGAAGCGATGCTCGGCCGCCTGGCGGCAGAGTTCGCGGATCTGCGCGTCGCTCGCGTCGGGCGCGAGCAGCGTGTGATCGATGGTTTGAGCGAGTTGGGCGTTGGAAAGCGGCATGTTTCAGGACTCCACGGATCGTGCGCCGGAAGGGCACACGTAAAGTTGATGTTTTCACATCGGTTTGTTACAAATACGACATTCCAGCCGGGCCCGCGCGCCCGGCACGACAAGCGACGGATGCGACGGGTACGCAGGATACTGGCATGGAAACGAAGAAGGGCGAACGGATCAAGACACTGATGAACGTGCTGCAAGGGCAGAACGCGATTCATCTGAAGGAAGTGGCCGAGCTGTTCGGCGTGTCCGAGATGACGATCCGCCGCGATCTCGCCGACAACCCGCACGGCTTGAGCCTGATCGGCGGCTACGTGACGCGCCACTTCGCCGCGCAGCGCAGCGACATCGGCGAGTACGTGGTCAGCGCCGAGAACAACCGGCAGACGGAGGAGAAGCGCCGCATCGGCAAGCTGGCCGCGCAGTTCGTGACGACCGGCGATACGATCTTCGTCGACTGCGGCTCGACCACGCCGTTCGTCGTCGATTTCATTCCGGACGACCTCGAATTCACCGCGGTCTGCAATTCGCTGAACGTGTTCGCGAAGCTGCAGCAGAAGCCGCATTGCAGCGTGATCCTGTGCGGCGGCGCGTACCACCGCAAGAACATGGTGTTCGAGTCGGTGGCCGAGACGGGCATCCTCGACACGGTGCGCGTGTCGAAGGCGTTCATCTCCGCGGCCGGCGTGAGCGACCGCTGCGGCGTGACCTGCTTCAACTTCCACGAGGTCGACGCGAAGAAGAAGGTGATGGAGCGCGCGCAGAACCGCTTCCTGCTCGTCGACCACACGAAGTTCGACGAAGTGCGCGCGGCCTATTTCGCCGAGCTGACCGACTTCAACTACGTGATCTCGGACGGGCAGCTGAGCCGCCGCTACGAAACGGCGATCCGCGAACACGGGATCGCGCTCGTGACCTGACGCCGCGCGGCCGCGCATCGCTTCACGCATCGCGGGCTTCCGCCGCGCTCAGGTAGCCGGTGACGACTTCGAAGCGGCGCGTCGCGCCCGGCGCGAGTGCCGCGACATGGCCCTTGCGGCGTTCGGCTTCATACCCTTCCGGCTCGCAGGTCGACGGTAGCGCGAACGCGGCGACCTGCTGGTCCGCGTTGTGCAGGATCCAGCGCGTCGCGTGCGGGAATTGCTCGGGGCGGTATGCGGTGTGGAATGCGCCGCCATCCGGGTGCTCGAGCACGAAATGCGCGACGCCGCTTGCATCCGTTGCCACGTCGTTCATGAAGAACACGATCTCCGGGTCGTACAGCGCGGGCGCATCGAGCGTGTGAAGCCGTTCCGGTTCGCGCGTGAGCGTGGCCGTGTAGTCGCGCCACGCGGCGGTCGGCTTCACGTGAGCGGGCACGCTGTCACGCAGCCGTAACCCGCCTTTAGACAACGCTTGCACGAAGCGACCGCCCGGCACGTACGCGTAGTTCAGGTGCGCCATGTACATCAGGTCCATCGGCGTGCCGCCGAGATTCGTCACGTCCATCGCGATCGTCATCTGCGCGTCGTGCTCGGCGAGCCGTACCGACGGGCGCGCCACATAGTGGCTGCCGAAACCCTGCACGTATTCGTATTCGCCGGTCACCTCGACGAACGCGCCGCGTGCATCCGCGCCGACGATCAGGCTTGCGCGATCCATCGGCGCGCACGGCATCTCGCCGTGCAGCGCATGCGTGTCGCCCGGCCCCGGGCAGCCGTTGCGCAGCAGCCCGCTGTGGAACATGAAGCAGCCGTAGGTATCGATGATCGATGCCACGCGCTTCGGCTGGCGGAACATGTTCTTCATCGTCAGGTCGCGGCCGTCGAACGCGGCGGCCCAGATCATCTGGCCGAGATACGGCAGCACGACGACGTGGCCGCGGCGGTTCTCGAGCTTCAGCGCCTCGACGCCGGACGGATACGCGAACGCGGTGACGGTCAGGCCGTCGGTGCGGTACAGCGTGCGCGGCGTGTCGCGGAAGTCGTCGCGGCGCAGTTCGATTTCGCCTTGCATGCTTACGCTCCCGACGTGTTGCGCGTGGCGGCGTAGCGCGCGGGCGCGTTGCCGTCGGCGGCTGCGTCGGGCGTCGCGGCCGGCAGGTGGCGCAGGCAGTAGAAGCCGTAGTAGACGATCACGACGAAGCACGCGAGCGGCACGACGAACGCGAGCTGCATGTTGCCGCCGGTGTGATCGGAGATCAGCCCCTGGATCAGCGGCACGACCGCGCCGCCGACGATGCTCATCACGAGGATCGAGCCGCCGTACTCGGTGTCCTTGCCGAGCCCGTCGATCGTCAGGCCGTAGATCGTCGGCCAGCACGGGCCGAGGAACACGCTCACGCCCACGGCCGCATAGACGGCCGTGATGTTGTGCACGCTGATCGTGTACGCGAGCAGCACGATGCACAGGATGCCGTAGACCATCAGCACCTTGGCCGGGCCGACGCGCTTCATCACGAGCGTCGCGACGAGCTTGCCGACGAAGAACGCGAAGAACGTCGCGAGCAGGTAGTGCGACGCGCCGCGCTCGGTGAGGCCGCCGATCTGCATCGCGAGCCGGATCGTGAAGCTCCACACGCCGACCTGCGCGCCGACATACAGGAACTGCGCGACGATCCCCGCGACGAAGCGCCGGTTGCCGAACAGGCGCGCCAGCGTGCCGCGCGCGTCGATCCGGTGCGTGGCCACGCCGGGGCCGTTGCCCTTGCAGGCCGGGTAGGGGGTGAGCGCAAACACGATGAACACGGCGACGAGCACGACGATCAGCCATTTGTATGGCTCGAGCGTGGCCTGGATCATCGCGAGCTGGTGCACGTGGGCTTCGGCCGCCGACATCGCGGCGAGCTGCGCATGCGACGCATCGCCTTCCTTGAAGATCAGGAAGCTGCCCATGTAGACGCCGGCCATTGCGCCGAACGGATAGAACGTCTGCGAGATGTTCAGCCGCCGCGTGCTGGTTTCGCGCGGGCCCATCAGCGTCGAATACGAGTTCGACGCGGTTTCGAGGAACGACAGGCCGGCCGCGATCACGAACAGCGCGACGAGGAACATCCCGTATTTCGCCATCGACGCGGCCGGGAAGAACAGCAGGCAGCCGGTCGTGTAGAGCAGCAGGCCGACGAGGATCGTCGTCTTGTAGCTGAACTTCTTCACGACGGTCGCGGCGGGAATCGCGAGGAAGAAGTAGCCGAGATAGAACGCGGACTGCACGAACGCCGATTCGAAATCGGACAGGAAGAACGATTTCTTGAACTGCGCGATCAGCACGTCGTTCAGGTTCGCGGCGGTGCCCCACAGCGCGAACAGGCAGCACAGCAGCGTGAATGCGAAGAGCGGCGTGCGGTTCAGGTAATAGCCGTCGGGGGTGTGTTCGATTCTGGCTCGGCCCATGGGTGTCTCCTTCCCAATTGTCTCGTCGATGAAGGCGCCGATCAGATGCCGGCGTCGCGGAGGAAGCGTTCGAACGTCGCGGTGTCGGCGTAAGACTTCTGCGTGCCGAGGCCCGTGACCGAATGCGCGGCGTACGCGGACGCGTAGCGCATCGCGTCGAGCGCGTCGCGCGACGCCGCGTAGCAGCGTGCGAAGCAGCCGATATACGCGTCGCCGGCGCCCGTCGTGTCGCGCGCGTCGACCGGTACGCCCGGCACGTGCCGCACGCCGTCGCGCGATACCAGCAGCGAACCGTTGCTGCCGAGCGTGACGAGCACCTGCTTCAGCCCGCGCGCGACCAGCGCTTCGGCGGCGCGCGCCGCGGTGTCGTGCGAATCGACCGGCAGGCCCGACACGATCGCGAGCTCGGTTTCGTTCGGCACGAAGAATTCGACGGTGCGGATCCGCTCGAAATCGAGATCGGCCACCGCGGGCGCGGGGTTCAGCAGTACGGGGATGCCGTGCCGCGCGCCGAAGTCGATCGCGTGATAGACGGTGTCGAGCTCGATCTCGAGCTGCAGCACGATCAATGCGCATTCGGCGAGCTGCGGTGCGGCCGCGTCGATGTCGGCCGGCGTCAGATGGCGGTTAGCGCCCTTGACGATCAGGATGCTGTTGCTCGAATCTGGTTCGACGAAGATCGGCGCGACGCCGCTCGGCACGCCGGCGACCTTGCGCACGTGCGTGGTGTCGATGCCTTCGCGCTCGAAGTTGCGGATCGTGTTGTCCGCGAAGACGTCGTCGCCGACCTTCGTGACCATCACGACGCGCGCGCCGAGGCGGGCGGCCGCGACGGCCTGGTTCGCCCCCTTGCCGCCGCAGCCGAGCTCGAAATTCGGCGCTTCGAGCGTTTCGCCCCGGGCGGGCATGCGGGCGACATAGGTCACGAGGTCGACCATGTTGCTGCCGATGACGGCGATTGTCTCCATCTGCGTCTCTTCCTTGGTATGGGGTGCGCCGCGCGCGTGGTCGGCGGCGGTGTGCAAGATGTGACAATAAAATCACATAAAATGTGAAAATGCAATCATATGACGTTATGGGGGTTACTTTCGGCGATCGGTGCGGATGCGGCGCTTTCTCGAAGGCAACTGTCGACATACAAAAAAGATCGCACTTGGGAGAAGGGGGCGGGAATGAACCAAAAAGGTTGCACCTCACATCTCACGATGCGATGAGTCGATGTAACTGGTTGATATGACGGTGTTATCTACGCCACTACGTTAGGTGGGCTTGAGCGTAATCAGGGGAGTGCAGCGGTCATCGCATAAGGTAATTTGATAAGTATTTCTAAATTTAAGCTGACGCGAGAGCGAGGTGGCGAGCGAAGGTGACTTCATTTCATAAAGCTTTCTACTCGTGCGATCTCTTGCTGATGCCGACCGTACCGATACGCGCGTCAAGACGGACAAGATCGATGCCAGCCGCGCTGGCGCAGTTATATGCGAGCGGTTTTCTGCCGGAGGTGGGGATGCCAGACGACCGCATGCTGGCGTTGCACCGCAAATCTCGCGCCGCTCACACCTGGTTCGGCAACGCACGCGACTGAAGAGCGGGATTCACACAGTCCTGATTGCACATCTGATTGCGCGATGTCCCACCAGCGATCTGTTGGCAAGAAGCGGTGTGCCTGGCTCGGTGTTCAGCCGCTGCCACTGGATGAACGTCTGGGCGCCGAGCAGCAATTGCTTGAACGGGATCGCCTCGGCGAGGAGCCGCGCGAGGTGGATCAGGCAACGGCACCGACGACCAGTCGGTAAGCCCGGTGCGTTCTACAGCCACAAGGCCAGCGTGCTCCGCGTCTCGAGACAGGGCAAGACTGGCAATCGCGCGACACCGTTCGGCTGCGCGATGTACGAGTTGAACATCGACACGTTCTGCACGAACAGCAGTTCGGCAAAGGGCTGGGTGGAGCGTGTGCATCCTACGCCAGGAAGCTGACGGAGAACGAGTTGCATTACCCCCGGACTCTACCGCCCGGTGCTACTGAAGACGGGGAGACGTTGGACCTATTCGTCATTTTGTGGGCAGGGCGCCGAGAACTATCGGATTAAACCTAACGCTTTCGCCCTCTGATACGCATTCAATCGCCGTCTAACACCAAGTTTTGCGTAGATCTGCTGCATGTACCATTTGACTGACCCTTCGGCCAGGCCGAGCCGGTCTGCGATCTCCTTGTTTTGCAAACCTTGCGAGACGAATTCAAGAATACTGATCTCCCGTTGTGACAGCCGCCCCTCAGTTGTCGGTGGTAGAGCCGCTGCCTGTTGTCCCGCTGCACTTGGACGCAGCAAGACACTCTCCGGTCCTGCTGCATAAGCCTGCAGAAGTGCGCCGGAAAACTCGACGTCGGACTGAATATTTTCCGGGATGTTAAAGATCGCGGCGAGCGCCTGCTTGACTGCGTCACCTTCTTCGAGGAACGGCAGGACAATTCTCCGTGGCGCCGCATGCGCAAGTGCGTCGATCAATGCTCTCTTCGCTCCACGAGTATCCGCAGAGGCCAGCTTCGACGCAGCAACCAGAATGCGCATGCGAATCTCGGTACGCAGGCAGGAACGGGGCAGCGCGAACGCGATCCACCGCTTTGCCAGTGCCTCGGCCTCCTTTGCGAAGCCTCGCGCCAAAGCCAGCCTGATCCAGGCGATAGCCATCGCCTCGGTTTTCGTCGTCGTTTGATCTGAGGGGTAGAGAGATGCTGCATCGCGAGGCAGTTTTGCTTCATTGGCAATCCGCTGCGCGCTATCGACGTCATTGCTTTGTACTGCCCGCCTGATTCTTTCTGCCGTCGCGTTCCAGAAAAGACGGTCGAAGGATTTCGCCGAGGCAAATCGTGTAGCGTGCGCCAGCAATGATTCGGCTGTCTCGTTTTCTTGGTATACCGAGGCCAGTCTTGCACGTCCGACATATGCGGCAATGAGATGGTCGACGAGGCCCAGTTCGTTGCAAAGCGGCAGATATTGATCCCATTGGGACCTTGCGGCATCGTATTCGCCACAATCCATCAACAGTTCGGCAAGCAGGACCGCGGGCATCGCACCCAATGGGCTGGCATGCCCGGCGATACCGTGTGCAATGTCAATCGCAGATCGGTATCCACTCGCGGCTTTTGCAACATCGCCGCGTTGAATCAGGGCGGGTCCCAATATGCTTTCATGCCAGACGAGCACGAACTGGCTGTTGGCGCGCTTGAAAAAACTACGGGCTGCCATGTCGAGGCGATCGACCGCGTCGAGGTGATACAACTCACGCTGTGCGCAAAGAAGACACAACTCGACGCTGCCGCGAAGATAGGGGTCATCGTCCGGGAAATCTACGAGCAGGTCAGAGCACATTCGTTCTACAGTGCGCATGTCATCGGCAAAGTGCGCAAGCATCATTTTTCGATGCTGGTAAATCTGGTAAAGCCGCGTGGCAGCTTCAGGCGCGAGCGAGTCTTTCTCGACTGACTCGCGAATGCATTTGAGTACCGAGTTCAGAACGCATCCGGCCTCGTCGAATCGCCATTCGAGCGTCAAGTTCCAGGCGCGAATGAGCTGTGTCGTCGGGTATTCATTGAGCACGCACTCCGGAATCTGCTTGACCCACGCCATGAGCGACAGAAGCTTTCCCTGTCAAGTCCTGGAATAGGTTGACAGTGTTCACCCGCTAAACGCCCGATGCACCGCATCGGGCGTTTTGTATTTGAGGGCGGCATGTGGCCGCTCGCAGTTGTAGAT
>NZ_JAIZSA010000034.1:0-25222 GCF_020419825.1 Burkholderia sp. AU30198 | reverse complement strand
GACTTGCACCACCACCGACAGCTTAAAAGCCAGGCTGTAGTCCCGCTGCGTCCGCTTGATCCCTTGCTCCATCTGGCACCTCCTCGCCTCGGCGAAAAAGTGTCAACCTATTTCAGGATGGGTCACAGCCATGAAAAAAGCCCGCCATGTGGCGGGCTTTTCACGGGTGCGGAGAAATGTCGAAATCAGCGAAGCTGATTCACGAGCAGCCCCATGATCTGACGAGCCGGCGACGACGTGTCGATCGAACCCGAATCGTCGACGACCGCAACGCGCGTCTGGTCGTCCGTGAGCGCCTTCACGTTGACTCGGTACTGCTTCGCCTGCTTTTCCTTCTTGCCGTGGAACAGCTGACTCCAGAAGCCCTGCTCGGCCGAAGTCAGATCCTTCGGATCGACATAGCGCACGAAATACAGGCCCTTCGTGCGATCGCGATCGTCGACCGTGAAGTTCGCACGATCGAGCGCGAGACCGACGTGCAGCCACGACCGGTCGTACGGCTCGCCGAGCGTGACTTCCGACGGCACGGCGGCGTCGGCCACATCGTTACCCTGCGCCGACGTGCGAGTGACGTTTTGTGCGGCAATCGCTGCAGCGGCCTTCGACGATGCGTCGGCGTCGGCCTTCTTGTCCTTCGGTACCGTGTTGTCCTTGATGTTTGCGATCGGCGGCTCGCCGTTCTTCGCACGCTGCTCGTTCTGTGCGAGCACGGCCATCAACCGCTTCAGGTATTCGGTCTCGAGCGCCGGATCGTTCGGCTTCGGTTCCCACTTGCTTGAATCGTTGTTCGCGCCCGTGATCGCTTCGCGCATGCCCTTCTGGCTGATGAACACGTAGGTGCCGCCATTCGGCGCCGAATCGAGACGCGTGCGGTACTTGTTACGCTCGGCCGTCACGTACGAGTTGCCCATCGCCTTCGAGATCACGCTGCGAATCAGGCCATCGTTGATCTGCGGATGGGTTTCGTTCCAGTCGGTTTCCATCACGCCCTTGTCGCGCTGGTCGACGACGAGCAGGAAGCCCTGCTCCTGCCAGAAGCGGCGGACCTGCGGCCAGACATCGGCCGGCAGCTTGCCGTCGATCACGAGCCAGCTCTCGGTGCCGTCGCGCTGGATATGCATGCCGGCCACGGCCGGAGCGACGGTGTCCAGCGCAGGCGCCGCCTGCTGGACCTGATGAAGCGCGGACAGGGAAGTCGCGCCGCCCTGGGGCGGCAGCGAACGCTGATCGGCCGTCTCGTCGAGCATGTTGGGCGGCACTGCGAGCGACGCTTCCTTCGATTTCGAATCGCTCTTGTAGTCCACTTTCGTGGGCGACGACGTACCGCAACCGGCGACGAGCGCGCCGGTGGCGAGCACTGCAGCGAACCGCATGGTAAGACGAAGATCAGTCATGTTCGGGGAATCCTCTTCCGCTAAATCACGGCGCTTTCCGTGGATCAACCGTGCATTTTACCGGGGCTGCGCCGCGATGTGCAAAAAAGCGACCGGCAAGAAAAAACCCGCGCCAGCCTGAGCTGACGCGGGTTCTTTGTCTGGTCGGGGCGAGAGGATTTGAACCTCCGACCACCTGCACCCCATGCAGGTACGCTACCAGGCTGCGCTACGCCCCGAAAGAACGAAAGTATAACAGACGGTTTCCCGATTTAGAATCGGGTCGCATGCATTTTGTGAATGTTCTTGTGAATTTTTTGCGTGACGGCACCGATGCAAGCAACGGCGCGCATGGCATGGCGACTTGCGCACTGGCCGCACGGCCACGCATCCCGTTCACCGCTTGCGCGCGACACAGATGACCGTCAGGCCGGCGACGCGGTTGAAGCGGAACATCGGCAACTCGATCCGACAGATCGTCTTGAGCAGACCGTTGACGAACGGATGGTGACGGCGCAATTGCGACACCGGCTCGCGCGGATGCCGACGCGCCCGCTCGCCGAGCCGCAACGCTGCCGCAAGCGGAAACGTGAGACCGAAATAATAGGCACCGTGCTCGACGTCGAGCCCCGCGCGACGCACCACGTCCTCGAGACCGCCGAGCGTATATCGGCGCTTGTGCTCGAGAAAATCGTCATGGCCGCTCCAGAGGAACTGGAACGCAGGAACCGTGATCAGGAACCGGCTGCCCGAAGGCGCACCCTTTACGTATTGCACCAGCAGGCCGACATCGTCGTCTACATGCTCGAGCACGTCCATCAGCAACACGAGATCGGCATCGAAACGATCAACGGATCGCCGGAAGTGGATGGGCTTGCCAGCCGCCTCGCCGTCGGTATCGCCGGCGTAACTCGTATCGACACACCACGCCTCCGAGGCCTGCGTACGCTCGAGCAAGTGCTTCGAGAAGAAGCCGGAGCCTGCACCGACATCGAGTATCCGGCTCGCGCCCGGCGCACCCAGGAAGCGACGGATCGCACTCGCCTTCGACGCGTAGTACCAGTGATCGCCCACGCCCGCACCCAATACATCGACTTCCTTGAGATCCATGACGCTTCCCCGTGATGGCTACTGTGCTTTGGTCGATACAGCCACTGATGCCGATCTTACCTCGTCGCTGCCACCGCTCCTATCCGTCGACGATGCCCCGCCTGCGCCGGCAGCCCGCATTCCGCCCTAATCGAAAAGGACGATGGCTGGTTCGCCGCAAATCG
This sequence comes from Burkholderia sp. AU30198, assembly GCF_020419825.1. Taxonomy (NCBI): domain Bacteria; kingdom Pseudomonadati; phylum Pseudomonadota; class Betaproteobacteria; order Burkholderiales; family Burkholderiaceae; genus Burkholderia; species Burkholderia sp. AU30198. The sequence goes on along the minus strand of NZ_JAIZSA010000034.1, from coordinate 22,575 downwards.
CTACCGTGCGGTTACCCGGCGCGAGCTCGATGCGCACGGGCGAACCGTCCGACTGCATGCCGATCGATCCGGCCCGCCACGGCTTTGCCGCGTCGCGCGTGATACGGGAGGCGGCTTCGGTCACCACCGCGGTCGCGATCTCTTGTAACCGTCTCCGACACAGGGCATTGAATGCACCAGAAAAACGAAATTTCCCGTCGACATTTTCTCCGGCTGGGCGCCGGCACGCTAGGCATGGCACTGGGGAGCGCGCCGCTTCTGTCCGCATGCGGAGGCGACTCGATTTCGGTCGCGCCGGTCACGACACCGCGGCTGAGTTCGGCATCAAATTTTCGCGACACGGCCGGGCCGGACGGAACCGGCTACGCGACGACGAGCGGCGCGAAGATGAAGAAAGGCGTGATCTATCGGTCATCCGCGCTCGCGTTGTCCGCCGCGGACATCGCCACCGTCGGAACGCTCGGCATCAGGCAGGTCTGCGACCTGCGCACGCCCGCCGAGATCAAGACGCAACCGGATGTGCCGCTGGCCGGCGCCACTTGGCAAAACCTCAACGTACTCGGGGCTGCCAGCATCGATCCGATCCCGACCACCGGCGCCACCGCGACGGCATTCATGTTGAGCATGTACCGCGCATTCGTCACGTCGGACACCGCGCATGCCAGCTATCACGCGCTCTTCACAGGCTTCGCCGCCTCGGGCGAAAACCTGGTATTCCACTGCACGGCCGGCAAAGATCGCACCGGCTGGGCAACCGCCATCCTGCACACGATCCTCGGTGCCTCCGGGCAGACAATACTCGCCGACTACCTGCTGACCAACGTCTATAGTGCGTCGGAAATCGCCACCTCGGTCGCCCAGGCGCAAAAGGCCGGCGGACAAAATGCGGCAGACATGATGACTGCGCTGCAAGGTGCGCACGCCGACTATCTGCAGGCAGCATTCGATCAGGTCACCGCATCCTACGGCTCGATGACGTCGTATATCGCGAACGGCCTGCAACTCGACCAGGCGACGCAGAACGCAATCCGGCAGCACATGCTGGTTTGACCGACCGGCGAGCCGCTGTGGCGGGCCCGGATCGCACCCTCGCCTCGACCACAGCGACCGCCACGGCGCGTATCCGGCGAAACCCGCACCAGCCAAGGCCGAAGCGGGTTTGCCCGGCCGCTACAACAGCCGCCGCCGACGGCCCGCGCAAACCAAACGACCGTTTGATCCGACCGCCCGACCACCCCGAATCCTTTGTCCCGCAGCCCGCCGACCCGCCCTTCCCGGGCGCCCGTTGTTTGGTAACGCCGCTCTAGCACGCTATGCCACACTGCACGGCATCGACGCTCGCGCCGTGCAGTGGTGCGCGCCGCCGTCGATCACGACAAGACATGGAGACAGACGATGCGGAATGCGGTCCGGCGCGGCCATCGCTCGCCTTTGGCAATTTTCGACTGGATTTCCGGCCCGCAGCGCGCGGGCCGCCCCATCTCGCCCAAGCCATCCCGCGTGCTCGGCTGCGGCGTGCTGGCGCTCGCGCTGCTGTGTGCCGGTTGCGCGGAATCGTCCGCGCAGCGTGACGGCAGCACGTCAGTTGCGTCGACGAAGATCGAGCGCACCAAAGCCGAACGCCTCGCCCGCGAACAGCAGATCGCGCGCGCCGTGCCGTCGGTCGCGTCGCTTAGCCTCACGCAACCGCGCCCGTTCACGCTGCGCGACTCGGGCCAGAACGGTGCGATGACGTTCCTTCGCGACGTCGATTTCCGCATCGTCAACAATCTCGGCTTCTTCATCCATCAGTTGTCGGCCACGCTCGTGCCGACGCAGGCCGGTGCGCCGATCGTGTTCGACGATCCGACCAGTTTCGAGATCGACGTGCATGAAGGCACGGTCACGCTCGACAACGCGAAGCTGACCGCCCTCTTCAACACCTACATCTTCGGCTACCGCAACGCGCCGTTGCGCAAGCTCGCCGTGTCGGCCGGCGACGGCGTGATTCACCTGCAAGGCGAGATGCAGCGCGACGGCTGGGTGCCGTTCTCGCTGACCGGCACGCTCGCGATCCGCGACGGCAGCCAGCTCGTGTTCCATCCGACGGGTGTACGCGTCTCGGGCATCAACGCGCAGCCGGTGATGCGCGCGGCCAACGTGAAGATGGCCGATCTGCTGAAAGTCCAGACGCCAATCGCGCAACTCGCCGGCGACGATCTCGTGATGGCGGTCGACAAGCTGATGCCGCCGCCGCGCCTGAAGCTCACGATCACCGCGCTGCGCGTGACGCCGGCCGGCCTCGACCTGAAGCTCGACGACGGCACGCATGCCGGCTTCGCGATGCCCGCGAACGCACCGCAGCAAGCGATGTACATTCGCGGCGGCGACGTGAAGTTTATGCGCTCGATGCCGATGAATGCAGACATCCTGATCGGCCCGGTCGATTCCACGAAGCGCGACCAGACTTTCGTGTTCGACCTGTATCACTATCGCGACCAGGTCTCGGCCGGCTACTTCAATTTCGACGAAAGCGGTGCGATGGCGATCCGGATGCCTTCGTACACAGGCCCGGCCAGCGGCGCGCTGCTCGGCAACGCGGCCGCGCGCCTGAACGACAGCTTCCTCGCCGTGCAGCAGAATGCGCTGAGCAACATGCGCCAGCACTGGGAAGCCTACGCACGCGCGGCGAACCCCGCTCAACCCGGCATGCAGAAGGTCGCGATGCGAAGCACGTCGACCACGCCGTTCAACGAACGGCACGTGTCGAACCGCAACCCGACGATCCATCTGCGCAACGTCGACTTCAACCTGTCCGGCGATATCGGCTTTCACGTCGAGGATCTCGACGTGGAACTCGTATCGAAGCGGCCCGGCGAACCCGTCGATCTCGACGATCCGAACCAGTACGACATCCGGATTCTCGGCGGCACGGTCGTCGAGTCGTGGAAGGCGATGTCCGCGCTCTTCAACAACTATCTGCTCGACTACTCGCCGCGTTCGCTGAACGACCTGCAACTGAGCGCGGACGGTACGAACCTGCGCGTCCAGGGCGGCATCAAGCTGTGGAACCATGTGCCGGGCGTCTGGCTGCCGACCGACATGAAGGGCTCGCTGTCCGTGCTCGACGACCGGCACCTCGCGTTCAAACCGTCCCAGGTATCGGTGCTCGGCATTCCGCAGGCGAAGCTGCTGCGTTCGCTCGGCATCGAGCTCGCTTCGCTGACGCCATTGCAGCGGCGCGGCGCGGAACTGCGCGGCGACATGCTCGTGCTCGACCAGTACACCGTGTTCCCGCCACCCGTGCTGAACGGCAAGCTCGGACAGGCGACGGTCGAGCGCGACGGGCTGCGCCTCACGTTCAGACATCTGGCGGGCACGCCTGCACCGCAGCGGCCGCAGATCGATGCGCCGAGCTACATGTGGATGGAAGGTGGCGACATGAAGATGTTCAACGTGCTCGAACTGAACGTTCGCGCGCTGATCCGGAATTCGGCCGAGGCCGGCCCGATGCGTTTCGATCTGTACGGCTACCGCAGCCAGGTTGCGCAAGGCTCGGTGCGGATGCTGCCGGACGGCACGCTGGTCGTCGACATGGGGCAAAGGAACCCGCTCGCATCGCGTTAATGCGCGTGGGCGACGCCCATGAAAAAGCCCGGTTGGCACATCGCCAACCGGGCTTCTTGTTTCATCTCGTTCGCGCTTCGCGCTCAGTCGTGCTTCAGTCCGTCGATCACATCGAGCAGCGCCTGCCGCAACGCAGTGACGTCGACGGTTGCGCCCGCCTTGCCCGACACGCGCGCATCGGCGGCCTGCACCTCGGGTTCGACAGGTGCCGCCGCACCTCGCTCGCTGCCCGGCGAATCGAGCCGGTTGCGCGCGCCGTTGATCGTGAAACCCTGCTCGTACAGCAACTCGCGAATCCGCCGGATCAGCAGCACTTCGTGATGCTGGTAATACCGACGATTGCCGCGCCGCTTCACCGGCCGCAGTTGAGTGAATTCCTGTTCCCAATAACGCAGCACATGCGGCTTGACCCCGCACAGTTCGCTGACTTCACCGATCGTGAAGTAGCGCTTCGCGGGAATCGGAGGCAAGACGACTTTCTCAACCGTAGTGGTCATCGTCGGTTAACCGTCGGTAAAGGGTGCGCAGCGGCCGCGCGGAGACGTCAGCGCGCGGGGCTTACTCCGCGCCGTTTTCGACCAGCGCCTTCAGCTTCTGGCTCGCGTGGAAGGTTACCACCCGGCGGGCCGCGATCGGAATTGCCTCGCCCGTCTTCGGATTACGGCCCGGACGCTGCGGCTTGTCGCGCAACTGGAAATTGCCGAACCCCGACAGCTTGACGCTTTCGCCGTTTTCGAGCGCGTCGCGGATCACTTCGAAAAACGCCTCGACCATGTCCTTCGCTTCACGCTTGTTCAGCCCGACGCTATCGAACAGCAGCTCCGCCAGTTCCGCCTTCGTCAGCGTGGGCGTCTCGGTGGACGCCGGCGCCGAAGCGTCGCGGTTCATGGCGCTGCGTTGCGCCGTCAGGAGGGCTTCGAATTCACTCGAGGTCATGTCGTTCATATCTGCCATACAGCGCGTTAAATCAAAACTTACGATCGGAAAAAGCCGCCCTCGAACGGGCGGACCTCCTCCTTAGCCGCGCAGGCGCGCACCAGCACGAGCCATCCGCTCGACCAGCGTCTGGATCGCCTGATCGACGACCTCATCCTGTAGCGTGCCAGCCGCGTCCTGCAGCGTCACGCGGAAGGCAAGGCTCTTCTCGTGCGCGGCAAGACCACCGGAAGTATTTGATTTTGCACGAAATTCGTCGAAGAGTACAACCTTCTGAACGAATCGGCAGGCCTCTTCGGCAAGCGCCTTCTTCATTTCGTCGAAAAGTGCCTGAACCTCGACCGCCTGATCGACGACCACGGCGATATCGCGACGAACCGGCGGGAATTTCGACACATCGGACGGCGTGGGCAACGCACGCGCAATCAGCGCGTCCGCATCGACCTCGAACATCACCGGCGCGTGCGGCAGCTCGTACTTCTGCATCAGGCGCGGGTGCAGTTCGCCGATCCAGCCGACCGCACGACCGTCGACTTCGATGCGCGCACTGCGGCCCGGATGGAGGGCCGGATGCTCTGCCTTCACGAACCGTGCAACGGCAGGTGCGAACAGCGCCTCGAGATCGCCCTTCACGTCGAAGAAATCGACCGCACGGGTCGCCACGCCCCACTGCTCGTCGAGCGCCGGACCGTAGGCAAGCGCACCGACACGCTTCGGCTGCACATAGCCCTCGACCGTCAGCTCACCGGCCTTCGCCGACGCATCGGTGAGGAACACGCGGCCGGCCTCGAACAGGCGCACGCGATCTGCACGGCGGTTCAGGTTGTGGCGCAGCACCGAAATCAGGCTGCCGAACAGCGTCGTGCGCATCACCGACAGCTGGCTCGCGATCGGGTTCAGCAAGCGGATCGGGTGGTCGTTGCCCGCGAAATCCTGCTCCCACTCCGCATCGACGAAGCTGAAGTTGACGGTTTCCGCGTAGTCGCGCGCGGCGAGCGCGTGACGGACGTCGTGGATCGAGCGCCGCGTTTCGTTGGTCGCGCGCATTTCGCTCGTCGCGACCGGCGGACGCGCCGGGATCTTCTCGAAGCCGTAGATGCGCGCCACTTCCTCGATCAGGTCTTCCTCGATCTCGATGTCGAAGCGATGCGACGGCGGCGTAACGAGGAACGCGTCGTCTTCACGCGCGAACGGCAGGCCGAGGCGCGTGAAGATGCTGGCGATCTCGTCCGCACCGATCTGCACGCCGATGATGCGGTTTGCGCGCGACACGCGCATCTTCACCGGCGCGCGTTGCGGCAGGTTCACGGACTGATCGTCGACCGGGCCGGCCTTGCCGCCGCAGATCTCGAGAATCAGTTGCGTGATGCGCTCGACGTGCTCGACGGTCGTCGCGTAATCGACGCCGCGCTCGAAGCGATGGGCCGCATCGGTCGAGAAGTTGTACTTGCGCGCACGGCCGCGGATGCTGTCCGGCCACCAGAATGCGGCTTCCAGATAGATGTTGGTCGTATCGAGCGTGACGGCCGTGCTGTCCCCACCCATGATGCCGGCCAGGCTTTCGACGTGGCGGTCGTCCGAAATCACGCCGACCGTTTCGTCGAGTTCGACGGTGTTGCCATTGAGCAGCTTCAGCGATTCGCCGCGCTTGCCCCAGCGCACCTCGATACCGCCGTGGATCTTGTCGAGATCGAACACGTGGGACGGGCGGCCGAGTTCGAACATCACGTAGTTCGAGATGTCGACGAGTGCCGACACGCTGCGCTGGCCGGAACGTTCGAGGCGCTCGACCATCCACAGCGGGGTTTTCGCATGCGCGTTCACGCCACGGATCACGCGACCCGAGAAGCGGCCGCACAGATCGGGCGCGGCAATGCGCACCGGCAGCGTTTCGTCGAGCTCGACGCGCACCGGGCGGATGTCGACCGGCGTCAGCGGCGCGCCGGTGATCGCGGCCGTCTCGCGGGCGATGCCGAACACGGACAGGCAATCGGCCTTGTTCGGCGTCAGCTTGATTTCGAAGATCGTGTCGTCGAGATTGAGCGTCTCGCGGATGTCCTGGCCGACCGGCGTGTCTTCCGGCAGCACCAGCAGGCCGCTGTGATCCTCGGACAGCTTCAGTTCACGCGCCGAGCACAGCATCCCCTGGCTCTCGACGCCGCGCAGCTTCGACAGCTTGATCGCAAACGGCTTGCCGCCCTCTTCTGCCGGCGGCAGTTCCGCGCCGACCAGCGCGACCGGTACCTTGATGCCGGGCGCGACGTTCGGGGCGCCGCAGACGATATTCAGCGTCGCGCCGGTGCCGGCGTCGACCTGGCAGACATTGAGCTTGTCCGCATCCGGATGCTTGACGACTTCGAGCACGCGGCCGACGACGATCTTCGACGTCGGCGGCGCAGCCTTGCTCAGCGATTCGACTTCGAGCCCCGCCATCGTCAGCGAGTGCGACAGTTCGTCGGTCGTCAGCTGCGGGTCGACAAAGGTTCTCAACCAGGATTCAGGGAATTGCATGGATGTCTACGTTCGAAACAGGTTAGATCGACGCCCGGGCCCCATCGGATCGTCCGTCGGGGCGTGCACGGGCACAGGTCGGCGCGGCGCGCGGCGTTACGCGAACTGGCGCAGGAAACGCAGGTCGTTCTCGAAGAACAGCCGGAGATCCTGGACGCCGTAGCGCAGCATCGTCAGGCGCTCGAGGCCGCTGCCGAACGCGAAGCCGATGTAGCGCTCGGGATCGAGGCCCATGTTGCGAATCACGGTCGGATGCACCTGCCCCGAACCGGAGATTTCGAGCCACTTGCCGGCGTTCTTGCCTTGCTCGAACATCATGTCGATCTCGGCCGACGGTTCCGTGAACGGGAAATACGACGGACGGAAGCGCACGAGGATGTCGTCGCGCTCGAAGAATTTTTTCAGGAAGTCGGTATAGACGCCCTTGAGGTCGGCGAAGCTGATGTTTTCGTCGATCCACAGCCCCTCGACCTGATTGAACATCGGCGAGTGGGTCGCATCGCTGTCGACGCGATACGTGCGGCCCGGCGCGATCACCTTGATCGGCGGACGGTTCATGCGCGCGTAACGCACCTGCATCGGGCTCGTGTGCGTGCGCAGCAGCAGCTGGCGGCCGTCGGCATCCTTGCCTTCGACGTAGAAGGTGTCCTGCATCGAACGCGCCGGATGGTTCTCCGGGCTGTTCAGCGACGTGAAGTTGTACCAGTCGGTCTCGATTTCGGGGCCATCGGCCACATCGAAGCCGATCGAGCCGAAAATCTGTTCGACACGCTCCCACGTGCGCATCACGGGGTGCAGGCTGCCTGCACCGGCGCCACGGCCCGGCAACGTCACGTCGATCGCTTCGGCAGTGAGGCGCTGATTCAGCAGCGCGTCGGCCAGTGCCTGACGGCGCGCGGTCAGCGCGGCTTCAACCTGCTGCTTCACGACGTTGATGCGTGCGCCTTCGGTCTTGCGTGCTTCGGGATCGAGCTTGCCGAGGCCCTTCAGCAACTCGGTCAGCGCACCCGACTTGCCGAGAAATCGGGCTTTCTCGTTTTCGAGCGTGGTGATGTCGGCAGCCTGTTCAAAGGACTGCTGCGCGTCGGCGACAATCTGGTCCAGATCCATAGATCCCATCATTTCCAACGTCATTCGGTCTTGGTGAACGAAATCGCCCACCAAACAAAAAAGGGGCTCGGAAGAGCCCCGTTTTCGCTGCAGCGGCCGAGACTACCGGAACCTCGCTGCAACTAACCACGCAGTGCTAATTTCGCAATTAGGCTGCAACGGCGGCTTTCACCTGCTTGACGATCGCAGCAAAAGCAGCCTTGTCGAACACCGCCATGTCGGCCAGAACCTTACGGTCGAGTTCGATCGACGCCTTCTTCAGGCCGTTGATGAACACGCTGTAGGTCATGTCGTGCTGGCGAACTGCCGCGTTGATACGCGTGATCCACAGTGCGCGGAACACACGCTTCTTGTTGCGGCGATCGCGGTACGCGTACTGACCAGCGCGCATCACCGCCTGCTTGGCGATGCGGTAGACGTTATTGCGGCGGCCGCGATAACCCTTGGCCAGGTTGATGATCTTCTTGTGGCGGGCCCGTGCGGTTACCCCACGTTTGACTCGAGGCATGTTTCTCTCCTTAGAGTATCAGTTAGGGGTTACGCGAACGGCAGCATCGCGCGGACGGAGTTCAGATCGGAATCATGAACTGCCGTTGCGCCGCGCAGGTGACGCTTGTTCTTCGTGGTTTTCTTGGTCAGGATGTGACGCTTGAAGGCTTGACCGCGCTTGACGGTACCGCCCGGACGCACCACGAAGCGCTTTGCAGCACTCTTCTTGGTCTTCATCTTAGGCATGACGAACAACTCCAGTTTATTAGATGGCGATGGGTGTGCGGTTGGCTTGCGCCCTTGACCCGCCCTTCGAAACCCAGTCCACTTGTGTACGGCAACCACTTGCGCAGCCGCCGTCGTTGTTGGCGCGCCGCCCTGACCGGGCCACGCGCCGAACCACTGCGAACCTGCGCGCGAAGCGCGCGGGCCCGTTACTTCTTTTTCTTCGGCGAGAGCACCATGATCATCTGGCGCCCTTCCATCTTCGGCATCTGCTCGACCTGGCCGACTTCCTCAAGATCCGTGCGCAGACGCTCAAGCATCCGCATACCGATTTCCTGGTGAGCCATTTCGCGGCCGCGGAAACGCAACGTGATCTTCGTCTTGTCGCCTTCCTCGAGGAAGCGCACGAGGTTGCGGAGCTTGACGTTGTAATCACCGTCATCGGTACCCGGGCGGAATTTGACTTCCTTCACCTGGATGACCTTCTGTTTCAGCTTCGCTTCGTGCTGCTTCTTGGACTCCTGATACTTGAACTTGCCGTAGTCCATCAGGCGGCAGACCGGCGGAACCGCTTGCGGCGCGATTTCTACCAGATCGACATCCAGTTCTTCCGATTTACGGAACGCATCAATGAGTTTTACGATACCGAGCGGTTCGTTCTCGAGCCCGACCAGACGCACTTCCGGCGCAGTGATTTCACCGTTGATGCGATGCGACGACTTATCAGTAGCGATGTTACGTTTCCTCTAAAAATTAAAAAAACGAGCCGCGCTGCCAGGGCGGTTACTTGAACGAGCGCAGGTCTTCCTGCAGACGCTCAACGAAGGCTTCGACCGGCATCACGCCAAGATCGACGCCGCCACGGGCACGCACGGCTACCGTTTGCGCATCACGCTCCTTATCGCCCACAACGAGGAGATAAGGCACCTTTTCCAGCGTGTGCTCGCGTATTTTATAGCTAATCTTCTCGTTACGCAAATCGGCCGCCACTCTAACCCCTTGTTTTTGCAACGTTTGGGCCAGAGATTGTGCATATTCGGCCTGACTTTCGGCGATATTGAGCACAACTGCCTGGAACGGCGCGAGCCAGGCCGGCATCGCACCAGCGTGGTGCTCGATCAAAATACCCAGGAAACGCTCCATTGAACCGACGATCGCACGGTGCAACATCACCGGACGGCGACGGCTGCTGTCATCCGCGACATACTCGGCGCCGAGGCGCTCCGGCAGCACCATGTCGAGCTGCAGCGTGCCGCACTGCCACGAACGGCCGAGCGCATCCTTGATGTGGTACTCGATCTTCGGGCCGTAGAACGCGCCTTCGCCCGGCAGCTCTTCCCACGTGAGGCCGCAGGCCGTCAGCGCGTCGCGCAGACCTTGCTCGGCACGATCCCAGGTTTCGTCCGTACCCGCGCGCTGGTCGGGGCGCAGCGACAGCTTGATGTCGATATGCTCGAAGCCGAAATCCTTGTACACGCTCATCGCGAGCGTGTTGAACGCGATCGACTCGGAGATGAACTGCTCTTCCGTACAGAAGATGTGCGCATCGTCCTGCACGAAGCCGCGCACGCGCATCAGGCCGTGCAGCGCGCCCGACGCCTCGTTGCGGTGGCACGAACCGAATTCCGCGTAACGCAGCGGCAGGTCGCGGTACGAGCGCAGGCCGTGCTTGAACACCTGGACGTGGCCCGGGCAGTTCATCGGCTTGATCGCGTAGTCGCGCTTCTCCGACTCCGTCGTGAACATGTTCTCGCGGTAATTCTGCCAGTGGCCCGACGCTTCCCACAGCGAGCGGTCCATGATCATCGGCGTCTTGATCTCGAGGTAGCCGGCTTCGTTCACACGGCGGCGCATGTACTGCTCGACCTGCTGCCACAGCGCCCAGCCCTTCGGATGCCAGAACACCATGCCCGGCGACTCTTCCTGCATGTGGAACAGGTCGAGCTGCTTGCCGAGCTTGCGGTGGTCGCGCTTTTCCGCCTCCTCGAGCATGTGCAGGTACTGATCCTGGTCTTCCTTCTTCGTCCAGGCCGTGCCGTAGATGCGCTGCAACTGCTCGTTCTTCGAATCGCCGCGCCAGTAAGCGCCCGCGACCTTCATCAGCTTGAAGACCTTCATCTTGCCGGTGGACGGCACGTGCGGGCCGCGGCACAGATCGGTGAAGCCGCCATGCGAGTACAGCTTGATTTCGTCGCTTTGCGGAATCGATTCGATGATCTCGGCCTTGTACTTCTCGCCGATGCTGCGGAAGTAGCCCGCCGCTTCGTCGCGCGACACGACCCGGCGCGTCACGGGTTCGTCCTTCTTCACGAGCTCCTGCATGCGCTTTTCGATCTTTTCCAGATCTTCGGGCGTAAACGGACGGTTGTACGAGAAGTCGTAATAGAACCCGTTGTCGATCACCGGGCCGATCGTCACCTGCGCATCCGGATACAGATCCTTCACCGCATACGCGAGCAAGTGCGCGGTCGAGTGACGGATGATATCGAGGCCATCGGCATCCTTGTCCGTCACGATCGCAAGCGACGCGTCGCGGTCGATCACGGCCGACGTATCGACGAGCTCGCCATCGAGCTTGCCACCAAGCGCAGCCTTCGCAAGGCCGGGACCGATCGAGGCTGCAACCTCGGCAACTGTCACCGGATGCTCGTATTGTCGAACTGAGCCGTCAGGCAAGCGTATCGAAACCATAGCAATCTCCGTGATGCCGACAGTGGGCGGCAGACCAGGTACGCGATATAACAATCACGCGGGAAAATTTCGCGACAAAAAAAATGCGGCCCCGCTTTCGAGGGGCCGCATTCGATACTTCACTCAAACTGAAAGGGCGAAAGGGTTCCTCGACTAGCGTCGCTCCGAAAAGGTTTCGGTCAACGTTCGCGGTGTCATAACCGTATTCGCCTTGTTCGCGTTGAGTTATTTGCTGCATCGAACACCCGGAGACCGGGCATTCTCAATTCGTTGGTAGGCTCGATTGGACTCGAACCAACGACCCCCACCATGTCAAGGTGGTGCTCTAACCAGCTGAGCTACGAGCCTAGTGAAGCTAAGATTATATGGAGCCGTTACCCGCTTGGCAAGGATTTTTATGCGGTCGCAGCAAAATAACGGTGCTCGAACCCCACCTCACGCCTTCCGCCCGGCGCGCACGACACCCTGCACCTCGCCGAGCAGCGTGCACGCGCGCTGCACCTGCGCCGAATTCGACACCTCGACCGTGAACTGCATGAATGCCGCGTTGCGGCGGCTTTGCGTCTTCACGCCCACGACGTTCATCTTTTCGCGCGCGAACACTTCGGAGATGTCGCGCAGCAACCCTTGCCGGTCGCTCGCCTCGATCATCAGGTCGACCGGATAAACGGATGCACCGCGCCCGCCGAGCACGTCGGCCGACCAGGTCGTCTGCAGCACACGCTCCGGCGCGCGCTCGACCATCCGGCGGAACGTCGGGCAATCGGTGCGGTGGATCGACATCCCCTTGCCGCGCGTGACGAAACCACTGATCGGATCGGGCGGTGCCGGACGGCAGCAGCGCGCGAGCTGGGTCAGCAGCGCGTCGACGCCCACGACCAGCACGCCGGTCGACGCGCCGTGCGCCACGCTCGCGCCGCTGCTGCGCTTCTCGAAATCGGCAGGCGCCTCGGGCGCCGGTTCGGGAGGCGGTGCATCGGACAGCGCGTGCTCGACATTGCGCAGGCTGAACTCTTCCTTGCCGACGACCGAAAACAGCTCCTCGGGCGACTTGAAGCCGAGCTTCGCCGCGAGGTTGTCCAGGTTGACCGACGTCTTGCCCTCGCGTTGCAGCGTCTTTTCGACGAGCGCGCGGCCATGCGCGACATTCTCTTCCTGCTCGATCGAGTTGAACCACGCACGCACCTTCTGACGCGCGCGCGGGCTCTTCATATAGCCGAGCTGCAGGTTCAGCCAGTCGCGCGACGGCCCACCCTCCTTCACCGCGACGATCTCGACCGTCTGGCCGTTGGCAAGCGGCGTGTTGAGCGGCACCATCGCGCCGTCGACGCGCGCGCCTCGGCAGCGATGGCCGAGTTCGCTGTGCAGGTGGTACGCGAAGTCGACCGGCGTCGCGCCCTGCGGTAACGCGATCACGCGCGCCTGCGGCGTCAGCACGTAGATGTGGTCGTCGTCGAGCGACGTCTCGCGCAATTGCGCCCACGCCTTGTCGCCCGACTTTTCCGCGCCGTCCTCGACGTCATCCTTCCACGCGAGCAGCTGGCGCAGCCATGCGATCTTCTCGTCGTACTTGTCGCTCGCCGAGAACTGGCCGCCGTAGCCGCGCGCGCCCGCCTCCTTGTAGCGCCAGTGCGCGGCGACGCCATACTCGGCGAAGCGGTGCATCTCCTGCGTGCGGATCTGTACTTCGAACGCGCGGCCGTCGTCGCCGATCACGACCGTGTGCAACGACTTGTAGCCGTTCGGCTTCGGCCGCGAGATGTAGTCGTCGAATTCCTTCGGCACCGGCTGCCACAGGTGATGCACGATGCCGAGCACCGCGTAGCAATCCTTGATGTCCGGCACGATCACGCGAAACGCGCGCACGTCGTACAGCTCGGAGAAATCGAGCTCCTTGCCGCGCATCTTGCGCCAGATGCTGTAGATATGCTTCGGCCGGCCGCTCACGTCGGCCTGGATGTTCGCGTCCGCCAGTTCTTGCCGCAACCGGTCGATCGCCTGCGTGACGTACGCTTCGCGCTCGATGCGCTTCTCGTCGAGCAGCTTCGCGATCCGCTTGTAGGTGACGGGGTCCTCGAAGCGGAACGCGAGATCCTCGAGCTCCCACTTCAGTTGCCAGATACCGAGACGGTTCGCGAGCGGCGCGTAGATCTCGAGCGTCTCGCGCGCGACGTCGGGCGGCGGGTCGATCTTCGCGGCCGCGTAGTAGCGCAGCGACTGCAAGCGCGACGCGAGCCGGATCAGCACCACGCGGATGTCTTGCGCGAACGCAAGCAGCATCTTGCGCAGCGCCTCGATCTGCGTACGCCGCTCTTCCGCCGCGTCGCGCCCCGCATCGGGCACCGCGTTCTGCGCGGCACGCAGGCTGACGGTACCGAGCCGCAACAGCTTGCGCACGTCGGACACGAGCCGCGCCACCTCGTCGCCGAAACGCTCGGTGAGCTCGCGCTCGGGGTCGCTCAGATGCGGCGTCAGCACGAACAGCGCGGCCGCCTGCATCGCGTGCGGATCGACGTTCAGCGTGCGCATGATCGACGCCGTTCCCGCCGAGTGATCGGCGAGCAGTTCGCCCGACGACAGGCGCACGTCGCCGGCCCGCTCGCGCACGAACGCGAGCACGTCGTCGAACGACGGTGCCGCGACGGGGGAAGCGGAAACGGACTCGGTCATTGCTCGGCCTGGCGGAATGCGGTCATCGTCGGATTACGCTCAGCTCAGCTCCGCTGGGCGGCGACGACCACGATCTCGATGAGCAGCGCGGGATCCGCGAGCTTCGCCTCGACGGTGGCGCGCGGCGGCGTGTTGCCCTGCGCGACCCACGCATCCCACTCCGCATTCATTCCGCTGAAGTTCACCAGATCCGAGATGTAGATCTGCACCGACAGCAGATGTGCCTTGTCGCTGTTCGCTTCGGCGAGCAGGCGGTCGATGTGGCCGAGCACTTCGCGCGTCTGGCCCTGGATGTCCTGTGAGGTGTCTTCGGCGATCTGGCCGGCCAGATACACGGTACCGTTATGGATCGCGATTTCGGAGAGACGGGGCCCGACGTGGTGACGAATGACTGCCATGGAATGTTCCGGTCGTGAGTGGATGGAGATTCGGACGACGACACGGCCCGCGTGCCGCCGAACCGCATATTATGACGCGTTTATGCGCCGCCTTCGACGAAAAACCGCCGCGCAAGTGCAATCTGGCTGGCGTCGATGAACGCCGGCGCGTGGCCGGCCCCTGGAACCTCGGCGTGCGTCACATGCCGGCCGCGGCGCATCATGTCGGCCACCGTCTCGCGCGACAGCAGGTCGGACGCCTCGCCACGCACGACGAGCAGCGATGCGTTCGTCGTCTCGATCGCGTGCCACAGCGCGGCCTCGCCGAGCGCGGCCAACTCGGGCGTCGTCGCCTTGAACGGTTCGGCGATGCGCGGATCGTAGCGGATCGTCCAGTCGCCTTCGGGCAACTGACGCAGCAGCGGCGCGTTGATCTCGCGCCACTCGTCGCCGGTCAGCGCGCCGAACGGCAGCGACAGCGACGTCAGGTAGTCGATGCCCTCCTGCTCGGTCGCGAAGCGCGGCTGCACGCCGAGATACTCGCCAATGCGCGTGAGCGAATCGGGTTCGATGCGCGGGCCGACGTCGTTGACGATCATCCGGCGCACCGGCGTACCGGGCAGCCCCGCGAGCGCCATGCCGATCAGGCCGCCCATCGACGTGCCGAACCAGTCGACCGATTCGGCGCCGGTGCGCGCGATCAGCGTCACCATGTCGGCCACATATTGTGGAATCGCATAGAGCCGCGGATCGGCGAGCCAGTCGGAGCGACCGCGCCCGACGACGTCGGGGCACACGACGCGATACGTATCGGACAGCGCCGCGGCGAGCCGGTCGAAATCGCGCCCCGAGCGGGTCAGCCCGTGCACGCAGACCAGCACGCGCGGATTGGCGGGGTCACCCCATTCGGTATAGGCGACGTGGTGAAGGCCGGCCGCGCTCGCGCACTGCACGCGCCGCTGGCGGGGGATCGAGGAATTCACGGAAGAAATGGGCATCGGAGGCATCCTGTCGAACGGTGCGGTGCGACGCGATGACGTGCGCCGGCCCGGCCCGAAGGGTGGGCGGGGACGCAACCGATTGTAAACCCGTTCCGGATCACGAGTCGGTTCACCGCGCCCGCAAGCGTTCGAGTCGCACGCGGCACCGGCGAATCGGGCGTCGTACTTCATGCTAGGCCGCGTAGAAAGAAACCGGCGGGCGACGACACGCTGCTCCCCCGCGCCGCCCGCCGTGCCTCGCCCATGCCGTCGCGAACGGCGCTTCCGCCAAGCGGTCGCGCGGCCAGCCCCAACGGCTCGACACCGCGGTGTCGGCCGGCGTGTTACGGAAGCCGTGCAGCGTCGCACCGATCGCCCGCGCGATCTCGTCCTCCGTCGTGCCGCGATAGCGGAACCGCACGCGAGTCGCGTCGAAGACGTGATCGCGCTTCGGCGCGACGGCGTTGTACAACGCGGTCACGCCGGTCGGCAACTCGACCCCGACGAACCCGCGGCCGACTGGCTCGGGCAGCATCGGGCAGCCGCCGCGCTCGGGCGACGCCGACGTGACGCGTGCGGCATCCGCGCACGCACCGAAGCGCGCCGCATCGTCGTACAGATCGCGAAACTGACAGGAAAAAGATTGCGCGGCTGCAGGCACGGCGCCGCGAACACGCCGTCCTCGCGCCGGCTTGTTATGGCCAGAACGTCCTGGCTACTTCGTCTTCACTTCTGCACGACCGCGCCGACGCTCGCGCCGACCACGCACAGCGTGCCGGCAATCTGCAGCGCCCCCATCGGCTGGGCCAGCACGACGAAGCCGATCGCCGCCGCGATCGCGGGCTCGGCGCTCATCAGAATGCCGAATGCCGACGCGCTCATCCGCCGCAGCGCGATCAGTTCCAGCACATACGGGAACAGCGGGACCAGCACCGCCAGATACGCGGCATCGACCAGTTGCCCGGCCGGCAGATGGCCGCCGCTTTGCGCGAGCCCGAACGGTGTCGTCACGAGCGCGGCCACGATCAGCGACGTGGCGAGCCCCTGCAACCCGTCGAACAGCGTACCGACGCGCTTCATCAGCAGGATGTACGCGGCCCAGCCGAGCGCCGAGCCGACCGGAAAGATGAGCGCGGCCGGCGTTGCCACCCACATGCCGTCCTGCCGCGCGAGCAGCAGCACGCCCGTCAGCGCAAGCACCGGCCACACCAGCATCGCCGGCTTGCGCACGCCGAACGTGGCGACCGCCAGCGGCCCGAGGAAGTTGATCGCAACGGCCAGCCCGAGCGGCACGCGCCTGACTGCCGCGAAAAAGCACAGCGTCATCGCGGCCATCGCACCGCCGAGTGCGATCGCGGCAATCCAGCGCTGCCGGGAATACGTATGGAGCGGTGGCCGCACGACGATCGCCAGCGCGAGTGCGGCGAAGCAAAGCCGCAACCAGGTCGTGCTGATCGTGCCGTACTCGATCGTCGCCGGCCGCGACAGTGCGGCGCCAAGTTGCACGCTGCACATCGACGCAACGGCAAGCAACGGCGCGACCGCATGCGCAAACGACGGGGCCGCGCGCTCGGCGCCATTCGGTCGTGCGGTGCTCAATTCGTCGCCCATTCGGTCACTCCAGATCGTTGACACGACGATGCTAACCGCGGTCGCATGCTTGATATAAGCTGATAATTCTTATGCCCGCATCAGGAAAATTGATGATCCGCGATCTCGACAGCACGCTGCTGCGCACGTTCGTGACGGTGGTCGAAACAGGCAGCGTCAGCGATGCGGCAACCGCACTCCATCGCACACAGGCTGCCGTCAGCATGGCGCTGCGCCGACTCGAGGACGAAGTCGGCCAGCGCCTGCTCGAACGCTCGTCGCGTGGCGTGAAGCCGACGGCGGCCGGCAGCGTGCTGCTGCCCTATGCGCACCGCTTGCTCGACGTCGGGCTCGCCGCGCGCGCCGCGCTCAACGCCGGCGACATCTCGGGCACCGTTCGGCTCGGTATCCTCGAGGACATCGCCGTCGGCCATCTGCCGCATGCGTTGCGGCAGTTCGCGGCATCGTTTCCGCGCGTCGCGCTCGAGATCGTCGTCGATTCGAGCCCCTCGCTGTCGCAGCGGCTCGCGACCCATACGCTCGATTTCGTCATCGGCGACCCCGCACTGATCCGGGCCGAACCGCTCGCCACCTGGCGGCATCCGCTTCGCTGGTCCGCCGCGCGTGCGCAGAACGCGCTGCCGCACGACGAACCCTTGCCGATCGTCGCATTCGGCGGCACGTGCCCGTGGCAGGAGAAACTGTTCACGGCGCTGCGTGAAGCCGGCCTCGCGTGGCGCGTCGTCTGCACGAGCACGAGCCTGTCCGCCATCCAGTCGGCAGTCGAAGCCGGCCTCGGCGTCGCAGTGCTGCTCGACCGGAACGTGCGCGGCGACACGATGCGCGTGCTCGACCCGCAGGCCGCCGGGCTACCCACACCGCCTGCCGCGGACTTCGGCCTGTTCAGCCATGCGGATGCCGGCGACCGCACGTCGGCGGCCGCCACGCTGCAGCGCTTCCTGTTTCATGCGTTGCAGCTCGACTCGCCTGACGCTGACGCCGACGACGACACGCCGGCAACCGGGCGCAGCGTCGCCTCGTTGCGGGTCGCCGTCTGACACGTCCGCCGCAACCTCCGGAGAGCCGCTGCGGCGGCCCGGAAACGAAAACGCCCCGCATGCCTGCCGGCATGCGGGGCGAATCGCTTCGCGCCGAAAAACTCAGCCCACCGCGCTCACGTCGAGCGGCGCGCCCGTCTTCGCCTTGATCTCGTCGACGCTCACGCCATCGGCGAGTTCGAGGACCTTCAGGCCGTTCGGCGTCACTTCGATCACGCCGAGATCGGTGATGATCAGGTCGACTACGCCGACACCCGTCAACGGCAGGTTGCATTCCTCGAGGATCTTGTGCTGGTCGCCCTTCGCGACATGCTCCATCAGCACGACGACACGCTTCACGCCGGCGACGAGATCCATTGCGCCGCCCATCCCCTTGATCATCTTGCCGGGGATCATCCAGTTCGCGAGATCGCCCTGCTTGCTGACCTGCATCGCGCCGAGGATCGCGAGGTTGATGTGGCCGCCGCGGATCATCGCGAACGAATCGGCCGACGAGAAGATCGACGAGCCCGGCAGCGTCGTGACGGTCTGCTTGCCGGCGTTGATGAGATCGGCGTCGACTTCGTCCTCGGTCGGCGACGGGCCGATGCCGAGCAGCCCGTTCTCCGACTGCAGCCACACCTCGACGCCTTCCGGCACGTGGTTGGCGACGAGCGTCGGCAGGCCGATGCCGAGGTTCACGTAGAAGCCGTCCTGCAGTTCCTTCGCCGCGCGCGCAGCCATCTGGTCACGATTCCAGGCCATGTCAGTCTCCTTTCGCGCGTACGACGCGTTGTTCGATGCGTTTTTCAGGCGTCGCGTTCAGCACGATGCGCTGCACGAAAATCCCCGGCGTGTGGATGTGGTCCGGATCGAGCTCACCGTTCTCGACGATCTCCTCGACCTCGGCGACGGTGATCTTGCCGGCCATCGCACACATCGGGTTGAAGTTGCGCGCGGTGCGGCGAAAGACCAGATTGCCGGACTTGTCGGCCTTCCAGGCCTTCACGAGCGCGACATCAGCCGTCAGCGACGGCTCGAGCACGTAGTGGCGATCGCCGAACTGGCGCGTTTCCTTGCCTTCCGCGATCACGGTGCCGTAGCCGGTGTTCGTGAAGAACGCCGGGATGCCCGCACCGCCCGCGCGCAGCTTCTCGGCCAGCGTGCCCTGCGGCGTGAATTCGAGCTCGAGTTCGCCGGCCAGATACTGGCGCTCGAACTCCTTGTTCTCGCCGACGTACGACGAGATCATCTTCTTGATCTGGCGCGTTTCCAGCAACAGGCCGAGGCCGAAGCCGTCGACACCCGCGTTGTTGCTGATGCAGGTGATGCCCTTGACAGCCGTATCGCGCAATGCCGCGATCAGCGCCTCCGGAATCCCGCACAGGCCGAAGCCGCCCACCGCGAAGGTCTGTCCGTCGCGGACGATCCCTTCCAGCGCGGCAGCCGCGCTTGGATAGACTTTGTTCATCTGTTGTCCCTTCCTCTATGGAAACCAGCGAAACCGGTTCACGCGCCCACGTGGCTCGCAAGCCCGCCGCATCATTCTATGCATGCACGGCGATGCCTGCGTCGAGGCACGCTGTTTTTATGTCGCGGCCAACCGCCACGAGATGCCTGAAAGGGTACGATGCGGCGCGGATGCGGCACAATACGCAAAAATACATAAGCATTTGCCATCGCCTGCCCGCGTCCATGACCACCCTCGATTACCAGACCGCCTTCCACCTTGCACCGCTCGGCCTTGTCCTGTCGCGCGACCGCGTGATCGAGGACTGCAACGATGCGCTCGCGTCGATCTTTCGCTGCGCACGGGCCGACCTGATCGGGAAATCGTACGAGGTGCTGTACCCGTCGACGGACGAATTCCAGCGGATCGGCGAACGCATCGCGCGCGTGATGGCCGCGAACGGCATCTACTCGGATGACAGAATCATGAAGCGTGCGGACGGCGAGCTGTTCTGGTGCCACGTGACGGGCCGCGCGCTCGACCGCACCGCACCGCTCGCGGCGGGCGTGTGGACCTTCGAGGATTTGAGTGCGACGCGCCGGGTCGCCGTGGAACTGACCCCGCGCGAGCGCGAGATCGCCGCGCAGCTCGCGACCGGCAAGACCAGCAAGCAGATCGGGCGGGTGCTCGACATCAGCTCGCGCACGGTCGACATCTACCGCGCACGGCTGATGCGCAAGTACGGGACCAACAATACGCCGGAGCTGCTGCAGCGCCTGCTCGGGCAGTGAATGGCGGCTCCCCGATGACAATCGGCCGCGCATGGCGGCCGATTCGGGAAACAACGGGCATGGCGTGCTGCCGGCGCCCGGCGCCGGCCTCGCCGTATCGACGCTCAGCCGACCTTCGTCGCGAGCGCACGCTCGATCGTGTCGCGCAGCAACTGGGGCAGCGGCACCGACTTGCCGAGCGCGTAGTCAACCCACACGCAGCGCGCATTGCCGCGCGCATAGACGTGCTGCGGATCGTCGGCGCGCGTCAGCTCGAAACCCGTGTCGAAGCTGCTACGCCCGGGTTTCGCGGCCGACATCTTCGCGATCACGTCGCCCGGATAGTGCAGCTGCTTGAGAAACTCCATCGACGCCGTGACGATGACGGGCCCCTGCCCCTCGCCGTTGCCGCCGGCGATGCCGAGCTCCTCGAACCACGAGATCCGCGCCTGCTCCATGTAGCGGAAATAGACCGTGTTGTTCACATGGCCGAACGCGTCCATGTCGCCCCAGCGGATCGGCATCGACATCTCAAAAACGGGGGAATAATCGCTCATTGCAGTCTTCTTTGTTGCTGAATGTCATCCACTCAGGCGAGGCCGAAGCCGTCGTCGGCGGAGATAATCGAACCATTGATGAACTGCGACTCGTCGGCCGCGAGCAGCAACAACAGCCCGTCGAGATCCTGCGGCTTGCCGACGCGCCGGCGCGGCAGCATCGACTGCAGCTTCTGGCCCTGCTCGGTTTCCCACAGGTAATGATTGATTTCGGTATCGATATAGCCCGGACAGATCGCGTTGACGTTGATCCCGTGGCGCCCCCACTCGAGCGCCATCGCACGCGTCATCTGCACGACCGCGGCCTTGCTCATCGCGTACAGCCCGATCTGCGGGAACACGCGCAGCCCGGCCACCGATGCGATGTTGATGATCCGGCACGGCGGCTTGCCGTTGCCGCTTCCGTTCGCGCGCATGATCATTCGCTTCGCGACTTCCTGCGCGACGAAAAACGCGCCGCGCGTGTTGGTGTCGAATACGAACTCGAAATCGGCCGGCGTCACGTCGACGAGCTTCTGCATCGTCGAGACACCCGAGTTGTTCACGAGGATGTCGATCGTGCCGGCCTCCGTCTCCGCGTGCGCAACCGCCGCCTTGATGCTCTGGACATCGGTGACGTCGAGCGACACGACGTGGGCGGCGCCGCCCGCCGCCTCGATCTCGGCACGCAGTTCCTTCAGGCGCTCGACGCGACGGCTTGCGAGCACGACCTTCGCGCCGGCCTGCGACAGCACCTGCGCAAAGCGCTGCCCGAGGCCGCTCGACGCGCCCGTGACCAGCGCAACCTTGCCTTCCAGATTGATCGACCGACCCATTTGCACTTCCCCTTTCGATGTCGTTTCGCCGCCACGGACAGTACGGCCCGAACGGCATTACCCTAGCACGAAAATAGAACGATCGTGCTAATCTCGCTGCATGCTGTTGCGGCAAGCGTTTCGTTTCGCAGACAATACGCTCCCGAATAAAAGCATTCTAACGGTTAGAGGAACGCCCATGACCCCCGCAAGCCTCATCGAGCAATACGGCCCGCGCGAATCGATGGAATACGACGTCGTGATCGTCGGCGGCGGCCCCGCAGGGCTGTCGGCGGCGATCCGGCTCAAGCAGCTGGCCGCCGAGAAAGGCACCGAGATCGGCGTGTGCGTGCTCGAGAAGGGTTCCGAGATCGGCGCGCACATCCTGTCGGGCGCGGTGATGGATCCGCGCGCGATCAACGAACTGTTCCCCGACTGGAAGGAACGCGGCGCGCCGCTCGACGTCGAGGTGACGGAAGACCGCTTCCTGTTCCTGTCCGAGAAGAGCGCGGTCACCACGCCGAACTGGGCGCTGCCCGCCAACTTCCAGAACCACGGCAACTACGTGATTTCGCTGGGCAACGTCACGCGCTGGCTTGGCGCACAGGCCGAAGCGCTGGGCGTCGAGATCTTCCCGGGCTTCCCGGCCGCCGAAATCCTGTACAACGACGACGGCTCCGTGAAGGGCGTCGCGACCGGCAACATGGGTGTGGGCAAGGACGGCGAGCCGACCGAGAACTTCCAGCTCGGCATGGAGCTGCACGCGAAGTACACGCTGTTCG
>NZ_JAIZSA010000033.1:0-27265 GCF_020419825.1 Burkholderia sp. AU30198 | reverse complement strand
ACTTGCACCACCACCGACAGCTTAAAAGCCAGGCTGTAGTCCCGCTGCGTCCGCTTGATCCCTTGCTCCATCTGGCACCTCCTCGCCTCGGCGAAAAAGTGTCAACCTATTTCAGGATGGGTCACGGACATGAAAAAAGCGCCCCCGCGGGGGCGCTTTTTCTTTGGCACGACGAGTCGGGGCGCAGCCCCGGCTTCGGTCCAGGCCGTTACGGCGCGCTGAACGTGATCGCGAGGCCGGCCTGTTGCGTCGCGTATTCGGTGAGCGCCGAGAAGAACTCGGTGCCCGTGCGCGTGTCGCGCCATTCGCCGTCGATGAAACGGTAGTGGAAACCGCCCGCCTTCGCGGCGATCCACACTTCCTTCATCGGCGGCTGCAGGTTGACGATGATCTTCGAGCCGTTCTCGAACGTCAGCGTCAGGACGCTGCCGTTGCGCTCCAGATCGATGTCGTGATCGCCGTCGTTGGCGTCGTCGACAGTACGCTCGACGGCCGCCAGCACGGCCTCGGCACGGGTCAGGTATTCGGTATCGGACATGCTAAACTCTATCGGTTCAATTGTTCAGGGACGATCATGCGAGTCGTTTTCCGGATGAGCGCGATTGTAGCGGCTTTGGCGATTCTTGCCGGCTGCGGTCAAAGCGGCGCGCTCTATCTGCCCACCGTGCCTCCGATGCCCAAGCCACTCCAGCAACAGGACGCGCCGCCGTCGGACGTGACGCCGACCGATGAAAACGCGTCGTCCGACAGTGTGCCCGATTCGTCCGGTACGCCGCTCACGCTGTCGCCCGAATTGTCGAGCGGCGCATCCGCCAAGCCCGCACCGGCGTCGGGCCCGGCCATCGCGAAATAACGACGCTCCGCCTGCAACGCTCGCGAAACAAGGCGATGACTTCCCGGTCATCGCCTTTTGTTTTTTCCGGTTGCGCCGTCACGCGCGCACGCGCCGCCATCCCCATGCAATGAGCCGCCAGCCGAGCAGCACGGCGACGATCGCCGCATACAGCTTCGGTTGCGCGAGATTGTGCTTGCCGGCCCTCATCCACCAGAAGTGCAGCACGCCGAACAGCGCGATCGCATAGATCGTGCTGTGCAGTGTCGCCCAGTGGCGGCCGAGCCGGCGCACCATCGCACGCGGCGACGTTGCCGCGAGCGGAATCAGCAGCACGAACGCGGCGAAACCGACCGTGATGAACGGGCGCTTGCCGACGTCCTTCAGGATCGCGACGACGTCGAACCACTTGTCGAACCACAGGTAGGTCGTGAAGTGCAGCGTCGCGTAGAAGAATGCGAACAGCCCGATCATCCGGCGAAAACGCAGCAGCGCGGCGAACCCCGTCATGCGCCGCAGCGGCGTGACGGCGAGCGTGATGCACAACAAGACGAGCGTCCAGAGGCCCGTCGAGCGCGTGATGAACTCGATCGGATTCGCACCGAGCCGGTCGGTCAGCCCGAACAGCACGAGACGCGCGAGCGGATAAAGGCCGGCCGCGAAAACCAGCACCTTGACCGGCGCGAGCCAGCGTGGCGCGGCGGGACGGACCACACCGCCCCGTGCGGCACGTGCAGCCGCGCCGGCGCCAGCTGCAGGCGCGGCCGTCAGCGTCGAAGGAGGCATGTCGTTTCTCACCGTCGCGCTCAGAAATTCTTCTTCAGGTCCATGCCCTGATACATCGACGCGACCAGATCGCCGTAGCCGTTGAACATCAGCGTCTTGCGCTTCGGCGTGAAAAAGCCGTCCTCGCCGATGCGCCGCTCGGTCGCCTGGCTCCAGCGCGGATGATCGACGTTCGGGTTCACGTTCGAATAAAAGCCATACTCGTTCGCCGCATACGTGTTCCAGCTCGTCTTCGGCTGCTTGTCGACGAAGCGGATCTTCACGAGCGACTTCGCGCTCTTGAAGCCATACTTCCACGGCACGACGATCCGCACCGGCGCACCGTTCTGGTTCGGCAGCACCTGCCCGTAGACGCCCATCGTCAGCAGCGTCAGCGGATTCATCGCCTCATCCATCCGCAGCCCTTCCGAGTACGGCCAGTCGAGCACGGGCGTCGAGAGGCCGGGCATCTGCGACGGATCGGCCAGCGTGATGAACTGCACGTATTTCGCGTTGCCGGTCGGCTGCACGCGCTTGATCAGTTCGGACAGCGGCACGCCGATCCACGGGATCACCATCGACCATCCCTCGACGCAGCGCAGCCGGTACACGCGCTCCTCGAGCGGCGCGAGCTTCAACAGTTCGTCGAGATCGAACACCTTCGGATGCAGCACCTCGCCTTCGACGCTCACGCGCCACGGGCGCGGCCGCAACGTGCCGGCGTTCTGCGCGGGGTCACTCTTGTCGGTGCCGAATTCGTAGAAGTTGTTGTAGGACGTGATGTCCTTGAGCGGCGTCACCTTGTCGGCCACGACGAACTTCGGATTCGTCTTCGCCGCGAGCTTTGCCGCACGCGCGTCGGGCGACGCATAGGCGGCCAACGCTGCACCGCTGCCGCCGAGCAGCCCGCCTGCCGCCGCGAGGCCGGCCGCCTGCAATACGCGCCGCCGATTCTCGAACACCGCACGCGGCGTGATTTCGCCGGGCGCAATATCGCCGCCCGTCAGTACGTTCCGCAAAGGGCGTTTGATCCACATCGTGCTGCTCCTCCTGCATGCGCCACGCGCAGCTTCATGAGCGTTCGACCCGACCCGTCTTGCGCCGTTCGACGCCCGGACCGCCCGCCCGTTACAAAAGAAAACCGCCGGGCACACGGTGCACCGGCGGTCTCATAGTCGGACGAGCAGCGGAAATCTTACAGCTTGCCGTAGCTGTGCAGCCCGGACAGGAACATGTTGACGCCGAGGAACGCGAAGGTCGTCACGAGCAGGCCCGTGAGCGCCCACCATGCAGCCACCGTGCCGCGCAGGCCCTTCATCAGGCGCATGTGCAGCCACGCCGCGTAGTTGAGCCACACGATCAGTGCCCAGGTTTCCTTCGGGTCCCAGCTCCAGTAGCCGCCCCATGCTTCGGCCGCCCACAGCGCGCCGAGGATCGTCGCGATCGTGAAGAACGCGAAACCGACCGCGATCGACTTGTACATCACGTCGTCGAGCACTTCGAGCGTCGGCAGGCGATCGGCGAGCACGCCGCGCTCCTTCATCAGGTACGCGACCGACACCATCGCCGACAGCGCGAAGCTGCCGTAGCCGATGAAGTTCGCCGGCACGTGGATCTTCATCCACCAGCTCTGCAGCGCCGGCACGAGCGGCTGGATCTGCTGCGCATCGCGCGCGACCGAGTACCACATCAGGAAGCCGACGGCCGCGCTGATCACCAGCAGCACGAACGCGCCGAGCGCGCGCGTGCCGTAGTGGCCTTCGTAATAGAGATAGAGCAGCGCGGTGATCAGGCTGAACAGCACGAACACTTCATACAGGTTCGATACCGGAATGTGCCCGACGTCCGCACCGATCAGGTAGGACTCGTACCAGCGCACCATCAGGCCGGTGAAGCCCATCAGCACGGCGACCCACGTGAGCTTCTGGCCGATCGCGGAACCCGACTCCGAGCGTGCGAGCAAGCCGATCCAGTAGAAGATCGTCGCGAGCACGAACAGCGCGCTCATCCACAGGATCGCAGACTGGCTCGACAGGAAATACTTGAGGAAGAACGCCGAATCGGCGCGCGCGAGATCGCCCTGGTAGATCTGGATCGACAGCAGCGCCAGCACGGCGATCGACGCCATCATCAGCCGCGCGGGCTTCCAGCGCCAGCCGAGCGTGATGAGCGCCGGCACGGTGCCGATCATCACCGCCTTGTCGTAGTAATCCATGTGCGCGTTGTAGTGCACGAGCGCATAGCCCGCGCCCACCACGAGCGCCAGTGCGAACAGCCAGTCGAGCAGCGACAGGCGCGCGAGGAACGGACGGTCGTCGAACAGCGGCGCCATAACCGGAGCCTGGGCCGACGCCCGATGGGAAGAGGAAACTTGCGTGAGATCCATGATGTTACCGGGTGGAATTCTCGGAATCGGAACCGCCGCCGGCAGGCGGGCGGGCCGTCGATGCCGCACGGGCCGGCGCGGCGTCGCGAGGTGCGGCGTGCAAGGCGGCACCGGCCGCGTCGCGCGTCTGCACGAATTCTTTCTCGAAATCGAAGGTCTTGCGGGCCGAGGACATTGCCATCACCACATCGACGCCCGAACCGGCGTCCTTCAACCAGAACCAGAGGCGCCGCTCGCGCACGTAGAACATCGAGAAGATGCCGGCGACCAGCAGCAGGCTGCCAAGATACACCAGATTCTTGCCGGGTGCGCGCGTCAACTGAAATACCGAAGCTTGCACCTGCTTGAATGAGTCAAGCTGCAAATAGACCGGCGATCCATACAAAAAGCTGTCAGATAGCGCATTGATCGCGTTCTGCACGAAGCGGATCGTGTCGGTGCCCTGCTGCGCCGCCGGCTCGCCGGCGTGCTCGCGCGCGATCTGCCACACCTCCCACATCGAGCCTTCGAGCATGCGCAGCAGCAGGCTCGCGGCCTTCTCCTGCTCGGCCTTGGGCACCGAGCGGTCGATGAACGTCGCCACCGCCTGGAAGCCGCCGATCGGCTGGCCGTCGGCACCACGGCCGACGCTGTCATCACTCGCCGCAAAAAGGGTCAGCACCTTCAAAGCGCTGTCCTGCAGGCGGCTGCGCAGCGATGCGTCGGTGCCCGGCAGCGAACGCTGCGCGAAGCGCGCTGCGGCTTCGGCGCGTACGGACGGATCCTCGAGCGCGGCGCGCAGGTGCATCCATTCGCCGATCGAATCCTGGCTGTCGGCCGGAATGCGCATGTAGCGGAACGGGTCGTTCGGGCTCGCGCGCACGCCGGCGAGGAACACGCGCTCGCCTTTCATGTCGACGGGCAGCATGTAGTTGTTGAACTCGCGCGCCTGGCCGTCCTTGCCGCGGATCTTGTACTGCACGGACGGGCCGATGTTGTGGAGCTGCGTCGGCTTCGACGTCTTCGCACCGGAGCCAAGCCGTTCGTCGAACGCTTCCTTCAGCGAGCTCGTCGTCGCCACGCCGCGCACGTCCGGCTTGCCGTTCGCGTCGGCCATGTTCTCGACGTTGATCGCGCGGAAATCGGAGAACTCGATCGTGTCGCCATCGTTGCCCGGCATCTGCAGCGGCGCCGAACTGCCGATCGTTCCCTTCACGGGGAAGGTCTTCGCGTTGCCGCCCGTCATCGGGTAGGCCGTCATCTGCATCTGCGAGCCGCCGTCCTGGAAGCTCGACTGGTAGATCGACACGCCCTTGTACGTGAACGGCTTGTTGACCTCGACGCGCGCCGGAATCTTCTGGCCGGTCTCGCGATCAATCACGACGATATCGCTCGCGAACAGCTTCGGCATGCCCGTCGTGTAGTAATCGACGATGAACTTGTTGAGCTGGATCGAGAACGGCAGGTCCTGGATCAGCGAGCCGCTCGGCTGGTTCAGGATCGCGGTCGACACGAACTGGCCCTCGGGTACCCATGCATAGCCGCGGAACGTCGGGTTCGACGCGGACAGGCGATGGTCGGGCGAGATGTCGCTGATCGTCGCGCTCGTGTTGACCGGGCTCTTGCCGAACATCCACATCTGGAATTTGATCGGCAGGTTGCTGTCGAGCAGGCCGCCGATACAGATCACGACGATCGCGAGGTGCGCGGAGATGTAGCCCCACTTGGTCATCGCGCCGCGCTTCGCGGAGATCAGCGTCGCGCCGTCGTTTTCACGCACGACGTGCTTGTAGCCGGCCTTGGTGACGAACGTGGCGAGTGTCGCCGCAACCGTCGCGCGCGTGCCGGAAGTCGTGTATTCGGCCTTGTGGTGGAACGCGCGCAGGCTGCCTTCGCGAACCTTGTCCTTCCAGCTCTTCGCATCGGCGAGCATCTTCGGCGCGTTGCGGATCACGCACAGCGAGATCGACACGACGAGGAAGATCAGGATCAGCATGAACCACCACGCGCTGTACACGTTGTACAGGCCGAGCGAGCGGAAGATGTCCGCCCAGAACGGCCCGAACTGGTTCACATAGTTCGGATACGGATCGTCCTGGGTCAGGACCGTGCCGATGATGCTCGCAATCGACAGCACCACCAGCAGCGCAATCGCGAAGCGCATCGAGCTCAGCAGCTCGACCGCGCGCTTGGACGCACCCTGACCCGACTTCGACTGCAACCCCGACGTGGTAACGCTCATTCAAACTCCGACTTAGGGGAAACAGCCCCCTCGCTTACTGTGTTCGCTTGGGGAGCCCAGCCCCCCATCTCCCGCAAGCCTCGCCATCCTGGCTTGGCCCGGCGCGTGCCGACAA
The DNA here is from genome assembly GCF_020419825.1 of Burkholderia sp. AU30198. NCBI lineage: Bacteria > Pseudomonadati > Pseudomonadota > Betaproteobacteria > Burkholderiales > Burkholderiaceae > Burkholderia > Burkholderia sp. AU30198. Next base: position 20,946 of record NZ_JAIZSA010000033.1, on the reverse strand, counting down.
AAAAGAAGGGCGAGGCAACCGCAACGATGCGGCGCCCCACCCTTTTCTTGTTCTGACTCCGGTCGCCCTTCGGGCGCCCGGTCATTCTCGCTGCTGACCGCTCAACGCAGGCCCGTGATGTAATCCGCGACGGCCTTGATCTCGTTGTCCGACAGCCGCGTCGCGATCTGATGCATCGCCTCGTTGTTGTTGCGCGCGCCGGCACCCTGCTGGAACGCGGTCAACTGCGCGACCGTGTAATCGGCCCATTGCCCCGACAGACGCGGGTACTGGACCGGGATCCCCTGCCCTGTCGGCCCGTGGCAGCTCGCGCAGGCGGGGACGCCCTTCTCCGCAATGCCGCCGCGATAGATCTTCTGGCCGATCGGCACGGTCGCCGCATCGCGTGCGGTGCCGAGCTTCGTCGACTGCGACCCGTAGTACGCGGCGACGTTGCGCATGTCGTCCGCGCTCAGCGCGCTCGCGAATCCGACCATCACCGCGTTGTTCCGCACCGGCCCCTTCGCGCCCGGCTGCGTCTTGAAGTCGTTCAACTGCTTGACCAGATATTCGGGATGCTGGCCGGCTAGCTTCGGGAAACTGCCCGACGCGCTGTTGCCGTCGGCGCCGTGACACGACGCGCAGACCTGCCCGGCAATCGCCTTGCCGCGGTCGAGATCCGGCTTTGCCGCCTCCGCCGCGTTTGCCTCCGCTACGAAACCTACGAACCCTGCTGCAACCTGAAGCACCATCAGAGACTTGCACAGTCGATTCATTCGCACACCCTGTTTCGTCTTGTGGGAATTTGAGGTTCTGCAAAAAACGACGGCGTTCAGTCTACCGCAGAAGCTACATAAAAGCGCGAGGCAGGCGCCCGGTAGCCTTCGGCAAAACCGCCGTATTGTACAATATCGTGTTGAAAGCTCCCGCGCCTATCGGGGCTACCCCGCCTCCACCAAGCGGCTTGCGCCGCCCGTCCTTCCGGTTCCCATGGCCTTTCTGCTCCATCAAGCCCGCTTCTACACGACCGTCAACCATCTGCGCGACCTGCCGCCGACGGTCCAGCCGGAAATCGCGTTCGCAGGCCGCTCGAATGCCGGCAAGTCGACGGCGATCAACGTGCTGTGCAACCAGAAGCGGCTCGCCTTCGCGTCGAAGACGCCCGGCCGCACGCAGCATATCAACTACTTCTCCGTCGGCCCGGCCGCCGAGCCCGTCGCGAATCTCGTCGATCTGCCCGGCTACGGCTATGCGGAAGTGCCCGGTGCCGCCAAGGCCCACTGGGAAATGCTGCTGTCGTCCTACCTCGCGACCCGCTCGCAGCTGTGCGGCCTGATCCTGATGATGGATTCGCGCCGTCCGCTGACCGACCTCGATCGCCGCATGATCGAGTGGTTCGTGCCGACCGGCAAGCCGATCCACACGCTGCTGACGAAGTGCGACAAATTGACGCGGCAGGAAAGCATCAATGCGCTGCGGACCACGCAAAAGGGGCTCGATGCGTATCGTGACCAGGGCGTCCAGGGCAAGCTGACGGTCCAGCTGTTCTCGGCAATGAAGCGCACGGGGCTCGACGAGGCACACGCGCTGATCGAGAGCTGGCTGCGGCCGTCCGTCGCCGACGAAGAAAGCGCGCCTGTAGCACAATGATCGGGCAACGCGCGGCCGGGATCGGCGGCGCGCACCTGACGGTGCCTGCGGTTTCGGCCGGCGCATAAAAAAACCCGCCGTTGAACGGCGGGTCAAACAGCCTAATCGAAAAACGACAGGCACCCGCTCAGGGAGGAGAAGCGGGGAGCTGCACGCGACGCGTGCCGCTCGATCGCTATCATATACCAACGCTCCCGAAAATGACCGAAGGGTTCCGTAAGGTCCTTACTGCCCTGATTTCTACCCAATCGCCATGAGCTTCCATCCGCTTCATCGTCCGCGCCGGATGCGCCGCGACGACTTCTCCCGCCGCCTGATGCGCGAAAACCGCCTGACCACCGACGACCTGATCTATCCGGTATTCGTCGTCGAAGGCACCAACGAACGGCAGCCGGTACCATCGATGCCGGGCGTCGAACGCGTGTCCGTCGATCTGCTGATGCAGGTCGCCGAGCAGTGCGTCGAACTCGGCGTGCCCGTGCTGTCGCTGTTCCCGGCCATCGAGCCGTCGGTGAAAACGCCTGACGGCCGCGAGGCAGCCAATCCGGCAGGCCTGATCCCGCGCGCGGTGCGCGAGCTGAAAAAGCGCTTCCCCGAGCTCGGCGTGCTGACCGACGTCGCACTCGATCCGTACACGAGCCATGGCCAGGACGGCGTGCTCGACGAAAATGGCTACGTGATCAACGACGACACGATCGAGATCCTGATCGACCAGGCGCGCGCGCAGGCTGAAGCCGGTGTCGACATCGTCGCCCCGTCGGACATGATGGACGGCCGCATCGGCGCGATCCGCGAAATGCTGGAAAGCGACGGCCATATCCACACGCGCATCATGGCCTATTCGGCCAAGTTCGCATCGGCGTTCTATGGCCCGTTCCGCGACGCGGTCGGCTCGGCATCCAATCTGGGCAAGGGCAACAAGATGACCTACCAGATGGATCCGGCGAACAGCGATGAAGCGCTGCGCGAAGTGCGCCTCGACATCGACGAAGGCGCCGACATGGTGATGGTCAAGCCCGGCATGCCGTACCTCGACATCGTGCGCCGCGTGAAGGACGAGTTCCGCTTCCCGACCTACGTGTACCAGGTGAGCGGCGAATACGCGATGCTGAAGGCTGCCGCGATGAACGGCTGGCTCGACCACGACAAGGTCGTGCTCGAATCGCTGCTCGCGTTCAAGCGTGCGGGCGCCGACGGCATCCTCACGTACTTCGCGCTCGACGCCGCGCGTCTGCTGAAAGCGCAACGCTGATTGCCCGCCGGCAGGCGGAAACAAAAACGGCGGGACACTTCGGTGTCCCGCCGTTTTTTTGTTCCCGTCGATCAGAGCCGTCTGCTCGTGCCGATCTTCAGCTCATGCCGCACGAGCGCGCCGCTTCGCCGCCGGCGCGCTCCCGGCAGGCATGGTCACACCGTCGGGACCGCAGCCCGGTCGAGGCTGCGCAGGAACGTCTCAGCTGCCTGATAGCCAACCACACGCCCGATCTCGTTACCGTTGCGATCGAAGAAGATGATGCCCGGCGGCCCGAACAGGTTGAAGCGCTTCAACAGCGCCTGGTCGTCCGGGTTGTTCGCGGTGACGTCCGCGCGCACGAGATGAAGCTGCGCGAGCCGCGCCTGCACGCGCGCGTCGGTAAACGTCAGATGCTCCATCTCCTTGCAGCTCACGCACCAGTCGGCATAGAAGTCGAGCATCACGGGCTGGCCGGACGTCTTCAGCAGCGCGTCGAGTTCACCGCTCGAGCGCACCGATGCGAACGCGGGGCCGTCCTGCGCACCGGCCGCGCCTGCCGTCGCAGGGCCGCCTGACGCAACCGTGCGTGCCGCCAGCACCGCCAACGGCTTGACCGGATCGGTCGACCCCGCGGCCAGGCCGACCAGCAGCGTGGCCGCCCAGATCGCGAGCGCGGCGCCCACGCCACGACCGAGGCGACGCCAGATAGATGTGGCGCCGGCATTCGGCGTGAACAGCCCGAGCGCCGCGGCCGCGATCAGCAGCCACAACGCGGCGAGCACCATCTTCAGGCCACCGGCAAGCACCGGCCACACGATCCACAGCGCAGCTGCGAGCAGCACGATGCCGAAGAACACCTTCACGCCATCCATCCAGGCACCGGCGCGCGGCAGCACCGTCCCGGCACCGACGCCGACGACCAGCAGCGGCACGCCCAGCCCCAGCCCCATCGCGAACAGCGCGGCACCGCCGAGCAGTGCATTGCCCGTATGGGCGATGAAGGCGAGCACCGCGAACAGCGGCGCCGTCATGCACGCACCGACGACCAGTGCGGACAGCGCGCCCATCGCCGCGACCGCGACGAAATGGCCGCCCTGGCGCGCGCCCGATGCGTCGGCCGCGCCGTTCTGCCAGCGCGCGGGCAGCGCGATGTCCTTGCCCGAGATCAGCGAGACGGCAAACGCGGTCAGCAGCACGCCGAACGCGCCGAGCACCCACGGGTTCTGCAGCCACGCGCCGAGGCTCTGGCCCACCAGCGCCGCGGCGATGCCGAGTACCGTATAAACCAGCGCCATGCCGACCACATAGGTCAGCGACAGCGCGAAGCCGCGCGCATGCGTCGCGCGCGTGCCCTGGCCGATGATGATCGCCGACACGATCGGGATCATCGGGTACGAACACGGCAGCAGGCTCAGCACGACGCCCGCGACGAAATACAGTGCGACGATCGTGAAGAAGCCGTGCCCTTCGAGCAACGACTGCGCGAAATCGGCGCTCGTGACCTTGTCGAACCAGCTACCCGCGGCGGCCGTATCGCCGGACGACGAGGCGGCGCCCAGCGCGGCGCCGTCGACCTTCACGACGTGCTCGGCCGGCGGATAGCAGATGCCCTCGTCCGCGCACCCCTGCGACGTCACCGCGAGTTCGAACGGGCCCGACGCCTGCTTGACGGGCACGTGCACGACGACTTCGTCACGGTAGGTCTCGACGTTCTTCTGGAACGTCTGATCGAATTTCACGTGGCCGGCCGGGAATTGCGGATCGCCGAGCGTCGCCTGCCCGCTCTTCACCGCGAACGCGAACCGCTCGCGGTACAGGTAATAGCCGTTGGCGACCTTGAAGCGGACGTCCACCTGCCCCGGCGATTCGCTCGCACTGAACTTGAACGCTACCGACGGATCGAGAAAATCGTCGGCCGCGCGCGCGACCGACAGGCCGCCCAGCACGAGCATGAACGACAACAGGACTGCGAGGAACCGCAGCGCGCGCACGCGCACGGGAAGCGCCATACCGTTAAACATGAAATAGACGTTGAGTTTCGCTGGTCACCCACTGACCGTACGCGGCCGATGCCGTCGTCTGCCACGAGACGACTTCAGGCGTCTCGTAAGGATGATGCGCGAGAATAAATCGCTCCAGTTCGAGCGCCCGCACGGGGCTCGTCTTGAACAGCAACTGGATCTCGTCGGCCGTTTCGACCTTGCCCTGCCAGTAATAGCGCGACTTGATCGCACCGAGCTCCGACACGCACGCGGCAAGCCGCGCGTCGAGCGCACCCTCTGAAAGCGCCTGAGCGGTCGCGGCATCGGGCACCGTCGTCAGCATCAGCACCACTATCATCCGCGCCCTCCTGGCTGGTCTATCGGCTCATGCCGACGCGAATTGCCCACCTGGGGCGCGCGCCGGCTGCCCCGTATCGTAGCGCAGCCCGCGCAACGCTGCCGGCACCACCCTGCGACAATCGATCGCAGCCGGCGCCTGAAAAACAAAAAGGGCCAAGCAATCGCTCGGCCCCTTTCAGATACTGCTGCGTACCGGAAGCTTATTCAGCTTCTTGCACGTTTTCCGTTTCGTCGACTTCCGGACGATCGAGCAGCTCGACCAGTGCCATCGGTGCGTTGTCGCCCACGCGGAAGCCGAACTTCAGCACGCGCAGGTAGCCGCCCGGACGGTTCGCGAAACGCGGACCGAGCACGTCGAACAGCTTCGCCACCGAGTCACGATCGCGCAGGCGGTTGAACGCCAGGCGACGGTTTGCCAGCGACGGCTTCTTGCCGAGCGTGATCAGCGGCTCGACGACTTTACGGAGTTCCTTCGCCTTCGGCAGCGTCGTCTTGATGACTTCGTGCTCGATCAGCGAGTTGGACATGTTACGGAGCATAGCCAGACGGTGGCTGCTCGTGCGGTTCAGTTTCCGCAGACCATGACGATGGCGCATTTCAGTTTCCTTGATTCAAAGTTTTGATCCAGCTCTTCTATCGCACCTCGACGGGTGCACGGGCCGGTAGTGAAAAAAGCAAGATGCGGATTTTAAAGGAAAATCCGCATCTTTGCCAACTACAGCAACAACCAGGCTTACTTGTCGAGACCAGCCGGCGGCCAGTTTTCGAGCTTCATGCCCAGCGTGAGACCGCGCGAAGCGAGCACTTCCTTGATCTCGTTGAGCGACTTGCGACCGAGGTTCGGCGTCTTCAGCAGCTCGTTTTCCGTGCGCTGGATCAGGTCGCCGATGTAGTAGATGTTCTCGGCCTTCAGGCAGTTCGCCGAACGAACCGTCAGCTCGAGATCGTCCACCGGACGCAGCAGGATCGGATCGATCTGCGGTGCACGCGACGGCGCTTCGGCTGCCGTTTCCGTGCCTTCCAGCGCCGCGAACACGGACAGCTGGTCGACCAGGATGCGGGCCGATTGACGGATCGCTTCTTCCGGCGTGATCACACCGCTCGTCTCGATGTTCATCACGAGCTTGTCGAGGTCGGTACGCTGCTCGACACGTGCGCTTTCGACAGCGTAGCTCACGCGGCGAACCGGCGAGAACGATGCGTCGAGGACGATGCGGCCGATGATCTTGGCCGTGTCTTCGCCGTAGCGACGGACGTTGCCGGGCACATAGCCGCGACCCTTTTCGATCTTGATCTGAACGTCGAGCTTGCCGCCCTTCGACAGGTGCGCAATCACGTGATTCGGGTTGATGACTTCGCAGTCGTGAGCCAGCTCGATATCGCCGGCCGTGACAACGCCTTCACCTTCCTTGCGCAGCGTAACCGTCACTTCGTCACGGTTATGCAGCTTGAACACCACGCCCTTCAGGTTCAGCAGCAGGTTGACGACGTCTTCCTGCACGCCATCCAGCGTCGAGTACTCGTGCACCACGCCCGCGATCGTCACTTCGGTCGGCGCGTAGCCAACCATCGACGACAGCAGCACGCGACGCAGCGCATTGCCCAAGGTATGGCCGTAACCGCGTTCGAACGGTTCCATGACCACCCTCGCGTGGTTCTCGCCCAGCGATTCCACGGCGATGATCTTGGGTTTCAGCAAACTGGTTTGCATGGGCTTTCCTTTTCAATACCCTCGGCTCGTTACACCGATAAGGCTGACCGGTAACAACCAGAAAATAAACAGCCGAGGCCCCTCCTTGCGTAACGCAATCGGGGTACCTCGGCCGTCAATCGGATTAACGCGAATACAATTCGACGATCAGGCTTTCGTTGATGTCGCCTGCGATTTCAGCGCGTTCCGGCATTTGCTTGAACGTGCCTTCGAACTTCTTCGCATCGACTGCAACCCAGCTCGGCATGCCGCCTTGCTCGGCCAGCGACAGCGCTTCGACGATACGCGCTTGCTTCTTCGCCTTTTCGCGGATCGCGACGACGTCACCCGACTTCACTTGCTGCGACGGGACGTTCGCAACGACGCCGTTCACGGTGATCGACTTGTGGCTGACCAGCTGACGCGCTTCAGCGCGGGTCGAGCCGAAGCCCATGCGATACACGACGTTGTCGAGGCGCGACTCGAGCAGTTGCAGCAGGTTTTCACCCGTGTTGCCCTTGCGGCGGTCGGCTTCAGCGAAGTAGCGGCGGAACTGACGCTCCAGCACGCCGTAGATACGCTTGACCTTCTGCTTTTCGCGCAGCTGCGTACCGTAGTCGGACGTACGTGCGCCCGAGGTACGGCCGTGCTGACCCGGCTTGCTGTCGAGCTTGCACTTGTCGGCGAGCGAGCGGCGTGCGCTCTTCAGGAACAGGTCGGTGCCTTCACGGCGGGACAGCTTGGCTTTGGGGCCGATATAACGTGCCACTTTGCATTCCTTTATCAATCAGTCACGCGGATCGAAATCCGCGCTAGTCCGCTCCCTTTGGGGCGAACGGTGGGCTTAGTCAATCAAAAAAGCAACGCCCGTCGACGCTAAGCGGCGACAGGCAATGTGCTAGCACGAACGTGCCAGCACATCTTTAGATACGACGACGCTTCGGCGGACGGCAGCCGTTGTGCGGAATCGGGGTGACGTCCGAAATCGCGGTGATCTTGATGCCGAGGCCGTGCAGTGCGCGCACTGCCGACTCACGACCCGGGCCCGGGCCCTTGATCCGCACTTCCAGATTCTTCACGCCGTATTCCAGCGCGACGCGACCTGCCGACTCGGCTGCGACCTGAGCAGCGAACGGCGTCGATTTGCGCGAGCCCTTGAAGCCCTGGCCGCCCGACGTCGCCCATGCCAGTGCATTGCCTTGGCGATCGGTGATCGTGATGATCGTGTTGTTGAACGACGCGTGAACGTGAACCACGCCTTCAGCGACGTTCTTCTTAACCTTCTTGCGAACGCGTTGCGCCGCGGTGTTCGAAGCCTTAGCCATTACGTTTTCCTGTAACTGTCAGTTCCGCTTACTTCTTCAGCGCTTGCGCTGCACGACGCGGACCCTTGCGAGTACGTGCGTTCGTACGCGTACGCTGACCGCGCATCGGCAGGCCCTTGCGATGACGAACACCACGGTAGCAACCGAGGTCCATCAGGCGCTTGATGTTCATCGTCACTTCACGGCGCAGATCGCCTTCGACGACAAACTTGCCCACTTCTTCACGCAGCTTTTCCAAGTCTGCGTCGGTCAAGTCCTTGACCTTCTTCGAAAAATCGACGCCAGCTGCCACGCAGATGCTGCGCGAACGGGTGCGGCCGACACCAAAGATTGCCGTCAGGCCGATCTCGGTGTGCTGGTGATTCGGGATGTTAACCCCTGCGATACGAGCCATTGTTTTTCCTCAAACAAAAAGCGCAAACAAACGCGCGGTCAGCCTTGGCGCTGCTTGTGGCGCGGATCCGAGCTGCAGATCACGCGAACGACGCCTTTGCGCTTGATGATCTTGCAATTGCGGCAAATGCGCTTAACCGATGCCATCACTTTCATGATAATACCCTTTTTTCAAATCACTTCGCCCGGAACACGATCCGCGCACGAGACAGATCGTAAGGCGTCAACTCAACCGTCACCTTGTCGCCGGGCAGAATGCGGATGTAGTGCATCCGCATCTTTCCGGAAATATGCCCCAACACGACATGGCCGTTTTCCAGCTTCACACGGAAGGTCGCATTCGGGAGGTTCTCGATCACCTCACCCTGCATCTGGATTACATCGTCTTTGGCCATAGTCCTTTCAACGCATCGGGATGTTGCCGCCCTTGAAGTTCGCCTTCTTGAGCAGAGACTCATACTGTTGCGACATAACGTACGACTGCACCTGCGCCATAAAGTCCATCGTGACGACGACAATGATCAGCAGCGACGTTCCACCAAAATAAAACGGCACGTTCCAGCGCAGCACCAGAAACTCTGGCAGCAGACACACGAAGACGATGTAGATCGCACCGGCCAGCGTCAGACGCGTGAGGATGCGGTCGATATATCGTGCGGTCTGATCGCCCGGACGGATGCCCGGAACAAACGCGCCGCTTTTCTTCAGGTTGTCCGCGGTTTCCCTGCTGTTGAACACCAGCGCGGTGTAGAAGAAGCAGAAAAACACGATTGCCAGCGTGTACAGCAGCACATAGACCGGCTGGCCCGGCTTAAGCGCTTCCGCAACGTTATGCAACGTATTGGAAATCCAGCTTCCCGTCGGCTGACCGGTACTGAACCAGCCGAGAATCGTTGCCGGGAACAGAATGATCGACGATGCGAAGATCGGCGGAATCACACCCGACATGTTCAGCTTCAGCGGCAGATGCGACGACTGCCCACCGTAGATCTTGTTGCCGACCTGGCGCTTCGCGTAGTTCACGAGGATCTTGCGCTGACCGCGTTCGATGAACACGACCAGGTAAGTCACCGCGGCGATCAGAACGACGATGATGATCGCCGAAATGATGCTCATCGAACCCGTACGCACCAGCTCGAACAACCCACCGACGGCATTCGGGAACCCTGCTGCGATCCCGCCGAAGATGATGATCGAGATACCGTTGCCCAGACCACGCTCGGTAATCTGCTCGCCGAGCCACATCAGGAACATCGTGCCGGTAACCAGCGTCACGACCGTCGTCAGACGGAACAGCATGCCGGGGTCAGTGACGAGGCCCGGCTGGTTTTCCAGCGCAGCCGCGATACCGAACGCCTGGAAGGTCGCGAGCACTACGGTGAAATACCGCGTGTACTGCGTGATCTTCCGTTGCCCAGCCTGCCCTTCCTTCTTCAGCGCCTCGAGCTGCGGCGATACGATCGCCAGCAACTGCATGATGATCGACGCCGAGATGTACGGCATGATCCCCAGCGCAAAGATCGTGAAGCGGGAAAGCGCGCCACCCGAGAACATGTTGAACATGCCCAGGATGCCGCCCGCCTGGCTCTGGAACAGCTTAGCCAGTTGATCCGGATCGATGCCCGGCACGGGAATGTGCGCGCCGATGCGATAGACGATCAGCGCCAGGAGCAGGAACATCGCTCGCCGACGCAGATCGCCGAATTTCGCCGTGCTTCGACCGGGTTTTGCAAGACTCGGGCTGTTAGCCAAGTACCTTCTCCGATGAATGCAAGTGACGACGCGCTACGCGTGTCACTCGGCGAACGAACCGCCGGCCGCTTCGATCGCAGCGCGCGCACCCTTGGTGGCACCGAGACCCTTCACGACGATCTTGCGCTTCAGTTCGCCCGTCGCGATGATCTTTGCGCTCTTCGTCAGCTCACCGACCAGGCCGGCTTGCTTCAGTGCGAGCAGATCGATCTCATCGACCGGCAGCTTCTCGAGGTCGCTCAGGCGCACTTCACCGACGAATTCCTTCGTCAGCGACGTGAAGCCGCGCTTCGGCAGACGACGTTGCAGCGGCATCTGACCGCCTTCGAAACCGACTTTGTGGAAGCCGCCCGAACGCGATTTCTGACCCTTGTGACCACGGCCAGCCGTCTTGCCGAGGCCCGAACCGATGCCACGGCCGACGCGACGCTTGGCGTGCTTGGCGCCAGCTGCCGGCTTCAGGTTATTCAATTCCATATCAACTCCTTGATCCGTAGGGCCGCTTACGCGATGACCTTAACGAGGTACGAGACCTTGTTGATCATGCCGCGGACCGCCGGCGTGTCCTGAAGCTCGCTGACCGAGTTGAGTCGGCGCAGGCCCAGGCCACGCACGGTCGCGCGGTGCGATTCGCGGGTCCCGATCAGGCTCTTAACGAGCTGAACCTTGACAGTTTTTTCAGACATGGTGACCACCCGGGCTTAGCCCAAAATTTCTTCGACGGACTTGCCGCGCTTCGCCGCGATGTCTGCCGGGGTGGACTGCTTGCGCAGACCGTCCAGCGTGGCGCGAACGAGGTTGTACGGGTTCGTCGAACCGTGGCTCTTCGCCACGACGTTCTGAACGCCCATCACGTCGAACACTGCGCGCATCGGGCCGCCGGCGATCACGCCCGTACCTGCCTTCGCCGGAGCGAGGAGGACAGCGGATGCGCCATGCTTGCCGTGCACTTCGTGTTGCAACGTGCCGTTCTTGAGCGGCACCTTGAACATGTTGCGACGAGCTTGTTCCATTGCCTTCTGGACAGCGACCGGCACTTCCTTCGCCTTGCCCTTGCCCATACCGATACGGCCATCACCGTCGCCAACCACGGTCAGTGCGGCGAAGCCGAGAATACGGCCACCCTTCACGACCTTGGTCACGCGATTGACCGAAATCATCTTTTCACGAAGGCCGTCGTCGCGCTCGTCAGCCTGAACTTTCGCTTGCATCTTTGCCATGACGAATTCCTTCCTTAGAACTTGAGCCCAGCTTCGCGAGCTGCCTCAGCCAGCGCCTTGACGCGGCCGTGGTAGCGGAAGCCCGAGCGATCGAAGGCGACGGATTCGATGCCGGCAGCCTTTGCCTTCTCGGCAATACGCTTGCCGATCAGCGTCGCGGCATTAACGTTGCCGCCCTTGCCCGACTTGTCGGCCAGTTCAGCGCGCACTTCAGCTTCGAGCGTCGACGCGCTGGCGAGCACCTTGGTGCCGCAGGGCGAGAACACTTGAGCGTAGATGTGCGTGTTCGTGCGATGCACGGCGAGACGCGCGACCTGCAGCTCAGCGATCTTGATACGCGTCTGGCGAGCGCGGCGCAGGCGAGATTGAGTCTTATCCATGATTGCGCACCCTTACTTCTTCTTCGTTTCTTTGAGGATCACAACCTCGTCGGAATAGCGCACGCCCTTGCCCTTGTAGGGCTCCGGCGGACGGTAACCGCGAACTTCCGCAGCCACTTGACCGACTTGTTGCTTGTTGATCCCCTTGATCACGATTTCGGTTTGCGTCGGGGTTTCTGCCTTGACGCCTTCCGGCATCTGGTGCACCACGGGGTGCGAGAAACCCAGCGACAGGTTCAGCTTGTCGCCTTGCGCTTGCGCACGATAACCGACGCCAACCAGCGTCAGCTTGCGCTCGAAACCCTTGGTCACGCCGTGCACGGCATTCGCGATAATCGCGCGCATCGTGCCCGACAGTGCATTTGCTTCGCGGCTTTCGTCCACCGGCGACAGGTTCAGCGTGCCGTCGTTGTTCGCCACGTTCACGAGCGGATTGATCGCTTGCGTGATGGTGCCCAGCGGGCCCTTGACGGTGATTGCACCGTCGGCCAGCTTGACTTCCGCGCCTTGCAGCGCGATCGGGCTCTTACCTACTCGAGACATGTTTCTCTCTCCTCGGCTTTAAGCGACGTAGCAGATGACTTCGCCGCCGACGCCGGTAGCGCGCGCCTTGCGGTCGGTCATCACGCCCTTCGGCGTCGACACGATTGCCACACCGAGGCCATTCATGACCTGCGGAATGTCGTTACGGCCGCGGTACACGCGCAGGCCAGGCTTCGACACGCGTTCGATGCGTTCGATAACCGGACGGCCAGCGTAGTACTTCAGCGCGATATTCAGTTCGGACTTCGCACCTTCCGCCTTCACGGCGAAATCGTCGATATAGCCTTCGTCTTTCAGGACTTGCGCGATTGCAACCTTGACTTTCGACGAGGGCATCGACACCGATACCTTCTCGACCATCTGCCCATTGCGGATGCGAGTCAGCATATCGGCGATAGGATCACTCATGCTCATTTACGTTTCTCCTATTACCAGCTCGCCTTGGTCAGGCCAGGAATCTCGCCACGGAATGCGATTTCACGAATCTTGTTACGCGCGAGGCCGAATTTACGGAACGTGCCACGCGGACGGCCCGTGATCGCGCAGCGGTTACGCTGGCGGGTCGGGTTTGCGTTGCGGGGCAGTTGCTGCAGCTCAAGGCGTGCTTCGTAGCGCTCTTCTTCCGACTTGCTTTGGTCTTCGACGATCGCCTTCAGCGCATCGCGCTTTGCTGCGAACTTCGCGACCAGGCGGGCGCGCTTCTTTTCACGTTCGATCAGTGCCAGTTTAGCCACGGTAACCTCAGTTTCTGAACGGGAACTTGAAGCTGGCGAGCAGAGCCTTTGCTTCGTCGTCGGTCTTCGCAGTCGTCGTGATGCTGATGTTCAGCCCACGCAGTGCGTCGATCTTGTCGTAGTCGATTTCGGGGAAAATGATCTGCTCTTTCACACCGATGTTGTAGTTGCCACGGCCATCGAAAGCACGACCCGACACGCCGCGGAAGTCACGCACGCGGGGCAGGGCAACCGTCACGAAACGGTCGAGGAATTCGTACATTGCTTGGCCACGCAGCGTCACCATCGCGCCGATCGGGTAACCCTGGCGGATCTTGAAGCCTGCGATTGCCTTGCGTGCCTTCGTCACGACCGGCTTCTGACCAGCGATCTTCGTGAGGTCGCCAACGGCGTTCTCGATGATCTTCTTGTCAGCGATCGCTTCGCCAAGACCCATGTTCAGCGTGATCTTGGTGATGCGCGGCACTTCCATGACCGACTTGTAACCGAACTTCTCGATCAGGCCGGGCACAACCTTTTCTTTGTAAAACTCTTGAAAACGAGCCATTTTTTACTCCGCTGCGTCAGGCGCTCAGTACAGCACCGGTCGTCTTCAGGAAGCGAACCTTCTTGCCTTCCTCGACCTTGATGCCAACACGCGACGCCTTGCCATTCGCGTCGACCAGTGCGACGTTCGAAATATGCAGGGGCATCGTCTTCGCTTCCACGCCGCCCGTCGTACCCTTCATCGGGTTCGGCTTCACATGCTTCTTGACGAGGTTGATACCTTCAACCGTCACATGCTCTGCACCGACAGCCAGCACGACGCCGCGCTTGCCCTTGTCTTTGCCAGTGACGACGATGACTTCGTCACCTTTGCGAATCTTGTTCATCGCGACTCCTTACAGCACTTCCGGCGCCAGCGAAACGATCTTCATGAATCGTTCGCTACGCAACTCACGCGTGACCGGCCCGAAGATACGGGTGCCGATCGGCTCGAGCTTGTTATTCAAAAGCACAGCGGCGTTGCCGTCGAACTTGATCAGCGAGCCGTCTTGACGGCGCACACCCTTGGCGGTGCGGACCACCACGGCGTTGTAAATTTCGCCTTTCTTCACGCGCCCGCGCGGCGTTGCCTCTTTGACGCTCACCTTGATGATGTCGCCAATGCCGGCGTAACGACGCTTCGAGCCGCCGAGCACCTTGATGCACAGAACTTCACGTGCACCCGTGTTGTCGGCTACTTCGAGCCGAGATTCGGTCTGGATCATGGTTTGTCTTTCCCAACTTAATCCGGATGCACCACCATGATGCATTCGGTCAGTCTTGGTCCCGTCAGCCAATCGGCTGCTTGGGTTGGAACAGCAGCGACGGCAAACGAAACCCGCCATCGCAATTCGGTGAATCTTTCGGACAGGCAGGCGCCAGTCCGCTTCCCCCACCAACTTCGCCCGCGACGGGGCTCCCATAAAGAGGGAAGACCAGGATTATAACAAATAATCCTGGTCACGCAAGCAAAAACTTTGCGATTTCAAGCACTTCGTGGAGAAGTACTTGTTACTGCCTACTGCGCTGTCCGCTTAGATGACGCGAGCGGCTTCGACGAGGCGCGACACCGTCCAGGCCTTCGTCTTCGACAGCGGACGAGTTTCCTGGATTTCAACGAGGTCACCCTCGTTGTAGGTGTTCGCTTCATCGTGCGCGTGGTACTTCTTCGAGCGCACGACGTACTTGCCGTAGATCGGATGCTTGACGCGGTGCTCGATCAGCACGGTGACGGTCTTGTCCATCTTGTTGCTGACGACCCGACCGACCAGCGTCCGCTTCAGCGAGGTTTTCACGCTATCGTTCATTTCTGGTTCGCCTTCTGAGTCATGACGGTCCGCACACGTGCGATGTCGCGACGAACCTTCTTCAGCTGGCTCGTGTTCGTGAGCTGCTGGGTCGCGAGTTGCATGCGCAGGCCGAATTGCGCCTTCAGCAGGTCCGCCAGCTCCTTGTTGAGCGCGGCCTGGTCTTTCTGGAGAAGTTCGGAAGCCTTCATATTTTCTCCTTAGGCGCCGAGCTGGCGCACGATGAATGCCGTCTTCAGCGGCAGCTTGGCTGCAGCCAGACGGAACGCTTCGCGTGCCAGTTCTTCGGTTACGCCGTCCATTTCATAGAGCATCTTGCCCGGCTGAATCTCGGCGACGTAGTACTCCGGGTTACCCTTACCGTTACCCATACGCACTTCGGCCGGCTTCTGCGAAATCGGCTTGTCCGGGAAGATCCGGATCCAGATGCGGCCGCCACGCTTGATGTGACGCGTCATTGCACGACGCGCCGCTTCAATCTGGCGTGCGGTCAAACGACCGCGACCGATAGCCTTCAGGCCGAAGTCACCGAACGACACTGCGTTGCCGCGCGTCGCCTTGCCGGTGTTACGACCCTTCTGCTCTTTACGATACTTTCTGCGTTTCGGTTGCAGCATCGTTATTCTCCAGTCTTGCCGTCTTCGGGCTTGCCGGCGCCACGGCGCGGTGCGCCACGACGAGCACCCGGAGCGCCGCCTTCGCCGTCACGGCGCGGACGACGGTCGCCCGGACGCGCATTGCGACGCGGACGCTTGTCTTCGGCTACTTCTTCCACCACCGGTGCGTCGTTGCGGCCGAGCGTGTCGCCCTTGTACACCCACACCTTGACGCCGATGATCCCGTAGGTCGTCTTCGCTTCCGAGGTCGCGTAGTCGATATCGGCACGCAGCGTGTGAAGGGGCACGCGACCTTCGCGATACCACTCCGTACGGGCGATTTCGATACCGTTCAGACGGCCCGCGCTCATGATCTTGATGCCCTGGGCACCCAGACGCATCGCGTTCTGCATCGCACGCTTCATCGCGCGACGGAACATGATCCGGCGCTCGAGCTGTTGCGTGATCGAGTCAGCGATCAGCTGAGCATCGGTTTCCGGCTTGCGGATCTCTTCGATGTTGACGTGAACCGGAACGCCCATGCGGCGTTGCAGTTCCGTCTTCAGCTGTTCGATATCCTCGCCCTTCTTGCCGATGACCACACCCGGACGCGAGCTGTAAATCGTGATGCGCGCGTTCTTCGCCGGACGCTCGATGACGACCCGACCGACCGAAGCGTTCTTCAGCTTCTTCTTCAGGTATTCACGAACACCGATGTCTTCCTGCAGCATCGCCGCGAAATTGTTGTTGTTCGCGTACCAACGCGAAGCCCAATTACGGCTGACAGCCAGGCGGAAGCCAGTCGGATGAATTTTCTGTCCCATCGTATGGCTCCTTAATTCCCGACCGTCACAGTGATGTGACAGGATTGCTTCTCGATGCGGTTACCGCGGCCCTTGGCGCGCGCGGTGAAACGCTTGAGCGATGCAGCCTTGTCGACGAAGATGCTCTTGATCTTGAGCTCGTCGATATCGGCGCCTTCGTTGTGCTCCGCATTCGCGATTGCCGACAGCACAACCTTCTTCACGATGCCAGCCGCTTTCTTCGGCGAGAACGTCAGAACGTTCAGCGCCTTGTCGACCGGCAAACCGCGGATCTGGTCAGCCACAAGGCGCGTTTTTTGCGCCGAGATGCGGGCACCGCGATGAATTGCTTTCACTTCCATCTTGATTGCCCCTTATTTCTTGGCCTTCTTGTCGGCTGCGTGACCCTTGAACGTACGGGTCAGTGCGAACTCGCCAAGCTTGTGGCCGACCATGTTTTCCGAGATGTACACCGGAACGTGTTGACGGCCGTTGTGAACAGCGATCGTCAGGCCGATGAAATCCGGCAGAATCGTCGAGCGACGCGACCAGGTCTTGATCGGCTTTTTGTCGCGCGAAGCTGCAGCCGCCTCAACTTTCTTCAGCAAATGGGCGTCGCAGAACGGACCTTTTTTAACAGAACGTGCCATTGCCTACTCCTTAACGCTTGTGACGGCGCTGGACGATCATCGTCGTCGTGCGCTTGTTGCTACGGGTGCGATAACCCTTAGCCGGCGTACCCCACGGGCTAACCGGATCGCGACCTGCAGCCGTCTTGCCCTCACCACCACCGTGCGGGTGATCAACCGGGTTCATCGCAACGCCACGCACCGTCGGGCGGATACCGCGCCAGCGGTTCGCGCCAGCCTTGCCGATCTGGCGCAGGCTATGCTCTTCGTTGCCGACTTCACCGATCGTTGCACGGCACTCGATGTGCACGCGGCGGATTTCGCCCGAACGCAGACGAACCTGCGCGTAGACGCCTTCACGTGCCAGCAGCATTGCCGACGTACCAGCCGAACGCGCCATTTGCGCGCCCTTGCCCGGCAGCATCTCGATGCAGTGGATCGTCGTACCGACCGGAATGTTGCGGATCGGCAGCGTGTTGCCTGCACGGATCGGCGCTTCCGAACCCGACATCAGCTGTTGGCCGACGGTCAGGCCCTTCGGGGCGATGATGTAGCGACGTTCGCCGTCTGCGTAGAGCACCAGCGCGATGTTCGCGCTACGGTTCGGGTCGTACTCGAGACGCTCGACCTTTGCCGGGATGCCATCCTTCGTGCGACGGAAATCGACGATACGATAGTGTTGCTTGTGACCACCACCCTTGTGACGCGTGGTGATACGGCCGTTGTTGTTACGACCGGCGGTCGAGCTCTGCGAGTCGAGCAGTGCCGCGAACGGCTTGCCCTGGTGCAGATTCTTGTTGACCACCTTGACCATCGCGCGGCGACCCGGCGATGTCGGCTTAACTTTAACGATTGCCATGATTACTTGGCCTCCGCTTCAAAGTTGATTTCCTGGCCGGGCTTCAGGCAAACGTACGCCTTCTTCACGTCCTTGCGGCGGCCCATCGAACGGCCAAAGCGCTTTTGCTTGCCCTTCTGAACCAGCACGTTGACGGAATCAACTTCAACCTTGAACAGCAGCTCGACAGCCGCCTTCACTTCCTGCTTCGTGGCATCCGGTGCGACTTCGAACACGACTTGCTCGTTCTTGTCGGCAACCAGCGTCGCCTTCTCCGAGATCACCGGTGCGAGCAGGACCTGCATCAAACGATGATCGTTCTTGCGAATCTCGCTCATGACAGCAACTCCTCGATCTGGGCGACCGCAGCCTTCGTGACCAGCACTTTCTTGAAGTAGATCAGCGAGAGCGGGTCAGCGTAGCGCGGCTCGACAATTGCCACGTGCGGCAGGTTGCGCGATGCCAGGTACAGGTTCTCGTCGACCGTATCCGTAATGATCAGAACGGAGTCGAGACCCATGGTCTTGAATTTTTCGGCCAGCAGCTTGGTCTTCGGCGCTTCGAGGATGATGTCCTCGACGACCGACAGACGGCCTTCACGGGCCAGCTGCGAGAAGATCGAGCAGAGACCTGCGCGATGCATCTTCTTGTTGACCTTGTGCGAGAAGTTTTCTTCCGGCGAATTCGGGAAGATACGACCACCGCCACGCCACAACGGGCTCGACGACATACCGGCACGAGCGCGGCCCGTACCCTTCTGGCGCCACGGCTTCTTCGTCGTGTGCTTGACTTGCTCACGGTCCTTCTGTGCGCGGTTACCCTGGCGAGCATTCGCCTGGTAAGCGACGACGACCTGGTGGATCAGCGCTTCGTTGTAGTCACGACCGAACACGACGTCCGATGCGTTGACCACTGCACCTTCCTGACCATTTTCGTTCAGGAGCTTGAGTTCCATTATTTCGCCCCCTTGGTCTTGACGGCCGGCGTCACGAAGACTTTGCCGCCCTTCGCGCCCGGAATCGCACCCTTCACGAGCAGCAGCTTGCGCTCTGCGTCGATACGAGCGATTTCGAGGTTCTGCACCGTCACCGTCACGTCACCCATGTGACCCGTCATGCGTTTACCCGGGAAAACACGACCCGGATCCTGCGCCATACCGATCGAACCCGGCACGTTGTGCGAGCGCGAGTTACCGTGCGTAGCACGGCCGGAGGAGAAGTTGTAACGCTTGATCGTACCGGCGTAGCCCTTACCGATCGACACGCCTTGCACGTCGACCTTCTGGCCCACTTCGAAAAGATCTGCACCGACCACGGCGCCATTCGACAGCTCAGCTGCCTTGGCCGCGTCAATGCGGAATTCCTTGAGGATTTCACCGGCTTCGACACCGGCTTTGGCGAGATGACCTGCCAGCGGCTTCGTCACGCGCGATGCACGACGGGAGCCGAATGCAACCTGCACGGCCGTGTAGCCGTCGGTTTCAACAGTCTTGATCTGCGTCACGCGGTTGTCCGACACGTCCAGCACGGTGACGGGAATCGAATCCCCTTCCGCCGTGAAGATACGGGTCATGCCAACCTTGCGACCTACGAGTCCAAGGCTCATCATTTTCTCCATTCCCGACTGCGATTGGTCGGGGCTGATTTACAAAATGCCGGGCACGCAAGGCCCAACTTTTTTCCGCGAATACGCGAAAAGCCAAGCATTATAGCCCGACCTCGCGTTTTCCGCAAGCAATCAAAGACTTAGCGCCGCCCGGCTAGCCGATCGGCGCCGGAAGCCTTACTGCAGCTTGATTTCCACGTCGACGCCAGCCGGCAGGTCGAGCTTCATCAGCGCGTCAACCGTCTTGTCGGTCGGATCGACGATGTCCATCAGGCGCTGGTGGGTACGGATTTCGAGCTGATCGCGCGACGTCTTGTTGACGTGCGGCGAACGCAGGATGTCAAAACGCTGAATGCGCGTCGGCAGCGGCACCGGGCCACGGACGATTGCGCCAGTCCGCTTCGCGGTATCGACGATCTCGGCAGCCGATTGATCGATCAGACGATAGTCGAATGCCTTCAGGCGAATGCGGATTTTCTGTTGCTGCATGACGATTCCTTGGAAAGAGCGAGGCGATGTTGCATCGCCGGACACTAAAAGAACGCGAAACATGACGCCTGCGGGGAGCGAGACATCAAGTTCCGAACGGTACTTCCACTGCTAAGCCCGCGATTCTACACGAAATTCTGGAGCGATGGTGCGAGTTTCTCGCCCCGCACATCGGCGTACCGAAAAAACAAAACCGGGTGCCAGCGCAAGCTGGACACCCGGTTTCGACGGTAAAACTACTACCGCGGAATCGCGGACCCCGTCGGGATCCGCGGATCGTCGATATTACTCGATGATCTTGGCGACGACGCCGGCGCCGACCGTACGGCCGCCTTCGCGGATTGCGAAGCGCAGACCTTCTTCCATCGCGATCGGAGCGATCAGCTTCACCGTGATCGACACGTTGTCGCCCGGCATCACCATTTCCTTGTCCTTCGGCAGCTCGATCGAGCCCGTCACGTCCGTCGTACGGAAGTAGAACTGCGGACGGTAGTTGTTGAAGAACGGCGTGTGACGGCCGCCTTCGTCCTTGCTCAGCACGTACACTTCAGCCGTGAAGTGCGTGTGCGGCGTGATCGAACCCGGCTTCGCCAGAACCTGGCCACGCTCCACGTCTTCACGCTTCGTGCCGCGCAGCAGGATACCAACGTTGTCGCCTGCTTGACCTTGGTCCAGCAGCTTGCGGAACATTTCAACGCCCGTGCAGGTCGTCTTCACCGTCGGCTTGATACCGACGATTTCGATTTCTTCGCCGACCTTCACGATGCCGCGCTCAACGCGACCCGTCACAACCGTACCACGGCCCGAGATCGAGAACACGTCTTCCACCGGCATCAGGAACGCGCCGTCAACTGCACGCTCCGGCGTCGGGATGTACGTGTCCAGCGCGTCGGCCAGGCTCATGATCGCCAC
>NZ_JAIZSA010000032.1:0-33131 GCF_020419825.1 Burkholderia sp. AU30198 | reverse complement strand
GCGCGCCGGATGCACCGGTCGACTACGACAAGGCGGCCGCTCCGGCGCCTGCGTCGGCGGCGACGACGTACGGGTAAGCAAGCGCAAGGAAGGGCAGGCGCGGTCTATCGCGCTTGCCCTTCGAACCGGCTGTATGCGGAAACGAAAACGCCACGGACGAAAGTCCGTGGCGTTTCTCTTTACGAAGCTGCCTGCGTTGGCAGCGACGTTACGTTAGCCTTGCTTCGCCCAAAGCGTGCGGCCGAGGAACGTCAGCGTGCGATCCCATGCGATTTGCGACCACACCGGATCGAACTGCGTACCGGCGATGCGGCCGGGGCCGACGGCCGTTTCATTGGCGAACGCGTGATGCGCGAGATAGCGATGGAATTCGAAACCGACCTTCGCATCGGTCAGCTTCTTCTCGAGCGCATCGACCTGGTCGATCGCAAAGAACGCGTCCTGCGTGCCCCAGTGGCCCATCAGCGGCACCTTGAGCTTCGCCGGATCGATGTAGTCGAGCGGCGGCAGGCCGTACCACGTGACGCCCGCGTCCGCATCGGCGAACTGCAGCGACAGCAGCGTGAGTGCGCCGCCCATGCAGTAACCCGTCACCGCGACACGCGACGCAAGCGTCTTCAGATATGTCACGGCGCCCGGAATGTCCTGCGAGGCGGCATCGCCGAAATCGAGCCCGGTCATCAGGTGGTGCGCTTCCTCTTCCTCGACCGTCGATTTGCCGCGATACAGGTCGGGCACGAGCGCGAAGTAACCGCAGCGCGCGAGGCGATCCGCGACGCCGCGGATCTGGTCGTTCAGCCCCCACCATTCCTGGATGACGACGACAGCGGGTGCGCCTTCGGTCTTAGCCGGCGTAGCGAGATAGCCTTGCAGTTCCTGGCCGTCCGGGCGTCGAAACGTGATCATGGAACCGGATGTTTGAGACATGAAACCGCTCCTTTTCGAAAAATGCGATGAGTGCCGCATCGGGGCCGGCCTGCGGGCGCGGCGACGTTCGGGCAAGCCGGGCGTCGTGGTTGCGCTCGCGTTCGTTTCGGCCGACGCCGACCACGCGGCCATTCTATGCGTAAACACCGGCTGCCGGCGTGAACGGCGCCGCGCGGCACGCGATCTGCAAGTTCGCCTCGATCGAGGGGGGCGGTCCGTTCCGGGAGTGGACGACCGAAAAGCAAACACCCCAAAGGTCGGATCAAAATCCAACTTTTGGGGTGCAGTTCAGAGCGGGGTGTTTCGTTTGCCGCGCGCGTATCGGAATACGCGGGCGTGTGTCCGGCTTACTGGCCGAAATACACGGAGTCGCGGCCTTCCTGCTTGACCGCGATCGCGCGGCCGGCGCGCACGCCGGCGGCGGCTTGCGCGCCGTAGCCGGTCTCATCGGCGTTCGTCACGCGGGCCTGCGCGGTTTGCAGCGCGCGCGGGTAATACTGGTCGGAGACTTCGGGCTTGTAGCCGGCCTGTTCGAGCTGGACGAGTTCCGCGCGCACTTGGGCACGCGTCAGCTGGCCCGACGGGTTCGATTGTGCGAATGCGCCATACGAGGCGGACAGGGCGGTTGCGGCGACGACTGCGTAGATGAACGACTTCATGATGACCTCCGGTTTCATTGATTTCGCGCTTCGCTTGTTGCGTTCAGCGGTTGATTGCATCGTAGCGATCACGTTACCGGTCGGAAATACGCGTTCCAGCGAATAATTATTGCAACTGGGTAAACGATCTGGGCAGGTGGGTGTTTCGTCTGATGATTTCGAGGCTATCCCGCGGTTGATCAGGACCTCGGACGAGGTTTCCTGCGACGCGCTGTCGTCGATCGGCCCGTGGCCTGACCGCACGACGATCAATTGGATCGGATACCGAAGTATTTGGGTGGGGTGGTTGACCTCGTTCGCGCCGAATCGCGCGCACGCTGTCGCGTCACTCGGCCAGGACTGCCTGCCGTTTCGGGTATTCGGCCGGCGTGATTCCGACGTGCCGGGTGAACGACCGCCTGAGCGTATCGACATTCGCGAAGCCGCATTTCGCGGCAACCTGCTTCGGCGTGTCGTGGCCGTTCTCGAGCAAGTGGCGGGCGGCCGAGATGCGGGTCGCCTCGACCCAGGCGGCCGGCGTCATGCCGACTTCCGCACGGAACAGCCGCGCGAAGTGGCGCGCGCTCATGCCCGCATGCTTCGCCATCTCCGCCACCGAATGCTCGAGTTCCGGATTCGCCGCGATCCAGCGCTGGACCTCCTGCAGTACCGAACGCCCGGCGGGGCGCGCTTCGCCCTTGCGGCTGAACTGGAGTTGCCCGCCCGGGCGCTTGAAGAACATGACCAGTTGCGCGGCGACGCGCCGCGCGATCTCGCGGCCGAGATCTTCCTCGACCAGCGCGAGCGCGAGATCGAGCCCGGCCGTGACGCCGGCACCGGTGCGCAGCTTGCCGTCGCGCACGTACAGCGCGTCGGCGTCGACGGCGAGCGACGGATAGGCTTCGGCAAGCGCGTCGGCGGCAGCCCAGTGCGTGGTCAGGTGACGCCCTTTCAGCAGGCCGGTGGCCGCGAGGATGAACGCGCCGGTGCAGATCGAGCCGTAGCGCTTGCTCTGCACGGCCGCCGCTCGCAGCCACGCGAGGACGTCGGTGCGCAGTGCGATCCGGCCGGCGCTCGGCGCGCCGGCGACCAGCAGCGTGTCGATACGCTCAGGGATGTCGGGGACGATCCAGTCCGGCAGCAACTGCGCACCGGACGAACTGCGGATCGGGCCGGACTCGCTCGCAATGATCCGCAACGTATAGAACGGCTTCCCGCATTCGGCGTTCGCTTGCGCGAAAACGTCGAGCGGTGCGGAGACGTCGAGCAGTTGAACGCCCGGAACGGCGAATATTCCCACGACCTTCGGCATGATCGATTGTGTGTTGTGTCGAACGTGACAGGTAGCAGTATAGGGGCGCCGACGGTGCATGGTGCGGGTGGGGGGGCCTGTTTCCGGCGTTCTTCCTGCCGTTCGGGAACAGTGTCCGTCCGTCGCGCAAAATGGCAGGATTCGACGTAACACGTCTATTGGAGACAGCTATCGAACTGCGGAGAATCAAGGGTGTTTTCAATGGAGGTCGATCATGACTGAGAACGTTGCAGGCATCACCATTCCCGATAGCCAACTGGCGCGCGAGATCACCGAACTCGTCCGCGATACCGCGTCTCCGCTGCTGTTCCATCATTCCAGCCGCGTCTTCTATTTCGCGGCGCTCGCGGGCCAGCGGCGCGGCCTCAAATACGATCCCGAGCTGCTTTACTGCGGCTGCATGTTCCATGACATGGGGCTCACGCACGAACACAGCAGCGCGTGCGAGCGTTTCGAAGTGGACGGCGCCAACGCGGCCCGCGATTTCCTGAAGGGCAAGGGCATCTCGCAGCAGGATATCGATGTCGTATGGACTTCGATCGCGTTGCATACCACGCCGGGTATCCCGCAGCACATGCACCCGGTGATCGCGCTCGTTACCGCGGGCGTCGAGATGGATGTGCTGGGCCTGACGTATCCGGAATACAGCGACGTCGAGCGCGAGGCCGTCGTCCGTGCGCATCCGCGTACGCCGCACTTCAAGGAAGACATCATTCAGGCGTTCTACGACGGGATCAAGCACAAGCCGGACACGACGTTCGGCAACGTGAAGGCCGACGTGCTCGCCGACAAGGATCCGCATTTCCATGCCGGCAATTTCTGCAGCGTGATCCGGTCGTCCGCGTGGGCCGGCTGATTGCTCGCGGTATGGCGCACGATCGCGGGTACGGGGCGGAGATCGTGCGCGCAACGTGAATCGCGGTTCCTTGATGATTGAGGCGTGCGGTCGTGCATGGCCAATCGCACGTTCGAATGCCGCCCCACGCGAACGGCGCGATGGTCGGCGGCAATGCCAACATCCAGACGGTCGGCCCGGGCTGCTGTAGGGCATTCGGCTGATCGAGACGCTTGCGCATTTCGATCGCGAAGTGATCCCGAAGCAGCACATCGACAACTGCTCGAAGTCCGATCCGGCTCATGGGACGGGCATCGCGGCGGTGCTGGCGCCACTGGTGGCAGCGTCGCAGTGAGCGGGGTGGATTGGCGTCGCGGCTCAGGCCGCATCGCCGGCAGAAAAGTACCCGTTTATGGGAGTGCGGTCCGTTGCGCTGCCGGATTTTCAATCGATACGAGTGTTCCAATGGCTTCCACGCTTCATGACGTACCGGATAGCCCCTGTGTCGGCGTGTGCTCGACGCTGTTCGACGATGTCTGCAAGGGATGCGGACGAACGGCCGACGAGGTCTCGCACTGGGTGTTCATGAACGACGACGAGAAACGCGCGATATGGGAGCGCCTCCGGCGTGAGGGCACGGCGATGCGTTTCCATCGGGACGGACGGTGAATGGCCAGAAGCGGCGCTCCTTCCGGACGACGGGGGCCGCGCTTGGCGAACATCTTCCTGTCCTGGGTGAACCCCTCGGCCTTGTCTGGAAGGATGGGGTGGAGGAATGAGAGCGAATGAAACCAGTAAAAAAAGTTGTTACGTGACAATCGTATGATGCTGGGCCGGACTTTATATACTGAATAATTGCATCCCATCATCCAGGCGAATCTTCGATTCGCGACCACAGCAACATGCCGCCAGACAGGCGGGGCATAGTCGCTCCGGCCTTCGCAGATACCTTGATGAGCGCCACAGGCGCACGCTCTATCCGGTTCCCGCAAGTTTCAGGCAAAACGCCTATAATGATTGGGCAAATTGCCGGGAGAGGTCATGAGCACCATTGCTTTTCATCCTTCGGGCGTCGCGCATCCGCGTCAGGCCGAATTCACGATTCTCGAACAGCTGCTGGCGATCCGTGTCCGATCGGGGGCCGATCTTGCCGAGCTGGCGAGCGCACGCGTCGACGTCTCGGTGATCGACCGGTTGTCCGAGCGCGGGCTGAAATCGGACGAACTGGCCTTCATCATTCCGCGCCGCACGCTGAGCCATCGTCGCCAGGCGCACGAACGCCTGTCGCCGGAGGAATCCGACAAGGCGATCCGTCTCGCGCGCATCGTCGCGCAGGCGACGGCCACGTTCGGCGACCAGGACAAGGCGATGGCGTGGCTGCGCAACGGGCTCCAGCGCTTCGGCGGCCGCACGTCGCTCGACATGGCGAGCACCGAGCATGGTGCGCGGCTCGTCGAGGAAGTCCTCACGCAGATCGACGAGGGGTACTTCGCTTGACGACGCTGTGGCGGATCAGCAATTTCGCCGACCTGAAAGGCATCGGCGGGTTGCGCGCCGGCGGGCGCTGGCATTTCGCCGGGCAGCCCGTCGTGTATCTCGCCGAGCATCCGGCGCTCGCGCTGCTCGAGACGCTCGTTCATTTCGAAATCGCCACGGTCGCGCAATTGCCGAGCGGATACCAGTTGCTTCGTATCGAGGTGGCTGATTCAGTCGATATCGCCGAAATCGCGGAGGGCGATGCGCCGGACGACTGGCGAACCCACGTCGACTGGACCCGCAGCGCCGGCACCGAGTGGCTGCTCACGCAGCCGAGCGCGCTGCTGCGCGTCCCCAGTGTTGTCGTGCCGCACGCGCACAACTACCTGCTGAATCCGCTGCATCCGGCCGCTTCCGAGGTCCGTATCGCCGAAGTCATGCAATCGCCGTACGACACCCGGATTCTGCGGCTGATCCAGTCGAAGCCGGGCGAATAGGGAGCCGGACGGCACGCGGCCCGCGTCAGTGCGGGATCAGCGCTCGTGTGCGGCGCGATCCGCGGCCGCATCGCGCGGCAGCGTCTGCCGGATGCGCGTGACCGTTCGCGTACTGACGAGACCGAGCATCGCACTGACGTCGGCATGTGCGTGGCCGGCGAGCAACTGGCGGCGCGCATACGTATTGCGCAGCACGCGCGGGCTCAGATCCGCCGCGTGGAAGCCGATCGCGGCCAGCGCGTCGCGCACCACGAGCAGCAGGAACATGTCGTTCATCGCGCCACCGCCGCGCGGCGCGGGAAACAGCAATGCGGATGCCGGCGCGTCTGCCGAGCGCGCGCGCCAGGCAGCGAGCGGCGCCAGCGCGAATTCGGCGAGTGCGATCCGGCGCGCGGGCCGTGCGCGATCGCGCGGCACGGATAGCACCGGCGTCCGTGCGTCGAGATCGGGCGCGTCGTGCATCGTCGCGCGTATCTCGGCCGACGTGATGCCGCTCGCGAGCAGCAGCGCGACGATCGCGCGATTCCGGCAGTCGGCCGGCGTGTCGTCCGGTCGAGGCTGCACATGGCGCTGCAGCGCCGCATCGGCATCGGGCGGCAGGTAGCACGGCTCGGGCTCGCCGTCCGGCCATGCGAGCGCGCGCGTCGCCCGGCCGGCCGGATGGATCGTGCGCACGCCGGCTTCGACCAGATGCCGGCCCAGCCGGTCGATCAGCTTCGCGTAGCGCACGCGGGTCGACGTGTCGGGCGCGCAGGTGCGCTCGAGTTCCGTCAGGAAGGTCGCGACGTGGTCGGGACCGAACGTGGCCAGCGATACGCGCTGTGCGATCAGATGGCGCAGGAACCGTTCGAACATCGCGACGTGCTGCACGACCGATCGCGGCGCGAACGGCCGGCGATCGGCGCCGGTCGCGGCGGTTTCCTGCCACGCGCGGAAGGCGCCGACGGGGTCGAGAATCCAGCGATTCGTGTCCATGCACGATTTATAGCTGGAATGCGGAGGCTCCCGCAATCGTTCGGATGGTCAACGCGCTGGCTGCCCCGACGCAACCGGCGTGTCAGAGCGCGACACGCGTGTCGTCGATGTCGTCGATATGCATCGCCCGGTAAGCGAGCAGCAGCGTGTCGAGGAAACGGAGCGCGGCCGGCACGCCGTTCCATTGCTTCGACATCAGCATCCCAAACCCTCCGTGGCCGGCCGACATGAACCCGACCACCCGACCCGTCGCGTGCGGATGCCGGGCGTCAGGCCGGCGATCGCAAACGAACCGGCTGCGCGGAGCGTGATATCGCCGGCATGCGGCAGCGCGCACTGGTGCCAGTCGTCGACATTACGCGTCGCGCGAAGGCGAAGAAGCCGTAATCGCAGTTGTGCTTACCTGTTCGCTCAGCCGCGCCAATGCAGCGAACGTCGGTTCTGTCGCGATGGCCGCCATGCCGTTGCCTCGCACGATCTGCACCGGTGAACCGAAATGACGATACAGGTTTGGCACCAGGATCGATGCAAGACCGACGACGCTCGTGGTTGCGAGTGTGAACTGGTTGGCGCGAGCGTGCAGGTCGATGCTGACGAGCAACCGGATGCCCATCACGCCGATCATCGCGAATACGACCAGCGCGGTGTTGCCGACCACGGCGGCCGGCGTCGCATACGCAAGCCTCGCGAGCGTCGTGACCAGCGCGATGACGATGTTCCCCGAGCGCTTCTCCGAGGCGATCGATGCAACAAAGAGCGGCTTCGCGCGCGGCGGCCGGACCGCCGGCAAACGCCGTCGGTCAGCCAGGTAACGACGTAACGACACCGGCCGAGCAAGCGCATCGCACTGCGATGCAGTGCAACACGCGCCCCCGCACGCGTGGGCAGTGTCGTTGCGCGTGCAACGTCCTGTCGCATTACGTCATTTCCTTGTTGCGAAAAAATTTTTGTTCATGGGACTATCGAACGCGTTGCCGGCGCACCGAGGGGGTCGCCGGCAGCATGATGTCCATCGCAACGACCTACAAGAACATCGGCAGACAATGAACAGAACAGCGATTTTTCCGTATGCGTCCGCGTTGCTCGCGGCCGCCCTGTTGACGGCATGCGGCGGCGACGTCGAGAACGAAGCAGGCCGCACGCCGACACCTTCCACCGATGCGAGCTGTCTCGCGGTCGACAACAGCGGCGCGACGGTCGTGGTCGGCTCGAACCAGCCGGGCGACCCGTCGCTGCCGGAAGCGTCGTCGGGCTATCGCACCGGGATGAAGCCGGTCTATGCGAAGACCTATCTGGTGGCCACGTCGAACGCGTACGCGAGCGCGGCCGGTTGCGCGGTGCTGAAGAAAGGCGGTACGGCCGCCGACGCGGCGGTCGCCGTGCAGGCCGTGCTCGGCCTGACCGTGCCCGAAGCGACGGGCCTCGGCTCGGGCGGCGTGCTGCTCTACTACGATGCGCGCGGCAAGATGCTGCAGGCGTATGACGGCCGGGAAACCGCGCCGGCCGCCGCAACGGAGAACTACCTGCGCTACGTCGACGACGCGACCGACCAGTCCGCGCCGCTGCCGAACGCACGGGCGAGCGGCCGCTCGATCGGCACGATCGGCGTGCCGAGGCTGATCGAGGCGCTGCAGCAGGATCACGGCCGGCTGCCGTGGCAGAACCTGTTCGGCGATGCGATCACGCTCGCGACCAACGGCTTCCCGATCGGTGGCCGGCTCGCCGACGCGATCGCGTCGAACGCCGCGAACCTGAAGCGCGACCCCGAGGCCGCCGCGTATTTCCTGAACGCCGACGGTTCGCCGAAGACGCTCGGCACCGTGCTGAAGAATCCGGCGTATGCGCGCACGCTGACGCTGATGGCGCAGTCGGGCGCGAACGCGCTGTACACGGGGCAGATCGCGCAGGACATCGTCGCGAAGATCGCGACGACGAAGGGCGCGGACGGGTCGACGCTCACGCCGGGCAAGACGACCGTAGCCGACTTGGCCGCGTACCAGGCGAAGCGTCGCGAGCCCGTGTGCACGACCTATCGCAGCTACTGGGTGTGCGGGATGCCGCCGCCGTCGTCGGGCGGCATCGCGGTCGCGTCGGCGCTCGGCATTCTCGAGAATTACGACCTGAAGTCGCTGAAGCCGACGGCAATCGATCTCGAAGGCGGCAAGCCGACCGTCGCGGGCGTGCACCTCGTCACCGAGGCCGAGCGGCTTGCGTATGCCGATCGCGACAAATACGTGGCCGATACGGATTTCGTGCCGCTGCCGGGCGGCACGTGGAATACGCTGCTGAACAAGCCGTACCTGAAATCGCGCGCGGCGCTGATCGACCCGACCAAGAGCATGGGCACCGCGCAGCCCGGCAATCTCGGCGCGGTGCCGCTCGGCGTCGACACGACGCTGATCGAGCACGGCACGAACCAGTTCACGATCGTCGACGGCGACGGCAACGTGCTGAGCGCGACGACGACGGTCGAGTCGAGCATGGGCTCGTTCCACATGACCAACGGCTTCCTGCTGAACAACCAGCTGACCGACTTTTCCGCGAACCCGGTAGACAGCGCGGGCAATCCGGTGGCCAACCGCCTGCAGCCGGGCAAGCGGCCGCGCAGCTCGATGGCGCCGACGATCGTGTTCGGTCAGGCCGCGGACGGCTCACGCGGCGATTTTGTGATGGCGACCGGTTCGCCGGGCGGCGGCACGATTCCGCAATACGTGGTCAAGACGCTCGTCGGCGCGCTGGACTGGGGCCTCGACGCGCAGCAGTCCGCTGGGCTCGTCGACTTCGGCGCGAGCAACAGCCCGACGACCACGATCGGTGGCGAGCATCCGAACATCAACACGGCGAACAACGGAGCGAACGATCCGCTGATCACGGGGCTGCTCGCGCTCGGTCACAAGGTGTCGACGTCCGCGCAGGCGAGCGGCGTCAACACGGTGATGCGTGTGACGGTCGGCCAGTCGCCCGCGTTGCAGGGCGGCACCGATCCGCGGCGTGAAGGCGTCGTGCTCGGCGATACGTTCCGGCCGTAACCCGGCAGGACGCACACGGCCCCGAACTGCCGAACGGCAGTCGGGGCCGTGTTGCTTTATGCGACCGCACCCGAGTGCCGAACTCGATGGGCGTGCAGGCGGGCGGAAGTTATCGAAGAACCTGCTGCTCAGCAGGATCGAGCCGGCTTTCCGGCTCGACGCGCCGAATATCCCGGCATAGGGGTCAACCCTCGAACATATCGGCTCACCGGGTTACGTGGCCGGAACTCTGCGCCGTTCCGCGCACCGCGGCTGGAAGGCTGCACATTTAGACAGCCCCTAACCCCCGGTTTCGCACAATCAAATTCCGAGCCGTTTTTGGCGTAGGCAACCTTCGTTCACTCGTGCCTGGCACGGGTGTCTCACGACGGTGGCGGCCAATGACCAAGGCATGCCCCACATCGAAGCCTGCTCTTTGGAGATGGTTATGAATGGCCGGAAAATATTGAATGGGATGAGTGCGGCAATCGGCGTCGGCGGGGTGGCGCTACTGTATGCCGCATCGGCAAGCGCGAGTCTCAACGTTGCAGTCGCCGGACCGATGACGGGCGAGTATGCATCGGGTGGCGAGCAGTTCAGGAAGGGCGCCGAGCAGGCGGTAAAGGACATCAATGCGGCCGGCGGCGTTCTGGGCCAGCAACTGAACCTGATCGTCGGCGACGACGTATGCGATCCGAAGCAGGCGGTGTCGGTCGCCAACGACTTCGTCAACAAGAAGGTCGCGTTCGTCAACGGCCACTGGTGTTCCAGTTCGACGTTACCGGCATCCGACGTATACAACGACGCACAGATTCCCGAGATTACTGTCTCGACGAACCCGAAGATCACGGAGCGCGGAATCAAGGGCTTGTTCCGTATTACCGGGCGCGATGATCAGCAAGGCTCCGTTACGGCCGCTTATATCGCGGACCACTTCAAAGGCAAGAAGATTGCCGTCATCGACGACAAGACCGCATACGGCGGTGGCCTGGCCGATGAAATCGCAAAAGGACTCGCGGCAAAGCAGACGCCTGTCGCGTTGCGTCAGTCCATCACGGCAGGTGAGCGCGATTATTCCGGGTTGATCAGCAAGATGAAGGTCGCCGGTGTGCAGGTTCTGGCCTACGGCGGCTATTACCAGGAGGTTGCGCTGATCCTGCGCCAGGCCGCGCAGGCTGGTCTCGATCTGACAGTGATCGGCGGTGACACGCTCAGCAACAACGAGCTGGTCAATGCCGCAGGCCCGCAGATCAACAAGGTGCTGTTCACGTTCCCGCCCGATCCGCGCAAGAGCGCTGCTGCATCGAAGGTGGTCGCTGCCTTCCGCGCGCAAAAGATCGAACCCGAAGGCTACATGCTCTATTCCTACGCGGCCATGCAGGCATACGCGGATGCCGCAAAGCGTGCGAAGAGCACCGACTACGCCGCAGTCGTGAAGCAACTCCATGACGGTACGTTCGATACCGTCGTCGGTCAGCTGAAGTTCGATTCGAAAGGCGATCTGAAGAATCCGGGCTACGTCGTCTACAGATGGAACGGAAACAGCTACGACTACGTCAAGTGATGCGGACGGCAACGCATATCGCATGAAGGGCGCGGCGGCCCGCACGGGGCGGGCTGCCGTGCTGCAACGAGATGTATCGGAGAAGCTATGAGTCAGGCGTTACAGCAGCTGATCAACGGTTTGACCTTGGGGGCGATATACGGTCTGATCGCAATCGGCTATACGATGGTCTACGGCATCATCGGCATGATCAACTTCGCTCACGGAGACATCTACATGGTGAGCGCGTTCATTGCCGTAACGTGCCTTACGCTGCTCACTTCGGGCGGCGTTTCCTCAGTGGTGCTCGCTATTGGCGTGACGCTGATTGTCGCGATCGTGCTGACGTCCGCGTTCGGCTGGACGGTCGAACGGGTCGGCTACCGCCCGCTGCGCGGCTCGAATCGTCTTGCGCCGCTGATTTCGTCGATCGGCCTGTCGATCTTCCTGCAGAACATGGTTCAACTCACGCAGGGCGCACGCGTCAAGTCGGTTCAACCTGTCGTTACGGGCGGCATCAATATACCGATGGGTAGCGCAGGTCACGATGTTTATCTGTCGAACATTCAGATCCTGATCGTCATCGTGACGATTGCGCTCATGGGTGCATTCACGTTGTTCATCCACAAAACTTCATTCGGCAGACAGCAACGCGCGTGCGAACAGGATCAACGGATGACGCGATTCCTGGGTTACGACGCGGATCGCATCATTTCCGTGACGTTCATGATTGGCGCCGGACTTGCGGCTGTCGCCGGCGTGATGGTCACGCTCTATTACGGTGTCGTCGACTTCTCGATCGGCTTCATTGCCGGCATCAAGGCATTCACGGCGGCGGTGCTCGGTGGTATTGGCTCGATTCCCGGCGCGATGCTGGGCGGCGTCATCATCGGCCTGATCGAGGCCTTCTGGTCCGCTTATCTGTCGCCGGAATACAAGGACGTGGCGACGTTCGTGATTCTGATCGTGTTCCTGATGTTCCGGCCGTCCGGGCTGCTCGGCCGCCCAGAGGTGGAGAAAGTCTGATGAGTACGACGATGTCCAAGCAAGTCAATCTTCCATTTCGCATTCGCGATGCGCTGGGCGCAGCGATTGTCGCCGCAGTCGTCGGGCTGCCGATGCTCGGGCTCACGACGCACGACGGCTCAGGCGGTCTTCAGGTGCAGACCCGTTGGCCGTTGCTCGGTGCGTTTGTGATCGCCGCGTTTGTTGGGCGCATGGCACTGCAGTGTCTGCTGGAATATGCAGCGAATATCAGGAAGAGTCGCGTTCAGAAGGGCAAACAGGCCGCGGTGTCCTCGTCAAGGCTGACTTGGATCGGGACGTGTGCCGTCGCATTCGCGATCGTGTTGCCGGCGATGTTCTCCGGCAATCGCTACGTGGTCGACACGGCGACGACGGTGCTGATCTACGTGATGCTCGGCTGGGGACTGAACGTGGTCGTCGGTCTCGCAGGTCTGCTCGATCTGGGATACGTCGCGTTC
This sequence comes from Burkholderia sp. AU30198, assembly GCF_020419825.1. Lineage (NCBI taxonomy): Bacteria > Pseudomonadati > Pseudomonadota > Betaproteobacteria > Burkholderiales > Burkholderiaceae > Burkholderia > Burkholderia sp. AU30198. Next base: position 20,436 of record NZ_JAIZSA010000032.1, on the reverse strand, counting down.
TATGCGGTCGGGGCTTATTCGTACGGATTGCTGTCGACCCATTTCGGTCTCGGATTCTGGGAAGTCCTGCCGATCGCGGGCGGCCTCGCCGCGGCTTTCGGGATGATCCTCGGCTATCCGACGCTGCGGTTGCGAGGCGACTATCTTGCGATCGTCACGCTCGGCTTCGGAGAGATCATCCGGCTCATACTGATCAACTGGGGCGACGTTACCGGTGGGCCGAACGGTGTCTCTTCGATTCCGAAGCCGACGTTCTTCGGGCTGCCGATGCAAGCGTCGGCGGACGGTCCGACCTTCTCGAGCCTGTTCGGCATCGAATACTCCCCGCAGCAACGGATCGTGTTTCTCTACTACCTGATCCTCGGGATGGCGCTGCTGACGAACCTGTTTGTTTCCCGCCTGCGCCGGCTGCCTGTCGGTCGGGCATGGGAAGCGATCAGGGAGGACGAGATTGCTTGCAAGGCGATGGGGCTCAACGTAACGAACATCAAGTTGTCCGCGTTCGCGATCGGAGCGATGCTCGCCGGATTTGCCGGTGTGTTCTTCGCCGCCCGCCAGGGCTTCATCTCTCCGGAGAGCTTTACGTTCTCGGAATCGGCCACGATTCTTGCGATCGTCGTCCTCGGTGGCATGGGCAGCCAGCTTGGCGTCGTGTTCGCGGCCGCCGTGCTCGTCGTGCTTCCTGAGCTCGGACGAGATTTCTCTGAATATCGAATGCTGTTGTTCGGTCTTGCGATGGTATTGATCATGATCGTCCGGCCCGGTGGGCTGATCAGTCACCGTCGCGCAACGATTACGGCACCTGCGGAGGGCAAATGATGGATCCGATGACGCCGCTGATTTTTGAAAGCGCCCCCGCCGGACTGGGTCGGTGCGAATCGCCTGCCGAACGCGGACCGCTGCTGCACGTCGAAAACATCGTGATGCAGTTCGGTGGGCTTCGCGCGATCGAAAATATGTCGATGACCGCGCGCGCCGGCGAGGTGACCTCGGTCATCGGTCCGAATGGCGCAGGCAAAACGACGTTCTTCAATTGCCTGACCGGTTTTTATAAGCCAACGTCGGGCGCGATTGCCCTGGAGCATCCCACGCGCGGGAAGTTGCGCCTGGATGCGATGCGAAACGCGGACGTTGCACGTGTCGGACAGGTGGTACGGACCTTTCAGAACATCAGGCTCTTTCCGCGCATGACCGTTCTCGAGAACCTGATGATCGCCCAGCACAACGCGCTCCAGAAGGCGTCGCGCTTTTCGATTTCCGGTGCGCTGAACCTGCGAGGATATCGCTCTGCCAGCCGCGATGCCGTTGCGAAGGCAATGGAATGGCTCGAGCGACTCAATCTGCGAGACCTTGCCGACAAGCCGGCAGGCGACATGCCGTATGGTGTTCAGCGTCGCATCGAGATTGCTCGCGCTATGTGCGCTGATCCGATTCTGCTTTGCCTCGACGAACCCGCTGCCGGGCTGAATCCGCGTGAATCCGCAGCATTGACCGCGCTGCTTTCGTCTCTTGCTCGGGACAGGGGTATCGGCGTGTTGCTCATCGAGCACGACATGAGCGTGGTCATGAAGGTCTCGGATCACATCGTCGTGCTCAATCACGGCAAGAAGATTGCCGAGGGCACCCCTGCCGAGGTGAAGGCAAATCCTGACGTGATTGCGGCCTACCTCGGCGAAGAGGAAAGCGAAACATCGGACCAGCAGGCCTGACTACGCGAGGAATTCTTTCATGCTCAAGATTTCGGAATTGTCCGCGCACTATGGCAGCGTGCAGGCATTGCATCACGTCAACGTCGAGGTGAACGAGGGTGAGATCGTCACGTTGATCGGTGCGAACGGCGCCGGCAAGTCGACGCTGATGAACACGATCTTTGGCTATCCGCGCGCGAGCGGCGGTTCGATCGTGTTCGAAGGACGTGACATCACCAAGCGGCCGTCGCACGAGATCGCGAAATTCGATATCGCGATCGTCCCGGAAGGGCGACGTATATTTCAGCGCATGACGGTGATGGAGAACCTGCTGATGGGGGATACATCCCGGGATCGGCAGACGTCGCAGGACATCGAGCGAATGGTCGGGATGTTCCCGATTCTCGGCAGCCGGGCATCCCAACGTGCCGGAACGTTGTCCGGCGGCGAACAGCAGATGCTGGCGATCGCACGGGCGTTGATGTCGCATCCGCGGCTGCTGCTGCTCGACGAGCCGTCGCTTGGCCTGGCGCCGATCTACATCAAGAAGATCTTTTCGGTGATCCGCGAGCTCAACACGCAGTATGGAATGACGATTCTGCTCGTTGAGCAGAATGCTCATCATGCACTGCGAGTCGCGCATCGGGGGTACGTCATTCAGCACGGGCACATCGCGCTCGAAGGAGACGGGCTTTCGTTGCTGGCAGATCCGGCCGTGCGTGCGGCGTATCTGGAGGGCGATACAGCGCAGCTCGACGCGGCGTGACCGATCGCACCGGGGCCAGGGGCGCCGGTGCCGGTCAATCGGCGGGGCGACGTAGCAGCACCGACTGCCCCGTCGATTGTGCGGGACTCCGTGTGGCCGGGTATTGCCAATTCAGACGAATCCCAGCACGGTAATCAATATGCTTTGGTTTGCATCGCTCGACTGTGCAAAATTCCGCAAAAAGTTACCGCTCTGTCACAAGACGGCTGCCGAGAACCGGTTCAGAATTGACGCCAATAGATCGGAGCTACGGCGCTCCGGTGTTCATGTCGGACATGTGTCCCGATCGATCTTGACGGAGTAAGAACATGAAGGTGCTGATCGTCTTTGCCCATCCCGAACCGAAGTCGTTCAATGGTGCGTTGAAGGACAAAGCTGTCGCGACGCTGACCGCGCTCGGGCACGAGATCCGCGTGTCGGATCTGTATCAGATGAAATGGCGGCCGGATCTCGGTCTGGATGATTTCACCGGCCCGCGTGCGAACCCCGATTATCTGGACCTGTCAGCCGAGCAGGAGCACATGTTTGCGACGTCGCAGCCGACGCCGGATGTGGCCGCCGAGCAAGAGAAGGTGCTTTGGTCGGATCTGATCATTTTCCAGTACCCGATGTGGTGGTTCGGCATGCCGGCGATCCTGAAAGGCTGGGTTGATCGCGTGATGACGCGTGGCTTCGCGTACGCGACCGGGCGCAAATACGATACCGGCATGTTCAAGGGGCGCAAGGCGATGATCTCGACCACGACGGGTACGGCGTCGAGCCTGTACGAGCCGGATGGCGTCGACGGCGATATCAACCACCTGCTGTGGCCGATCCATAACGGGATCTTCAAGTACCTGGGTTTCGACGTGCTGCCTCCGCACGTGTCGTGGATGCCGGCGCGCGTGTCGGCTGAGGAGCGGGCGGCGTATCTGGCGTCGTACGGAGAACGGCTGCGAACGCTCGAGCAGACGCCGTCGCTGTTCTTCCATCCGTTCGAGGACTACGGTACCGACCAACGTCTGAAGCCGGGTGTGATCGCCCGGTCTGGCTTCCAATGGAACCCGGGCGCGGGACAGAGCCGGGAAGAGGCGGCGGACCAATTTACGGCACCGAACGTCGCCAAGTTTGGCTGAATGGATGGACGGGAGCGACGGGAGGCATTCCTGTCGCACTACCCCACCTGCTTTCCTTTCGTATTTCGACTGGTGTCACCATGAGCAAACCCGACATTTTCCGGAAGCTGCATCACGTCTGTATCGTTGTTCGTGACATGAATGTGGCCACTGCGTATTACGAATCCGCCGGTATCGGCCCGTGGACGGACTTCCCGCCTCTCGATGCGTTCAAGCTCGACGGCTACGATCGCGATGCCTTTCTGAAGCTGAAGTACAAGTTCGCGAACGTCGACAACGTCCAGTTCCAGCTCTGCGAACCGGGTGACGGTGACACGCCGCAAAAGCGCTTTCTGGAAAGCCACGGTGAAGGCGTGTTCCATCTCGGGTTCGCGGTTTCGGACGTCGACGCAGCGGAAGCCGTTGCAACCGGGGCGGGTATCGCGGTACTCGGTCGCGGGCGGTTGCCGGACGGCAGTGGTTTCACGTACTTCGATACGGCGAAAGCGGGCGCCGGCGTCAATCTTCAGGTTCGCGCACGAAAAGAGTAAGACACGGTCGTTCGGTGTCGCGTGTCGACCCGCGCACACTTGTGCTCCTGGCTACGACGATGGGGCCATCCGATCGGTGCCGGAATTGATCGGCACGGAACGGAGACATTCGTCCTTGGTGCCGCCCGACGGGCGGCACGTTTTTTTATCCTTTCAGGAAACACGGCGGCATGTTCGAATGTCGTTGTACCGTTAGATCGTATCCCCTCCCACCTCCCTTGCCGTCGCGACTGACCAATGTAGCGCGCGCGTACTTCACGCATGGAGTGATCCGATGATCCGTCACGAACTCGATAATCCGTTTCTCGAAGCGTTGGGTGCGACCTTGACCGAATGGCAAGACGGATTTGCGGAGATCGCGATGCCGATCAGCGCGACGCATCTGAATCGGCAACGCGTGTTGCAGGGTGGTGCCGTCGCGACGCTGCTGGATGCTGCCTGTGGTTATGCCGGGCTGCACAGTGAGTCGGGCGAAACGGTTCACGGCTTCACGCTGTCCTTGACGATCAACTACCTGGATCGGGGCATCGGGCAGCAGGTCGCGGCCAAGGGCATTCTCGAGCGTAAAGGCAAATCGATCTACTTCTGCCGCGGTGAAGCATGGGTCGACGGTCGCATCCTGATCGCTACCGCACAGGGGACATTCAAGTACGCGCGATAGCGTCGGTCTCTTGTTTGCCGGAGAGATTGGTCGATTCGATTGCCTGGAGGCCGAGCTGTAAAAACCGAGGTGTGCTGTTCCGGTGTGGCGTCACAGGCCGGGCGTGAAGCAGGCCGGGGTGGGGGGGCCGGAATGGGGCGAATGGCGTCGGCTCTTTTTCGAGACGGGGCGGGCGCCCCGCCCACCCCGTGGTACTACCGCATGACGAACGGATTGGCTGTCTTCACGCCGGTATTGATCCACACACTCTTCGTCTGCAGGTACTCGCGGATCGCGTCGATGCCGTTCTCGCGCCCGAGCCCGGAATCCTTATACCCGCCGAACGGCGACATGTAGCTTACCGCGCGATAGCTGTTGACCCACACCATGCCCGCCTGGATGCGCTCCGCGACGCGCAGCGAGCGGCCGATGTCCTTGGTCCAGACACCCGAGCCCAGCCCGAAGCGAACGTCATTCGCGATACGCACCGCGTCGTCTTCATCCTTGAACTTGATGATCGACAGGATCGGGCCGAACACTTCCTCCTGCGCGATCCGCATGTCGTTGCGCACGTCGCCGAAAATCGTCGGTTCGACGAACCAGCCGTTACCGCACGCCTGGTCGCTGCCGGGCTTGCCACCGAGCAGCAGCTTCGCGCCTTCTTCCTTCGCGATGTCGATGTACGCGAGCACCTTCTTGTATTGCGGACGGGTCGTCACTGGGCCAACCTGCGTCTCGAGCGATGCGGGATCGCCCATCTTCGCGGTGCGGGCAAGTGCCAACAGGCGCTCGACGAACGAGTCGTAGATGCTTTCCTGGACCAGTAGCCGCGAGCCGGCGATGCAGGTCTGTCCCGTTGCCGCGAAGATCCCGGAAACTGCACCATTCACCGCGTCGTCGAGGTCTGCATCTTCGAAGACGATATTCGGCGACTTGCCGCCGAGCTCGAGGCTCACGTGCTTGAACTGTCGTGCGGCGGCTTCGTTGATCGCGCGCCCGGTCGAATCCGCGCCTGTGAACGTGATCTTCTTGACGAGGGGATGCTCGACGAGTGGCGCGCCCACGTCGGCTCCGAAGCCAGTGACGACGTTCACCACGCCCGGCGGGAAGCCGGCTTCTTCGAACAGTTTCACGAACTCGATCGTCGACACCGATGTGAACTCGGACGGCTTGATCACGACCGTGCAGCCGGCCGCGAGCGCCGGTGCGATCTTCCATGTGGCGAGCAGTAGCGGAGAGTTCCACGGCGTGATCGCGGCGACGACGCCGAGCGGCTCGTTGCGCGTGAAATTGAAGTAGCCCTTCTTGTCGAGCGGAATCACCGCGCCCTGGATCTTGTCGGCCAGGCCGCCGAAGTAGTAGTACCACTGCGGGATGTACTGGCACTGGCCATACATTTCGGCCATCAGCTTGCCATTGTCACGCACCTCCAGTTCGGCGAGCCGTTTCGCGTCGCGAGCGATCAGGTCGCCGACACGATGCAGCAGTTGGCCGCGCTGGCTCGGCGTCATTTGTGCCCACGGGCCGGACGTGAAGGCCGTGTGTGCGGCCTGGACGGCGCGGTCGACGTCGGCGGCGGTCCCTTTCGCAACCATTGCCCACGGTTCGCCGGTGTACGGATTTTCAGTCTCGAACCATTCGCCGGATGACGACGGACAGTTTCGTCCGTCGATGACCATTTCAAAGCGTTCCATCGTTCCTGCCTCCATTCGGTTAGGGCGCGGCCACCGCACGTCGTTGCGATTCCGCGAGAATTTCCTGCGCCTTGAGAATGACCGGACGGTCGACCATGCGTCCGTCGACTGCGACGGCTGCGCCGTGCGATGCGCAGGCCGTATCGACAACCTTGCGCGCCCATTCGATCTCTTTTTCCGTCGGCAGGAACGCGGCGTTGACTGCCTGGACCTGCTTCGGATGAATGCAAAGCTTTGCGCCGAAGCCAAGTCGCTTCGCGCGGAGCGTGTCGCGCTCGATCTGCGCAGGATCATCCAGTGCGAGGCTCACACCGTCGACGGGCGGCAACAAGTTGCCGAGGCGGGACGCCAGCACGATGTGCGATCGGAAATACAGCAACTGCTCGTCGTCGCCGTCGATCGACAGATCGAGCTGGAAGTCGATGTTGCCGAACACGAGGCGAGTCGTCAGTCGGTGCTGAGCGATGGCGACCACGTTGCGGAAGCCCTGCGCCGTTTCGATCATCGGCAGCACTTCGGTCGGCTTGCCGGCGAACTCGCAGAGGAAGATGTCGTCGATGCGTTCGGTTTTCGGCAGCATGACCGTCTTGACGGACGGTGCGCGGCACAGCGCAATATCCTCGCGGAACCATTCGCTGTTGACGTCGTTGATACGCACGGCCACCGGTGTGTCGTTGGATGCCAGCCACTCGGCAAGCGCGGCGCGTGCGACCTTCTTTTCCGCAGGCGGCACCGCATCTTCGAGGTCGATCACCACGACGTCGACGCCCGAGGCGGCGGCCTTCGCGAAGCGATCCGGTCGATTGCCGGGAACAAACAGATAGGAACGGGGGGCGAGCTCAGACATGTCGATTCTCCGGGTTTTGTGAGGCGAGCAGTGACGGAACGACCGTGGCGTCAGCGATGGCCCAGATCTTCCCGATGGATTCGGTAACTTCGGCTTCCGTTGCCGCGTCGGCGTACAGCGCGAGCGTGCGAACCTTGTGTTCCAGTTCAGCACGCGACAACGTATTGCCGGGGTCGCCCTTCGGATCGTCGACGCGGCCCTCCAGGGTGCGGCCGTCCTTCGTCGTCACGGTCACTTTGCCGATCCAGCGTGCCGGATAGGCGGAGTCGACTTCCGGGTCGAGTTCCATTCGAACCTTGTCGCGGAAGCGCACGATGTCGGGCGACGCGTAATGTGCGTCGAACTCGCGCACGCCGGCATGCCCGTAGGCCGCTACGAGGCCGAGCACCGTCCCCATCGAGAACTTCGCCTGATGGACCGTCTGCGGATTCACGACCGGCCCGAGGACGTCTATTGCGGCCTGGTGAACATGCGTGACCACACGTTCGATGTCGTCCGGCTTCAGCGCATTGCGCTCGATGATTTGCAACAACGCGTCGGCAGCCGGATGGGTGTGTCGGCACGACGCGTGGTACTTGAACGAGGTTTCGGCCAGTGCCCAGCGTGTGCCGAGCCGATCAACCAATTTGTCCGGGTACGTCTGGTCTGACATCCCCGCGCCCATTCCCTTCTCGCCTTCGAGAATGTCTGCCGCGCCGGTGAAACCCTCTGCCGCGAGATAGGCCGCGAAAAGGCCGCTTGCTGCGGCCTTTGCGGTATGCAACTGTTTCGAATCTGCCGCATCCTTGAGGAATTGCCACAGACCCGCCGCTTGCGTACCGGCCGAGCCGAACGCGTGCAGCATTTGTTCACCGTCGAGGTTCAGCAAGTGGCTGACTGCTGCGGCGGCAGCAAGCGTGCCGACGGTACCGGTGGTATGAAACGTCTTGTAGTGGGAGCGGCCAAGGAATTCGCCGACCCGCACGCCGACTTCATAGCCCGCGACGCATGCGGTCAAGAACTCTTTTCCGCTGCGCCCGAGTGATTGCGCGGCGGCCAATGCGGCGGGAAAGACGACCGTGGCCGGATGCAATACGGAACTGTTGTGGAGATCGTCCTGCTCGGCAAAGTGCGAGGCGGCCGCATTGACCAGCGCAGCGAAAAACGAGCTTGTCGTGCGCCGCGAAATCAGCACTTCGCACGGTCCGGATGCGGGCCCGAACTTGAACGCGAGCGCGTGGATGGTTTCCACCGGGCGGGCACCACGGCCCGCGAGTGTCGAGCCGTACCAGTCGAGTAAAAGGTCTTCGGTGCGACGAATCACGTCGACGGGAATCTGGTCGAAGCGGAGTTGTGCCGCGAAGTTCGCGAGAGTTTGGGTATGGGTCATGTTCGAGTCGCTTGCGGTTGCGGGTTAGATCACGCACGCGTCGCGCCATCTGCGAACGTCTGCGTCGGTGAAACCGAGTTCGTGGAGAAGGGCATCGGTGTGTTGCCCCAGGGCGGGGACGGCATCCATGCGAACGTCTTCCGCGTGATCGACGCCGGGCGGAAGGAGCGCCGGGATGCGGCCGGCAGGAGAATCGATTTCGACCCACCGGTTGCGCGCGCGCAACTGCGGATGCGCCCAGACGTCGGCCATCTCGTTCATGTGGGCATTGGCGATCTGCGCGGTGTCGAGTCGATCGACGACTTCCGCAGCAGTGAGCTTCGAGAATGCATCGACGATGATCGCGCACAGCGCATCGCGTGACGCCACGCGCTTCGCATTCGAGTTGAAGCGAGGATCTGCCGCCAGTTGCGGCACATGAAGGATGTGCTCGCAGAATGCGGCCCATTCACGCTCGTTCTGCAGGCCGAGCATCACCGACTTGCCGTCTCCGGCCGGGAAGGGGCCGTACGGATAGATCGTGGCGTGTGCCGCGCCTGCCCGACGGGGAGGCGATGCGCCGTCGAATGCGTAGTACATCGGATAGTTCATCCATTCGACCATGCTCTCGAGCATCGAGACGTCGATCTGCTTGCCGCGCCCGGTCTTGGATCGTTCGAGCAGTGCGGCCAGGATGTTCGTGTATGCGTACATGCCAGCGGCGATGTCGGCGATCGAACAGCCGGCCTTTGCCGGCGAATCCGGGCCGCCTGTTACGGACAGAAAGCCGGATTCGCTCTGGATCAGCAGGTCGTAGGCCTTCTTGTCGCGATACGGGCCGTCCGGCCCATAGCCCGAGATGTTGCAGACGATCAGCCCGGGATGAGACGCATGCAGCGCGTCGTAGGACAGGCCGAGGCGTGCCGCTGCACCGGGTGCGAGGTTTTGCACGAGCACGTCGGCGTCGGCAAGCAGTTTTCCGAGTACAGCGTTGGCATCCGGCGCCTTCACGTCGAGCGTCAGGCTTTCCTTGGAACGGTTGCACCAGACGAAGTGCGATGCTTCGCCGTTGACGCGCTCGTCATAGGCGCGTGCGAAATCGCCCACGCCGGGACGCTCGACCTTGATGACGCGTGCGCCGAGATCGGCGAGCTGCCGTGTGCAGAAAGGTGCCGCGATCGCGTGCTCGAGCGTGATGACCTTGATGCCGGTCAGGGGTTTCATGGCGCGCTCCTAGAAAGATCGCGGCAGACCGAGCAGATGCTCGGCGACGTACGACAGGATCAGGTTCGTCGAGATCGGGGCGACCTGATACAGGCGCGTCTCGCGGAACTTGCGCTCGACGTCGTATTCGTTCGCGAAGCCGAAACCGCCGTGGAACTGCAGGCATGCGTTCGCGGCTTCCCACGATGCGTCGGCCGCAAGCAGCTTGGCCATGTTGGCTTGCGCACCGGCCGGCTGCTTCGCGTCGAACAGCTCGCATGCCTTGTAGCGCATCAGGCTCGCGGCCTCGACGTTCACGTAGGCGCGCGCGATCGGGAACTGCACGCCCTGGTTCTGACCGATCGGCCGACCGAACACGACGCGTTCCTTCACGTACTTCGAGACCTTGTCGAGGAACCAGTACCCGTCGCCGATGCATTCGGCAGCGATCAGCGTCCGTTCGGCGTTCAGGCCGTCGAGGATGTACTTGAAGCCCTTGCCTTCTTCGCCGATCAGGTTTTCCGCGGGAATCTCGAGGTTGTCGAAGAACAATTCGTTCGTCTCGTGATTCACCATGTTCGGGATCGGGCGCACCGTCATGCCGTTGCCGATTGCCTCGCGAAGATCGACGAGGAAAATCGACATACCTTCGGATTTCTTTGCTACCTGGTCGATCGGCGTCGTACGAGCCAGCAGAATCATCAGATCGGAATGCTGGACGCGCGAGATCCAGACCTTCTGTCCGTTGACGACGTAGCGATCGCCCTTGCGAATGGCTGTCGTCTTCAACTTCGTCGTGTCGGTGCCCGTCGTGGGTTCGGTCACGCCCATCGATTGCAACCGGAGCTTGCCGCTGGCGATCTGCGGCAGATACTTCGACTTCTGCTCGACAGAGCCATGGCGCAGCAGCGTGCCCATGTTGTACATCTGACCGTGGCAGGCCCCCGAGTTGCCGCCGCTGCGATTGATTTCCTCCATGATCACCGATGCCTCGGTCAGGCCGAGACCGGATCCGCCATATTCCTGCGGAATCAGGGCGGCAAGCCAACCTGCATCGGTCAGCGCCTGGACGAAGGCTTCCGGGTAGGTGCGTTCTTCGTCGATCTTGCGGAAATACTCCGGCGGGAAGTTCGAACACAGGTCGCGAATGGCCTCGCGAATCTCTTGGTGCGGTGCGGCGATATCGAACACGTGAATCTCCTCTTAGTTTCCTGTGGCGGGATGGGCTTCGGTCAGCGTCACGCGCCCATCGACGCATAGCCGACCACGGGCGCTTTCCGCCCAGATGTGAATCTCGGGCGACGCCGGGTCGTGGGTTGCGCACACGTAGAACGGTTCGTTGTCGAAGAGCGGGCCGATAGCCTTGAATGAAAATCCGGCGATCTGTGCGCGCGGCAGGTTGCGGCGGACGAGATCGACGAGGAGCGTGGCGGTCAGCGGACCGTGGACGACCAGCGCGGGATACCCTTCCTGCTCGGTAGCGTACGGACGGTCGTAGTGGATCCGGTGGCCGTTGTAGGTCACGGCCGAATAGCGGAACAGCAGCACGGGGTCGGGCACGATCAGGCGCCGCCACGTGCCGTCGCCTGGCGCGTCGATTCCGCTATCCGGGGAGCTCGGTACCCGAGGTGCGTCGCGGTAGACGATGTCCTGCTCTTCAGACAGTAGCCCGCCTTCGACATCTTCGAGCTGGTGACGAACACGAACGAACACCAGTTGTCCGCTGCGTCCTTCCTTCGCGCCAACGTCGACGATCTGCGACGTCCGCGTGACCTCGTGACCGATTCGAACCGGACGTTCGAATTGCACCCGGCTGCCGGCCCACATGCGGCGCGGCAACGGGACGGGGGGCAGGAATCCGCCTCGCGTGGGGTGTCCGTCGACGCCAACGTGCGACTGACGAGCAATGGCGGGAAAGAGTGCCCAGTGCCAGAGCGGCGGAAGCGCATCGCCCGGCTCGAGCGTTGCTTCGTGATCGAGCAACGCGGCGAGCTGCGCGGCGAGCCGAGGCGAGACGGTTTCGCGTTCGGATTGTGTGCGCCCGATCCAGTCGCGAAGGGAGTCGAATGCTGCAGACATGTCGTCGGTTTCCCAAAAAATGCGTCGTTGCTGCAAGCGTGACGCACCGGGATGCCGGCGACAATTTGTGCTTTGGAAACGGGGCTTTAAGTGGCGTTTAAGGTGTCACGGCAACCTGGCCGGCATCGTGCAGATGGTCGTCGTCCTGGGCCTTGCCGGTGAGCTGATCGACGAGTTCGCGCGCGAACGACGGCAACAGGTCGAGGCTGCGGATGCAGATCAGCAGATTGCGGGTTGCCCAGTCGTCCTCGATCGTTACGAGCTTGACGTTCATGAGCCGCGCATAGCGTGCCGCCGACGAGAATGGCAGCACGCCGATACCTACGTTCGCTTCGACCATGCGGCACAGTGCCTCGAAATTGCCCACTTCGATCCGCACCTGAAGCGTCTTGTGGAGATCGTTGACGACGCGATTGAGGAAGGTATGGATCGCGCTCGCTTCCGGGAGCCCGATGAAGTCGAAGCCGGTGGTCTCGGCGAACGGAATCGATTCGCGGTCGGCCAGCGGATGTGACGGATGGACGGCGAGGATCAGCTTGTCCCTGCGATAGGGCAGCGTCATCAACGATTCGGTCCTGACCTCTCCCGCCACGATGCCGACGTCCGCCCACCCTTCGCTGATCGCGCGGACGATATCGTGGCTCAGTCGTTCCTTCAGGCCGATATTGACGTCCGGATGGGTTGCAAGAAAGTCTCGCAGGTCGTTCGGCAGGAACTCGGTGGTCGCGGTGGTATTGGCGAACAATCGAATGTGACCCTTGATGCCGCGCGCGTATTCCTGCATGTCGCCGCGCAAGTGCTCGAGTTGCGACAGCACGAGCCGCGCATGATGCAGGAACGCCTGCCCGGGCGGGGTGAGCGTCACACCCTGGCTCGTCCGGAACAGCAGCTTCGCGCCCATGCTCTCTTCAAGGTTCTTGATGCGCGTGCTGGCGGCGGGTACCGACATGCACGAGCGCTCGGCGCCGCGTGTCAGGCTGTTCGTTTCCGCGATGGCGCTCATCAGGCGGAGATCGACCAGATCGAAATGCATTCCCATAATTTGCCTCTTTGCTTTGGCGTGCCGATGAGCGAATCATAGCAACAGGAAAAAATCCGCAAAAGTAAGGATTCCATATACGGGCTTATATTTCCACGTGAGCCGCATATTTATGCGTATATAGAGGGTAAGTGGCATGGTTGTCGATGGTTGATTGTGCAGAATTCCGCAAAATAATCTCGACGCAAATCAAGACGGCTCGTTTTCGTCGATCGACAATCCGCTCAACGTCGGGGGAGCGCAATGAGGCCTCCGTCGATCCGACTGCCCTCTACAGGAGATAGCGATGTTGATTGCACCGTACAAGAATGAGCCGTTCGACCTCTTTGACACCGACGCCGCCGTCGCCGACATGCGCGGTGCGCTCGACAAGGTGCGTACGCGCTTTGGCGAGACGTATCCTCTGATCATCAATGGCGAGCGCGTCATGACGGACGACAAGCTTGTCTCGACGAACCCGTCGAATCCGGCGGAGATCGTCGGCTATTCGGCGAAGGCAACGCAGCAGCATGCCGATGCGGCACTCGATGCGGCGTGGAAGGCGTTCGAATCGTGGAAGCGCTGGACGCAGGAAGATCGCTCGCGCGTGATGCTGAAGGCGGCTGCGATCATGCGTCGCCGCAAGCGCGAACTCGAAGCATGGCTCGTCTACGAGATCGGCAAGAACTATGTCGAGGCCAGCGCTGAAGTCGCGGAGATGATCGACTTCACCGAGTACTACGCACGGCAGGCGCTGACCCATGTCGGTGGACTGGGTTCGCTGATCCACTATCCGGGTGAAGAGAACGAGAGCTTCTACATTCCGCTCGGTGCCGGCGTGACGATTTCGCCGTGGAACTTCCCGATGGCCCTGATGACCGGCATGACCGTGGGTGCGATCGTCGTCGGCAACACCGTCGTGTGCAAGCCGGCGGAGGACACGATCGTGTCGCTGGCGAAGGTGTGCGACATCTTCGAGGAAGCCGGTCTGCCGCCGGGAGTCGTCAACTATCTGCCGGGCTCGGGGCGCGACGTCGGCTCGTATCTCGTCGCGCATCCGCGCACCCGCTTCGTCAATTTCACCGGGTCGCTCGCGACCGGTGCGGCGATCAACGAATCGGCGGCGAAGCTCGCGCCGGGGCAGAAGTGGTTCAAGCGCGTCTTCCTGGAACTGGGCGGCAAGGACGGCATCCTGGTTGACGAGACCGCCAATCTGGACGACGCCGCAACGGGCGTGATCCAGGCTGCGTTCGGCTATTCCGGCCAGAAATGCTCGGCTTGCTCGCGCCTGATCGTGGTGGATTCCGTCTATGACGCGCTGATCGAGCGCGTGATCGAGCGTACGAAGAAGCTGGTCGTCGACGAGGCGAAAAACAACCCGAGCCTCGGGCCCGTGTGCAACGAAATGCAGTACAAGAAGGTCCAGTCGTACATCGACGTCGGCCGCGGCGAGGGCAAGCTGCTGACGGGCGGCAAGGTTGCCGACGCACCGGGCTACCTGATCGAGCCGACGATCTTCGGCGACGTGTCGCCGACTGCGCGCATCGCGCAGGAGGAAGTGTTCGGTCCGTTCGTCGCGGCGATCCGCGTGAAGGACTTCGCCGAAGGCCTGCAGGTCGCGAACAACACGGTTTACGGCCTGACTGGCGCGCTGTTCTCGAACGACCGCGAGCGCATCGAAATCGCTCGCCGCGAGTTCCATGTCGGCAACCTGTACTTCAACCGCAAATGCACCGGCGCGCTCGTCGGGATCCAGCCGTTCGGCGGTTTCAATCTCACCGGTACCGACACGAAGACCGGTGGCCCGGACTACCTGCTTCAGTTCATGCAGATCAAGGCGGTCGCCGAGCGTCTGTAAGTTTGATGTCCCGGTCCGGCGTACGTCCATGCGTCGGGCCGGCTTTTTTCCCGGACCAGAAAACTTAAATGAACATCATTGCGGACAGAATCGGGCAGATCGCGCCCGCGGAGACGATGGCGATGGCCGCGCGTGCAGCGGAGCTGCGCCGGGCCGGGCGGAACGTGATATCGCTGTCGCAGGGCGAGCCGGATTTTCCCACCCCTGAAAACATCCAGGAGGCGGCCATTCGGGCAATGCGCAACGGCAAGACGCGCTATACCGAGGCGGCGGGCATCCCGGAGTTGCGCGAGGCAATTGCGGCGAAGCTCGCGAACGACAATGGCCTGATCTACCCGGTCGCGGGTATCAGCGTGTCATCGGGGGCGAAACAGGCGATCTTCGCGGCGTTCTTTGCGTCGCTGAACGTCGGTGACGAAGTGATTGTGCCGACACCCTGCTGGGTGTCCTACCCCGAGATCGTGAAGATGTCGGGCGGTACGCCGGTCTGTGTCCCGTGCCCGGAAACCGCAGGCTTCAAGCTCACGGCGGCACAACTCGAAGCCGCCATTACGCCGCGCACCAAGTGGTTGATGCTGAATTCGCCATCCAATCCGACAGGCGCCGTGTATTCGCGCGACGAACTGATGTCGCTCGCCGACGTGCTGCGTCGGCATCCCCATGTCTGGGTACTGTCGGACGACATCTACGAGAAGCTGATTTACGTCGATGTCCCGTTCAGCAACATCCTGAACGTCGCCCCCGACCTGTACGAACGCACGCTTCTCATCAACGGTGTGTCGAAGGTGTACGCGATGACCGGGTGGCGTATCGGCTACGCAGCGGGGCCTGCGCAGCTCATCAAGGCGATGAATCTCGTGCAGGGGCAGATCGTCACGAGCGCAACGTCCATCGCGCAATACGCATCGGTTGAAGCGCTCACCGGTAGTCAGGAGTTCGTCGAGACGTCGCGACGCGCGTTCAATCAGCGACGCAAGCAGGTTGTTGAAGCGTTGCGTCGCATTCCCGGGCTGCAATGCCGCGAGCCGGAGGGGGCGTTCTATGCGTTCGTCGGCTGCCAGGAATTGATCGGGCGGCATACGTTGTCCGGTGCGCGCATCGACAGCGATCAGGATTTCGTCCGCTACCTGCTCGACGATGCCAACGTTGCAGTCGTCTCCGGGACAGGGTTCCTGCTTTCCCCGTATTTCAGGCTGTCATATGCCGCATCCGTCGAGCAGCTGGAAGAAGCGCTCCAGCGTATCGAGGCGGCATGCGCGAAGCTGCTGGCCTGAATTCGATCTGACGCATCGAACCACGACGCATCACCAAGAGGCATGTCATGAGCGAAAGAATCGTCATTACCGGTGGCGGCGGAATCGGGTGTTCCATCGCCTACTTCCTGGCCCAGCAGAATCGCACGGATCGCGAGATCTGGGTTATCGAACGTGATCCGACATACAGGATCGCATCGTCGGCGCTGTCGGCGAGCTCGATCCGTCAACAGTTCTCCACACCGTCCTGCATCCAGTTGTCGCGATTCGGCTACGAGTTCATGCGTTCGATCGAACGCGACAAGGAGCGATTCGGTGCAGGAGTCGACTTGACCGACTGCGGCTATCTGTTCGTCGGTACGTCCGACCAGGCGCCCGTGCTGCGCAAGCGAACTGCGCTGGCGCGGTCGATGGGCGTCGCCATCGCCGAGCGATCGCCGGAAGAGCTGATTGCACGCTATCCGTGGTTGAACGTCAGCGATCTCGCATATGCAGCAGAGGGGTTGTCCGGGGAAGGCTGGTTTGACGGATACAGTCTGATGCAGTGGTATCGC
Organism: Burkholderia sp. AU30198; assembly: GCF_020419825.1. Classification (NCBI taxonomy): domain Bacteria; kingdom Pseudomonadati; phylum Pseudomonadota; class Betaproteobacteria; order Burkholderiales; family Burkholderiaceae; genus Burkholderia; species Burkholderia sp. AU30198. Next base: position 3,843 of record NZ_JAIZSA010000032.1, on the reverse strand, counting down.
AACCGGGCACGTGAGGCTGGCGTTCAGTTCGTAACAGGTGATGCGACGGCATACCGTACGACGGGCAATCGCATCACGCATGTCGAATTGAGCGATGGCCGTCTGATTGCCGGGGATCAATTCGTGAATGCGGGCGGTGCGTGGTCGTCGACGCTCGCGAGTACGGTCGGAATCGATCTGCCTGTTCGACCACGCCGACGTTGCGCATTTGTCGTGTCCTGTCCGACCGCAATTCCGGACCTCCCGATTTTGATCGATACCTCGGGCATCTATTTGAGGCGTGAGCAAAATCACTTCCTGTGCATTGTGTCGCCGTCAGCCGAGCATGATCTCGACGACTTGCCGCTCGACGTCAACTTCGCGGAGTTCGACGACATTATCTGGCCGACCCTCGCGGAACGGATCCCGGCCTTCGAAGCGCTACGTGTCGAACACGCGTGGGCCGGCTACTACGAATACAACGTGCTCGATCACAACGGCCTCATCGGTCAAAGTGGGCCAGAGAATTCGTTTGTCGCCGCGGGATTCAGCGGTCACGGAATGATGCACAGCCCTGGCGTCGGTCGCGGCGTGGCGGAACTTCTGTCGTTCGGTGAATACCAGACGATCGATCTGACTCCGCTGTCGGCTGATCGAATCAATACCGGAAATCTGGTAGTTGAGGAGGCTGTTTACTGAGCGTGGCAAGGCCAAACTGGAGACACGCGCGCCGGTCGCCGTTGTGGTGTCCGGCGCGTTCTCTTTTGTGGACGATCTTGTTGCCGTCAGGCCGGGTGAAGGCCACGTCCGCGGGCATCGCGATACTGCCGCGGGGTCAGATGCGTGGCCAGTTTGAACTGGCGCGTAAATGCGCTATGGTCCGCGTAACCGCAGCTGGCTGCAATTTCGGTAATGCTGTGATCGGTGGTTTCGAGCAGCTTGCATGCGTGATCGATTCGCATCTTCATCAGTAGCTGCTTCGGTGTCAGGTGGAATACTTCGCGTGTCAGGCGCTCGAGCGTGTCGACCGAGATCGATGCATGATCGGCCGCCTCCGTGATGAGGATGTTCTGACTCAGGTGCTGTTCCAGATAGGCAAGAAAGTCGAAAAGCCGCCGGTATCCGTGATGGCGCTCGTCGGGGCGCGGCAGGTCGCGGGAGACGCCGATCATGCCGATGCCGCTTTCGTTCTCGTCGACGATTGGAAACTTCGAACTGAGGCACCAGTATTTGTGCCCGATGCCCGTCGAGTAGAGACGAAGCCGGTCAACGATCGGTGCCTTGTTTTCGATGACGGACAAGTCCTGTGCGACGGTGCTTGCGCCGGTCACGGGAAAGAGTTGGTCCGCGGTCTTGCCGATGACGTCGTCGCGTGCAAGGCCGCTTCGATCGATCAGCGTCTGGTTGACGGACAGATAGCGCGCATTGGCGTCCTTGACGTAATAGAGCACGTCGGGGAGGCAGTCGAAGACTCGCTCCAGCAGCTCCGGATGGCGATCCAACTGTCTGATCAGCGCGACGAGCATGTCTTTGTCGGTTTGGGACGGCATGCGGACTCTGGGCAATAAGGGAACCGGATGCCGATTGTACCGGGACGACAGGCGACGTCCAGGAATGGAAAAAAGGGTTCCGCAGTGGGCGGAACCCTTCGTGCACAGCGATCTGCCGGCGTAAGAGCCTTATTGGCTTGCGTGTGCGGCGGGCCCGAGCAGCGCTTCGCGGAAGCGGCTGCGCAGATACGGGCCGTCGCGCGGCGGCAGGCACACCGGAGCCGGGTCGGTGCTGACCTTGACGGTTGCGAGTACCGGGCCGTCACCGTTCAGGATGGCGTCGACGAAATCGTCGAGTTGCGCTTCCGTCGTGATCGTGCGTGCGTTTTCGATGCAGGCTGCCCGTGCGACAGCCGTGACGTCGACGCCTCGTCCGGCATGTGCGGGCTGCATCCCGGTTTCGGCATAGTGACCGTTGTCGATCACGACGATCGACAGATTGGACGGGCGATCGACGCCAACGGTCGCCAGTGAGCCGAGGCCCATCATCATTTCGCCGTCGCCCACGAATACCACGACCCGCCTGGACGGTTGCGCGCGTGCGATGCCGAGCCCGAACGTCACGGCGCCGCCCATGGCACCCCAGAGATAGAAGTTTTGCGGCGTGTCGCCGGCGGCGGCAACGTCGAAGGTCGGGTTGCCGAGGCTGGTGACGGCCAGTACGCGATCCGCGCGATCGCGGAGGATGCGCTGAACGGCCGTCCGGCGGTTCAGGGGAATGGTCTGTTGCGTCATGTCGATGCTCACTTTTTGAAGTTCTTCGTGCCGATCACGCGCTGGCCGATCAGTACGGCCACCATACGCGATGTATTGAACGCGAAATTCAGCGCTGCCTGGACGGTCGGGGCTACTTCGTCGGCATCGTCCGCGCGGTACACATGGACGCCGGCGGATTCCAGGGCTGCCTGGGTCGACTTGCCCATCGCGACCTGCCACGGGTTGAACTCGCCCCACTCACCACGCATCGTGACGAGCATCAGAATCGGCATTCGGCACTCGTGCTGCAGCGACAGCATGTTGATGCAGTTGCCGACGCCGCTCGATTGCAGCAGCAGCACGCCGCGTTGCCCGCCGACCCAGGCGCCGCCCATCATGGCAACGCCTTCTTCTTCGGTGGTGAGGGATACGGCGTGAATTTCTGAATCGCCTTCGCAAAGCTCGATGAGACGCTTGTGGCCGGCGTCGGGCACGTACGCAACCTGACGTACGTCGGAGGACTTGAAATGCTCGAAGATGGTATCGGGCCAGTTAGCTGACATGATGGGCTGGACGGTTGACGTCGAGAGTAGGGAAAGGGATATCGCGTGACCGGCATGCGCCGATGTGCACGGCGTTTGCGGATGAGACAAGCGTGCCGCAGCAATTTTCCGAACTCAATTTGCGATTGCGTAATGGGTGTTTAACCGCCGGTTAACGTGGGGAAGTGCCACGTCTGCCGGGCTTCGGGCCTATGTTGGATCGACGAATTCGAGGGGTTTGAAGGCCCCGTTTCAGAATCTTGAATTCCAGCAGGATCGTTCGATATGCAAACTGCTGACCAGAACCTTTCGAGGACATGTGATGAAACTTCTGGTGCCAGTGAAAAGAGTGGTCGATTACAACGTGAAGGTCCGCGTGAAGTCGGACAACACGGGTGTTGACATCGCGAACGTGAAGATGTCGATGAACCCGTTCGACGAAATCGCGGTTGAAGAAGCGGTGCGCCTGAAGGAAGCCGGTGTGGCGACCGAAGTAATCGCCGTGTCGGTGGGTGTCGCGCAAGCGCAGGAAACGCTGCGTACGGCGCTGGCGATCGGCGCGGATCGCGCGATCCTCGTCGAATCGAACGACAGCGTCGAGCCGCTGGCTGTCGCGAAGATCCTGAAGGCGCTGGTCGACAAGGAACAGCCGCAACTGGTGATCCTCGGCAAGCAAGCGATCGACGACGATTCGAACCAGACGGGCCAGATGCTGGCCGCGCTGGCAGGCCTGCCGCAAGCGACGTTCGCGTCGAAGGTGACGGTGGCCGACGGTAAAGCCACGGTCGCACGCGAAGTCGACGGCGGCGCGGAAACGCTGTCGCTGACGTTGCCGGCGGTGATCACCACCGACCTGCGCCTGAACGAGCCGCGCTACGTGACGCTGCCGAACATCATGAAGGCGAAGAAGAAGCCGCTGGAAACGGTGAAGCCGGAAGACCTGGGCGTTGACGTTGCGCCGCGTCTGAAGACGCTGAAGGTGGTCGAGCCGCCGAAGCGCGCAGCCGGCGTGAAGGTGCCGGACGTGAAGACGCTGGTCGAGAAGCTGAAGACCGAAGCCAAGGTGCTGTAAGAGG